>CAIOPG010000008.1 GCA_903860135.1 Candidatus Omnitrophota bacterium | reverse complement strand
TCTGAGCGTTACTGCTCGGAGTCGATAGGATTCCTGAACTTCTCTGGATAACTTTCGCCCATCATTTTGCATGCTTTTATTCTAAAGCATAGCTTAGAAAATGAAAGGAATATTAACAATATCAATGCAACGATCTATATTCTAAAGCATAGCTTAGAAAATGAAAGGAATATTAACAATATCAATGCAACGATCTATAAAAGGATAAAAATAACATCAAATGATCGACAGGTTATTACGGTATCGATGCCATTTGTCGATAATGGCGACGTAAGAAACTATACGAAAATATTTGCTGATGCCATGAATTGGGATGTTAAGAGTTTAGAAGTTATAGGCAATCCAGACTTTCAAATGAATCCTGTTGTTATTTCTTTTAAGGTCGATCAGGCGAGCGCGATAACTGAAAATTATTTAAATGGGATATTTGCTCGTTTTAATACAGCAATGGAAGAGGATTTTAAGCGTGGGAATGGACGCGCCATGGCGTTGCATGTTATCAGCATGACGCCATTCTTGGATCATTTTCCAACAGTTCAGATAGATAGTCTGAATTATCGTGTGGGTGTGGCACTTAAGGCCATTTTTGAAAAAGACTCGAATGAATATTTTCGTGTCAGGCCCTATATTGAGGGAATGTTGAAAGGTAACACAGCGAAACAACTTATTGAGCAGGATAAACATAACAAATTCACGACTAACCATGATAATAGTCAAGATTTAAAAGGTGGTATCGACTTTGCGCAGTCGAACCTTGACATGCAGATCAAGCGTGATGGGGCCGGGGTGGTTTTGCCGGTGAGCCAGCAGAATCTGGAGAATATACGGATCGACGGCCTTGTGCCCGAGATCCTGAGCATACAGCCTGTCGGCGCCAGCCTGTTGCAGGGCCTGATAACGCCGTAAGCGCGTAGCGGTATTGGACGTACTTGAAAGCCCGTGCGGGTCATCGCGCGGGCTTTTTAAACATATACTTTTTTATTATCCCCGACGAGCGGGGTTTTTCCTTGGGGTTTGTTTTGATGTAATATCAAAATAAAACTTGCTTTTCGTGCAACGATGGTTTATATTTTGATTATAAATCAAATCTCTGGTTGATGGGCGTACACGTGGAGAGAGGGGTTATGATCTTGGGGATCACACCGGTCGATGCGGCATTTGAAATGATGGGCTTGCACGAGGCGCAGGCGTTGATGCGGTTTATTTTTGTAGAGACGCTCGGCGGGAAAGTTATTTTTGCGCTGGGTTTTATCCTCGGGCTTGCCAGGGGGTTAGAGAGGGGAAATTTTAAGGGGGTTATGGTGTTTGTGGTTGCCTTCTTTGGGGTGTGGTTCCTGGGGGTTCAGCCGCGGGCAACGGTCGTGGCGCCTGTGTCAGCCATGGAACGCAACGGGTATCAGGGCTTGAGCGCGGCGGAACTGATAAAGAAGGGTGGATATGACGCGGTGGTGGTTAATCCGGTTTTCTTTGCGGTCAGCCGGGGCGTTGACGCGCTGGTCACGGGCGTGGCGGCGGTCGTTGACCGGATGGGGAAGGGCGGCGGTGCGCGGGGGTATCTGGCGAGTCCGTTCCTGGCGGTCAAGGTGTCGCTGATCACGCGCGCGATCATCGGGCGGGGGATCACGGATCGTGCGTTGAGCGATGCCGCGGCCAGGTTCTATCAGCAGGATTACTGGAAAGCCGTGCGCGGATTGGATGTTGAGACCGTGGGCCTGTGGCCGGGGGATAAGCGGGTGGTGGCTGTGTATAAGGAAGACGCCCGGGCACGCTGGGGCGTGTTACGTGATGCGTTGTATGGTTGTGTGAACCAGGAAAAGATCTTTGACCGGATGTTCGAGCGGTTTTACGGCGCGGTGATCGACAAGGATGCGGTGGTGCAGGCCTTGCTCGAACAGGAAATGCGGTTGAGACCGCAAGCGTATACGCGCTTTGCTTATGGGGCACCCCAGCAGGTCGCGGTTGAAGCGGGGGCACCGGGCGTGCTCGATGCCTTTGCCTGGGTGATCGTGCGGTTTTATCCTGCGGCGCAAGGATTGTGCCTGCTGTGTTTATGGGTGGCCTTGCCTGTGGTTATGGTGGCGGCACTCTTATGCCGTGCGGCGGGGGCACTGGCGTTATGGCTGGGGTTGTTGCTGGCGGTGAAAGGCTGGACAGTCTTGTGGGTCTTGGCGGCCAAGGCGGCGGGGGTATTGTTCCTGTTGCCGGCGATGCCGGGGAGTACGGCGCTGTGGTTGTCGCCGGTGGTGAATGTGATAACGGCGACCGCGGTCTTGGTGTTGCCGCTGGCAGGGCTGGGGGTATTTCTTTTGGTTCTCAACAGATGCCATTCAACAAGGGGGCAGGCATGAGGTATATCAAAGTCGGGGAGCGGATCTTGTTACGCGTGAGTGCGGGGGCGGTGGTTGTGATGGGGGTGGTCACCCGGGCATGGGCCCAGGCATCCGGGATCGAAGATGAAACAAAGCAACAGTTTGACAACCTGTCGAAATTCATCGTGACGGTCATGACCGGGCCGGTGGCCAAGATCATCGCGCTGGTACTGCTTCTCGTCGGTATATGGAAGATCATCAACCGGGATTATGGCACGGCGGTGGGGTGTGTGATCGCCTTGCTGGCCCTGGTTTTTTTACCGCAGATCTTAAACGTGTTCGGGCGGTGACAGATGCGGCATTGCCCCAAGACCATTGACAAGCCTTTGCTGATCCTCGGGCTCGAAGGGGAGGATATCGCGGTGCTGATGCTCTTGTTCGGGGTGCCGGCGATCCTGATCTCTCCGGCGATCCCGTTGATCCTGATCTTTGCGGTCTGGCCGGCGCTCGTCGCCTTCAAGCGGGGCAAGCCAGAAGGGTATGTGGCGCATGCCTTGTACCGGGCAGGCGTACCACTGCCTGGACTTTTGCCGCCGGTACCTGCGCACGGAGAACGTTACGGGGCATTCCTTAAGGAGGCGGCATGAGTCAGGAGAAGGCGGTGAGATCCAAAAGTTCCCTGTATTTTGAACGCTACGCCCAGGCGGAACAACAGCGCGCGGTGCTGGCAGGGGCTGTTTTTGTTTTGGGGTTGGTCAGTGTGGTGCTGGCGGCGGCCCTGGTGATGACAGCCCTGCGCCCCAAGCCTATTCATTATATTCCGGCCATGCCCGCGGCGGGACTATCCTACCCGGGACAGGTGCCTTTGCCGTCGGTGAGCAGTTTCACGGCGGCCTGGATCCTGGACTGGATGAATTATACCCCCGACACCGCCGAAAGCGTTTATCAGCGGGCGCTCACCCTGGTCATGCCCGGGTTCACGGCCAGGATCCAGGCGGGGTTGAAGGCCGAGCTTGAAAAGATCGCCCGCGACAGATTGTCGTCGGTATTCACGCTGAAAGGCGTGCCGCAGTGTGAGGCGCAAGCGGTGGGTTTTACGGTTGTTTTTGAGGGCGAGCGCCGGATCTACATGGGCAAGGAAGAAATGTCAGGTGAAGCCGTGCGTTTCACGGTGGCTGTCCGGCGGATCACGCCAACGACGCGCAATCCTTACGGGCTTGCGGTCGAGGATGTCAGGAAAGAGAAGGCCAGCCATGATCCGAGTTGAGCATTGTCTGGTGGCAGGGCTGATCCTGCTCGGCGGGGTGGGCGGCGCGGCGGCGGAAAAACGTATCTGCGCCGGGGCTGATACAGCGGTGCGGGTGGAGGTCGGCAAGATGGTCGATATTTATATGGAGGATGGGATATCCGATCTTGTGCGCTGGGGTGATCCGGCAACGGTGAAGGTGGAGCACGCGGCGGGGCATCTTTTTCTGACGCCGCTTACAGCCGCGCCGGCGGGCATCACCATCCTCGATAGCAATGGGCGTTCGCACCGGGTCAGGTATGTTTTTGGTGAGGGGGTCGATGACAAGGTGACGATCGCGGATTGCCGCGTGCCGGCAGGGCCAGCGGCGGGAACGGATCCGGTCATGGCGGCCATGCGGGCCTTGATGCAGGAGCGTCAGCCGGAGGGGGTTGTGCGGCACAACGGCGGGCAGGTGGTTTTTGAGGATGCCCAGCTCAGGCTGGTTCTTTTATGGAGCGATGAATGGCCCATGGTCGCCGGGTATGTGCTCGCCGCTGAGAATGTGACGGATGCGCCGGTCATACTGCCGTTGCAGCGGATAACGTATCCCGGCCTGCTGGCGGTGGCGGCAGAGGAAGATACGCTTGGCCCGCGGATGAAAGGGCGGATTTATATGGTGGTCCGGCGATGAATAATATTCAGGCGTTGATCCGGTCGTGGCAGGAAAAATTTCAGGCACTGGACACGCGCGGGCGCTTGACGGCACTGTGCGCGGCCGGAGGCTTGCTGATCGCGGCGTGCTGGCTGTTTCTGCCCAAAGAACCAGTGCCCGGCGATGGCCCGGTGAAGCCATTGGCGTCGCCGCAAGAGGTGAAGAAGGACGAGGGCGGGTATTTCCTGGGGGAGGACATTGACAAGAAGGCGTATGTGCAGCGGCTTGAGGCGCAATATTTTTCTGCCGCAGAGAAAGATCAGCTTTTGCAGGGGCGGATCGACGATCTTGCCGGGAAAGTGAGTGAGCTGTCCAAGGGCCAGGGGCGGTTGTCCGAGAGTTTCGCGAGCCTTGCCGGGCGCATGGCCGAGGCGGTGAGCAACAAGGCGGAGGTGTCATCCCCCGCCGGGGCTATGGTGCAACAGCCGGATATGCGGCGGTATCAGATGGATGTGATCAATATCGCGGCCCCTGTTGCGCGCGAGAACGACAGAGACCGGGTGTATTTGCCCGCCGGCAGTTTTGTGAGCGGGACATTGCTGACGGGGGTTTATGCGCCGTCAGGCAATGCCAATCCCTTGCCGGTCTTGATCCGCCTTAAGGAAGCTTTTTATGGCCCCAACGGGTCGCGCATACCGCTCGAAGGTGCCCTGGCGGCAGGCAAGGCGTCGGGGGATCTTGTGAGCGAACGGGCGCTTGTCCAGATCACGACGGTGTCGGCGGTGTTCCCGCAAGGTGAGACTTTTGAGCACAAAGGGAATATCGGGTATCTGACAGATGTTTCCGGCCAGTTGGGCTTGAAAGGCGAGGTCGTTTATAACGCCGGCCGGCAGTTGGCGATGTCGTTCATGACCGGATTTACCGGCGGGGCTGCGCAGGCCATGGCCGACGCCCAGACAACAACGGTCATGGGCGATAACGGGCATATGACAAGGAATGTGACCGGGAGCCGCACAAAGAATGCCGGGTTTCAGGGGTTGGCGCAGAGCGCGGCGCAAATGTCCAAGTATTACGAGGATCAGCTGGGGAATATTGTCCCGGCGGTCAAGGTTGAGGCCGGGGTCGGCGTTTATTTCATTGTACTCGAAGGGACGGCGGTTTATGGGCTCAAGAAGAGTGCTGTTATGCCTGTGCGTTACGCTGATTAGCGGTTGCGCGGGCCGTCAGGCAGTCCCGGCGCAAGGGGAGGCGCCGCGTACGCTGGCACAGATCTATCACCATTCGTGCGGCACTGCCGAGGGTGGTGCTACGGGCAGGGTGGAGCTTTTGCCTGAGGCTGGCGTGGTGCGACCGTATTGGCCGATCTATGAACCCCCGCGCATCCGGAAAGTATGGATCCCGGCGCATGTGAGCGGCCACGGCCGCGACGCCATGGTCGCCGGGCATTGGACGTTTCTCATGGTCGATGAGCCGCACTGGTATATCGAGCGGCCTGCGGGGGAAAGCACCGACGGACGAGCGATCGTTCCGGTCTTACCGGTAAAGGAGCCGTGATGTTGACCGTGTCAGGGATACAGGCTTTGTTCGATGAAGGGAAATCGCTCGTTGATCATTTGCCGTACGCGGAATACGCTGGCGGGATATTTCTTCATGTGGACGGCAGTATCGGGCGCGTGTGGGAACTATCCCTTTATGAATCCGAGGCTGTAGGGGCGGCACAGCTGGATGAATTTGTGCATATGCTCGGGGGGCTTGTCGGGCGTATGTTACCGGGGATCAGCGCGCAGGCCATCCTCGTATCGGACAGCGATATTACGCCGCTGACCGGTCCGTACCAGGCCATGACGCCGGCCGGAGCGGATAAGGCCACAGCGATGATCATCGACGGGAAAGTGCAGCATATGGAAGACAGCCGGGAAGGGTTTTTCCGGCAGGCCGGGGAAGAACTGTTCCCCAGGCGGATGCGGCTGTTTTTGACTGTACGGTCTTTTCCGGTGTCTCAAGGCGCGGCGCACGATGCCCGGACGCAAGACAAAGTGCGCGGTGATTTTCTTCGATTTTGTGCCGTCATCGAAAGCCAACTGCAGGCCATGCGGATCCCGTGGGTTGAAATCGACGGAGCGGGTTTGTGTGCGCTTGTTTACCGGCTGTTGAACCCTCGCCGTGCGCTCAGAATTCCGCCGCCACGGCTGGGACAAGACTTTTTGAGAGAACAGGTTTTGTACGGGGCACCGGACGTGCATGGCAACGGCTTTATCTTTGACGGTTATCACACCCGGGTGTTGAGCCTGAAGGAATTACCGCCGGCGACATGGGCGGGGATGTTATCAACCCGCGAAGGCTTATGTGACAGTCACAGGGACATGATGGTCGTTGTCAATTTCACGGTGCCCGATCAGCAGTCGGCCCTGTCGCGGCTCAAATTTCAGAAGGCCCTGGCGTTTATGCAGCGGACGTCGTCGATGGGTGATGTGAGCGAGGAGGCGGTGCAAAAGAAAGAGGAACTGAGCGGGCTTATCACGCAGACCTTTAAGAGCGGCAAGGTGATCGTGCAGGCGCGCTGGCATCTCGTGGTGTGGGGCGAGGCTTTGCCTGCCCTTGAAGGGGTGTGCGACACACTGCTGGCCGCTCTGCACCGGATGGGGGCCGAAGGCTTGAAAGAAGAGATCATTGCTCCGTCGATCTACCTGACATGCCTGCCGCTAAATTTCGACCACCGCAACGAGTGTTTTGTGCGCCGGGAACGCCGCATTCTCTCAGATAATTTCGCGGATATGCTGCCCTTTTACGGCGCCTGCCGCGGTACAGCCACACCGGCGGGGCTTTACATGAACCGCCGGGGCGAGCCGGTATGGCTGGATCTTTTTGATTCGGAAACAAATCCTCACGGGCTGGTGATCGGGGCTTCGGGGGCCGGGAAGTCATTCCTGATCAATGATTTTATTTATCAGAATTACCGTTTGGGCGCGCATTTCTTTGTGCTCGACAAAGGGCATTCTTACCGCAAGACCTGCGCCATCCTCGGCGGGCAGTACCTTGATTTTGACCTGCGGGCGCCGCTGACGATCAATCCGTTCCTGTGTGCTCCTGACAGCGAAAATCTGGCTTTCCTTGTCGAAGTGCTGGGTTTCATGGCTTCGGGCGGCGATGAACGCGACCGCCTGACGCGCGAGGAGAAAGGCTTTCTCCAGCAGGCAGTGCTTGAAGCGTACAGGACGGTGAAAGGCCGTGAGGTGACATTGACCGATGTCGCCGGCGTGTTGAACAACGCGACGCTCGAGGATGTGAGTGCAATGGGGCCTCGTTTGGCGCTCAGGCTGGCACCGTTCACCCGGAAAGGGCCGTACGGGAAATTCTTCGACGGGCAGAATCAGTTTACAGTGAACAGCCGTTTCACGGTGTTTGAACTGGCGAATCTGAGTGCTTACCCGGACCTTCAGCTGGTGGTGCTCCTTAATATCATGTTCTTTGTGACGCAGTTTGTGGGTGATCCGCGCATCCGCGGCAAGAGGAAGTTCATGCTGATCGATGAAGCGTGGCAGTTATTAAAGCTCGCCAGCACCGGTGATTTTATTGCCAATGCCTTCAAGACATTCCGCAAATACCGCTGTGCGGCAGTGGCGGTTACCCAGGAGGTTGCTGACTTCCTGCAACAAAAGAGCGGGCTGGCGATCCTGGCCAATACAGCCAACAAGATCTTTTTGAAGCAGGAAGTTGCGCTGATCGAACATTTAAAAAGAGAATTGTCTCTCGCCGACGAGGCGGCAGGTTTGCTGCGGTCGGTCCGCACGGTCAAAGGGCGGTATGCCGAGGCTTTGGTGATGACGCCTTCTTCGACAGGGGTTATCCGGCTGGTGCCTGACCCTCTGCTTTATTGGGCGGCCACGTCAGAGCCGCGCGACAATGCGCTATTAGATGCGGAAAAGGAAAAGGCCGGGGGTGACCTATTGGAAGCCCTCAGGGTTTGTGCGGCAAAATATCCCGGCGGTGTGCGCTGAAGGATGCGGAAGAACATCAAGGAGAGGGCATGATCATGCGGACCAATATTGTGTGGGCAGGGTTATGGTTGTGGTGCCTGTCAGGCGGCTGGGCGGCAGCGACGCAAGCCAGCGACCAGTGGGTGGAGCCTCTGGTTTCAGAGGTGCGGGTCCCGGCGGGGATCACTGACGGTGTTTATTATCCTGCCCGTGATGAGCTGGTGATCCTAAGGCCTGGGGCCTGGGTGAGGGCACCGGCTCAGCCGCTGGTCATGCCTGTGCAGGCTGTTGCAACGGGCACCGGCACCGTGGTGTTTAAAGGCGGAGCACCGCGGCTGATCACGCTGGCAGGGCAGGTGAAACTGTTTGAAGCTTTGAAGATCATCGCCGAAGCCGCCGGAAAGCAGGTTGTCCTGGGGCCGGGTGTCGTGGACACTGAATTGACGCTGAATATTAGCCAAGCCCCGCTGGCGCGCGCGTTAAGGGCCATCCTGGTTCCGCTCGAATACGGGTATAAGGTCAACGGGGGAGAGCTTGTTATCCTGGCCCGTGATACGCAGTCTTTCCGCATCGACCTACCACCGGTGGCGCAGGCTTTTGATACAGCCACGACCAATGAAAGTTCAAGTGCCGGCGAGGAAGGTAATGCAGGGGCGGGCACCGCCGGGCGCAGTCATGTGCGCGTGGGAGCCAGGGTTGTTATCCACAACAAGGCCGAGGCACTTTCCTACTGGAGTGATGTTGAAGCGGGTGTGAGGAATCTTGTTTCCAAGGACGGGCTTGTTTCGGTTAACAAGGCGGCCGGTGTGATCGTGGTCACGGATACGCCGCGACGGCTGGAAACGCTGGAAACTTTTCTCAAGGATATCAATGCCCGGGCGGCGCGTCAGATCATGGTGGATGTCAAGGTCGTCGAGGTGGAACTTTCCAGGGAGCATAAGCTGGGGATCGATTGGGGTGCCCTGATGGCCGGGGGCAGTTTAAAAGGCCTGCGGGCGTCGACGAACTTTGCCTCCGGGAATATGGCCACCGGCAATGTGATGACCCTGGCGGCCAGCGCCGGCCGAAGCGGGGCGGGTGATACCGCATCGGGGATCAAGGCCGTCTTAAAAGCGCTGGAATCATTCGGGCAGATCGAGGTGGTGTCTCAGCCGCGCCTCATGATGCTCAATAACGCGGTGGCCAGTATTCAGGTCGGGGAAACCCGATCGTATGTGGAGAGCAGTAACGTGGAAACCACACAGAACGGGGGTACGATCACGTCGGCGGCCTTGAATGAAGTCCATGGCGGCGTGACGCTCCAGATCGTCGGCAGTATTGCCGGCGAGGATGTGTTCCTGGGGGTGACGCCGGTCGTGACCAGCATTGATGATATCCGCACGATCACGCTCGGCGGCGGGAGCCGGCTGGAGGCGCCCGACACGTCCATCAAGACCATGACCACGCAGGTGCGGGTGAAAGACGGGCAGACGGTAGCCATCGGCGGGCTTATCACGCGCGACAAGCGGAAGGAACAGCAGGGGGTGCCTTTCCTGTGCCGCCTGCCTGTATTGGGCAGATTGTTTTCCTATGAGGTTCGCCGAAACCGGCGGACAGAACTGGTCATTTTCATGACCCCGCACCAAGGTTAAATATGGGACGCTATCTTTTTCAGAACGGGAATGTTTACTTTGCCTGCGGGGATGACCCGACCTGCATGACGGTTGATGATTTTATGGCTTCTGCGCATGTTGCAGATAAGGAGGCGCATGTCCTGCTGGTGCTGTCGACGGAGGATCAGCCGGCCATGATCCGGCGTATCAGCCGGGCTTTCCCGCGCGGCGGGATCAGGACATTTGTGCCGTACAGCCTGGCGTTGCGGGCTTATCTTTGGGGGCAGAATTTGGTCCCGGCCGAACAGCCCATGATCGTGATTGACAACATCGGCGACAGGTATTTGCTCACGGCCTATAACACGCGTGAGGCCGTGGAAACACGGGTGCTCCTGCCACAGAACGCGGAGCGGATCGCCGAGGAAGTGCGGCGTTCCCGCAAGAATTTGATCGAAGGGCTGCCGACGGCGGCCTGCTGCTTGCTGGGCAATGACGCCGCCGTGATCGAGGTGTTGAGCGCGGAAGATAAAGAAAATGTAGTTTTCTTTGAAACATTATTCCCGGCTTTTGAGGTGTTGGGTACGGTCAGGTTCGCGGTGCATTTGATGGCACCGGAAGATGCGGCCGCAAGGCAGCGGCAGGCAGACCGGCGGGGCTTGTTGGGTGCAGGGGCGATGGCGTTGCTGATGGCCTTGGCCGGTATCGGGTATGGCTGGAGCGCGGTCATGTCTGAACAGGCGGTTGACACGGCGGCACAGGAGGCTACTGATCAAAGAGCCGGTGGTGTGCCGGCCTTGAAAGAGGTGTCGATCGTGACCTATCAGGCGCGCCTCAGGCAATGGCCGCGCGTTGATTTTTTTGATGTGTCCCGTCAGTTTATGGAGGGCTTGCCTTTGGAGAGCCGGGTCAGTTCAGTTACGTTTGAACGCGGGCAGAGCGACGGGTGGATCTTCACAGGTGAGCTTGTGTTTGAACAAAAACAGGTTTTCCCTTTTTCAGGCCATGGGCTTTTTACGGAAGCTGTCAGCGAGGCTATTGTGATAGAGGATAAGCCGGGGTTGAAGATCCGTGCTGTATTTTCTACCTGCCCGGCCGAAGAAAGGAGAGCACCATGAGGCTGCTGGTGATCTTTGCCGGAAGCCTGTTGCTGGTTGCGGGCTTAGTGACAGGCTATGCCGCTCGGGATCGTGCGGCCAGAAAGAACGTGGCACTGGCCCAAACGCTGCACGAGACACGCCGTCTGAACGAGGAGCTTAAAGCTTGTGCCGTGCTGGAGCGCACACCCCCGAAAGATATTTTTAAAGAGGCGTACGCCGGGTTTATCAATGACATTTATGTAATCGGGCGCTCGGAGCATACGGCCTGCACGGTGATCGTCCCGGGCATGGTTCAAGGGGATATGCGCCGCGCGGTGGAAGCTTCTCCCTGGGCGGGGGTGCAGCAACTGCCGCTAAATGTGCATTGCACGGGGCTACAGAGCCGGAGTGCCTTCTTTTCGATGCTGAGGGCTTTCTCAGGGATAGAAGAGAAGGGGACGGCGGTGATCCGTCGTATAAAGGGAACAAAAGATACGCTCGAGATGGAAGTTATTATTGTTGGACTTCAGGAGGGGGCATCATGAAAAAACAGGTGGGGAGCATTTGCTTGATCTTCATGTTCGCCAGCGCGGCACTGGCGGCCGGACCGGCTGTTGACGACGGGACGGCAACGCTCGAAAAGATGCGGGGGCGTGTTGACACGGAGCGCGCCAGGGAGGAAGAACTGCAGTTACTGCATCTGGATGTGGAGCGCTTGAAGCTTGAACTTGAGCGCAAAAAAGTTTCACTCGAACTCGCCGGGCTTTCAGGCGGCGGGGAAACCCGAAAGCCGCACGAACAAGCCGGAACGGAGCCCAATATTCATGTGCGTTATATAGCCATCACCGGGACGCGCAAGGAAGCGGTGGTGGATGTGGACGGCGTGCTCAAGCGTTGGCAAGAAGGCGATCGTTGCGCGGACAGGATCATCAAGAAAATATCCGCGACGGAGATCACCATGGTGACGCAAGACGGGCATGAAAGCTTGCTGGAGGTCCGATGATAACGGCACGACGGATGAAACCCGAACCCTTGGGAGCATTGCTGGTAAGGCGGGGCGCCCTGACGTCGGGCGATGTGGCGTTGGGCCTTGGGGTGCAGGCGTCTTCAGCGGGGCGCGAACGCCTCGGGAACATCTTGCGTCAGTATGCGCTTGTGCGTGAGGAAGACCTGATGGCCGGATTGTCCGAGCAATCAGGCTGGCCGGTTTATGAAGGTGCGGCGTGCCTCGATCAAGCGGCGGCGAGCCGGTTGGGCGGGGCTTTCATGCAGGAGCATCTGGTTTTACCTTGCACCGATACGGCGGGGACCGTTTTTGTCCTTGCGGACCCGTATGATACCCGGGCAACGGATCAGGTGGTGTCGGTGTTCGGTTCGGAGGTGCGGTTCTTTATTGGCAATAGCGATACCATTGCGGCGGGGGCGGCCCATTTCGTGAAGGCGCAGCAAGGGGCTGTTGAGGCCGGCACACGCGGTGTCCAGGATGCCGCGGACAGCCTTCTGGAAGAAGCGATCGATCTGGGCGCAACGGATATCCACATCGAACCTTCGGGAGACTCGGTCGAAGTGCGCTTGCGTCTCGACGGGGTCCTGCGCTTTCACCGTTCTTTCGCGCGCGGGGATCATGCACGGATCGTGAACATATTCTTTAATCGTGCCGAGATCAGCGCGGGCGATTTCATGAAACTGCATGACGCGCGCTTTGATCATGTGTGCGGCAACCGCCGGATGGATATCCGGCTTTCGCACATACCGTCGGTCAACGGGGCCTCGCTCGTACTGAGGCTTCTCGATAAAACACGCTCGGCCGTGCCCCTGGAAAGCCTGGGTTATGCCCCGGGGCATTGCCGTGTCATTGAGCGTGCGGTTAAAAGCCCCGGCGGTATCGTGCTCTTGACCGGGCCTACCGGTTGTGGCAAGACCACCAGCCTTTATGCCATGCTCAATCATGTCAAGGCTGTCGGGATCAAGGTTGTGGCGGCGGAAGATCCGGTTGAGATCAAATTGCCGCTGGTGACCCAGGTGCCGGTCGATATCCGTAAAGGGCATGATTTCCATCAGTTGGCACGGGCCTTTCTGCGGCATGACCCGGATATCATCCTGATCGGCGAGATCCGCGATGAAAAGACGGCCAAAGAAGCCGTGCGTGCGGCGATCACGGGGCACAAGGTCTTTTCAACACTGCATACCCGTGATGCCGTAAGTGCCATCTTGCGCCTGCGTGACCTGGGAGTGGATAACAGTTATATCGCCAGCACCCTGAAGTGTGTTGTCGCCCAGCGGCTGGTGCGCAAGCTTTGTCCGCATTGCCGGATCGAGGAATTTGTGACGCCGCTGCTCCTCGGCGAGGCGGAACAGGCTTTTGTCAACGGGCCGGGGCAGATCATTCATCGGGCGGATCCGCGGGGATGCCCCTGGTGTTTTGACGGTTATCGGGGGCGGACCGTGGTGGCGGAAACCTTGTTCATCGATGATGAAATACGTTTCATGATCGAGCAGGGGCTGGTCAACGAGATCTTCTTGAAAGTCAGGGCCAGGCCCGGCGTGATCACCATGCACGCCGATGCCTGCCGGCTTGTGCGCGAAGGGGTCATCGCGCCCGAAGAGGCTGCGCGGGTGGTGCGATGACAGCGTTGTTCTTGTTACCGCCAAGGGCTGTCCCGGCCGCACGTCTGTCGTTTTTCTTCAGGGACCTTGCCAATATGCTGGTGGCGGGCATTGCCCTTAACCATGCCCTGGGTTCACTCAAAGAAGCTGTCCTTGATCCACGGTTGTCGCGGGGTTGTGCGGTGATGCTCCTTGAACTTGCCGCAGGCCGCCCGTTGGCACAGGCCATGGGGCAAACAGGCCTTTTCCCTCGTTTGGCTTTAAATGCGGTTAAGGCTGGCGAGCATGCCGGGAATCTACCTTTGGTCATGGGGCTTCTGGCGGATCATTTTGACCTGTCCGCGCGTTTAAAGGATAAATGCCTTCAGGCGGTTATTTATCCGGCAAGCGTCATCGGGCTTCTTTTGGTGGTGCTCATTTATATGGCACAGGCCGTTGTGCCCCAACTGGCGCCGCTGTTACCGCCGGAGGCCTTGGATAATTGGTTGACACGCGCCCTTATCACTTTCAGCGCTTTCATCGTGCACGCGGGGGGATGGTTGTTTGGTGGGACCGCAGTCCTGGGGCTGACCATGATGGGATTGATCTCACGCTATCCTGATCAATGGCATGCCTTTTTGAATGAACTTCCTTTGGTTGGCCGGGCGCACCGGGACCTCGAGATCGCCTTGTGTTTTTTCGATATCTTTGTGCTGTTGCGCAGTGGTATTCCGCTCGACACCGCCCTCACGGAGGCGGCGGCCGCGGCTGTCAACAGAACCGGGATGGAATTAAAACACTGCCGGCAATACCTTGCCGGAGGGCATACGTTTTCAGCTGCTTTGGCTGTTGGAAAATATTTCCCGCGGCTGGTTGTTGAAACTGTCAGGCTCGGCGAGGAAACCGGGCATTACGATGAATATTGCGAGCGTGTGTTCAAATTTTATTATCGTTCCTTCGAAACGCGCGTCGGCCTGCTGGCGGCAACACTTCAGCCGGCCTTGCTGGGCGTAGCGGCGTTCTTTGTCATGCTCATGGCACTTGCATTCTTGAAACCTATTTATGCCAATCTGACACACATTGGTGTGTTGAAACCGTAAACCAGGAGGGGAAGATGAAGAGGAACGCACGTTATAACCGGGGATTTTCTTTGATGGAACTGGCGATAGCCATAGGGCTCATGGGTGTCCTTGTGAGCGTTGTGGCCGCCGGTGGCGGGATGATGAATAAATGCCGCCTTCAGCGGGAGGCGCAGGCGGTCGACAGTTTGCGCATCGCTGCGCAGAATTATCTTTCGGGGCAGAATCTCACCTATACCGGCGTTAGCGTAGGGACGCTCAAGACTGCCGGCCTGTTGCCCAACAACTTTGATCCTGCCCTTGCCAATAGCTTTGGCGGTGATTACACCGTGGCGGCGAACGCGGCGGATAATACGCGGGTGGACATTGCGCTCGCCAGCGTCCCTGCGTCGGCGGGTGCTGAATTGACCAGTACGTTTCTATCGCGAGCGGAAGCGACTAATTACGACCAGGCAGGCAAGGTATGGAAAGCCACGTTTTGATGAAGCGCGCGGCCAGCTTGCTGGAATTGTCGTTGACGTGCGTCTTGCTCGTGGCCGTGGCCGGCGGGGTTCTCTGTTCTGCCGGTAAACCGGTGGCCATGGCCCGTGCCCGGCGCACGGTCAATGATATGGCGGCTTTTCTTGAGGCTGGCCGTCAATACGCCAGCCTTCAGGGGGTATGGCCTGCCGCGTGGCAGGAGATCCATGGGGTGCTTCCCAGGATGCCGGAAAATAATAGCTGGGGCCGTGCGTACACCTTTGCTTCAGACGCGCGGCGCCTGTGGATCGAAACCGAGGTTCCCGCCGGAACGGCCAAAGCAGACGCCGGGAGATACGGGTTTGTGGTTCAGTCCAGGGGCTCCTGGGACCTGATCCGTCTGTCGATTGGAAAGGATCATGGCCAAGCGGCGCGGTTATTATACCAACAAAGGAATAAGCATGCACCGTAGACGGAGTTTCACCTTGATCGAATTGTCGCTGGCCCTGGCCATGGCCATGATCCTGGCCGGCGCGGTCGTCCCTGATTTTGTCCGCGGGGTGCGCTTGGAAGCGGCCAGAAAGACGGCGATGGAGATGTCCCAGATCGCCGAGGTTGCGCGCGCGTATTATATCGAAAAACAACAATGGCCTGACAGCCTTGATGCTTTGCGTACGGCCGGATTCCTAGACACAGCCTGGAGCACCAGGAATCCTTTTGGGAACCTTTATGAAGTTCAGAAGGCGGGGGCGCTTCTAAATTTGACCACGACTTTACCGGCGGACCTTGCGTCAGCGACAGCCGTGTTATTGCCGATGCCGGTTATCAACGGAACACGGGTCAATCTCAAGGTAACACCGCCGGGGACGGAATCACTGGCAGCGGCCGGGACGATCGTGCCGTGGCCTGCGGGGACACTGCCCTCAGGCTGGCTGATCTGTGACGGCCGCGCTGTGGCGCGCGCGGATTATACGGGATTGTTCGCTGTGATCGGCACCACCTATGGTCCAGGCAACGGGTCAACAACGTTCAATCTGCCTGATTTGCGCGGACGCACGGTCGTGGGGCTTGATAATATGGGCGGCTCTGCGGCCAATGTCATGACCGATACCCGGGGGCGTTCGCTGGGCGGGATCTTCGGTGAAGAAGCGCATCGGTTGACCATCGCCGAAATGCCGGCGCACACGCACGGCTATAACGAATCACCTTGGACGGGCAGTCGGTACGATGGGAGTTCTTCCCCGTTACTCACATCCCAGCGCGCGGGCGTCACAGCAGCAGCCGGGGGCGGCCTTGCGCACAACAACGTTCAGCCGTCGATGGCGTTGTACTGGATCATAAGGTCGTGATATGCAAGCCATCATTGCCCTGATCCTTTTGACTTTTACTGTTGTTCCGGTGACAGCCGATGAAAGCCTTGTTGCTTTGGCAGCCCAGGCGGACTGGCCGTGTGTCAGGTTCCAGGTGCTCGGCGTTTGCCGGAGGAATTCACCGCCCTTTGTAGGAGCCAAGGTCCGTTACTGGCAGCCGGTCTTGCTGGTTGAAACCACCCGACGTTCCGGGGTATCGGGCATCATGGAATATAAGTCTGTTGTGGCCGCTATGGCCGGTTCGCGGGCAGAGGCCTCTGCGTGCGGGGCCGCGGGACAAGCCGATACGACCAATCTTCACCTGAACGAGGCCCATGTTTTCGGGTTTCCTTTTTCAGATACCTTTTCACTCATGGTCGAAGCCCCGTGTGAAGGTCTGCCGGATTTGGGGAGTGCGATCAGTTATATCAGTGAACAGGACAGGGATGAATGGCGGCGCGCGCGTTACGAGATGAAGCATCCCCTGGCGCAGATGACCGCTAAGGTCGCCCCTGTCTGTGCGCGTTACGGTGCTTTATTCCCGGGGTTATGTCTGGGGGTCTGGGGGCCGCTTTATCCGCGCACCGGGTTTGTGGTGCACGCCAGCCCGGCCACGGCTTCTGCGGTGGCGGCTTTCAGGGCGGTTGATATCGCGGCGCTAAAACCTCAGACACCGCATCAGGTTGTAGCCCCGGTGCTTTTCTGGCCGGATGTCCGTTTTGACCGCTTGCAGATGGTGTCGCCGGTCAAGCAGCGCTGCATGGCTGTCGGGGCAGATCCGGCCTTATGGGACAATGGCGTGAACGCACGCGACGGGAGGTTTGTGTGGATCTACTGGCGAAAAAAAGAATGTTGCTTGTTTTGATCGTGGGCTGTGCGGCCTTCCCGTCGGTGGTCGCGGCGGATCTTTACGGCATCGGCCGGATCGAATATTTTGCCGTTAAAGAAAATGCCCAGGCTAAGCCTTCGTTCCCGGATCCTTTATGGGTGGAAAGAGGTTTCGCGCCGCCAGCGGTCGTCGAGGCTTTTCTCGATGACCCCAATGCAACAACAGCGCTGAAATACCTCGCGTGGCAGAAAGAACGTCTCAAGAAGATCGCCGCGGCTCAGCGTATCCTGGAGAGGCTGCCGGAATGAGAGGCTTGATCCTGTTTTTGCTGATGCTGCCGGCCATGCCGTTGGCGCACGCCGATATTTTTGAACGTGTCCGTCCGGCGGATACGGTGCTCCGCGAAGCCCTGAAAGAGGATCAGGCAGATTATTATTTTCGCACGCCTGGCATCGACCAGGTCGGGCATCAGGAGAAGATGTCCGAGGTTAAAGCGCTTGCGGTCGAGGGGATGACACGCCCGAGTGCCTTGCGCGACCTTGACGCGGCCTTCGATAAATATTTAATCAAGAACCTGCGGCAGGATAAGGATTACCAGAGTTATGTTTCGCTCCGGCATCCTTTGCTATTACTTGAATACTCAAGCCCCGTGACCGCTGATGTTCTTAAACATTACCGCATGGCCGCTTACGAGCGGCTTGCCATGGAGTCGGCGCGGCTGTCCGAGATCGAACGCGGCGCTGAAGGCCCGGCGGAGCGATTGAGCCGGCAGTCGGAGCGGGAGTGCCTCAAGGCCAATCAGGGCTTGGGGTTGGTCGAGGCCATGCGGGTGTGCCAGAAATCCGTTCGGCCTTTTGACGCGCTGGCCAGTTTAGACGGCACCGTATCATTGTCCGACGGGAGGCGGCGCATCCATGTGGTGGCGCAGGCGCTCGGTCGCCTGGGACTTGATCAAAGACGCATTGACCAGGTCATTGGGATCACCGGTGATCGGGTGCTTTCCGAGGATAGTTATAAAGAGGTGTTTCCGGTCAAGACCTTCGTTCAGGCATTCAATGAAGCGAGGGAGGTCAAGGCGCGTCGCTGGCGTGAGGCACTGGCCAAGTTCCGCGCCACCGGTAAGGGGACAACGGCAGCCTTGGAAGAATTATCATGGTCTGGCGTTCCTGTTACGGCGCGCACCCTGGCCGGGGTCGACCTGCTGGCTGATGTGCCGCAGGGGATCATGATCCTGAAATTGGCCGATGCTGGGGCTTTTGCCGAAGTGGACGGGCTTTACCTCCAGGCGGATGAATACCTGAACTATTGCCTTGCTGATCCCGCCCTGTCCAGTGAATTCCGGCAGATCGTGCGTGACAAGCAACAAGTGCTGACGTATGCCCGCAGGGTCGCAAGGGCAGACCGTTCCGACGTGTTGGCCTACAAGGAACTTATTGCCGCCCTCGCCGCACACGTCGACACAGCACGAACCGACATGGCCCGTCGCTCCGTGTTATTATCAGAGACTAAAACGTCTGCGGATATAAAAGAGATGATGTTAAATTTCTGACAAGTGGGGGTGTCCGTGCTATAAAAAACCCCCCGGAATCCCGGAGGGTCTTTAACACATCACGATAAGAGGTCTTACTTCTTCTTCGCTGTTTTCTTCGCAGGAGCCGCCTTCTTGGCAGGAGCTGCTTTCGCAGCGGGAGCCTTCTTGGTGACGCCCTTGGGACAGCATTTTGTTGAGCAAGCCATGTTATTTTCTCCTTTCATGATTAAATGTTAAAACTTACGTTTATATTAACATTTATAGTTTAAGATGTAAAAAATATTTAATTATTTTTTCTTTAATTATTAATTATGACATGATAACGAGTTATTGCTTATCGACGGTGTTGATAAGGAAGCCTTCATGGGTTCAATTTTTCCTGTGGGTGGGTGAGAAAATGAGGCTGCTTATGATGACATCGCTGTATATTCATATCCCGTGCTGCGCGCGGAAATGCCTGTATTGCGCGTTCCCTGTCGTGACGGGCAGATTTTTCCGTGAAGCGGACTATCTTGACGCTGTGGAGCTCGAGGCACAGCCGTACAGGCAACAGGCGGTTTCTTCGTTGTATGTGGGCGGCGGGACGCCCTCGCTCTTGTCTACGGACGGGATCAGACGCCTGGCTGCGTTGGTCAGGGAGAACTTCATCGGCGGGGATGCCGAGCGTGTGTTTGAAATGAACCCCGAAAGCGTGACGCCAGAGAAAGCAGCCCTATTAAGATCGCTCGGTTTTAACCGTGTGAGTTTTGGCGCGCAGTCGTTTGACCGTCGGTATTTGTCATGGCTGGGGCGGACGCACGGGGTCGCGGAAAACTTTTACGCATTTAAGGTGCTTCGATCGGCTGGTTTTGATAATATCAGTGTCGATCTGATGTTCGGGTTCCCGGGGCAGACGACGGCGCAGCTGGATCAGGATATGGATGCGTTGGTGTCCCTGGGCAGTGAGCATGTGGCGGTTTATGCCCTTACCGTCGAGGAGCGCAGTGTCTTTCATGTGCGCGGAGAAAAGGTATCGCTGGATAGCCAAGCGGAATTGTACCAGCAGGTGTGTGCCCGGTTGAAAGCGGCGGGGCTTTTCCAGTATGAGGTCAGTAATTTCGCCAGGTCCGGATTTGAGTCGCGCCATAATAGCCATTACTGGCAGGGCGGTAATTATGTGGGGCTGGGGATGGGGGCGCATGCGCATCATGACGGCCAGCGCTCCTGGAACGCGGACACCCTGCCGCAGTACCTCAAGATGATCCGTACCGGCGGGCGTGCCGTCATCGGGCAGGAGCATTTGACGCCGGTGGCAAGGTTGATGGAAACGCTTGTTCTCGGGTTACGGATGAACGCGGGTATCAATATCGCCCTGCTCGAGGAACGTTTTGGTGTCTTGTTGCCTGTTGACCGGCGTGAAGAACTGGATGTGCTGGTAGCCGACGGATGGCTGATCCGCGACGGGGCGTGTATGCAAGTGGCTGACCGCGGGCGCCTGGTGCTCGATGAAATATCGGCCAGGCTTATTTGATAGGTTTCTTTGAATACACAATGGAGCTGTTTATGCGTTGGTTGATTCCGGCCATTTCTTTATCTGTGGTGCTGTTGGTGGTGAGCGCGTTGCAAACCCCTTGGTTGACCCGTGAAGCCTGTAGCCGTGCGTTGGCAGGACGTCCCGGGGTTGTTATGAAAGAACTGCGCATCGGCCGGCAGTCGTTTTCCCTGCCTGGCCGGTTAGAACTGAAGGACGTCCGCATTGAGCTTGGGATCAATGGTAAACCGTTGATCTTGGAAACGCCCGGCGTCATTGTTACCGGGTTGCAAAGTGTGTGGGGCAGGGAGCGGCGGATCCTGGTGAGCCTAGAGCATGCCCATGGGGTTTATGATGCCGGCGATGCCAGGGAGGCGGGTCTGCAGTTGACGCTCGCCGGGGATACGCTGAGCGGTTCCGTTACAGCGCAGGAGGCGGTCTGGGATAATATCCGTGCGCGGGCTGTGTCGGCCTTTATTATCATCAAAGGCGCGGAGATTGAATGGCGTGCGGTCAAGCTGCAGGCTTATGGTGGCCGTGTGACGGGGCAGGCGGTTGTTCATCTGGGTCCATCGTTGACGTATGCGGCGGAGATCTTTGTTGAAGGGTGCGATGTGGCACAGCTGGCAGAGCTTAACCGTGAACTCGCTGATCAATTAAATGGTGTGATGACAGGCGCGGTCAAGCTGGCAGGTGGTATCGGTACGGTGGATACCCTGGATGTCGACCTGACCATGCCCGCCGGAGGCCAGGTGAGTGCGGCGTTGCTGGCGGCGTTGACACAGTATTTGCCCAGGTCGCGCGAGAAGAAACGGCTGGATTTTCTTATCCGCAATGGCGGGAAGCTTGCCATGGAGCTTTTTTCGTTTACAATGAAGGGCGGTGCCAAGGGGAAATTCACGGGGGAACTGCGCCTGAGAAGCCGAGAGGTTAATCTTGAGTTGAATCTGGCGCACGAGATCAATACGGATGGGACGCTCGCTTCCCTAGCGGCGTACGGTCAGAAATTCTTGAAATGAGGAGGAGGCATGCAACGATCGAAAATGATTTTTGTCCTGATGATGAGCATGGCGGTTGGGAGTGGTTGTACCGTCAAGGCTATCGGCGATCCCAATCGTCCGATCACGATCAATGCGCATATTACCATTGATATCAAAGGCCTGGAAAAGACCGCGTCGGGTATCGAGGATATGATCAGCGGCGGGCAAACCAAATAAGGGGGGGGTTATGAGAAAGTTCGGTTGTGCTGTTTTTTTGGCGGTCTTTCTGGCAGGTGTTTGCGGTATGTCCGCGGCGCAGGCCGGTTATGATATCAAGGTCATGACTCCGCAGGTCGAGGCCGCGCTGCAGGCGCGCAAAGCCCGTTTTGCCGAGTTGAAAGCGATCAAAGGGCAGGGCGTTGTGGGTGAGAATAACCGTGGTTATGTGGAAATCTTCGACGGGAGCGGTGTTTTTGTGAAAGAACTTGTTAACGCCGAGAATGCCAATCGTAAAGAGCTTTACCAGGCGATCGTCGAGCAGAATGACCTCGGTGCTAAAGCCATGGCCACGGTTGAAGGTGTTTTCGCCGGTGTTCAGCGCGACAAAGCCGCTGTGGGTGAAAAAATCCAGGAACCCTCGGGCCGCTGGGTGACGAAATAAGGACACACGAAAGTGAATATTTTGAACCGGAGTTGTTGAATCGGCGTATTCAGCAGCTCCGGTTTTTAACTTCCTGGAGATTGCCACTTTTTAGCAACAGTTTCGGCGTGCCGGAAGAGGTTGAAGAGGG
The DNA here is from genome assembly GCA_903860135.1 of Candidatus Omnitrophota bacterium. Classification (GTDB taxonomy): domain Bacteria; phylum Omnitrophota; class Gorgyraeia; order Zapsychrales; family Fredricksoniimonadaceae; genus Fredricksoniimonas; species Fredricksoniimonas aquilentivivens. Next base: position 106,208 of record CAIOPG010000008.1, on the reverse strand, counting down.
CGGTGTGGATGAGGGTGCGGTAGCGCGGGGTTAGCTTGAGGCTTTTGAGGATCGTGTTGGCTTGAGTGGCGTGGGTGCGCATGGCATCGAGGGCATAGACCAGCGTGCCGGCATCGACGAGGATCTTGCGTATGGCATCCAGATCCGCCAGGTTTGGAGCGGGCTTGAGGAATAATTGCGTGAAATGCTGATGGGCTTTGCCCCTGAGGGTGCGGTCGGCGTGCACCATGAGCAGTGTCTTTTTTTGTTCGGCCAGGTCGCTCAAAATGGACTTGCCAATGGCTTGTTCGGTCTCAAATATCCCGATGATATCATCCTGGATCTGGAAGGCCTGCCCGATAAGTAGCCCGAACTCGGCCAGACGCTGCGTTTCGTGCCGGGAAGCACCGGCGAGGATCGCGCCTGTAACCAGTGGGCACTGGAAAGTGTAGCGCGCGGTCTTCAGGGAATAATTGAGGAAGACATCATCCTCGGCGACATGTTTCAGCTGGTCTACCCCGTGCAGGGTGTCCACGAATTCGCCCATGGCCGTGAAGGCGGAGGTGTGGACGAAATAGCTTAAGGCGCGTTCTTTGCGCGCGGGGTCTTCGCTGACGGCGAGGAAGGCGTCGATGGCCATGGCATGGACAATGTCGCCCGCGATGATCGCCAGATCGGTACCCAGCCTGTAGGGATCTGCGGCCGGGATAGTTTTCTCGAGCAGGCGATGCATGGTTGGCCGGCCACGGCGCAGGTCCGAGCGGTCGATGATGTCGTCGTGGATGAGCATGAAGTTGTGCAGGAATTCGATGGCGGTGGCGGTACGGTACAGCGCCGCCGTGATCTTTTTCCCTTGAGGGGCATACCCTTTGTAGGCGAGCAGGAACAAGAGTGGCCGGATGCGCTTGCCTTCGCGCAAGGAGAATTCGCGGATACTGGTGTAAAGCAAAGGGTTAACGCGGTGGAAGTTGTATTCCTTCTCGACGGTATCAAGGAAAGAGACAAGGGTTTGATCGATTTTCTGGCGCAGGTTGTTTAACATAACGGTTATGGTATCATGAACACCGCTTGCGTCCAAGTACGAATTCGATTGACGGCAGGCGTAAAGTTTTTACAATCGATGGTATATCTTTGGATCATAACAACAAGGGGGATGCTATGAGGGGACTTATTGTCATGCTTGTGGGTTTGTGTCTGGGTGCTATGCCGGCTCTCGCGGATACTGTCAAATTGAAGAACGGCTCCGTGGTTGAAGGGAATCTTATCGAGAGAAGCTCTGAATGGATCAAGATCAATGTCAATGGCGTGCCGCTGACCTATTATAATGATGAAGTCGATGCGGTTGAATCTTCCCAGGAACCAGTTGCGGCGGCAGCACCGGCCGTGCTACCTGCGTCCGATAAGATATTGGCACCAGTGGTTCCGGCAGATGAGTTTGACGGCTTGCAGAAGGACGCTCTGATCCGCAAGTTTGTCGAAATTTACGGGGTCAAGGAGAATATGCAGGCGAATTTTGATCAGATGACCGCTTCCCTTAAGCCTGAGCAAGCGGAAGCATTTCGTGGTTCGGTCAAAGTGGATGAGATCATCCAGGAACTTTTGCCGATCTATGACAAACATTTTTCTGAAGCCGACCTGCGTGCCTATATTCGTTTTTACGCATCACCTGAAGGTAGAAAACTGGTACAGACCCTGCCCCTTCTGATGAAGGATTCCGTGGAAATGAGCATGAAATACCTCGATGCGCATCTTCCCGCGAGCCTCAAGCAGGATCAGGGTGAGCCGGCAGCCACTCAACCTGTTACCGCGCAATAGTTTATAATTTTACGGGTAAAATTTATTTGATTTCAAGGGGGTTCTTTGTTATATTGGGAATTCCTTGAACATCAGATGAGATTTTTAATCTATTAAAAGGAGCATATTATGATCGACAGGTATACACTTTCGAAGATGGGGCGGATATGGTCGGAACAGCACAAGCTTGAGATCATGCTCCAGATTGAAGTCCTTGCCTGCGAAGCGATGTGCGGCCTGGGGAAGATCCCCAAACCGGCTCTTGAAAAAATAAAGAAGAATGCTCGGTTCGATCTCGACGAGGTTAAGCGCATCGAAGAGCGCACCAAGCACGATGTTGTGGCGTTCATCCAGAACGTCGGCCAGAATCTCGGACCTGAAGCGCAATACCTGCATATCGGGATGACCTCTTCCGACCTGCTTGACACGGCATTGTCGGTGCAGTGCGTTGAGGCCAGTGATATTGTTATTGGTGATATCAAGAAACTGCTCGGTGTCCTGAAACTTAAGGCCAAGAAGTATAAAGATACCGTATGTATCGCCCGTACGCACGGTGTGCACGCCGAACCCATGACCTTTGGGCTCAAGCTGGCCATCTGGTACGATGAGATGAGCCGCAATCTTATCCGCCTTGAAACAGCCGCCGAAGATATGCGCATCGGTAAACTTTCCGGAGCAGTGGGGACGTATGCCAATATTGATCCGCAGGTCGAGCAGTATGTCTGCGAGAAGCTGAAATTAAAGCCTGCCAATATCGCCACGCAGGTCATCCAGCGCGATCATCATGCGCATTTTTTGAATGTCATTGCGGTTGTCGGCGCGTCTTTGAGCAAGTTCGCCACGGAGATCCGCCTTCTTCAAAAGACTGAAGTGCTCGAAGTTGAGGAGCCTTTCTTCAAGGGGCAGATCGGGTCATCTGCCATGCCGCATAAGCGTAACCCTGTCACGTGCGAACGTATCTGCGGGCTGGCGCGTATCCTCAAGGCCAATGCCCAGGTCGGCATTGATAATATGGATCTCTGGCACGAGCGCGACATCAGCCATTCGTCGGCAGAACGCGTCATTATCCCCGATAGCACCATCGCCCTGGATTATATGCTCAACAAGTTCATTCCGCTGGTTGAAGGGTTGCTCGTTTATCCCAAGAACATGATCGAGTCCCTGCAGAAGACACGCGGCCTTATCTACTCGCAGCGCTGCCTGCTTGAGTTGATGAAGAAAGGCCTGCCGCGCTCGGAGGCTTACGAGATCATCCAGAGCTGTGCCATGCAGGTGTGGCAGGAGACATCGGATTTCAAGGATGTCCTTTCCCGCGACCGCCGCGTGCGCAAGCATATGTCGCAAGACGAGATCAATGCCTGTTTCGATATCAAGTATTACATCAAACACCGCGACCTTATTTTCAAAAAAGTGGGGCTTAAGTAATGGAAAAGCGCGCTAAACTTTACGAGGGCAAGGCCAAGATCCTTTACGCGACCGATAATCCGGATTGCGTTATCCAGTATTTCAAGGATGATGCGACGGCGTTCAATGCCAAGAAAAAAGGCACGGTCGATGAAAAAGGGATCATGAACAATGCCATTTCGACCAAGGTGTTTGAGTACCTGGGGCAGAACGGCATTCCGACGCATTTTGTCCGACAGCTATCCGACCGGGAAATGCTGGTCAAGAAAGTCGAGATCGTCAAGGTCGAGGTCATCATCCGTAACCGTGCGGCAGGTTCCTTGTGCCGCAACTATGGTGTGACCGAAGGCCGGACATTATCGGCGCCCGTCCTTGAATTCTGTTATAAAGAGGATGCGTTCAATGATCCTTTGATGAATGAGACGCACATCCTGGCGCTGGATATCGCCACGGCATCTGAAATTGCCACGATCAGGGAGTTGACCTTCAAGATCAATGAACTGATGAAGAAGTTCTTTCTGGCGCTCAATATCGAGTTGATCGATTTTAAGGTCGAATTCGGCCGGCACAAAGGCGAGGTTATTCTTGCCGACGAGATATCACCGGACACGTGCCGTTTCTGGGAAGTGGGCACCGGGGTGCGCCTTGACAAAGATCGTTTTCGCCATGACCTTGGGAATATAAAGGAAGGGTACCAGGAAGTTTTAAAAAGAGTAACGGGCAAGGCAGCTTGAATTTAATCAGCGTTTCATTTTTTCCTACCTTATATGATCTGTCGTATTGAAATAAAAGACAAAGACGGTATTTTTGATGCCGCAGGGCATGGCGTCCTGCGCGACATCGCCGATATGGGCGTGGCATCGGTGGTGGATGTGCGCGTGGTGCAGGTTTTTATCCTTGAAGGCGACTTCAGCCTGCCAGATGCGGATCGTATTGCCCGTGAACTTCTCGTTGATCCGGTGGCGCAGGATTACCGTATTACAGGCAAGCCTGTGGCTGAACCGTTCGTGGTTTCTTCGGCGGTGCGATCACGCGTGGCCGAAGTGGCCTATAATCCCGGCGTGATGGATCCGGTGGAAACAACAACCCTCAAGGGGATCGCTGATATGCGGGTCGCCGGCATCAAGTCCGTGCGCACCGCCCGGCAGTTTGTGATCGGCGGCACGGTGAGTGACAAAGAATTTGAGCTCATCAAGGATAAGGCCCTGATGAACAAGCTGATCCAGCACGCGGTCAAGGATCCGGCGGATTCCTTCCGTACGGTCGTGCTTGACCGGGTGACCAAGGCCGTGCCTGCTGTGGCGGTGGTCCCGTTGAAAGGGCTTTCGGCCAAGAAGTTGACCGCGCTTGCCGCCTGCGGCCAGCTGTACCTTAATGCCAATGAGATGAAGGCGATCCAGGCGCATTTTGATGGCAAGGGCCGTGCGCCGACGGACATTGAGCTTGAGACCATTGCCCAGACCTGGAGCGAGCACTGCCATCACAAGACCTTCCGTGGCGATATCCGTTACACGGTCAAGCACAAAGGCAAGGCCAAGACGGAGCTGATCCAGAACCTTTTAAAGAACACGATCGTTAAGGCGACCACGACGCTCAATAAGTCGTGGTGTGTTTCTGTTTTTCATGACAATGCCGGTATTGTGAAGTTTGACAATGAATATAATATGTGTTTCAAGGCGGAAACGCACAATCATCCGTCGGCGCTCGAGCCTTTTGGCGGAGCGAATACCGGGGTGGGCGGCGTTATCCGTGATATCCTGGGCACCGGCCTTGGCGCCAAGCCTGTTTGCAATACGGATATTTTTTGTTTTGCACCGCCGGACTTCCCTGCGGACAAGTTGCCTGCGGGCGTCCTTCATCCCAAGCGTGTGATGAAAGGCGTTGTCAGCGGGGTGCGCGATTATGGCAACAAGATGGGTATCCCCACGGTCAATGGCGCGGTTTGTTTCCACGAACATTTTGTTGGTAATCCGCTGGTTTTCTGCGGCACGATCGGCTTGATCCCCAAGGGGAAGGACAAGAAGGCTGCCCGCAAGGGCGATCTTGTGGTCGTGGCCGGCGGGCGCACGGGGCGTGACGGTATCCACGGCGCTACCTTTTCTTCCGGTGAACTCACGCACGAGTCCGAAGTGGTGTCATCAGGGGCGGTGCAGATCGGTAATCCGATTGAAGAGAAGAAAGTCCTCGATGTGCTGATGCAGGCCCGTGACCAGGGGCTTTTTACGGCCTTGACCGATTGCGGTGCCGGCGGCCTTTCGAGCGCCGTGGGCGAGATGGGCGAGGTGCTTGGCGCGCGTGTCGATCTGGACAAGGTGCCGCTGAAATATCAGGGTCTTCATTATACGGAAATATGGATCAGCGAGTCGCAGGAACGCATGGTCATGGCTGTCTCTCCGTCGAAGATCGCCACACTCAAGGCTCTCTTCGCATCGGAAAATGTTGAGCTGGCGGTCATCGGTACCTACACGGGCACCGGGCGGCTTGAACTTTATTACCATGCGGTGCGGGTCTGTGACCTGGATATGTCTTTCATGCACGGCGGTATCCCCAAGATCGCCAAGGAAGCTGTATGGGCGGAGCCGCGGCATAAGGAGCCGAAGTTTGCCTGTCCGGCGGATCTCTTGCCGAAACTGGAGGAAGTCCTCGCCGATTACAATGTGTGCTCCAAGGAGGCTATCATCCGCCGCTATGACCATGAGGTTCAGGGTGGCAGTGTGGTGAAGCCTTTAGTCGGCCCTGCCTGCGACGGCCCGTCGGATGCGAGTGTCATCCGCCCGCGCCTTGATTCCAAAAAAGGCATCGCGGTGTCCAACGGCATCAACCCGCGCTTTGGCCTGATCGACCCTTACTGGATGGCTGGCAGCGTGATCGACGAGGCGATACGCCAGATCGTGGCTGTCGGCGGTGATATCCCGACCATCGCCATCCTTGATAATTTCTGCTGGGGAAATCCGGATAAGCCTGACCGGCTGGGCGGCCTTGTGCGTGCGGCCAAGGGCTGTCATGATTTTGCCGTGGCTTACGCGACGCCTTTTATTTCCGGCAAAGACAGTTTTTACAATGAATACACGGACAAGGGCCGTTCGATCGCGATCCCGGGGACGCTGCTCATTTCTGCGATGGCCATTGTCAGCGATGTGGCCAAGGCAGTCACCATGGACTTCAAGAAAGCCGGCAGTTTGATCTATGCCGTCGGCAAGACGTATGATGAGCTGGGCGGCTCCGTTTATTTTAAGACATTCGGTGCTTTGGGGAATGCTGTGCCGCAGGTGCGTCCGGCAGAGGCCTTGGCAGCGTATACGGCTCTCGCTGGTGCGATCCGCCGCGGGCTGGTCCTGGCCGCGCATGATTGTTCCGAGGGAGGGCTTGCGGTGGCTTTGGCTGAAATGGCGTTCGCCGGCGGGTTTGGCGCCAATGCGATCCTCGGGGCTGTGCCTTTTGAAGGCACCGCCAGGCGCGATGACACCGTCCTTTTTTCCGAATCGAATTCAAGGTTTCTGGTCGAGGTGGATCCTTCCCGTCAGAAAGCGTTCGCGCAGGCGATGGCGGGGGTTCCCGTGGGATTGATCGGCCGCGTCCAGCAGGCGCCGGAACTCTTTGTTTACGGGCTGAAGGATAATCTCTGCCTCAAGGCGAAGGTGCATGCGCTGAAGGAAACCTGGAAGAAACCGTTGCAATTCTAGTGAGGGCCTATGAGCAGGAAGAATGAAGGTTCAGCAGCTGATTTTTATGAAATGGATCAGTGGCGTATTTTTCGCATCATGGCGGAATTTGTGGAAGGCTTTGACAGCCTGCACAAGGTTGATAACGGGGTTACGATCTTTGGTTCCGCGCGTCTGAAGCCTAATCACAAGATGTACCAGCTCGCCGAACAAACGGCTCAGCTGCTGGTCGAGAATGGTTATGCGGTCATCACCGGCGGAGGCCCTGGCATCATGGAGGCGGGCAATCGCGGGGCGTTCATGGCCAAGGGCGAGTCGATCGGTCTGAATATTGAATTGCCGTTTGAGCAGAAGCCGAATCCTTTTATCCGGACGCTCATCAATTTTCATTATTTCTTTTGCCGCAAGGTCATGTTCGTTAAATACGCCAAGGCGGTCATTGTGTTTCCCGGCGGTTTCGGGACGCTCGACGAGCTTTTTGAAAGCCTGACGCTCGTTCAGACGGGCCGTATGCCGAAGGTGCCGGTGATCTTGTTCGGCAGTTATTACTGGAACGGGCTGGAGGCCTGGATCAAGGACAAGATCCTCGGCGAGCAGTGCATTGACGAGAATGACCTGTATCTTTATCATATTGTGGATGAACCAGAGGATGCCCTCAAGGTTATCAAAAATTTTTACAAGAAAAACAAGGCGAAATAGGCCATGCCTCAAAAAGTCCGGGTTCTGGTCCTGCGTACGGCAGGGACCAATTGTAATGTGGAAACAGCTTTTGCGTTCACGCACGGCGGCGCGGTGGTCGACGAAGTGCATCTGGAACGGGTGTTTGCCGGCGAGGTCAAGCTGGCCGATTACCATATCCTGGCTTTGCCGGGCGGGTTCAGTTACGGGGATGATATTGCTTCGGGCCGCATCTTTGCCAATGAGCTGAGGCTTCGCCTGGGCAAGGACATTGCCCGTTTCATTGACGACAAGAAATTAATTATCGGGATTTGCAACGGCTTTCAGATCCTCGTCAAGGCCGGTATCCTTCCCGGGCCTTTTGCGCCTGAAGCGTCCGGCCAGCAGACGGTGACGCTGACCAACAATGATTCCGGTAAATTTGAGGACCGGTGGACGTATCTGAAGGTCGAAGGCCATAGCGTTTGGACTCGAGGGCTTAAAGATGTGATTTACATCCCCGTCGCTCATGGGGAAGGCAAGTTCATTCCGGCCAATGACCAGTTGATGAAGGCGCTGGCGGCTAACGGTCAGGTGGCGTTCCGCTATGTGTGTGCCGACGGTGCGCGCGGTGGGTATCCGCACAATCCCAACGGAGCGGTGGATGATGTGGCCGGGATCACGGATGCTACAGGCCGCATCCTGGGGCTTATGCCTCATCCGGAAAGGCATTTCCATTTCACCCAGCATCCTTTCTGGACCAGGCTCAAGGCTGAGGGCGGGCATGACCGTGCGGCGCTCGGCGACGGAGCGCAGATATTCGCCAACGGTATCAATTACGTGAAAGAAAATCTTTTGTGACAAAAAAACAGCTGACGTATAAAGACAGTGGTGTGGATATTGCCAAGGCGGATGCGTTCGTGGCCGCGATCAAGGGCCTTGTGGGGTCGACCCGCAAGCCCGGGGTCATGGACAGGACCAGGGCCTTTGGTTCTTTGTTCGCCCTTCCCAAAGGGTACCGTGAACCGGTGCTGGTGGCGTCGACCGACGGTGTTGGCACCAAACTCCTCATCGCCAACCACGTCGGGCGTCATGATACGGTGGGGATCGACCTTGTAGCAATGAATGTCAATGATGTCCTCTGTGTCGGCGCCAAGCCTTTGTTCTTCCTTGATTATGTGGCCTGCGGCAAGGTGGATAAAAAGATCCTTGTCGAGGTGATGAAGGGTATCGCCGAGGGCTGCCGGCAGGCGGATTGCGCCCTGGTTGGCGGCGAGACAGCCGAGATGCCGGGAATGTACCATCATGGTGATTATGACCTGGCCGGGTTTACCGTCGGTGTCGTTGAGAAGGCGCGCATCATCGACGGGGCGAAGATCATGCCGGGGGATGCGGTCATCGGCCTCCCATCGAGCGGGGTGCATTCCAACGGGTATTCCATGGTCCGGAAAGTTTTTACACCGGCGGAACAGAAGAAATATGCCCAGCTCATCATGGAACCGACGCGTATCTATGTGCGGAACATTTTGCCGCTGGTCAAAAAGTTTGATATTCATGGCATGGCGCACAATACCGGCGGTGCGTTTTATGAGAAGCTGACCAAATGCCTGCCTGATCATTGCAGCCTGGCCATTCATAAGGGCACATGGCCCCTGCCTGAAATTTTCAAGTTGATCACGCAGAAGGCGGATATCGCCGAGCGTGAGCTGTACAGGACGTTCAACATGGGGATCGGTTTCATGGTGATCGTCAAGGCCAAGGATATTAACGCGGTTCAATCAGCGCTCAAGAAAACAGGGATGCCGTCTTACCTTATTGGTGCGGTGACCGGGCGCGGCAAAGAGAAATTAGAGCTGATATGAAAATACTTGTAGTGGGTTCAGGCGGGCGCGAACATGCGCTTATTTGGAAGATCAGACAAAATCCCCGTGTGAGCAGGGTTTTTTGTGCGCCGGGCAACGGCGGCATCGCGGATATAGCTGAGTGTGTGGACATCAAGGCTGACGATATCATTGCCCTTGCGGATTTCGCGCTGGCCGAGGGCATCGACCTGACAGTCGTCGGGCCAGAGGTGCCTCTGGCGGCGGGGATCGTTGACCTTTTTGAAGAAGAAGGCCTTAAGATCTTCGGGCCTTCGCAGGCCGCGGCACGCCTTGAAGGCAGTAAGGTCTTTGCGAAGAATTTCATGAAACGCTGGGATATACCGACGGCCGGTTACGCGGCTTTCAGCCAGGAGAAAGCGGCGTTGGCGTATCTTGCCGGGCAGAAGTATCCGCTGGTCGTCAAGGCATCAGGCCTTGCCGCCGGCAAAGGCGTTATCATTTGCCGTGACCAGGCGCAGGCGGAAGGCGCGGTATCGCGGATCATGTCCGGGAAGATGTTCAGCGATGCGGGCAATAGCGTGGTCATCGAAGCGTTCATGGCCGGCGAGGAAGCGTCGATCCTTGCCATTGCTGACGGTAAAGATTTTATTGTCCTTGAATCGTCGCAGGATCATAAACGTATTTTTGACCAGGATGAAGGACCCAACACCGGCGGGATGGGGGCATATTCTCCGGCTCCGGTCATTACCCCCGCGCTTTCACGCGTGATCGCTGATACGATCATCCGTCCCGTGATGGAGGGCATGGCCGATGAGGGCGCTCCGTTCAAAGGCATCCTTTACGCCGGTATCATGGTGACGGCTGATGGCCCGAAGGTCCTTGAGTTTAATGTGCGTTTTGGCGATCCTGAAGCGCAGGCGATCCTGCCGCGCTTAAAGTCGGATCTTGTGGATTTAATGCTGGCTTCTGTTGAAGGACGGCTGGCCGAGGTGAAGCTTGAGTGGGAGGCGCGTGCCTGTGTGTGTGTGGTGCTGGCCGCGGGTGGTTATCCCGGCGAGTCTCCTGTGGGCGCGCCGATCAACGGCCTTGACCGGGTCTCTTCTCTGGCGCATGTTTTTCATGCCGGTACCAGGAAACAGGGTGCCGGGGTTGTTACCGCCGGCGGGCGTGTCCTGGGTGTGACGGCGCTCGGCGAAGATATTGCCGGTGCGATCAACCAGGCGTACGGGGATGTCAGCAAGATCACTTTTGAAGGCATGCAGTTCCGCCGTGATATCGGCAAGAAGGCCTTGGACCGGCATTGAGGCAGGCGGCGCGTTGAGCGTACCGTTGACGGGAGATATTATGGAAGAAATCCAGGTGGCATTGATGATGGGCAGCAGGAATGATATGCCTGTCGTGGAAGAAGCGTTAAAAATGTTGGATGTTTTTGGTGTGCGGCATGAGACGCGGGTTTTGTCAGCACATCGCACGCCTAAAGAAACGGTGGCTTACGCTGAAGCACTGGCCGGGCGAGGGGTCAAGGTTGTTATTTGTGCGGCGGGCGGTTCTGCGGCGCTGGCCGGGACGGTCGCGGCGCACACCTGCCTGCCGGTCATTGGCATCCCGCTTGATTCCATGGGATTCAATGGCCTGGATGCGCTGTTATCAACCGTTCAGATGCCGCCCGGAGTGCCTGTGGCGGGGGTGGGTATCGGCAAGCCTGGTGCCAAGAATGCGGCACTGGTGGCGGTGCGGATCCTGGCCTTGTCGGATACGGCACTGGTCGGGAAACTCGAAGCTTTTAACAGAGACCAGGCGGAAAAGATCTTAAAGGGATAGTCAAAAAGAAGCGGCCTTTGAACGCCGAGGATCGTCTGTGAAAACAAAAGTTGTCAGGATCAACCCGAAGTCGCCCGAAGCCAATCTTATCCTTGACGCGGCCCGCCTGGTACATCAGGGTGGGCTTGTTATTTTTCCGACGGAGACGGTTTACGGCATTGCCGCGGACCATGCCAATCCCCAGGCGATGCGGCGTTTACAGGCAGTGAAAAAGCGTTCGGCGGGCAAACCTTTTTCGGTGATGATCGCCCAGAAAGAATTGATCGGCAATTATACGGATCATCAAGATCCCAAATTATTCAAGCTCATTGATCATTACTGGCCAGGGCCGTTGACGGTCATTGTCCCGACGGGGAAGGCCGGTGGCACGCTCGGTATCCGTATCCCGGATCATCCGGTGGCTCTCAAGCTGGTGGAGCATGCCCACTGTACCATCGCCGCGCCTTCAGCCAATGTTGAAGGGGCTCCGGCACCAACGACGTGCGCGGAAGCCCTGCGTGATCTTGACGGGTTGGTGGACATGGCTATCGACAGCGGGCCGGTGGCCATTGGCACGGCGTCGACGATCGTTGATTTCGCGACCGACCCCTTATCGGTCGTGCGCGAAGGCGCGATCTCGACGGCAGATGTCTTGAAGGTTACAGGAACCCGGCAGGTTCTGTTTGTTTGCACAGGGAACAGCTGCCGTTCGGTCATGGCCGAGTATCTTTTCAGGAAGATGCTCGGGGCTCATCCGGATGTTACGGTGGCTTCGGCGGGAATAGGCGTTTATTTCCACTCTGCGGCCAGTGCCGAGGCGGTCAATGTTCTTCGGGAAGAGGGCATCGAGGCGCGGGCGCATCGTTCACGGCCTGTGACGAGCATGCTCCTTAAGCAAGCGGATCTTATTTTTGTGATGACACGCGCCCACCGCAATCAGGTGCTCGAGCGTGCCCCGTCGGTCGAGAAAAGGGTTTATCTGCTCGGCGAGTTTGCCAGCCACAAGGTGCGGCATGAACACGATCTGGATATCCCGGATCCTATCGGCAAGGCGCAGGGGGAATATCAGTTATGCCGTGACGCGATCAAGGATTGCCTTGGCCGCATTAAAGGATTGGTGTGAGGTTATGACAGTTAAAGGACGCAGCCCTGTTTTTATCGGCGCCGATCATCGCGGGTTTGAGCTGAAGGCGGAGATCATGGTGTTTCTTAAGAAGCTCGGGCATGAGGTGATCGACGCTGGTTCTTATGATGTTGAGCCTTGTGATTATCCGCTCATTGCTTATGAGGTGGCATCGCAGGTGGCCCGTTTTAAGAAAGGGCGCGGTATCCTGGTCTGCATGAGCGGGATCGGGCATTCGATCGCGGCCAACAAAGTGCCCGGGGCTTATGCCGCGTTGTGCTATAACAAGGAAGCAGCCATATTATCGCGTCAGCATAATAATGCCAATATCCTTGTCCTGGGCGCGAAGTTCGTGGCGCATGAGGATCTATTCGAGATCATCAAGGTATGGTTGGCAACGGAGTTTGAAGGGGGCAGGCATTTGCGCCGCACGAAGCAGATCGCGGCGATGGAGAAAAAACTTTTCAAGGATCTTTAATAACGGAGCAGGTATGTCATATCTTCAACAAGCGGATCAGGAAATTTTTAATGCCATTCAGGCGGAGCTTGGGCGTCAGCAGGAGAACCTTGAACTTATTGCGTCGGAGAATATCGTTTCCGAAGCCGTGATCGAGGCCATGGGTTCGGTTCTGACCAACAAGTATGCCGAAGGGTATCCCGCGGCGCGCTGGTACAACGGTTGTGAGCACGTTGATGCCGTGGAACAGCTGGCCCTTGACCGTCTCAAACAGCTTTTCGGGGCGGATCATGCCAATGTTCAGCCGCATTCCGGTTCTCAGGCGAACACCGCCGTTTTTCTAGCGGCCCTCAAGCCCGGCGACACCCTGATGGGCCTTGACCTGGCTTGCGGCGGGCATTTGACGCACGGATTGAAGATCAATATTTCCGGCCGCCTTTATAATATTGTTTCCTACAAAGTTGATGCGGTTACCGAGCGCATTGATATGGATGAGGTGGAGCGTATCGCGCTCGAGCATAAACCTAAAATGATCATTGCCGGGTATTCAGCGTATTCCCGCGTCCTGGATTTCAAGCGGTTCCGTGAGATCTGCGATAAGGTGGGTGCCTACCTTTTTGTAGATATGGCTCATTTTGCGGGGCTTGTGGCGGCGGGGCTTCATCCAAGCCCGGTGCCGTATGCTGATTTTGTTACTTCTACGACGCACAAGACCCTGCGTGGCCCGCGCGGCGGGATCATCCTGTGCCGTCAGGCATTTGCCAAGAAAATCGATGCGGCCATTTTCCCCGGTATTCAGGGCGGCCCGTTGATGCATGTCATTGCCGGCAAGGCCGTGGCTTTCAAGGAAGCCCTTGCTCCCGGATTCAAGGCGTACCAGGAACGTGTTGTCCGCAACGCCAAGGTTTTTGCCGCGGCACTCGAGCGGCGCGGTTTCCGCATTGTTTCCGGCGGGACGGATAACCATCTTTTCATGGTTGACCTGCGCCCCAAGAATATTACCGGCAAGGATGCCGCGACGCTCCTGGATACGGTCAAGATCACGGTCAATAAAAATCTTGTTCCTTTTGATACCCAGGCACCGGCGGTCACCAGCGGCATCCGTATCGGCACACCGGCGGTCACGACCCGCGGCATGGACGAGGCGGAGGTGGAAGAGATCGCCCGTTTCATCGATGAGGCCATTATCCACCGTGATGATGCCCCAGCGCTTGACAAGGTGCGCGCGGGTGTCGCGGCGTTGACAAAGAAATTTCCGATCTATCCAGGGCTTGCCTGATACATGAAATGCCCGGCGTGTCAGTATAAAGAGACCAAGGTCATCGATTCGCGCATGAACGCGGAAGGTTCATCTATCCGCCGCCGTAGGGAGTGCCTGAAGTGTTCGAAGCGTTTTACGACGCACGAATATATCGAGCATGTGTCTCTGATGATCATCAAGAAAGACGGCCGGCGCCAGGCGTATGACCGCGCGCGCATCATTAACGGCATGATCAAGGCCTGCGAAAAACGGCCGGTCAGCATTGTCCAGATCGAGAACATTGCCATGGACATCGAGCGGGAACTTCAGAAGCGCTATGACCGTGAAGTGGCCGCGACCGTGATCGGCGAGCAGATCATGGAAAGGCTTTACGACCTGGATGAAGTGGCCTATGTGCGTTTTGCTTCTGTTTACCGTCAATTCCGCGACGTGAATCATTTCATGAACGAGATCAAGGTCATCCTTGAGCGCGAGAAAGAAAAGGTGCGGGCATGATCAGGGTTGAGCTGGCACGGATCATTATCGACGAGAAGAATCATGACCAGGCCGTTGTCCTGCGCGAGAAGGACGGCGGCCGCCTGATCCCGATCATGATCGGTTTTGTTGAGGCGTCGAGCATCCAGATGTGCATCGCCGGTGTCACGACCCCGCGCCCCATGACGCATGATCTTCTCTCGGCGGTGATCAAAGCGTTGGAGGCCGAAGTGGAACATCTTTTCATTGATGGTTTTCTTGAAGGGACATTCTTTGCCAAACTGTGTTTGAAGAACAGGGAAGGGGCACAGGTGCTGATAGATTGCCGGCCGTCCGACGGCATTGCCTTGTCCGTGCGCATGAATATCCCGATCTTCATCGAGAACAAGATCTTTGCGCAGGTCCTTGGTACGGACGCATAGCCGATGCTGTTCCTGCCTGATCAACCCGAACTCCAGTTATTACAAAAAATGCTCCGCCGGGGGAAAACACAGGTTTTCCTCGTCGGCGGCTATTTACGCGATGCCCAGGTCGGGCGGTCTGGGCGCGACCTTGACTTTGCGGTCTCCTCGGGGGCTGTGGCGCTGGCGCGGCGTTTTGCCAGGGCGGTACGCGGGGCTTTTGTCCTTCTCGATGCTGACCATGGCTGTGGCCGTGTGGTCCGTAAACGGCCTGACGGGTTATGGACGTATGACTTTGCTGACCTGCGGGCTACGACCATCCGGGGGGACTTGCGGCGCCGGGACTTTACGATCAACACTTTTGCGGCGGATATTTCCGGTATCGACGGTCAGCTGCATCAGACACCTTTGCGTGTCATCGCCCATCCCCGGGCGAAAGCGGACATCGCGGCGAAGGTGATCCGCATGGCGTTTGCCGCAGCGTTTAAGGAAGATCCCTTAAGGATATTGCGTGCCTACAGCCTTTCGGCCCAGCTGGGTTTCAAGATCGAGCCGTTGACCAGGGCGCGCATTAAGGCGGAATGTTCCTTGATTAAGGCGGTATCTCCCGAACGCGTGCGCGAAGAACTTTTCAAGATATTGCAGAGCCCGCGAGCGGCGCGGGTGATCAAGGCCATGGACCGCGACGGGGTGCTTTTTATGGTCATGCCGCAGGTGCGGGTGATGTATGGCGTGGTGCAGGGGGGGTATCATCATCTGGATGTCTGGAAGCATTCGCTCGAAACGCTTGTTCAGCTCGAAAAGCTCTTGGTTGAACTGGCCGCTGAGCCTGACCTTAAGGCTTATCTCGACGAGGAGATCGCCGGAGGGCACAGGCGCGGCGCGCTCCTCAAGCTGGCCTGCCTGTGGCATGATAGCGGCAAGCCGGACACCATGAAGAAAGAACCGGGCGGGCGTACCAGTTTTCACGGCCATGAACATGTGGGGCGCCGGATCGTGCAGATCATGGCCCGGCAATTATTATTTTCGACGAAAGAACGGCACGCCCTCGAAGATATGGTGGCCTTGCATTTGCGCCCGGGGTATCTGGCCAATTTCAAGCGGCCGTCGGACAAGGCGGTTTTCCGTTATTTCCGTGATGCCAAAGATGAGGCGGCGGCGATCCTTTTGTTGTGCCTGGCTGATCAGCGCGCCACGCGCGGCCCTTTGACCACCGACGGGGACCTTGCGCATATGCAGGCTATCTGCCTGCCGTTGATGCGGCAGTATTTTCAGAAGAAGAAGGAAAAACCGTTCGTGCGTCTGCTCGGTGGGGATGATCTGATCCGAGTGCTTGGCCTTAAGCCCGGGCCGGATTTTGCCGTGTGGCTTGAGCAGGTCGAAGAGGCCCAGCATTTGGGCAAGATCACGACCAAAGAACAGGCCTTGGAATTTGTCAGAAAGGCGGTTACGTCATGATCATGGTGCGCCACATCAAGGTTTCGATCGTCAAGGGGCATGTCCCGGCTGTTGTTATCGGGGCAGGGGTCAATGAACATACAGTGCGTGCGGCTTATGCGGGATTTTTTGTCCAGAATGCCGCATTGCCGGTGCTAGCCCTTCCGGCGGTGGGGTGTGATGTCGGATTCCCGTTGATCGCGTCGTCTAAAATCATGTCGCAGGAAATTTTACGTGTTGCCCGTGAGGCGGCGACAGACAGCATTCTTAAAGAAATTGTTATTACGTTGCCGACAGATGATATGTTGCGTCTTTTTGAAAAACAGGTCTTTGGTTACCTGCGCCATATCATGGAAGACCTTGCCTGGGGGCCTTACGTGACAACGGATATCATCATTGAGGTTGGCGAAGGGATCATCCTGATCGAGCGCACCAATCCGCCCTTTGGCTGGGCTTTGCCCGGAGGTTTTGTGGACCGCGGGGAAAGCCTTGAAACCGCTGCCCGGCGTGAAGCCAAGGAAGAAACGGGCATGGACCTGGAAGATCTAAAGCAGTTCCACATCTATTCCGACCCGTCCCGTGACCCGCGTTTCCATACGGTCACCACCGTCTTTACCGCCAAAGGCATCGGCAACCCCCAGGCCGGAGACGACGCCCAAGCCCTGCGCATCATTCCCTTTACCGCCTTACGCACCACCCCTTGCGCCTTTGACCACAACAATGTCATCGACGACTACCTAAAATCTCTCGGGCGCTGAATAGATGCGCCGTGCAAGGCCAGAAGAGAGGGCTATTTATGAAAGCTAAAGAATTTGATGCTATTTTTGATGCAGGTAAAAATGTGACAACACATTTGGATCTTGCTAAAACAAGACGTGGTGGGCAGGAGATCAAGCGGGTTAATGTTGATTTTCCTGTGTGGATGTTGAATTCACTGGATAAAGAGGCCGGGCGTCTTGGCATTACGCGTCAGGCGGTTGTCAAGGTTTTGGTGGCGCAACATTTTCATGCTGTTATGTAAAGAACAAAGCAGCATTGATCCCTATCCGCCTTTATTCTGCACACAAAATGTGCTAATATTGGTCTGAGGAGGATGAATTCATGACAAAGAATATCACATTGAGACTGGATGCACAGCTTTTGCATAAGGCGCGATACAAGGCTGTTGCTTATAATAAATCGCTTTCCCAATGGGTCAGTGACCTTATTGCTTCTGAGGTATCAGCGTCAGATGATCACCAGCGCGCAAGGGCACGGGCATTGGCAAGCCTGAAGCAAGGGTTTCATCTGGGCGGCAAGCCGTTAAGCCGGGCTGATATTTATGAGTAAAAAGGTGTTCGTTGATTCCAATATAATCATTTATGCCTATGACCTTGATGCGGGGGCGCGGCACACGATGGCGGTGCGCATCCTTAAATCATTATGGGGACAAGCGATTCCGCCGAGCATCAGTATTCAGGTTTTGCAGGAGTGTTATGTTAATTTTGTCAGGAAGGGTGTCTCGGAAAACCTGGCAGCAGAAATTATTGAAGACTTGCTTCAATGGAATGTTGTTGTTAATGATGCGGCGCTGTTGACCGAAGGGATGCGATTGAAGTCGCGGTTGAAGCTGTCTTTTTGGGATTCATTGATCATCGCGGCAGCTAGGTCAGCCAAGGCCGACGAGATCCTGAGCGAAGATTTTAGTGTCGGGTGCCTGTATGAAGGTATCAAGATTGTTAACCCGTTTGATGCAGGGCGTGATTGAAGATTTATTTCCCCTGATTTAATCATAAAGCATTCCCCAAGATTTCCTGCACTGGACAAATTGTCAATTCAATTGCCAATTTGTCCAACATATTGCATTCGCTTATATATGTTATCTTTATCATTAAGGTTGGGTTCATTTATATCAATAGAGGGATAATTTTGTATAATTTCAGGGTAAAACTATATAAGTTTATCGCCAGCATCCTGATCACGGCATTGATCATGCCGGATGCACGGCTTTATGCGCAGGTGACATTGCCCGCGCCGGGTACGCGCCTGGCTTTGAGCCCGGTCTTTGCCCCGCCGCTTTTAAAGGGCATCAAGGTGTATCGGAACGACCCTTTCCGCTTTGATTTTATCTTGGATAAAGGGGATGCGAAGGCTGAAGGGGATTCCCTGCGCCTGATCAAATATTTTCTCGCCTCGCTCACGGTTCCCGAGAAAGACCTGTGGGTGAATTTAAGTCCGTATGAAAAAGACCGCATTGTGCCCGAAGCCTTTGGCCAGACCGAAATGGGCCGCGACCTTTTGGCGCAGGATTATATTCTTAAACAAATTACCGCATCCGTCATTTATCCCGACGATAAAGTCGGCAAGGAATTCTGGGCTAAAGTCTACGCCGAAGCCTTAAAACGCTACGGCACCACGGATATCCCCGTCGCCACCTTCAACAAAGTCTGGATCACCCCCGAGAAAGCCACCGTCTACGAACACCAAGACGCCGCCTACGTCGTTGAATCCAGGTTAAAGGTAATGTTGGAGTCCGATTATAAGGCCACCGCAGAAAATGATGAATTCTCACGTAGGGGCGGGGCCATGACCCGCCCTTTTTTATCGGATACGCAAGCGACCCAGGGCATCAACCAATTATCACCCGCCCCCGCGCTAGCGTGGGGAGGGCAGTCCTGCGTTACGATTATTTATTGAAACGGTTGCCAAAGAGTTTGTTTCTGATGATGGAAAAAAATTCGTTTTTATTATCCTTCGATTTATAAGAAACGATCAAAGTATGTGGATGTTGAGTTTAAAGGAGATTTATCACTTCCCAATATAATTAATTTGTATACGCAAGTTATTAATATGCCTGAAGCATTACCATCGAAAAATGTTCCTAATAGTATGAATGTAAATCACTCCGGCGGTATCGACCTCAATCCCTCCCAAATCAACATGACCACCAACAGCCATGGCCCGGCGATTGAATTCAACCTCGACCCTGCCATGCTTGCCCGTCTGCAGAACGCCTCCGGCGTGTCACCGGTGATCATGGGCGTTAAGCCGCTGGCAAGTCTTTCGGAATTCCTAGGTCTTTCGGTGATATTGGGGAAGTGATCTTGGCTGGCTTTGGAGTGTCTTTCAACCGAAAGTTTTCAACATGATTCATAAAACGCTGAATATCAATCACATCGATCCGTCGATAACAGGAACTTTTCCTTATTCCTCGATAATTTTTGTTTCTAACCATTGATTTTCTTATGGTTTTAGTGCATACTTTAGCAGGTGGTCAGCCTATTAGGTTGGTTGTGGGAGGGGAGTGAGGGATCGTTTCAAACCAAATTTCCCAATTGAATTCAGGGGTGATCAGGGCCCTCCCGTAATGACGAATCCACCAAACTGTAGTTCCCTCCGAATCTCTGTCGCCCCTGTTTCTTCCTTCTAACCCCGGATTCAGCCCGCATTACCTCTGTTTATTGAAAAGTGCGGGTTAAACTTTCGTTGACAGACTCCCTTGTGTGCGTATAGTTAATAATATCTTATGTATTCGTTTAACGAGGGAAACTCATGAAACGCATGCTGTTTTGCCTGATCATGGTGGCTGTGCCGTTGACGGCGTTGGCCCGCACCAGCCCTTTGGCCGATATTGAGGCGGCCATTATCCAGGAAGATTACAAGAAAGCCGGGGCATTGGCCAAGGGGGCGCGTAAGGGGTATTTGTCGCGCCATGATGCCGCGTACGCAGGGTATTATTTGGGGTTGAGCCGTTTGCGGTTGGGCGATTACCCGCAGGCGTATGACGCGTTTAAACAGGTGGTCAATGAGCGCCCCTCCGATCAAATATATGAAAAGGCATACATCGGCGTGATCGACGCGCTTTATATGCAGGGCCGTTATGAGCAGGCGCTCCAGGAGGCGTTGTCGCTCATGGGCAGGCGTCCCCGTTCGGAGATGCTGGGATTGATCTATCTCAAGGCTGCGCGGGCCAGTCTCAGGCTGGCTCATTGGGCCCAGGCGCAGGATTTCCTTCAAAAGATCGTCCATGATTACCCTAAGAGTTTCGAAGGCAGGCTGGCCCGGCAATTGCTCGAAGAGAAGCAGTATTTCACGGTCCAGGTGGGTGCTTTTCTTGACAAGGCGCTGGCGGAACGGCTAACGCGCGATCTCCTTGACCGCGGGGAATATGCCTACATCGTCGCAACGACAGCCCCGGACGGGCGGCTTTTTTATCGTGTGCGTGTGGGGCGGACAACGGCTTTGAAGGATGCCCTTGCCCTGGAGACTAAACTTTCCGGTTTGGGTTACCCGACGCGTATTTATCCGTGACTGATCGTCTGCCTGTTATTTTCATCGTCGGGCCGACAGCTGTCGGGAAATCCGCGATCGCCGTGGCCTTGGCGGCATTGGTTAATGCCGAGATCGTTTCCTGCGATGCCATGCAGGTTTATCGGGAAGCCCATATTGCCAGCGATAAACCTTCCCTTGATCTTCAACAGCGCATCGCGCATCATTTGATTGACGTTGTTTCTGTTACCGAAGCATTCAGCGCGGCGCGTTATCGTGCGTTGGCGTCTGCGGCGGTGGCGGGCATTCATGCCCGGGGCAAGGTGCCGCTGGTGGTTGGCGGTAGCGGGATGTACATGATGGCCCTGCTCGACGGGCTCTTTGAGGGGGAAGTCAACCCTGATCTGAGGGCTGCGCTGCTAGCGGCAGATCCAACGGACCTTTACACCGAATTACAACGGGTTGACCCTGAAGCGGCTGCGGCCATTCCGCCGGGCAATGTTCGGCGTGTGGCGCGGGCGCTCGAGGTTTATAAAGCCACCGGCATTCCGTTCTCACAGGCCAAGCAGCAGCGCAAAGGTTTCTGGGGGAAGTATGCGGTGCGGATCTTCGGCCTTGAACGGCCGCGGGAAGAATTATATCGCCGGGCGGAGGCGAGGATCGATGCCATGTTCGCGGGCGGGCTTGTTGAGGAGGTCCAGGCATTGTTGGCATTGCCGTTGTCATCGACCGGGTCGCGGATCATCGGGTTGCCGGAGGTCAAGGGGGCTGTCGACGGGCTTTATGCTATCGACCATGCCCGATATCTGATGAAATTGCACACGCGGCATTATGTGAAACGCCAGATGACATGGTTCCGCAAGGATAAACGGATCGAATGGCTGACGCTGGCACCGGATGAAACGCCTGGCGCAACGGCAGACAGAATATATAAACAGATCAGGGGTTAATTATGGAAAAAGTTATCTTAGCGATCGTAGATTTCAGGCGCAGTGGGGGATGGCCGATCCCGGAGACATCCCTTGAGATGGCGGAGCTGGTCAAGGCTTGCGGCGGTGAGGTGGTCGGGACATTTGTTTGCCCGGCAAGCCCTCCGACGGCGGCGACCCTGATCCAGAGCGGCAAGGTCGAGGAGTTGGCGGCGCATGCGCGGGCGCTTGCAGCCCAGGCGGTTATTTTCAGCGAGGAATTAAAAGGCGTGCAACAGCGCAATCTTGAAGAAGCCATCGCGGTGAAGACCCTTGACCGCACCCAGCTGATCCTGGATATTTTTGCCCGTCGGGCGGTATCCCAGGAAGGTAAATTGCAGGTGGAATTGGCCCAGCTGGCGTATCGTTTGCCGCGTCTAACGGGGAATTACAATGATCTGTCACGCCAGGGCGGCGGCATCGGCACCCTGGGCCCGGGGGAGACAAAACTTGAATCTGATCGTCGCCGTATCGGCGAACGCATTGACCGGCTGAAGAAAGACCTGGAAGACGTGACCCAGGGGCGCATGACCAAACGCAAGAATCGTGAACGCCAGCATATCCCGCTCATTTCGCTGGTCGGGTATACCAATGCCGGCAAATCAACTCTTTTGAACGCGCTCACCGGGTCGCACCAGACGATCCGTAACGGGCTTTTCACAACCCTTGATTCCCTGGCGCGTCAGCATGTTATGCCGAGTCACCAGAAGGTTGTTTTTTCGGATACCGTCGGGTTCATGCACGACCTGCCGCATAATCTCATTGAAGCCTTCAAGGCAACACTCGAAGAGGTCGAGAGCGCGGACCTTCTGTTGCATGTTGTCGATATCAGCAACCCATCACACCGTGCGTTGAAAGTCAGTGTTGACAAGGTGCTCGAGGAATTGGGCGCTCTCGCCAAGCCCACGATCCTTGTGCTCAACAAGATCGATGCCGTCAATGACACGGAACTTGTTTCGGCGATCCGCAAAGAATACGGTCATGCCGTTGTTATCTCCGCCCGCGGCAAGATCAATATGGACGGTCTGTTGCGCATCATTGACCATGAACTTGGCGGACGTGTTGTCGACGTTGATGTCCGTATCCCCATGACTCGCATGGACCTTGTCAACAGGGTTCACGAGGAAGGGTCCATCTCAGGTATGGATTACCTCGCTAATACAATTCATATCCGCGCCTCAGTCCCGCGGCATCTGGCGGCATTATTAGAAAAGGCGGTGTAGCATGGTCGGATCAACAGCAAGAAAACATTATCTCGGGCAAGGGGTGGCGCGGCTGGGGTGTGCCCAAGCCGTGGCAGAGGCCTTGCGCGAACCGTTGGGGCTCGATGAGGCTTTTGTCGGCTCCATGGCCGGGGCCAGGGGCGGGCGCGCGCCGGGCGGGTATTGCGGGGCGGTGTATGCGGCCCTAACCGCATCTGCCATGAAGTCGCTGAACAAAGAAACGGCTATAGAGGAGCATTTCATGAAAGAGGCCGGCGCCGTGACATGCCGCGAGATCCGGGCCAATGGCAAACTAACGTGCGCCGACTGCGTCGAACATGCGGCGAATTTAGTGGGGTGAGTTGCTGATGAAAGATTTCACCGTGCTGGAACGCCGGACAGGCCCTGATGTGGGGTCGGACCACAGGCCGGTGTATGTGAAGTTGGGGCTGTGAGGGGCGTTGGGATGGATATGATATATTGTCAAATGTGATGATAGATTGTATACTTAACTAGTCAGACTAGTCAGACTAGTCATAGGAAAGGATATTATGTTTACAGCCGAGGTATTGGATAAGCGAAGTGTTTCCGTAAATTTGAAAGGTGCCTGGCAGTTGCAGGTAGCCAAGGCGCGTTTTAGCGAGTTGTTTCGGTTGGTTAGAACCAAAGGGCCGCAATGGGTTACACGCCAGGGAAAAGAGGCGGTGGTCATTCTTTCGTCAGAGCAGTTCGAGCGACTGGTTAGAAAAAATACGGGATCGCAAAGTTTGGTTGATTTCTTTGCGAAGTCGCCGCTGTCTGGTGCTGAAATTAAATTCCAACGTGATGCCGATCATGGCCGGAGCATTGCATTATGAGCGGCTTTCTTCTGGATACGAATATCATTTCCGAATTGATCAGGCCACGGCCTGATGCCAAGGTCACGGCATGGCTTAAAGGGCTCGATGAAGATCTGCTTTATTTGAGTGTTCTGACGCTGGGTGAAATTAGAAAAGGAGTTGCCGCCCTGACGGACGCTGGTCGCCGGGTGAGTATCGAGGCCTGGCTGGAAAAAGACCTGCGTCGCCGTTTTGAAGGGCGTATTATTCCAGTGAGTGAAGGTGTGGCTGACCGCTGGGGCGTAATTGCCGGTCATGCGCAGAAAAACAAAGTATTGATCCCTGTGATCGACGGCCTTTTGGCGGCTACGGCGATTCATCATAATTTGACCCTCGTCACGCGCAATGCCAAAGATGTCGCCATGACCGGCGCGTCGGTATTTAATCCCTTTGATGTGCAACACTTTGACATCGCGTGATGCAGATGTTATGTTTGGAGGGGGCATTGATGCAATACCAATTAGGACACAATAATCAGATTGCAGTGCCAAAGGATCAGCAGTATTTTTATACGCAAGAGTGGCAAGCTGACGAACGTCGGGCGACCATTGATATTAAGACTGGGAGAGTGACTAAGACAAAGGATTTAAAGGAGCTTTTTGAGGGGATTGATCAATAATGGAAGAACGGTTTCAAATCGTTTCGATATGAGTTTAATTGGGTTATAATTATGCCGACAATACTTGAAATATCCGGATGGCGACTGTTTTTTTATTCCAATGAGTCTCATGAGCCCATGCATATTCATGCGCGGAAAGCTGGGGTTGAATGTAAATTCTGGCTTGATTCAAAAACGTTTGACGTCCGGGAAGCCTTTTCATATGGGCTTAAAGCCAGTGAATCACGGGAGATCCGTAGAATTATTTTTGATCATTTCGATTATATTACTGAGAGATGGCAGGAATTGAAGGAAAGGCGTTGATATGAAGAAAATACATAGTGTTACTGATATTTCTTTTGATCATGGTTATATGTTATTGAATATTGATGAGGTTGGTTATCGGGTTGAGGTTCGAAAGATCTCTGCTCGGCTTGCACGTTCATCTATGGATCAGCGTCGGTATTGCGAGGTGACTTCTTCCGGATATGGTATCCATTGGCCCTTG
This sequence comes from Candidatus Omnitrophota bacterium, assembly GCA_903860135.1. Lineage (GTDB taxonomy): Bacteria > Omnitrophota > Gorgyraeia > Zapsychrales > Fredricksoniimonadaceae > Fredricksoniimonas > Fredricksoniimonas aquilentivivens. The sequence goes on along the minus strand of CAIOPG010000008.1, from coordinate 81,534 downwards.
ATCGACGAGGATCTTTCTATTGATGCTATTATACCGTTTGCGGTGCCACAGGCTCCTGTAATGACGCATGCGTGAGGATGTCAAGGTGACAGATATTGGTTAATGTGAAAATTTTCGTAGGGAACGGTTTCAAGCCGTTCCGTTGTTGTAAACGTGTGTGATTTTCATGTTTCATCGTCGGCAATTCAACATCTCTGATGAAAAATACTTGACAAAATTCGCAGGTTGTATTAATTTCGAAATAGATGCACCCCTTGGTGTGATTTAGCCAAGGGGTTTTTTAAGCGAGAACAATTAGCACTCTTGGTATCTGAGTGATAATATGGTGATGAGGGTTACGGAAGGGGCATGATATGCAGATGGAAAATCAGGACGACAATAGAAGTCCATTGGATAAATACGGACGGGACCTGACGGCGTTGGCGGCCCAGGGGAAACTTGATCCGGTGATCGGGCGTGATGAGGAGATCCGGCGTGTGGTGCAGGTGTTGTCGCGGCGCACCAAGAACAATCCGGTCCTGATCGGTGAGCCGGGGGTCGGGAAGACGGCGATCGTGGAAGGGCTGGCCCAGCGCATTGTGACCCAGGATGTCCCCGAAAGCCTCAAGGGCAAGAAGGTGGTTTCGCTTGATATGGGATCCTTGTTGGCCGGGGCGAAATTTCGTGGCGAGTTTGAAGAGCGTCTGCGGGCGCTGTTAAAGGAAGTGGAAGACAAGGCTGGCGAGATCGTGCTTTTCATTGATGAATTGCATACGATCGTGGGTGCCGGGCGGGCGGATGGGGCGCTCGATGCGTCGAATATGTTGAAGCCTGCCCTGGCGCGGGGGTCCCTGCGCTGTGTGGGGGCGACAACGCTCGATGAGTATCGCACGCACATTGAAAAAGACCCGGCCCTGGAACGCCGGTTCCAGCCGGTCATGGTGGCAGAGCCGTCGGTCGAGGATACGATCGCGATCCTGCGTGGGCTCAAGGAGCGTTATGAGGTGCATCATGGGGTGCGCATCCAGGACCCGGCGATCGTGGCGGCGGCGGTGATGTCCGACCGTTATATTGCCGACAGGTTCCTGCCCGACAAGGCGGTAGACTTGATTGATGAGGCGGCCTCGCGCCTGCGCATCGCCATTGACAGCATGCCGCATGCCCTGGATGAGAATGAGCGGCAGGTGCGGAAGCTCGAGATCGAGCGCCAGGCGCTGGTGAAGGAAAAAGATGATGCCTCCAAAGAGCGCCTGGAGAAACTGGAGTCCCAGTTGAAGGGCCTTAAAGAAATTAATCTCGACCTGCGCAAGCGCTGGCAGAAAGAGAAGGCCGTCATTGATACGATGCGTCAGATCAAAGCCAGCATGGAGCAGTTCAAACTTGAAGAAGCCAGGGCCGAGCGTTCCGGCGATCTGGCGCGCGCCTCGGAATTGCGTTACGGGAAGCTGGTTGAATTGAAGCGAGAGCTCGATACAAAGAATACGGTATTGTTGGCGCTTCAGGGCGGACAGCCCCTGCTAAAAGAAGAAGTGGGCGAGGAAGATATTGCGGCGGTGGTGGCGAAATGGACCAAGATCCCGGTGGAACGCATTTGTCAGGGCGAGGCCGGGAAACTGGTGCATATCGAGGAGGCGTTGAAGAAGCGCGTGGTGGGGCAGGATGATGCGCTGGACCTGGTGGCGGCGTGTGTGCGCCGTTCGCGGGCGGGGCTCAATGACCCGCACCGGCCCATGGGCTCGTTCATCTTTGTCGGCCCGACGGGTGTGGGGAAGACGGAGCTGACCAAGGCACTGGCGGAATTCCTGTTTGATGACGAGAATGCCATGGTGCGACTGGACATGAGCGAATACATGGAAAAACATTCGGTGGCCCGCCTTGTGGGAGCGCCTCCGGGGTATGTGGGGTATGAAGAAGGCGGACAGCTCGCTGAAGCCGTGCGCCGTCGCCCCTATTGTGTTGTCCTTCTCGATGAGATCGAGAAAGCGCATCCGGATGTTTTTAATGTCCTTTTACAGATCCTCGACGACGGGCGCCTGACCGACAGCCATGGGCGTACGATCAATTTCAAGAATACGATCATTGTCATGACGTCCAATATCGGAACGGAATATGCCCTCGAAGAGCAGGCCAAGAGCGTGGTTGAGGCGCGTATCCGCGGGGCCTTGCAGGGGCATTTTCGGCCTGAATTCCTGAATCGTATCGATGAAGTGATCGTATTTGAGCGGTTGAAGAAAGAGGCGGTGATCCATATTGTGGATATGCAGATGGCGATCCTGGCGCGGCGGCTGGCCGAACGCAAGATGACGCTCAAGGTGACGGACAAGGCGCGTGCCTGGCTGGCCCAGGAAGGGTATGACCCGCAGTTTGGGGCCAGGCCCCTGAAACGGCTCATCCAGCGTACGGTGCAGGATCCTTTGGCACTCCGGATCCTGAAAGGGGATGTCAAGGATGGTGCGGCCATCACGGTCGATGCCGCCAAGGAGGGCGGGATCAGGATCGTTGTGTGATCATTTGTTTTTTGTGATGCAAATACGTTGACACAGGGGTGTGTTTTTTTTATAATGCGCGCTTGGCAAATCAAGGACAAGAGTGCTAAACCCTGTCAGGCAAGGAAACCGTTATGCGTGCAGATCCTTATCAACGTAAAGATATCATTCTCGGCATGGTGGTCCGGCATTATATCCGTACGACGACGCCGATCAGTTCCGCGTTCATTGCCGATGAGTATGAGCAGGATATCAGTTCCGCGACTATCCGCAATATTTTCGGGGAACTCGAAGAGGATGGGTATCTGACGCATCCGCACACATCGGCGGGCCGTGTGCCGACCGAGCGGGGGTACCGTTATTATGTTGATTTCCTGATGAAGGAAATGGCCCTGCTTGATGAAGAGCGGCTGCATATCCGTAAAGAATATGAACGCGGCATTGAAGAGCTGGAAGCGCTGGCAGAAATGACAACGCTGGTGATCGCGGAAACAACGCATTGCATGAGCATTGTCAGCATCGATGCCAAGCCCGACGGATATATTTTTCGCGGGATGAATTATCTGGCAGAAGCCGTGGGCACCCAGGGTTTGCAGAAGATGGTCGCTATCCTTAAAGTGCTCGAGGAAAAAGACCGGATCCTGGCGGTGTTGAGACGTGACCTTGACCGCCGGATCAAGGTTTATATCGGGCAGGAAACAGATTGCCCGGCTTTTGAGGATTGCGCGATGGCGGTGTCGCGGTTCAACACCCGTGGCGGGCTTTCGGGGCGCATCGCGGTCCTGGGGCCGGTGCGGATGGATTATCCGCGTGTGGTATCCACGCTCGAATATGTGGCGGAACTGATGCACGATACACTTTGACCCTAATATGTTCTGGAGAAATATGGACGATGAGAATAAAAATATAGAAGAACAGCCGGTGGCGGCACCTGAAGAGGTTGTTGTCAGCGAGGCGGATAAACTCCGGCAGGAGTTGGCAGAAGCGAAAGAAGCCTATGTCCGTTTATTTGCTGATTTTGATAATATGCGCAAGCGCCATGAACGTGACCGGGCGGCCTTGATCAAATACGCGCATGAGGAAGTGATCATTGAACTCCTGGGGTTCTTTGAGGATTTTGAGCGCACGATCGCGGCGGCCAAGGCCAGCCCGGCCGAAGGCGAGATCCTTTTAAAGGGCGTGGAAATGGTCTATGCCCGGATGCAGCAGTTATTAAAGAAGTACGATGTGCGCGAGATCGAAGCCCTGGGGCTTAAGTTCGACCATGAAAATCACGAGGCGCTCATGGTCTTTGAATCCGCCGATCATGAAGACGGCACCGTGCTTGAAGTGTTTCAAAAAGGTTACACCTTAGGCGGACGCGTGGTACGCACCGCCAAAGTGAAGGTTTCAAAGAAAAATTAACATGTAGGGGCGGGTTTCAAACCCGCCCGAATGATGTGGCGGATGATGATCCGTCATTAACAGGAGGTAGTTATGGGTAGAGTTATCGGTATCGATCTTGGAACATCCAATTCGGCCGCGGCGCTCCTTGAGGGTGGCCGTCCGGTCATTATCCCGTCAGCCGAAGGCGCGGGCGTGGCATCGGGCAAAGCGTTCCCGTCGTTTGTGGCGTTCACCAAAGACGGCCAGCGGCTCGTAGGTGAGCCCGCCCGTCGTCAGGCCGCGATGAATTCTGAAGGGACGGTTTATGCCGCCAAGCGCAAGATGGGCACAGATCACAAGTTCAGCGTGATGGGTAAAGAGTTCACTCCCCAGCAGATCTCCGCGTTCATCCTTCAGAAGATCAAGGATGATGCCGAGAAATACCTGGGGGACACCGTCGAAGGCGCGGTCATCACGGTGCCGGCGTATTTCAATGATAACCAGCGTCAGGCCACCAAAGACGCGGGCGAGATCGCGGGCCTCAAGGTCCTGCGCATCATCAATGAGCCCACAGCGGCCTGCCTGGCGTATGGTGTTGATAAAGCGGGCAAGGAACAGAAGATCATGGTGTTTGACCTGGGCGGCGGTACGCTCGACGTCACGATCCTTGAGATGGGCGAAGGCGGCACCTTCGAGGTCCTTTCGACCAGCGGCGACAATCTCCTCGGTGGCACGGACATGGACAATGTCATCATTGCGCACATTGTGGGCGAGTTCAAGAAAGAGACCGGCATTGACCTGATGCAGGACAAGATGGCCTTCCAGCGCCTGCGTGAAGCGGCGGAAAAAGCCAAGGTTGAACTTTCTTCGACGATCCAGACGGATATCAACCTGCCGTTCATCACGGCCGATGCCACAGGCCCCAAGCATTTGACGCTGTCGATTGACCGCGCGAAGCTTGAAAGCCTGGTCGGCCCTATTGTCGAGCGTTGCCGCGGACCGATCCGCCAGGCGCTCAAGGATGCGACAACCAAGCTCGGGCAGGATGTCAAAGTTGACAAGATCATCATGGTCGGCGGTCCGACACGCATGCCCATTGTGCAGAGCTTCGTCGAGAAAGAGGTCGGCCAGAAGATCGAACGCGGCATTGACCCCATGGAGTGCGTGGCGCTCGGGGCGGCAGTCCAGGGCGGCATCATCAAGGGTGATGTGAAGGATGTTCTGCTCCTTGACGTGACGCCGTTGTCGCTGGGGATCGAGACCATGGGCGGCGTTTCGACCCGTATCATTGAACGCAATACGACCATCCCGACCAAGAAAAGCCAGGTCTTTTCGACGGCCGACGATAATCAGCCGGCGGTCACCATCCGTGTCCTGCAGGGCGAGCGCCAGATGGCCAATGACAATACCGAACTCGGCCGTTTCGACCTTGTGGGTATTCCTCCGGCACCGCGCGGCATCCCGCAGATCGAAGTGACCTTTGACATCGACGTCAACGGTATTGTGCATGTTCATGCCAAGGACAAGGCGACGGGCAAGGAACAGTCCATCCGGATCACTTCGCCGAAGAAACTTTCCGAAGAAGAGATCCAGAAGATGGTCAAGGAAGCCGAGAAATACGCCGAAGAAGACAAAAAGCGCAAGGATGAAGTCGAGATCGAGAACCAGGCCAATACCCTTGTCTATGCCACCGAGAAATCGCTCAAGGATTACGGCGACAAGGTGCCGCAGGCCGAGAGGGACAGCATCCTCAAGGAACTCGAGGCCCTCAAGCAGGCGGTGAAGGACAAGGCGCCTGACCGGATCAAGGCCGCGACGGAAGCATTGACCAAGGTCAGCCATAAATTGGCAGAAGAAATGTATAAGGCCCAGGCGGCCCAGCCCGGTGCGGCAGGTGCCGAACCAGGTTGCGGCGGCGGGTGCGGCCCGGACGCGAAGCCCGGGCAGGCGCAGAACAATGAGAAACCGTCGGGCGGCAAGGATGATGTGATCGACGCGGATTTTAAGGTTCAGGATGATAAATGAAAAAAGATTATTACGAGATCCTCGGGATCAAGAAAGACGCCAGCGCTGAAGAGATCAAGAAGGTGTACCGCCAGCTGGCGATGCGCTTTCATCCCGACCGCGTTGAAGAGAAAGAAAAGAAAGCCGCGGAAGAGCGGTTCAAGGAGATATCCGAGGCCTATGGCGTCCTGTCTGACGTCAAGAAGCGGCAGACGTATGACCAGTACGGCCATTCGGGGATCGACCAGAATTACACGTCCGAGGATATTTTCCGTGGCGCGGATTTCTCGAGCGTCTTTGGCGAAGGGAATATGGACGAGATCCTGGGGCATTTCTTTGGCGATGCCTTTGGCGGCGGCGGCGGGCGGCGTTCACGCCGGGCGGCGCGCGGGAGGGACATTCAGTACGAGGTGGAGATCCCGCTCGAAGAAGCTTTCAAGGGGATCAAGAAAACCATCAAGGTTCCGCGCAATGAATCCTGCCGGGATTGCCAGGGCACCGGGGCGAAGGGCGGCACCGCGCTGAGCACCTGTGCCGCGTGCGGCGGGCAGGGGCAGGTCATGGTTAACAGCGGGTTTTTCCGTATGGCGCAGGCGTGTCCGTCCTGCCGGGGCGCCGGGCGTGTTATCAAGGAAACGTGCCCGGTGTGCCGCGGGGCCGGGCATAACCGTGTGGTGCGCAACATTGATGTCACTTTTCCGCCGGGGCTCGACAATGATTCCCAGATGCGCATGCGCGGCGAGGGCGAGGTTGGCCAGGGCGGTGCGGGGGACCTGTATATTTCCATCCGTGTGAGCGTCCATCCCAAGTTCCGCCGTTCGGGAAAGGATCTTGAGATGGACCTGCTGGTCAGTTTCACGCAGGCCGCGCTCGGCGGCGAGGTAACGGCCGATACGCTGGCCGGCCCGGTGACCATGAAATTGCCGCCGGGAACAGAAAGCGGCAAGGTGTTCCGCTTCAAGGCCAAGGGCATGCCCGATGTGCATGATGCCGGGACGACCGGTGATCTTTATGCCCGGGTCATGGTCGATGTTCCCAAGAAACTGACCGCCGAACAACGCCGCCTGCTCGAAGAATTCGCCAAAGCCAGCGGTGAAGAGGTCCACGGCGGTTCGATCGCGGATAAAATCAAAAAGGTTTTCAAATAAGAGGTTGTTATGCCTACGTACGAATATGAATGTGCCGCGTGCGGCCATGCGTTTGAAGAATTGCAGTCCATGCAGGCGCTCAAGCTGACCGATTGCCCCCGGTGCCACAAGAAAGAACTGCACCGCCTCATAGGGTCAGGCAATGGCGTTATCTTCAAAGGGACCGGTTTCTATGAAACCGATTATAAGAAGAAAGATGCCCCCAAGACAGAAGCCAAACCCGCTACCCCACCTCCCTGCGCCGCCTCCTGCCCCCACGCCGGTAAATGCGGAGCGTAGTTTTCTTTGTATTTTTGGTCATGGGGTTGCTTCCCGTAAAATTATAGTGTATGGTTATAATATTCGTTACCAATCGGGTTATATTCACAACAATGGTGGTGGAACTTAATAATCAAAAGGAGTTCTATGTTGGGTCATTTTGACAGAACGTCTTGTGGTCGGGGATTAAGAAAAACGGTAGCCGCAGTGGTCGTGGTTTGCTTTATGCTGACAGGCCTTCTGCCGGCCGGTTATGCCCAGGGCGTGATGGACCTGCCCAGGCCCGGTGCCATGGTTCTGCCGAGCGCCGCGTATATGCCGGTGTCTCTGCGCGCGGTCAAGGTGTACCCTGACCAGCCCCTGGTGTTTGATTTTATCGTCGACAGCGGCGATACAGATGCCAATCAGGCGCTCATCAAGACCGAAACCGAAAAACTCGTTAAATATTTCCTTGCCTCGCTCACCATCCCTGAAAAAGACCTATGGGTCAACCTGTCGCCCTACGAACACGACCGCATTGTGCCTGAAGCCTTTGGCCAGACTGAAATGGGCCGCGACCTTCTGGCGCAGGACTATGTGCTCAAACAGCTGACCGCTTCACTCATTTATCCTGAAAAAGACCTGGGCAAGGAATTCTGGTCACGCGTGTACGCCAGGGTTACCCAGGTGCTCGGTACCGCTGACCTGCCGACCAATACCTTCAATAAAGTCTGGATCATGCCCGATCAGGCCAAGGTTTATGAGGTGGGTGATACCGCGATCCTCGGTGCGACGCGCATGAAGGTCATGATGGAAGAAGATTACCTGGCGCTCAAGCAGAACATGAAGGATCCGGCCGCCGGCATGGGCCAGATGAACAATGCCGACATCCGCGACGCCGCCCGATCAGCGAGCGACGTCATGCGCCAGGTCGTGATCCCCGAAATCGAGAAAGAGATCAACACCGGCAAAAACTTCGCCCTCCTGCGCCAGGTTTACCAGGCGATGGTGCTGGCCATGTGGTACAAGAACAACCTTAAAGACAGCCTCCTCGGCCAGGTTTATGCCGACAAGAACAAAGTCGACGGCGTCGATATCCTCGACAAGACCGACAAAGAAAAGATCTACCAACGCTACATCGCCGCCTATAAAGAAGGCGTGTTCAATTACATCAAAGAAGACGTAGACCCCGTCACCCAGGAAACCCTCCCGCGCAAGTATTTTTCGGGGGGGTTTCAGGGTACGGAACTAGCGGCAAAGGTTCGGGAGAATGCTCAAAAGGTTGACAGGGCTGAAAAATTGCCGGTACAGGTTCGGGATGCGGCTGATGCGGGTCATGATTTGAGTAGTGTTAAGGTTGCTATTACGCAGAAGCCAGGGAAGCCTGAAGCGAGGCCGCAGACGACATTTGACAGGGCTGCGACGCCACAAGAGCAGGTTGAGTTTGTTAAAAGCTCTAATTTGCCAGAAAGAGCGAAAGTTCATTTTGAGCGTTCTCAGGTGGATGCGCCGGAAAGAGCAACATTATTTTTTGCAGCTGAAAATGGATTTGGGCATTTAATTGATCGCTGGGATGATAATGATGTGGCGGGACAAAAAGAGCAGTTGGTAAAGATCGAGAAGATAAAGATGTTTTATGAAAAAAATAATCGTCATTCTCAGCAAATTATACAAGCGGCAGAGCGGCATGATATTTCGGCAATTGATAGGATTTATGAAGAAGCCCGTGTTAATGAGCTTGATGGCCCCAAAGAGACAAAGCCAGCGCTTTTTTTAGCAAAGACGGAGAATCCTCCCAAGCCTATTGATTTAACAACAATGAGCGTGAGTGATGTTCAGGATGTTGTTGGTCAATATATTGAAAATGGAATAACAGAGGAAGAAGCTAGGAAATTAAAAGTTAAAGAACCGTTTTCTTTTGAGACTCAGGAAAAATCTGATCGTAATGATGCGGTTTTTCAGGCGGCACTAAAGAGTGGTGTTTTAGGCGTGCAGTATTTTGTAACTAATATTAAAAGAGCTTCTGAGAATTCGCATATTGCGTACCTTGAGTTTATGAAACAAATATCTCAACAATACAATGGGTATGTGCAGATATTTTTGAGTGTTGAAGAGTCTGTTAAGGTTTTGAGGGGGGATGGATGCGGGATGACATCTGCGGTGCAGGCGGTGCAGAATACAATGGGATATGAATTTTTTAAAAATGCTAATGTCAATATTATTACAGATGGTGGCACGAAAGATCGTGGCGGTCCGCCGACAGTAAAAAATGGGCATATCGGTAATTTCCCAACGGCTAATGGGTCAAGATATTATTTGGAAGTGATGAAAACAATCCTGGCCGTTCGTTCACAAATGCTTCATTTTGGTGAAGGTGCTCAGCGTCGACTGGTTTGGGCGGCATCTGATGGAACATATAATTTTGTGGGTGGTATCAAGGTTGGATCTCGGCAAATATCAGAACTTAAGAATGATGGAAATTTCGGGGTAACTATTCTTGGCGTTCCTGGACAGGTTTTCGCGCCGCAAGATAAACAAGCTGTTTTTCAAGCTTTGGATGAGTTGGTTCAAGCCAATGACGGTAAAGAAGACGGAATTACGGAAAACGCAGTCATTAAGAAATCACCTGCTTTGGCTGCTGCTATTGCACGTATTAAAAAGAATAAATGGCATGATTTGGGGGAAAACTTTGCAGATTCAAATACGGGAGTGCAAAAACTATTTCAGGAAAAACCTACGCCTGTTCAAATGCTTTTTATGTTAAAGAAGATTGATACAAACAGCATTATTCCTAATGCGTTTTTGCTTGTTTACACTGGGGATGCTTTTGATCAGCAGCAGGTTGCGTATAAGGAAGGGGTAATGAATGGACAGTCAGCACGTATATTCCCTGGAAGTTATTTTGATTTAACAGTTGGGAAACAGTATAATCCTGCTTTCTTTGCAACGTTATCAGCGGAGGAACAGAAATTTTATACAGCTGTGACAAAGCCTGTTTCTGTGAAGGAAGATAAAATTCTTGTTGGTCAAGTTAATGGATTTCAGGATGATGGGAATGTTGATCGGTATATTAGAGGTTTTCATGATAAAGCAAAAAGTATGCCCGGTAAAGAAACGAGGATAGGCCGTGTGCAAATTGATGAAACCATAGAGCTTGTTGTTCCTGACGGGGCGCATGTGATCTTAGAAAATGTGACGATTAGAAATCCAGATCCCACAAAGCGTGTTAAATTAATTTTGGATGGAAATTCTTATCTTCAAAATAGTAAGTTTATTGTCCCAGATAACCTACATCTTAAGGATTTTATACTTCAAGAGAGTGATATTAATATGCCTTTAACGGCTGCACCTGGAATTGCTAATGTTGCATTGCAGGGGGTGGTGGTTGGTAACGAAGAGCCGACTGTTTGGGATATTTCTTCAAATGGATGGGAAAAGGTTAGCAAATTAGAGTTGTATGAAAATGAAATCATTATTTCATTAGTGCATACAGGGGGGCCGAGGTTTGTTAACAGATCTCTTATCGCGGATTATAAAGGAACGTCGTTTGCCGACATTATTCATGGGAGGTTTGATGAAATGGCTGTGACGAATCCTAGGCTAATTATTCCCGCCAGTAGAGAGTCGGGTGTTGAGCCGATAACAATGAAGAATTTCCTGGGACAAGATGGAAAAACAAGTGTGAATAGTCGAGATGTTCAGTGGACATTGAATCATGTTAAGATGACTGCGGAACGGCAAAGTTTGATGCGTGAGGTTCGTGACAATTCCGCCACCGGTGGTATCGACTTCGACCCGGCTCAGCTGAACCTCAAGGTCGAGCGCACGGGCGCGGGGATGAAGGTTACGGTGGATCCGGCGGAGTTGGCGCGGATCAAGGCTGATGGCGTGAGCGGGTTTCGGCCGGTGATCCTTAACATCACCCCGGTCAAGAGCCTGTTGCCGTCATAAGTACCGTTTCATGTTATCCTTCAAAAGCCCGTCTTATGACGGGCTTTTGTTCTTGATTATCTTTGCCAAGTGAATAAAAGGTGGTAGTTTCCCATAACATGAGGAAAAGATCAAGATTGACCCGGATTATGGCAGGCGTTATAGTAAGCACTGGTTTTTGGGGTTGAATAATGGCAGGGAGATGGAAAAATTGAAAATAATAACGGATACAATTTCCCGCGTGGAACTTCGCCAGATGGCGGCCGGGATGTTTGGGGATTTTGTCATGGGTCTTGTCATGCAGCGGGTGACAGCGTGAGTTATCAGCACAAGGATCTGGCTGCCGGGCGTTGGAAGGAATTGACGCTGTGTGCGCAAATGGCCAATATCGGCAGTGAGGTGGAGCGCGCGCTCAACTGGCAGGTGAAGCAGAATCCCGCTTACAGCCGCAGGGCCGTGGAAAGGGCCCTGGAGCTTCTGGATCTGACATTGGACAGCGTATCGGGCCTGCCGCGCCTTAAGGAAGTGGCGCGTGTGCGCGAGGCGGTTGTTGATTTCTTTATGGGCTCAAACGAGTTTGGTTCCACCGATGCCTCCTGGCGGAAGTATTTCTTGCCCTTCACCTATGCCGCGCGGCGCTTGCGTTGAGTTTCTTTCTTGCCCTTCTTCGTGTAACCTTTTCTTGTCAAATCAGGTTTTCTTTGTATACTAAATGGATGTTTGACAGGGTTGAATATCAAAATCAAGAAGGAAGTATTTTCGCCCCAAGTTTCTTTTGACCATTATCCTGAGCGTGCTCATCATATGATTAAAAAACCTAAGCCAATGGCTTTAGTGATGGCGATTTGTGATGTTGTTATTGACGACAAGACGACGGGGAAGAAGTCTCTTGTGGGGCTTTTCAATAATATTACAACGTCAACGGTGCCCTGTGCGCATCCTCGTTTAAATGTATTTCTTTCCTTAACAGAGGGCACGGGGGTCTACACGATGCGGTTGCGCTGTTTGCAAGTAGGCAAAGAAACTGATTTGTTTGGGATGGAAGGGCAGATTAATTTTCAGAGCCCGAAGCAAATTGTTGAATTTAATTTTGAAATGATCAATGTTCCTTTTCCTGATTACGGTGAATATAGATTTGAAGTATTATGTGATAGCGAGCCCATCATCGCCAGACGGTTTCAAATTTCACAATCGGGGGTGTAGGCGATGACACAAACAATTGATCATGAGACGCTTGGCTATAAAATAAATCAGAAACCAGAGATCGCGGCTGAAGCGACCTTTTTCTTTAATCGCACCCTTGTCTTTGCCCCGACTTTAGTTCAAGGTGGAATTTCTGACCAAGAATTAATGCGGCTTCCCTTTCAAACAGGGATGTTTTCATTCCTCGACAATCCGGCTGAAGATATTTATACGCTTGAAGATGGCAGGGCTTTGTCGTGAAGAAAGGGGATATTGTACTGATTAAATATCCTTTTTCTGATTTGATTGGGAATAAAGTTCGTCCTGCCCTCGTTATATCTTCTGAACAATACAATCGCACAAGTCAAGACGCGCTATTTATCGCCATTAGTTCAGTGATTGATTCGCCGCGGTCAGTTGACCTCCTGATTTCTTCGACGCATGTTGATTTTAGCAGGACCGGGTTGCATGTGGCATCTTTGGTCAAGACAGATAAGATCTTTTGCCTGTTACAATCAAGCACGGCGCGCTTTTTGGGAGATGTTAGTGTTTCCATGCAGAAAGAAATAGATTCAAGGTTGCGCGATTTATTAGGCCTGCCGTTAAGTTAACCCGCTCACAAGAATAATCTGGCTGGTCAACAGTAAAGGCCAGGCAAAAGGGGTTCTTTTACCTCAGAATGTTTGGGAAGATCTGATTGAATCCATGGAATACGCTGATCCAAAGTTTTGGAAAGAGATAGAAGCTTCGCGTAAAACGCCCCGCATCCCTTCTGCCAGGATCGAAAAGGAACTTGGCCTGTCGTCATGACTAAGATCGCGAAACGTTCTGAGGTTTACCAATAAGAGTTACGTTCTCCCTGTACCTGTTTCGTTCCCACTGTTTCGTGTAACCTTTTCTTGTCAAATCAGATTTTCTTTGTATACTAAATGGATGTTTGACGGGGTTGAATATCAAAATCAAGGAAGGAAATGCGGCGGATGTCAGTGATAAAACCTTTTAATGGTATTGTGTATAACACGGATAAAGTCGGCGACATGGCGAAGATCGTTTGCCCGCCGTATGATGTGATATCCCCGGAACAGGAAGCGGCCCTCAAGAAGCGCAGTCCTTTTAATTTTATCCATGTGATGCTCGCCAAGGCGGATGCCCGGCACGGGGAAGATGATGCCCGTTACGCCAAGGCGGCCGAGACGTTTGAAAAATGGCTCAAGGCGGGTGTCCTGGTCCAGGATGCGAAGCCGTGCATTTATTATACGCGCCAGGAATACAAGATCGTCGGTGAACGCCACAGCCGCATGGGGTTCCTGGCGGTCATGAAGATCGATAATGAAAAGACGCGCATCCATCCGCATGAGAAAACGCACGCGGGTGCCAAAGAAGACCGCTTCAAGCTGTGGACAGCGCTCCAGGCGGCGTGCAGCCCGATCTTTGTCTGTTTTTCCGATAGCCAGAAAAAGGTTGAGGGGATCTTTCAGCGCAAGGTGGCGATGACCAAGCCGTTTGTGGATGTGGTCGAAGATGACGGCACGCGCAACATGGTTTGGCGCCTCGATGATCCGGACCTGATCGGGCAGGTGGCTGATGTTTTTGAGAATCAGAACCTTTTTATCGCTGACGGCCATCACCGGTATGAAGTATCCCGGCGCTACCGCGAGCTGATGCTCGAGAAGACTCCCGACGCCACCGGCGACGAGCCCTGGAATTATGTGATGACGTATTTCACGAATATCGATTCGCGTGAACTGCAGATTTTCCCCATCCATCGCATCATCAAAACATTTCCTCGGGACATCGGGTTCCTGGAAACGCTTTTTCGCATCGACAGCATCAAGAAGAAGGAAGACCTCGCGGTCATGCTGGCCAAGGCGGGGCGCAACGAGCATGCGTTCGGGCTATATACCCGTAAAGGGATACAGCTCCTGCGCCTGAAGAACAAAAGCCAGATCAATGAGTTCATCAAGGAAGGTTCGGATGATTACCGTTGCCTGGATTCGTTGATCCTCAAGGCCTTTGTCTTTGACAAGCTGGACATCAAGTCCGAAGATATCACGTATTGCAACAAGGACATGGATGCCTGCTTCACGGCGGTGGATAACGGCCAGGCCGAGGCGGCTTTTATCCTCAATCCGGTGCGCATTGACCAGTTGCGCGTGATCGCTTTGAATGGCGAGAAGATGCCGCCCAAGACCACCTATTTTTATCCCAAGGCGCTGTCAGGGCTTGCCCTTTATAAACTTTAACCGCGGCCTTCCTGCCTCGGGCAGGCGGTTTGGCGGGTGTGGAGATCGTCATGAGCCTTTTTGGAAAAAAAAGTAACACGTTTGTGCGTGTCCCGCGTAAAAAAGCTATTCCTGACGGCGTCTGGCTGAAATGCCCGGACTGCGACCAGCCTTCGTATACCAAAGAAGTGGACAGTAATCAGAGCCTTTGCCCCAAGTGCGGTTATCACATGACGCTGACCGCGCGCCAGCGCCTGGATGTGTTGATCGACGAGGGGACCTTTGTCGAGATGGATCCTGATATGTTGTCGATGGATCCGCTCGAGTTCAAAGGGGTCAAAACATATAAAGAAAAGCTCGCCAGCGATCAAAAGTTGACGGGGTTAAACGATGCGGCGATCACCGGCCACGGCAAGATCGACGGACGCCCTGCGGTTATCGCGGTGACGGATTCGCAGTTCATCATGGGGTCGATGGGTTCGGTGGTTGGCGAAAAGGTGACGCGGGCGGTGGAGTACGCGACGGCGCATAAACTGGCGATGATCATTGTGTCAGGTTCCGGCGGCGGGGCACGCATGTACGAGGGGTGCATTTCGCTCATGCAGATGGCCAAGACCTGCGCGGCGTTATCGCGTCATGGCAAAGCCGGGCTCGTGTATATTTCCGTGCTGACCAATCCCACCATGGGCGGTATCATGGCGTCGTTTGCCGGCATCGGTGATATTATTATCGCCGAGCCCAAAGCCCTCCTGGGTTTTGCGGGCCCGCGCGTGGTCGAGTCAACCGTGCGGCAGAAACTCCCCAAGGGTTTTCAAACATCGGAATTCATGCTGGCCCACGGGCTGCTCGATATGATCGTGTCGCGCAAAGACATGAAGGGCCTGCTCGCGAAGATCCTGGATTATGCCAGGACCGGCGCGCGCCAGCCGCGCACAGCGGCTTCTGCGGTCAAAGCATAATGACGGGCTGTAGATCCGTCTGTCAATCTTATAATCATCCAACACATCGGAGGTAATGCATGGGACAAGGCATGGAGCATTCAACCCACCATATAACAGCCAAGAAAGACCGTATCCCTTTTCTTCAGAAAGCTGTTTATGGTTTTGGCTCTTTTGTTAATCAGTTCGCTGGTGCTGCCATAGGGCAGTTGATCGTGGTGTTGAATCTCGGACTGGGGATGAATCCTGTCGCGGTTGGACTGATCGGGGCGGTGCCTCGTTTTATTGATGCTTTTTCAGATCCGCTGATCGGCTACAGTTCAGATAATACGCGGACGAAATATGGTCGCCGCAGGCCATGGATCTTTTTTGGCGCCCTTGTGTCCGGTATTTTGCTGGCGTTGATGTTTCAGCTCCATCAGGGGCAGAGTGAGAGTTTTTATTTCTGGTATGTGCTGGGGGTTCAGTGCCTTTTCGTTATAGTTTTTGCCTGTTTCTCCATCCCCTGGATCGCGCTGGGTTATGAAATGACCCCTGACTATCATGAACGCACGCGCCTGCAAGCCTTTGCCAGTTTTTTTGCCCAGCCGGTTTGGATGATCGCACCGTGGGTGCTTTTGGTCATCAGCTCTAAAGATCTTGTTATTGAATGGACCATCAAATTGTGGCACTACACGTTCACCATTATCCCGAAGTTTGTGGTGCATACCGGGTTTACAGATATGGTTCACGGTGCGCGTGTGGTGGCGATCATTGTGGGCGTTTTTGTTGCGGTGTTTGGTATTCTGCCGGCGATTTTCAGCAGGGAAATTTATGCCAATTTACCCCGAACCAAAAAAGAAAAAGGCGCCATGGGTGTTATCAAGGATCTGGTTGCTAATTGTGTGACTTCTTTCCAGTGCCTGCCGTTTGTCAAGTTGTGTGCCGTGACATTCTTGATCTTCAACGGCTTTATGCTGGCGGCTTCTTTCAGCGTGTATGTCATTTTCTTTTACGTCTTTGGTGGGCAAAGCTCAATGGATCTGATGTATCAGAATGGCGGAACTTTGTTGGGATTTAATGGCATGATTGGTGCTATTTGTACAGCCTTTATTGCCATCCCGCTGACAACATGGATCTCCACCAAGATGGGCAAGCGTAAAACATTCTTGTTCACTATGTCGTTGGCGATTGTGGGGTATGGATTAAAATGGATTGGTTATAATCCGGAGCATCCTTATCTCTTGTTGATCTCCACGCCATTTTTGGCCTTTCACTTGGGATCGCTTTTTACCATGGTTCCTTCGATGGTCGCGGATGTGTGCGATCTTGATGAATTGCAGACCGGTACCCGTCGGGAAGGGATGTTCAGCGGCATTTACTGGTGGATACAGAAACTGGGCATGGCCGGCGCGTCTCTTTTGGCAGGTATTCTTATCAATGCCACTGGTTTCAAGCAGGAGTTAGGGTTGCATCAGTCGCCCGATGCCCTGTTTTATATGCGCCTGTTCGATGTCGGCATCCCGATCGTGACCACGCTGATCGCGATTTACATTATCGCGACCTTTGAGGTTTCGGAAGACAAGGCGTATGAGATCCGCAAACAGTTGGAAGCTAAACGGGGGCAGGCGTGAACATCCGCGCTTAAACGTTGAAGAATAATATGGCACATCTTTCAGAGAGCAAAGGCATTCATTCCAAACCGTTGATCATTTTCCCCTACATGGGGTATGAGAACAACAAGAAGTGTGAATGGTATTTCTGGTGGACGGTCGATCGTTGCAAGAAGATCGATCCGCGGCCGATCGTTGTCCTCAACCGGGATACGGTCATCCGGCAGGAGGCGGTGTCTTTCCTGAAAGATGAAAGGTACAAGACCCTCGAGGTGCTGGAAACATGGTCGGTGGATACGTGCCAGACATGGCTGGCCGGCTGGGGGCATATCCTCGACAATTATCCTGAGGCCGAGCGCATCGTCCAGATACCCGGCGACATTGATTTCGTCGAGGAGGATGTCGGGTTTTACAACAATCTCAGCGCGTTCATTGAGATCACAAGTTCGGATATTGTCATCGGAGATTTCAGGACAGGCGATCAGTACAGCGCCAAAAGCCTGGTCGATACGTATGGCACCTATTCCCTGCTGGCCAACTGGTTCCCCGAGATCTCGCGCAGTATCAGATCCTTGCCGCTGAACAGGCCAAGGTCTGAATTCTTAAATATCAAAACGTCGGTCTTGCGCGACCTTATCATCAATAACAGGAATTTCGCGTATGAACAGACCTTGAATTTTCTCATCAAGTGCTGGAATTATGAGGAAGCCAGATGGCAATACAGCATATTACAGTCCTTTCTGGGGACTTTATCCGACAACAAATCTTTCCGTAATTACAGGGCCTGCATCGACCAGATAGAACGGACGGAAAGGATGCTCTCCCTGCTTTGGCGGGAGATCAAGCAGCCCAAGAAGATGGACAGCATGAGCAACAAGGAGTTCGAGGAACAATACACCGTTTTCAGCAACGAGTATGACAAGCTTTATACGAAGTCCAAAGGCATCATGGATACAGCCAGGACGACGTTGCGCGCTCTTCTGGGGGTATGACGGTTGTATGTCCGGCGGGTATTTTGATCCGGATCAATTATCAGTTTCAGGGGGTCTATGGCAAGTATCAGGCTCGAGAATCTGAGCAAGGTTTATAACGGCAGTACGACGAAAGTGGTGGCGGGCATCAACCTGGAGGTCAAGGACAAGGAATTCATGGTCCTTGTCGGTGCTTCGGGTTGCGGCAAGTCCACCACCTTGCGGATGATCGCGGGCCTTGAGGAAATCTCCGAAGGCAAGATATGGATCGGCGACCGGCTGGTGAACGATGTCCCCGCCAAGGACAGGGATATCGCGATGGTTTTTCAGAATTACGCGCTGTATCCGCACATGACGGTTTTTGAGAATATGGCCTTTGGCCTGAAGCTGCGGCATTATCCCCGGGTGGAGATCGAAAAACGCGTGCATGAGGCGGCGGAGATCCTGAATATCCGCCAGTACCTTGACCGCAAGCCCCGCCAGTTATCGGGCGGCGAGCATCAGCGTGTGGCACTGGGCCGTGCGATCGTCCGTAAGCCGAAAGTTTTCCTGTTTGATGAACCGCTGTCGAATCTTGACGCCAAGATGCGCGTGACCATGCGTGCCGAGATCCATAAACTGCGCCTCCGCCTGCAGACCACGTTCATTTATGTCACGCACGACCAGACCGAAGCCATGACCATGGGGGATCGTATTGTGGTCATGAAGGATGGCGTTATCCAGCAGTGCGCGGAACCCATGACCATTTACGACCGGCCAGCCAACAAGTTCGCGGCGAGCTTTATCGGCACACCGCCGATCAACCTTTTTAAAGGGGCGATCGTGCGCCGGGACAAGAAATTATATTTTGACGAGGGGAAATTCCGCGTCAAGCTCATCGACGAGATGGCTGTCGCCATGACCTCTTATGCCGGCAAAGAAGTTGTTTTTGGCATACGCTGTGAGGATATTTATGACAAGCTTTTTGTCCCGGAAGCCTCCGTTGACAATACCGTTCATGTGATCTGTGAAATGGTGGAGCTTTTGGGGTCGGATGTTTATTTGCATCTTAACACGGGAAAGAACACATGTGTGGCGCGTGTGGGGGCGCACAACCGCCCGGAAGTTAATCGCGACATGGATGTTGTTTTTGATATGCGCAAGGTACACTTCTTTGATCCAGAAACCGAAACAACGATCATTTAAGTATTACGTTTTTCTGGTTGTCAGCCTGCTCCTGCCGTTGGCCGGTTTCTTTGTCTACGCGGTTCGGTATCAGACTGAATTATTTCCGCTGTTGATGCTTGCGCTGCTGGTCAATATTTTTCCTCTCATCATTTTCTATCGCCGCCTCAAACAAAAAAGATCCGAAGTCAAGCTTCAGAAAGAAGAGTTCTTTGAGAAATCGAATCTTCTGGAATCAGAACTCGACAAGGAAAACCATCTGATCGGTTCTTTCCGCCGGAAGATTGTCATGTATGCCAAGTTGAAAAGCCTGGTGGAAAAGCTGAGCCTGTGCCTTTCCCTCGAGGATTCGGCCCATATGCTTTGCGGCGAACTTTGCCAGCTCTTTGAGCCTGGGGATGCGACGGCGATCCTGTATCTGCTTCAGGCGCAGACGGCCGAGCTGCGCATTGTTTACGCTGAACATAACCGGCGGCCGATCAATATCAAGAGCAAGCGCGGCGATGTGTTCGACCAGTGGATCGTCAAGCATTTGCAGGCCTTGCACCTGGAAGATGTGAAGAATGATTTCAGGTTTGACCTGAATAAAATGAAAGATGCCGAAGCGCGCCCGGTCCGTTCGCTGTTAAGCGTGCCGTTGATCGTCCAGAAGAAGGTGATCGGGGTCTTGCGGGTGGACAGCGCCCGGCCTTCACGGTTCCATAAAGAAGATCTGAGGTTTTTACGGGTTATCGGCGATGTCGCGGCGGTGGCTCTGGAGAATGCGCAGATGTACGACAAGGTCGAGGATATGGCTATCCGCGACAGCCTGACGGGGCTTTATCTGCGGCGCTATATGAACGAGCGTTTTCAGGAGGAACTTGGGCGGCATTTACGCAAGAACAGCCCGATGGCTTTTATCATGATCGACCTGGATCATTTTAAACATTACAATGACACCTTCGGGCATTCTGCCGGCGACCTGGTGCTTAAACATGTGGCGATGCTGTTCAAGGAACATTTCGCGGCGCCGGGGAATCTGTTGTGCCGTTATGGCGGCGAGGAATTTTGCGCGCTCCTGCCTGATTGCGGGAAAGCGGCGGCTTTGGCATTGGCCGAGGGGTTTGTCCGGCGTGTGGCGGAAGCGGATATTATTTTACGCCGCACCAGGACGCCGGTTACCGTCTCGGTGGGGTTGGCGGTGTTTCCGCTCGATGCCAGGACCAAGGATGAACTTATTCAGAAAGCGGATGAGCTTCTGTACGCGGCCAAACGTAATGGGCGGAATCAGGTGTGCGCGGCTTAGGAAAAATGAGTGATCGGTGAATCGGGGGGATCGATGGCGTTGTCGTTGATGCTTATGCTGGTGGCCTTGTTCGTTGTGGCGGTGATTTATTGCGCCAAGGCGGCTGTCCTTGAATTTGAACACGCGGCGGACAGGGATGTGCTCAAGGTGAAGGGCGCGTACCTTAACATTATCCAGCGCAAGGACGCGCTGGCGGCCGAGAAACAGCAGTTGAGGGATGAAGCTGACCGCATCTTTGAAATGTACGAATTGACCCGCGAGGTGACAGCTACCTTCGACGAGAAAGAAGCTTTTGCCGCCTTCAAGGCCCACGTGAGCCGGCGGCTTACGCTCGAGGATTGCCGCCTGGTCGATGACGTGCCGCTCGACGTGGATGATCCGGCAACATTTGAGGCGTACAGGTTTTTCCCTTTGCGCGCCAAACAGATGGTCCTGGGTGAAGTGGCTTACAAGGGGTTGGCCGAGTCGGATGAAGAAGCGTTCTCGGTCTTTGCGCACCAGCTGGCGCTGGCTTTTCGCCGGATACGCTTGTACAACGAAGTGGAGAGCCTGGCGATCACCGACAGCCTTACCCGCATGAATACGCGGCGGCACCTCGCCGAGCGGTTTGATGAGGAATTCAGCCGTGCGCAGTCAAGGGCTTTGCCTTTGTCGCTGTTGATGATCGACGTGGATCATTTCAAGAATATCAATGATCAGCATGGGCATCTGGCGGGAGATGCGGCCCTTCGGGAGATCGCGCGCGTCATTGCCTATCATATCCGCGAAATTGATATTGCGGGGCGTTACGGCGGCGAGGAATTTTGTGTCATCCTGCCCGATACGGACAAGCAGGGCGCGCTGGTCGTGGCCGAGCGTATCCGTGCCGCGATCGCAGAGGAGAAGGTTCGGGCTTATGATACGGTTCTGAATGTGACGGTGAGCGTCGGGGTGGCCACGTTCCCCGAGGATGCCCTTCAGATGGATGAACTGCTGGATAAATCGGACTGGGCCCTTTACCGGGCCAAGAAGTCCGGCCGCGACCGTGTGGTCGGGTTCAGTATTTATACGGATCGGGCAGGCGCATAAGAAACACTCTTTCATTGATTAACGTTTCTTTTTTGTGTAAAATAAATTTTTTAAATGCCGGGCCATTCTTTCGCCGGTAAACTAAACATTGTGCGGCCATGAAAAAATATGTGATCGGGGTTGATGTGGGGGGGACGAATGTTCGGCTGGGGCTGGTGGAGCCGGGCGGCCGTGTTGTGTCCCGGAGCGCATTTGCGACCGCCGGATTCGCGTCGACGCCGGACAGGTTGACGACCGCTATTTGCGAGGCTGTTGAGACGCTGCTTCGCGACCGACGCGTTGGACGGGCGAGCGTTACCGGGGTCGGGGTAGGCCTTCCGGGGTTGGTTGATGCGGGCAAGGGCATTGTACGGATGCTACCCAATATCCCGGGCTGGAAAGATGTCCCGCTGGCGGGTGTTATGGGCAACGACCTTAGGTTGCCTGTGCGGATCGATAATGACGTGAACATGATCACCTTGGGCGAGTGGAAGTTCGGGGCTGGCCAGGGATTTAAAGATATGATCTGCATGACGTTAGGCACAGGCGTTGGTGCCGGACTTGTCCTCAATGGCGCGATCTACCGCGGCCCGGGGTTTGCGGCCGGAGAGGTCGGGCATATGCCGCTCAATGACAAAGGTCCGCCGTGCGGGTGCGGCGGGTGGGGTTGTTTCGAGCGTTATGTGGGGCATCAGCAATTGCAGAAGGTTGCGGCTGAACTTTTCGCGAAGCCGGATATTTCGCTCGAACAGGTGTATCACAAGGCTCTGGAGGGCAAGAAAAAGGCCTTGAAGTTTTGGGATACCGTTGGTGAAATGGTCGGCAACGGATTGGTGGGGCCGGTCAATATGCTTAATCCCGGGGTGATCATTATCGGTGGTGGCGTGGCCCGCAGTTTTTCTTTCTTTGAAGCCGCCATTGTCCGGACGCTGCGCCGGCGTGCCATGCAGACACAGGCGGAAATGGTGCGCGTCATCAAGGCTCAACTTGATGATGATGCCGGTATTATTGGAGCCAAGGTCCTCCTTCAGTCATGAAAAGAATAAAATCTCTTTCAACGTTCCTTGTTTCTCTTGTGATGTGCCTTCTGGCGGCATTGGCAGGCACAGCTTTGGCGTTTGATCCCAAAAGCACGCAGCCTGTCGAGCTTAAGGGGGATACCATCGAGTATAAATCCGATGAGGCCAAGTTTGTGGTCACGGGTAATGTTTATTTGAAACAGGATAATGCGGTGCTTTTTTGCGACAAGCTTGAATTTTACCGTGATAAGAAAGAAGCGCATGCTGAGGGTAATGTTATCCTTGATACGGACAAGGGCCGGATCTGGGCTGAAAAAGTGTTCTATAATTTCGAGACAAAAAAAGGCGAGTTCACCAATGCCCGGCTTTTGGCGGACCCCATTTACGGGCGGGCCCGTTCTATCATCAAGGTCAGGGAGAATTATTATATTGTCCAGGACGGGTATGTAACGACCAGCGATTATGATATCCCGGAATACCGTGTTCGTTCCAAAAGGATCGATGTTTATCCCGGCGACAAGGCGGTAGCGCGGAGTTCTGTCATGTATCTTGGGGGTGTGCCGGTGCTGTACTTGCCGCAGTATACCCAGGATCTAAGCGGGAAAAGACCGCATTTCAGCGTGACCCCCGGGTACAAGAAAAATTTTGGTCCGTTTATTTTTATCTCCTATCATACGGTTTTGACGGATCGTATTGAAACGACCTATCACCTGGATTATCGCCAGGCCAAGGGCCTTGGGTGGGGCGTGGATACCAAATATGACACCCGGCCGTTCGGGCGCGGGCTGGTGCGCACCTATTACACGTATGAGGATAACACCGATATGCATCGCGCCTGGAGTGACGCCGAGATCCTTCAGGAGCAACAGCAGCGTTACCGTGTGGAGTGGCGGCATCAGTGGGAGATCGATCCATCCACCCTGCTCATCGGCCAGTACAACAAGGAAACGGATCCGTTCTTCCTGAAGCATTATTTTCTTCGGGAATACCGCACGGACGGCGCCCCGCCGACCTATGCCCTGCTCACGCATACGACCTCCAAAACTTCCATGTCCTTGTTGACGGATATCCGCGTGAATCGTTTTGAGTCCAAGGTCGAGCGTTTGCCGGAGGTGAATTTTACGTTGTCCAACCAGCAGATCGGCCTGACAGGCTTTTATTTTAAAAGTACGAATACGGCGGTGAGCCTGGTGAAGACAGAGCCAAGCCCGGCTGACATCCGTTACCGCACGCTGAGGCTGGATAGCGATAACGAGTTGTCGCGCCCGTTTAAGTTTGCGTTCCTTGAGTTCCGGCCTTTTGCCGGGGCTGAAGAGACCGCCTATGCCCGGACGCTGGACAGTCGGGATAATAATGCGGTCCGGCAAGTTTTAAAGACCGGGACGGATGTGAGCACCAAGTTTTACAAGATTTATGATTTTAATTACAATAAATACGGTATTGAGATCAACCGCCTGCGCCATGTGATCACGCCAACGGCGGGTTACCTTTTCCAGCATCATCCCACATTGGCCTCTTCGAAATTATTTCCGTATGACGGGATCGATGCGCGCACCCAGACGGACAAGTTCAGCCTCGGGCTTGAAAACAAATGGCAGACCAAGCGTGAAGGAAAAAGTGTCGATCTATTGCGGGCTCTTTTGACCACAGATTTCCGCCTTAAGGATAACCGGCTGATCTCAGCGGGGACGACGGCGATGACGGAGTATCCTTCGAGCGCCAGTTTCGGTGATGTGACGCTCGACATGGAATTTACGCCCAACAAGTATGTGTCGCTGTATTCCGATATGACCTATGACAATGATCTGCAGCATTTGCGGACAGCCAATCTGGACGCGTATATCAACAGCCACAAAAACTGGACGTTCGATGTGAGCCGCCGCTACACGCTCGACGATGATGACATTGTGACAACCTTGTGGGAGTACAGGTTAAATCCCAAGTGGCGCACCATGGTGTATGACCGCTGGAATATTGACAGCGGCACCTTGCAGGAACAGCGTTACGGGTTTGTGCGCGACCTGCATTCCTGGGAAGTCGAGTTTTCAGTTGGCCGGCAGAAAACGATGACAAAACCGGCGAGTGAGGTCTGGATCGTTTTTCGCATCAAGGCATTTCCGTCATTGTCGACCGGAGGGGATACAGCTTTCAGCCATATCCGTTCGGGGATGCAGGCACAATAAGAAGGGATGACATGAATATTACCGTCGTTGGTTCGGGGTATGTGGGGCTTGTTACGGGGGTATGCCTGGCGCACATAGGGCATCATGTGATCTGTGTGGACAATGATCTTGAGAAGATCAAGAAGCTCAAGGCGGGCCAGGTGCCGATCTATGAACCCGGCCTTGAAGAGATGATCCTTAAATACCGCAAGCTCAAGCGGCTTGCTTTTTCAGGGGCCATCGGCACAGCGGTGAAGAATGCCGAGGTTATCTTCATCGCGGTGGGAACGCCGTCAAAGCCTAATGGTGACGCTGACCTGACTTTCATCGAGAATGTGGCGCGCGAGATCGCGCGGCATATGGATGGCTACAAGTTGCTGGTGGAGAAATCAACGGTGCCGGCGCAGACGGGCAACCGCATTGAACGCACGGTCAGGCTGAATCTTGCCGCCAGAAAAGGCAAGACCGGTGTCGCGGCCATCGAGTTTGACGTGGCGTCTAATCCCGAGTTCCTGCGCGAGGGGGCGGCGATCGAGGATTTCATGCATCCTGACCGCATTGTTATTGGTGTGGAGTCGGCCCGTGCTGAAAAACTGCTCCGTGAGGTGTATAAGCCGCTCAAGGCCAGGATCGTTGTGACCAATCTGGCTTCCGCAGAAATGATCAAGCATGCCGCCAATTCGTTCCTGGCGGCGAAGATCTCTTTTATCAATGCCGTGGCACAGGTCTGTGACCGGGTGGGCGCGGATGTCCTGAAAGTGGCTGAGGGGATGGGGTATGACAAGCGCATCGGCAGGGCTTTTCTTAATGCCGGCATTGGTTATGGCGGCAGTTGTTTCCCCAAGGATGTGGATGCCTTTATCCGGCTCGCCGAGAAAAGCGGGTATGATTTCAAGCTCTTAAAAAGTGTCCGGGACGTGAATGAACAGCAGAAGGCGGCGTTCATCCAGCTGGTAGAAGATAAACTATGGATCATCAAGGGCAAAACGATCGCGGTCTGGGGCCTGGCGTTCAAGGCCAATACCGATGATATGCGCCGTGCCGCTTCTCTTGATATTATCCGTGTACTTCAAGCCGAGGGCGCGCGTATCCAGGCCTATGATCCCAAGGCGATGGCCAATGCCCGGCATGAATTGAAGGATGTCAAGTTTTGCGCGGATGCGTACGCTGCCGTGAAAGGGGCGGATTGTTTACTGGTGCTGACCGAGTGGGATGAATTCCTGAAGGTTGACCTGGGCAGGGCGCGCGATCTGATGCGTCAGGCGGTTGTTTTCGACGGGCGTAATTTCTTTGATAAGAACGCCTTTACGGATAAGGGCTTTGAATATCACGGTATCGGGCGCGGTGAGCCCCGGCCAACCATGTCAGGAGCAGTGTGCGTAAAAAAGTAGTTCTTATATCCGGCGGAGCAGGATTTTTGCCCAGCCATATGGTCGACAGGCTGATCGCGCGTGGCCACAAGGTCATTTGCCTCGATAATTTTATCACCGGCAAAAAAGCCAATATCGCGCACCTGTTGAAGAACAAGGCTTTTACGTTCATCCGTCAGGATGTTTCCAAGACCTTCAAGGTGGCCGGACGGGTCGACTATGTGATGCATTGCGCGTCGCCGGCTAGTCCTGTGGATTATCTGGCGTATCCGATTGAAACGCTCATGGTCGGCGCCCAGGGGACCCAGCATATGCTCGAGATCGCCAGGGCCAAGAAAGCTGTCTTTCTGGTGACATCAACGTCGGAAGTTTACGGGGACCCCAAAGAACATCCGCAGAAAGAAACCTACTGGGGGCATGTCAATCCTATTGGTCCGCGCAGTGTTTATGATGAGGCCAAGCGTTACGCCGAGGCGATCACGTTCGCTTATCGCCGGCGATATAATGTGGACACCCGGGTGGTGCGTATTTTTAACACCTACGGGCCGCGCATGAACCGTGATGACGGCCGTGTGGTGCCGAACTTTATTGACTTAGCCCTTAAGGGACAGCCGCTCACGGTTTACGGCGACGGCGAACAGACGCGCTCTTTCTGTTATGTGGCCGATGAAGCCGACGGTATCCTCAAGCTGCTTTTCTCCGGTGAACCAGGGCCCATCAATATCGGCAACCCTGATGAGTTCACGATGAATGAATTCGCGAAGATTGTTGTGGAGCTGGTCGGCGGCAAGAGCCGGATCATTTACAAGCCCCTGCCGCAGGATGATCCCCGTCAACGCAAGCCTGACATTTCCCTGGCGCGTGCCAAGCTTGGCTGGGAGCCAAAGGTGGCTTTGAGGGAAGGCTTGCGCCTGACCATCGACTGGTTTAAAGCCCATCCGGCATGATTACGGAACAGGATATTGTTCATTTCGAGAACGAGATCGCCGGTCTTTTTACCGAAGGCCGCATCAAGGCGCCTGTTCACCTGCGCGCCGGCCGTGAGACCGCGCTGATCCACATTTTCAATAAATATGCTATCGGCCCTGATGATCATGTGTTTGCGTTTTGGGACGCGCATGAGATATGCCTTTTGAAGGGTGTGCCGCCAGCGGTCCTGAAACAGGCGATCCTCGACGGGCGGAGCATAGCCTTGTGTTTTCCTGAACAGCACATCTATTGTTCGGGCATTGTCGGCAGTTTGATGGGGGTTGCGACGGGGATGGCCTGGGCCCTCAAGCGGCGCGGCCAGCAGGGGCGTGTTTTTCTTTTTTGCGGGGATATGTCGGCTGAAACCGGCATTTTCCATGAGGCGGTGAAATACGCGGTCAATTTTGATCTCCCGGCTGTTTTTGTGGTGTCGGATAATGCCCTGAGTGTGATGACGGATACGCGTGCGGCCTGGGGATCTCCGGACCCCTGGTTCAAGGGCACACGGTTTGAGACGAAGATCGAATATTTTAAATACCATAACGGATGGCCTCATTCCGGGGTCGGAAAACTGATCAAATTCTGATGAGATACTTTGACGAATTAAAACGCACCATGGAGTGGCTGGCGCAAGACCCGCGGGTGATCTTTCTGGGGCAGTCGACGGCGACTCCTGGCACGTTCATGTACCAGACCTTGCGTGATATCCCGGCGGGCAAAGCCCTGGAGTTCCCGGTGAATGAAAGTTTTCAGATGCAGTTTTCCCTAGGGCTGGCGCTCGGCGGGTATATCCCGGTCAGTATTTATCCGCGGCAGAATTTCCTGATGCTGGCCGCCGGGGATATGGCCAATATGCTCGATAAATTTGCGGACCTGGCCCCCGGCATGGCCAGCCCCCGGATCATTATCCGGACAGCAACCGGCCCCGACAAACCGGTGCATCCGGGGCATCAGCATGTGGGCAATTATGTTGAAGCCTGGCAACGGATGCTGGCGCATATCGAGGTTGTGGAATTGAACGCGCCGGAAGATATCTTTCCGGCCTATGAATATGCCCTGACACGGACTGACGGGAAACCGATGCTCATCATCGAGCAGGGTAATCATTATAACGACAAATAAACCTGGCGGGGGATCCATGAAGATTCTGGTAACAGGCGGGGCGGGATACCTTGGTGCGGTGATGGTGCCAAGGCTTCTGGCAGAAGGACATCAAGTTGTGGTCCTGGACAATTTCATGTATGGCCAGACGTCGCTCCTGGATTTGTGCCATCAGGAAAGCTTTTCCGTTGTGCGCGGCGATGCGCGGGACAAGAGCCTTGTGCGCAAGCTCATGGCAGAGGCCGACGCGGTATTCCCGCTGGCCTGCCTGACCGGCGCTCCTTTATGTGCCCAGGATCCTGTGGGTGCCCAAAGCGTTCTTCTTGATGCGGTGCGGATGCTGCTGGAGTTGTCATCACCTGATCAGCCGGTCATTTTTCCCACCACCAACAGCGGTTACGGCATTGGCGAGAAGGGGAAATTTTGTACGGAGGCAACGCCGCTCCGTCCGGTTTCGTTGTACGGGCGGCTGAAGGTCGACGCCGAGAAAGCGGTCCTTGACAGCGGGCACGGCATCACCCTGCGCCTGGCTACGGCTTTCGGGGCCAGCCCCCGGATGCGGCTGGATCTCCTGGTCAATGATTTCACGTACCGTGCGGTCTATGACCGTTTTATCGTGCTTTTTGAGGCGCATTTCAAGCGCAACTTTATCCATACACGCGACGTGGCCGGTGCTTTTGTCCATGCGCTGGCGCATTTTGATACGATGAAGAATGAACCGTATAATGTCGGCCTTTCGGAGGCGAACCTGAGCAAGATGGAGCTGTGCGCGGAGATCAAGAAGCATGTGCCCGGGCTGTATGTGGTTGAAGCCGCTGTCGGTGAAGATCCTGATAAAAGGGATTATATTGTTTCGAATGAAAAGATCGAACGGACCGGTTTCAGGACAACCGTCAGCCTTGCCGACGGGATCAGGGAGCTGGTGAAGGCGTATCAGATCCTTAAACGCACGCAGTTTGCCAATATCTGATGACAACGGCGTTCATCAAGCCCAACACTAAAGCGGCGCATTACGGCCGGGTGGCCAGCCTGTCGGCCATTGAGCCGCCGGTATGGCTCACGCTGTTGGCACAGACGGTGGCCGACGGTGTGGTGGTCGATATGGAGGCTGAGGGGCTCGATCACGAGGGGCTTGCGGCCCGCCTGGGGTCATTGCAGGTGCGGCGGGCGGTTATCCTCGCGACGGGCTCGCATCCTTCGGCGCATGTCCAGCAGGCTTCGGCGGCACAGGCCTTGAAGGCTTTTATCACGGGCAGATGGGGTATCCCTGTTGATGTCTTTGAGCGGCTCCCTTTTGACCCCGTGCAGGCAGGCGCGGTGGACTGGGACAGGATAGCCCTTGAAAGATACCGGGCGCATAATTGGCATGCCTGGGGGCGTAGCGACAAGGCTTATGGCGCAACTTTTGCGAGCGTATCATGCCCGTTTGCGTGTGACTTTTGCTGTGTGAAAGATTTTTATAATTCGGGTTACCGTCAGCGCGATCCGGCGCTGGTTGCTGCCGATATCCGCGCATTGACTGCCAAGGGTGTGACCAATATCAAGATGATGGATGAACTTTTTGCCATGGATAATCCGGGCGTGCGTGCGGTATGTGAGGCCATCACAGCGACGGGGCTTGCGCCGCGGCTGAATATCTGGGCCTATGCGCGCATCGACACGGTCAACCCGCCGTTGCTGGCGCGTTTGCGTGCGGCCGGGGTGCGCTGGCTGGCTTACGGGATCGAGTCGGGGGATGAAAAGATCCGTGGCGCCGCCTTAAAAGGGCAGTTCACCAATGCGCGTATCCGGGATGTGGTGGCCATGACCAAAGACGCGGGGATCCATGTGCTGGGGAATTTTATGTTCGGTTTCTGGGATGATGACCGCGCCTCGATGGAAGCCACGTTGGCGCTGGCCGAGGCATTGATGTGTGAATATGCCAATTTTTATTGTGTCAGCGTTTATCCGGGCAGTCAACTTTATGCGGATATGCACGGCCGGGGGGTTGACCTGCCGGTATCGGGGGAAGAATATGCGCAGATGAGCCCGGCTTTCAAGCCTGTACCAACAGCGCATGTGACCGGACAGGCGGTCCTGGCTTTCAGGGATGCCGCCTTCGCGCGTTATTTCTCAGGTGCCGGGTATCTGGCCATGATGGAGCGTGTTTTCGGGGCAGATACCGTTGCCGGTATCCGTGCCATGACAGCTATCAATATCAGGGGGACCCGATGATCATCAGCCGTACGCCTTTTCGCATATCCTTCTTTGGCGGCGGGACGGATTATCCTGCCTGGTATAACGATCATCCCGGCGCTGTCCTGGCGACGACGATTGATAAATATTGCTATATTACCGCCCGGTATCTGCCGCCGTTCTTTGAGCATCGTTCGCGGATCATTTATTCCAGGATGGAGCATGTGCATGGCATCGACGAGATTGATCATCCGGCGGTGCGTGAAACATTGCGGTTCCTTGATATGCACAAAGGGATTGAGATCCATCATGACGGGGATCTGCCTGCCCGGACTGGCCTTGGGTCCAGTTCGGCTTTTACGGTGGGGTTATTGAATGCCCTTTACGCCCTGCGCGGAGCCATGACGGCCAAGGATCAGCTGGCGCGCGAGGCGATCCATATCGAGCAGGCCATGATCAAGGAGAATGTCGGCAGCCAGGACCAGATCCTGGCCGCTTATGGCGGCTTTCATCACATTGAGTTTGCCGGAGCCGGGGAGCCTTCTGTCACCAAGGTTACGTTGTCCATGGAAAGCCTTGCTTTATTGCAAGAGCACATGATGTTATTCTTTACGGGAATTTCCCGCACGGCCTCCGAGATCGCGGCTCAGCAGATCATGAACATCCCGCATCGCCAGAAGGAATTATCAGCCATGTATGCCATGGTCACTGAAGCCCTGCGTTGCCTTAAGGCCGATGATTTCATGGGCTTTGGTCGTTTGCTCGATGAAAGCTGGCAGATCAAACGTACCCTTTCCAACAAGATTACAACGCCGGGTGTTGACGACATTTACAGCAAGGCCCTCAAGGCCGGGGCTTTGGGCGGCAAACTGCTCGGCGCCGGCGGCGGCGGGTTTGTCCTTGTTTTTGCCGAACCTGACCGGAAGCCGGCCGTACGCCAAGCCCTCGCCGGCCTGCTCGAGATCCCGTTCAAATTTGAAACACTCGGCAGTCAGATCATTTTTTATCAACCCGATTCAGGGGTGGTGGGTTAAATAAATAAGGAAGAAGCTATGGGCACTGATTTTTTGATTCTTTGCGGCGGGTTGGGGACGCGGTTGCGGAGTGTTACGGGGGATGCTCCCAAGGTGATGGCTGAAGTGCAGGGAGAGCCGTTCCTGGATTTTTTGTTGAAATACCTGATCCGGCAGGGTGCGCGGCGCGTGATCCTGTGCGCCGGGTATAAGGCTGAGGCGATCGCGGTGTATTACAAGGCCAAGTTCAGCCAGATCGAGATCATTTTTTCTGTCGAGAAAGAGCCGTTGGGCACTGGCGGCGCGCTGAAGAATGCGGTCTCTTTTGTTGAGAGCCCGCAGGTGTTTGCCCTGAACGGGGATTGTTTCACGCCGGTGGATTATGCCCGGCTTTTGGCTTTTCATCAGCAAAAAAATTCCCGGGCGACTTTGGTGGGGGTGCGCGTGGAAGGCAATAAGGATTTCGGGACACTGGTGGTCAATGGTCAGGATGAGATCACCGCGTTCAGGGAAAAATTTGTGACTACCGACGTGCAGTATATCAGTGCCGGCATTTATTGTTTCAACAGGGATATTTTCGACCTTATGCCAGACGGGAAGTTTTCCATTGAGTATGATCTTTTCCCCAAGTTGATCGGCGACAGGTTTTATGCGCGCAACGTCAAGGCACCGTTCATCGATATCGGGACACCCGAACGCTTGGTATGGGCCCAGGCGCATCTGAATGAAATGGTGGAAAGCTGATATGAAAGACGGGCAGGAATCGCGCAAGGCTGAATACAAGGTACCTTTTGGGACGGTCTCGATTACGCCGCTGGCACGCCGGTTGATCAATGAAGCCCTCGATTCGGGGTGGGTGACCAAGGGGAAATACGTCAGGGAATTTGAAGAAAAGTTTGCGGCCCTGTTCGGCGTCAGGCATGCGGTGGCGGTGTCGAGTGGGACCGATGCCGATGCCCTGGCCTGCGCGGCCTTGTATGATTTTGGCGCCCGGCGCGGCGATGAGGTGATTGTCCCGGCACTCTCCTTTATTGCGACAGGCAATGCGGTCTTTCAGGCGGGATTGACGCCGGTGTTTGTGGATGTCCAGAGGGATACGCTTAACATTGATCCGGACAAGATCGCGGCGGCCATCACCGCGCGCACCCGGGCGATCATGCCGGTGCACCTGATGGGCAAGCCGGCGGATATGGATGCTGTCCGGGCGATTGCCCGTCGTCACGGGTTAAAAGTGATCGAGGATGCCGCCGAGGCGCATGGGGCGGTGTATCGCGGCGCCAAAGTCGGCGCTATGGGCGATGCGGCCTGTTTCAGCCTGTATGCCGCTCACATCATTACTACCGTTGAAGGCGGGATGATCTTAACGGGGTGTGATCGTTTTGCTGAAGCACTGCGCTCATTGCGCAATCATGGCATGACGGGAAAATTTACCTTTGAACGCATTGGTTTCTCGGCTAAAATGAATGAACTCGAAGCGGCTGTCGGTTTGGGGAATATCGCGATCTTCGATGATATCCTGGCCCGGCGCCGGCGCAATATGCTTTATTTGATTGAAAAGTTCCGTGCTTTTGAAGCTTATTTTATCACGCTTAAAGAAGAAGCTTATGAGCAGCTCGGGCCGCATGCTTTTTCCATCATTGTGCGCGAAGGCGCCGGTTTCACGAAGGAAGCGCTGGTGGCTCATTTTGAAGAAGACGGCATTGATTCGCGCAATCTTTTTTATTCCATGCCCACGCAGTGCCCGAGCTATGCCTTTCTGGGTTACACGAAGGGCGATTTCCCTGAAGCGGAATATTGCAGTGATCATGGCACGCATATCGGGATCCATCAGGATATTGAATTAGCCCAGCTGGATCATGTCATCGGGAGTGTCGGCCGGTTTTTAAAGAACAAGGGGAGGCCTTATTAAAGAATACTGGCGGTTGATCAATCTTTCGCGCCCGCACTGGCATTATTTGCTGGCCGGGTTTGCATGCATGCTGGCGTCGACGCTGTTCGATGTCGGGCAGTTGAGTGCCATCATGCCGGTGGCGGACCGTTGTTTTAATAATCAACCCATTGTGATCAAAAGCCTACCTGCTTTTCTGTCGTTCTTGCCGGTGCAAGCCTTTGTCAACTGGATGAACGGCCTCGATCGCCGCACGATCTTTTACGGCATGATCTGGCTGACGCCTGTTTTTTATATCCTCAAAGGGATTTTCTTCTATGCCCAGGGCTATTTCATGAACGAGGTTGCCCAGCGTTCTGTGGCCGGTGTGCGGGGCAATTTGTTCCGTAAATACCAGGAGCTGTCGCTCGATTTTTACAGCCAGAAACGCCAGGGCGAGCTTATGTCGCGCATCACCAATGATACGGGATTTATCAGCAATGCGATCTCTTACGGCATGACGGATCTGGTGACCCAGTCCATGTTCGCGGTTGCCTGTCTTTTCATCGCCTGCGGCATCAACTGGAAACTTGTCGTGGTTGTTATTGTTGTCTTCGCCTTTAATGCGGCCCTCATTTATCTTGTTGGTAAAACGATCAAGAAACAGTCTATCCAGTCCCAGGAGTCGATGGCCGATCTAAGCTCGATCCTGGCCGAGACCAACCAGGGCGTGGCGATCGTCAAGGCGTTCTCGCGGGAAAAGCATGAGATCGAGCGTTTTGATACAGACAACAAGCGTTATTACAAGGCCATGGTCAAAAGCCTGCGGCGCACCCTGCTCCTGACGCCGGTGAGTGAATTCCTGGCGGGCATTGCGGTGGCGATCATCCTGTGGTTCGGCGGGCGCGAAGTGCTGGATGGCAAGATGTCTTTCGGTGTTTTTCTGCTGCTCGTTGGCTCTTTGATGAGCACCCTGCGGCCTATCAAGAAACTGACTGCGGTTTACGGGATCAATCAGCAGGCCCTGGCCGCGACCCAGCGCATTTACGATATCCTTGACTGGAAGGCGTCCATCGTTGAACTTCCCACGGCTGTTGTGGCCGCGGCACCGGCAAAATATATCCGTTTTCATGATGTGTCCTTCAAATACGAAAAGGCCGAGGAACGCTGGATCATCAAGAATTTCGCGCATGATTTTGAGATCGGCAAGACGACCGCGCTGGTCGGCCCGACCGGCTGCGGCAAGACCACGGTGATCAACATGATCTTGCGTTTTTATGACCCGGACAAGGGTGTGGTTCTTTTTGACGACCAGGATATCAAGCAGGTGACGGTCGATTCCCTGCGCAGTCATGAAGGGCTTGTGACGCAGGACATGATCCTTTTCAATGAAAGTATCCGCGAGAATCTCCGTTACGGGAAGCTGGATGCGACCGATGACGAGATCATCGAGGCCGCACGCCAGGCGCTGGCGCTGGAATTCATTGAACGCATGCCTGACGGGCTGGATACGGTCATTGGCGATCGCGGGTTCAAGTTGTCCGGCGGGCAAAAACAGCGCCTGTGCATCGCGCGCGCGATCTTGAAGAATCCGAAGATCCTTCTTCTCGATGAAGCCACCTCGGCCCTCGATGCGGAATCGGAATTCCTTGTCCAGCAGGCGCTCGATAACCTGATGAAGAACCGCACGGTCATTGTGATCGCGCACCGCCTCTCGACGATCCGTCATGCCTCCTGCATCCTGGTGATGGATCAGGGCAAGATCGTCCAGAAGGGGGAGCATGACACGTTGATGAAGACTTCGGAATTGTACGCGCGCCTGGCGAATTATCACTTTAACCAATAAGAATACATTATGTCCCAGCCCTTGTGTGCCATTGTGATCCCGGTTTATGACCAGGTCGATTATACGCGGGCTTGTGTGGCAAGCATCCTCGCGCATACCGCGTATCCCTTCCGGCTTTTTATTGTCGATGACGCCAGCGCTAAGCCGGAGACCGCAGCGTATCTTCGCGAGCTCCAGTTGGCCGAGCCGGAGCGTGTGCGTGTTGTGCATAATGCAAAAAATCTCGGGTATGTGGGCACGGTCAATCATGGATTAAAATACGCCACAGCCCCGTATGTGGTGGTGATGAACAATGACACAATCGTGTACCCAGGATGGCTTTCGGAAATGATCGCTGTAGCGGAAAAAGATCCGCAGATCGGGATCGTTAATCCGCAGTGGGATGTGATAAAGAAATTCAAGGGCGGACGGGATAAATTCTTTGCCACGCATGTTCTGCCTCATAAGGGTGAGTATATTGAAACGGACTGGGCGCGCGGCTGTTGCTACCTGACCAAGCGCTGTGTGATCGACAAGATCGGCGGGCTCGACGAGGCTTTCGCTCCGGCCTATTACGATGATTGGGATTATTCCATGCGTGCCATGGCTGTCGGCTACATCTGTGTCCGGGCGCTGGGGGCATTTGTTTTTCATATCAAGAATGTCACGTATTCTGTTTGCGGGCCTGAAAACCAGATCAACACATTGATTGATCAAAAGGGTATTATTTTTTATCAACGCTGGGGCAAGCCGCTCAAACTTCTTATTATTGATGATGGTGTTCCTGCAGAAATGACGTCCAGGGTCAGGGATTTGTTACGGGGGCAGAACAGGGTGGTGGTTGTTTCTTCACGGTCGGTGGCTTTTCAGCATACGAATTTGAAGGTCGTTCAGGTTCCTCGCTGGGCGGTCAGAATTACGTCGGCATTGATACTTGTTGATGATGCGAGGTATGCCAAGGCCAAGAGATTTCACCTGGTGATCGAGGGGAAAGAGGCGGCGGCATTTTTTGCCGGGCAGGCGTCGGACTCTCAAGAGAAGATGCAAAAGATGAAGTTTGAAACATAAAAGAATAGCTGGCATTATGGGGTTAGATACAGATAAAAATTATTACCATCATGACCGCACGGAAGTGCTGGCGCATGTGCCGTTGTCTGCCAGCAGGGTTCTGGATGTTGGTTGCGGGGCCGGATTGTTTGCCGCCGCGTTGAAGCAGCAGCAGAAGGCTGAAGTCTGGGGTGTTGAGCTCAATGCTGTTATTGCGGAACAGGCCAGGGGCAATGTCGACCGCCTCTTGATAGGAGATGTCACGGCACTTGTCGACGGCCTGCCGGATGATCATTTTGACTGTATTGTATGCAACGATGTCCTGGAGCATATTTATGATCCTGCGGCTTTATTGTGTAAATTTAAGCTGAAGTTAAAAAAGCACGGTGTGCTGATCTGTTCTATCCCTAATATCCGTTTTATCAGGGTTTTGAAGGATCTTCTGTTGAAGAAGAAATGGGAATATACAGATTCCGGGATCCTGGATATTACGCATGTGAGATTTTTTACGCAGACGTCGATGGCGAATATGTTCCGGCGATCAGGGTATCAGGTCGTTGAAATTGTCGGGTTGAATCCAAGGAAAATGAGCCTGGGATTTTTTATTCTGAATCTTATTTCAGGAGGATTTCTGGATGACACGCGGTTCCCGCAGTTCTTATGCACAGTGAGGCCGGGGCAATAACAGTAAATTAAATCTGGTGTCAAGAAAAGGGGTTTCGGGGTGGATGACTATACAGATAAAACGAAGCAATGGTTGGAAGACCGGTTCAAAACGGTTGATAAGGACGGGGTTTATTTTGCGCATCAGCCGGTTTATGGTTTTGCTCAGGGGCATTGCGAGGGCGGTATTCATGACAGGTATATTATTACCTATGAAATAATGAGGGCCTTGGCACATCTGAAATTTTCAAGTTTTTTGGATGTCGGCGCGGCGGAGGGGTATAAAGCTTTTGTGGTAAAGCGATTGTTTGGCGCGGAGGTTGTTTCTTCGGATATATCCCAGGAGGCATGCCGTCGCGCGCAAGAGTTGTTCAATATCAAGGCAATACCCGGGGATGTGCATGGGCTGCCTTTTCAGGATGATGCGTTTGATGTGGCACTTTGCAGCGAATCACTGGAACATGTTACTGATTGGAAAAAAGGTGTTGCAGAGCTTTTAAGGGTAGCGAGGAAAGCGGTCATTATTACGTT
Organism: Candidatus Omnitrophota bacterium; assembly: GCA_903860135.1. Classification (GTDB taxonomy): domain Bacteria; phylum Omnitrophota; class Gorgyraeia; order Zapsychrales; family Fredricksoniimonadaceae; genus Fredricksoniimonas; species Fredricksoniimonas aquilentivivens. Next base: position 44,242 of record CAIOPG010000008.1, on the reverse strand, counting down.
GCCGCATGATTTGGAAGATTTTGTGACGAAAGAAAAAGAAACACATGTGCCACATGGGCATATTCATCATTTTGATCTGGATAGCATGAATTTTTTGAAAAAAGATGGTTATCGAATCATCGCTCAAAGAATTGTTCGCACGAAGTTCAGGATCCCTCAGATTTTGATCGATAAGAAGGAACGGATATATAATCCCAAGAAGAATAAATATCCTCGTTGTTGTGTTGATTTATATAATTTTCTTGTGTATTTTCCGCTTAAGTTCTTGCTCCAACCTTTTAGCAAGGTGTTAACCGCTGTATCTATTGAGATGGATCATTATTTGCTTAAGGTAATGCCTGCGTATCAGGCGGTCATATTTATTATCTTAAAAGATCAACGTTGTTATTCAGAAGACATGGTGCGACGGATATCCGCCGGGGAAGTGATGAGAGTAACGGTGCCTTTCTTGAGGAGAAAATGTGTCGATGTATAATTGTGGAACCTTGGATGCAGCGGGGTTTATTGATATTGTTGCCGTAATTGTCAGCTGTGAACTGAATGGATGTGTGTAACAAGGGAGTAAGAATGGTCAAAGGTAATGGCGTTGAGGCATTGACTGAAGTGGTTAACTCTTTGCTGGAGAAAGTTGTCGAGGTCGTTGCCAGGGGGGGGAGGGGTAAGATCCTAGATTTAGGTTGTGGCGATGGAAAGACGGGGCATAAGATTTCGAATAAGGGCTTTGAGGTTCATGCGTGTGATATGGATGCTGCGAGATTTTTATTCCATGACGTTATCCCTTTTAAGCAGGGTGATCTTGGAGGCCGGCTTCCGTATGAAGATGGCACGTTTGATGCGGTGATCCTGATGGAAGTCATTGAGCATGTGTATAATCCCGATTTTGTTATTGCAGAAATCAGCAGGGTTCTTAAAAAGGCGGGGACACTTGTTTTGTCCACACCCAATATCCTGAATATCGGATCACGGTTTAGATTTTTGTGTGAAGGCAGTTATGATTTCTTCCGTGAACCGACGCTGGATTATGCGCGATGTTTTCCGGCGGGGATTCAGAATATGCATGTGATCCCTTGGCGTTATCAAGAATTAGAGTATTTATTGGAAAGAAATAGCTTGAGTGTTGCGCATTATTATGTGGATCAGAAGAAAGCAAACTTGTTTCTTCCGGCATTGATTTTTCGGCCGATCCTGGCGTTACAAAGCATGATCAAGGCAGGGAGGACCCGCAAGAAGGGCGGGGTGGATTACTCCCGGATGAACAGGATCCTCTTGTCCTGGGAGATACTACAGGGTAAACATTTGATCCTGGAGGCCGTGAAGCGGTGAGGTGTTTAGCGTGGCGGCAGATGTTCGACACAAGGGAGACGGCATGAAGATCGGTTTTGATATAGAGAGTCTGATATGGGATTGCTTGTGAAAAAGAAAGCTCAAGGAATGAAGAAGCTCAAGGATGCCAAAAGTGCAGGCTTGTCAGCCATACCTGCTGGGTATGCAGAGTTTCTGAATTCACTCAAGACGCGTATTCGTCAAGTTCAGATAAAGACGGCTCTGTCGGCGAACAGTGCTTTGGTTGAGCTTTATTGGGATATCGGGCAGTCGATTTGCGAAAGACAGAAACAGGCGGCATGGGGTACAAAGGTGATAGAGCGTCTGGCTGGCGATCTCGCCAAAGAGTTTTCTGGGGTGGAGGGTTTATCGAGGGCCAATCTTTACCGAATGCGGGCATTTTATCTGGCGTATCCTAGGCAGGATGTAATTGTCGCACAGGCTGTGCGACAATTGCCTTGGGGGCATAATATTGTTTTGGTAGAAAAGATCGCTGATGAAGCGGAGCGACTTTGGTACGCACAGAAAACCACAGAGCAGGGATGGGGACGGGAAACATTGGCAGCTCAGATCAAAGCTGATGTTTTTCATCGTCAAGGGAAAGCTGTTACGAATTTTAAGACTGTATTGCCGTTGGCGCAATCAGGTCTTGCGCAAGAGGCGCTTAAAGATCCGTATGTTTTTGATTTTCTGACGTTGACTGAGCCGGTGCGTGAGCGGGAGGTGGAGGGGCAATTGGTGGGGCATGTGGCAAAATTGCTTTTGGAGATGGGTGCCGGGTTTGCTTTTATTGGGCGTCAGGTGCCTGTTGTCGTGGCTGGGAGTACGTATTTTCTTGATCTGCTTTTTTATCATACGCAGTTGCATGCGTATATTGTTGTTGAACTAAAAGCAGGGGGTTTTAAGCCAGAGCATGCCGGCAAGTTGAATTATTATCTTTCTGCCGTCGATGATTTGATCCGCAAGGAAGGTGATCAGCCGACGATCGGGCTTCTTCTGTGCCGATCTAAGAATAAGATTGATGTCGAGTATGCTTTTCGGGATATTCATAAGCCGATCGGTGTTGCGGAGTGGGAAACGACGTTAGTTAAACGCCTGCCGGCCAATCTCCGTCCAAGTCTTCCAACTGTTCATGAAATTGAAAATGCGCTTAAAGATGCTTCTGATGAAGATTAAGTGATGTAATAAGTATGAGTAAATAAGAAATGATATCGGTATTATTCCGGAGGCATGCATGAAGATCGGTTTTGATGCGGTGAGTTTGACACAGGAGCGGTCGGGGGTGGCGAATTATCTTTCGCGGCTGGTGCGCGCGCTGGTGGTGGCGGACAAAAGCCTCGAGATCGTCCTGTTCGCGCCCGACAAGATATGTGTCGAGTATGACGCCTTCATTCATTACCCGCAGGTGCGGCGGGTGGCGCTGGATCTGCCGCGCGAGGAGCGGACGCATTGGGCGTTGCGGTATTTGCCGCGGCTTCTGGGCGAATATCCGGTGGATATCTTTCATCAGCCCGGCGGGACGGATACCGCGGTATTCTGGCCAGGATGCCCGTCGGTGGTGACGGTGCACGATATGTCGCCATGGATCCTGGGATCGTTGAAGGACTGGCGCAAGGCCTGGCGGTACAAGCTCAGGAGCCTTTTCTGGACGCACCGCGCCGGGCGCGTGCTGACAGGGGTCGAGGTGAGCCGCAAGGATATTGTAAGGCTTAACCGCGTTGCGGGTGCGAAAGTTGCGGTGATCCCTTATGGCGCGGAGCTTATTTATGAAGAGGATATTTCCCGGCAGGAAGAGGAGGCCATCTTGCGCAAGTACCATCTTTGGGGCCGGCGCTATGTGGTAAATTTTTCGGGGCTTAATCATAAACGCCGCAACCTGGATCTTGTGCTCGATGGATTTGCGCGGTTCCAGCGGGCCATGCCTGATGATATCGCCCTGGTCTTTACGGGGGCGATCGCGCGGTCGCAGGGGCTTTTTGACCGGGCTCAGCGCAAGATCGGAATGCTCGGGATCCGCGAGCGGGTGGTGGCAACGGGGTTTGTGGCCGAGAAGGCCTTGCAGGTCATTGTGGCCAATGCCGAGGCGGCGATCGTTACGTCGCTGTGTGAAGGTTTTCCGCAGTCGATGGTCGAGGCCTTTGCCTGCGGGACGGCAGTCATTGCCACGGATCGCGGCGGTGTGGCTGAAGTGGCCGGTGAGGCGGCGGTCATCATTGATCCTTATGATCCGGTAGCTCTGGCGGAAGCACTCCAGCGTCTGCTGGGCAATGAAGTGGAGCGCGGACTCTATACTGAAAAGGGTTACACACAGATCCGCCCCATGACCTGGCAGCGGACGGCCATGGAAACGCTGGCGGTTTATAACGCCTTGCTAAAATGAAAAAGATCCTGATTGTCAATAATTTTGGTATCGGGGACGTATTGTTCTCGACGCCGCTGGTGTCGGCCCTGCAGTTGTCTGATCCCGGGGCGTTGGTCAGTTATATCTGCAACCCGCGTACCGCTGATTTCTTGCGGCAAGACCCACGGATCAACAAGGTCTTTGTTTATGACCGCGATGCTTTTGTGGCGGTCTATCGTCGTTCACCATGGAACTTCATGATGAAGTGGAAGGCTTTTGTCGATGAGATCCATGGCGCCGGGTATGACACGGCCTATGATCTTTCCGGCGGATCAGCGCTCAGCCTGGCCTTGCTGTTGGCCGGGATCCCGCGCCGCATCGGTTTTGATTACAAGGGCCGCGGCCGGTGGCTGACCCACAAGATCCCTTTGTATGGTTACGAGGGGCGTCATGTGATCGAGTACAATATGGATCTTCTGGCCCTGGGTGGGGGGGGCGGTATGGTGGCAGGAGGTCAGCCGCTGATGCGTTTGTTTGTTCCTGTCCAGGATCAGTCCTGGGCCGCTGATTTTCTCGGAGCGCAGGGGCTGGCGGATAAGTCTTTTCTGATCATGTACCCCGGTGGCGGGGCTAGCTGGGGCCGGGACGCGGGGCTCAAGCGCTGGCCGGCGGAAAGCTGGGTGAAATTGGCCGAGAAAATAATTGAAAGATCGACCCTCCCCATTATACTGATGGGGGACAAGAATGAAGAATCTCTTTGCCGGCAGGTCGCCGGAGCTGTTCAAAGGCCTTTGATCGTCCTGGCAGGACAGACAACGCTGCTGCAATCGGCGGCACTGATGCGCCAGGCGCGGGCGGTCATTGTTAATGACGGAGGGCCTTTACACATGGCCGTGGCTTGCGGTGTGCGCACGGTGTCGTTGTTCGGACCGGTGGATCCTGTGGTCTACGGGCCTTTTCCCATCGGAGAACATAAGGTCTTGGTCAAGGGGATGATGTGTCAGCCCTGTTACAGGAAGTTTCGTATGTCGTCGTGTACACATCTGAGTTGTTTAAAAACATTAACCGTTGATGCGGTCTATCAGGCCCTGGAGGAGTGGTTGTCATGAGCGTTCCTTTCATTGATTTTACCGAACAGAACAAGGTGATCCGTGCCGGTGTGGATGCGGCCTTTGCGCAGGTCATTGCCAAGGCTTCTTTCATCATGGGCCCGGAGGTCAAGAAATTTGAGGATGAGTTCGCGGCGTACTGCGGCGTGAAACATGCCGTTGGTGTCAATTCCGGCACCGATGCGCTTTATCTGGCCCTGGCCGCGCTGGGCGTCGGCGAAGGCGATGAGGTGATCCTGCCGACGTATACGTTCATCGCGACCGCGTTATGCGTTTCCTATACCGGCGCCAGGGTCAAGTTCGTCGATATTGATGAGGCTTCGTGCAATATGGATCCTGTCAAACTTGAAAAAGTTATTACCGCCAAGACCAAGGTGATCATTCCGGTGCATCTTTATGGCCAGACAGCCGACATGGATGAAATCCTGGCGGTGGCGGCCAGGCACGGGGTTGCGGTCCTTGAAGATGCCTGTCAGGCGCATGGCACGCGTTATAAAGGGCGCCGCAGTGGTTCGATGGGGCATGCCGGGTGTTTCAGTTTTTATCCGACCAAAGGGCTGGGGGCCTGGGGCGATGGCGGCATGGTCGTGACCAATGATGATAATGTGGCGTACATGGTACGCATGCTGCGGGATTATGGCCGTACCGATCGCTATGCGCACAAATTCAAGGGGCATAATTCACGCCTGGATACGCTTCAGGCGGTGGTGCTTTCCCAGAAATTGCCGTACCTGGACCAGTGGAATGTGATGCGCCAGCGCGTGGCGGGCCTTTACGCAAAATATTTGACCGGGACCGGGATCGTCCTTCCGGTAGCGGCGGCAAACAGGGAGCACGTTTTTCAGACGTATGCCGTGCGCCTCAAGCAACGCGCGCGTGTCATGGCGCATCTGGCAGCCAAGGGGATCACGTCCCTGATCCATTATCCGATCCCGATCCATCTACAGGAAGCTTATGCGGATGCCGGTTATAAGGCAGGCGATTTTCCTGTATCGGAGAAAATGTGCGAAGATATTTTGTCGTTGCCCATGTTCCCGCACATGACCGAAGATCAGGTCAGGGCCGTGACCAGCGCCCTTAAGGAGGCTCTTTGATGGCTAAAGTCCCTGTTTCTGTTGTTATTATCGCCAAGAACGAAGAAGAAAATATGGACGCCTGCATCCTGAGCGTGAAAGGCTGGGCGGACGAGGTTGTGCTTGTCAATGACAACTCAACCGATCGCACGGTGGCGATCTCCGCCGGGCATGGGGCGGTCATTCTTAACCGTACGATGGACAATGAAGGCATTCACCGCAACTGGGCTGCGGCGCAGGCCAAGCACGAATGGGTGCTGTACCTTGATGCGGATGAGCGGGTGACCCCGGAGCTGCGGCAGGAAATTGACAGTATCCTGCCAACGACGACGCATGTGGTTTTCTCCATCCCGTTCCGGACGTATATCGGGACTTACTGGGTCAATCATTCGGGCTGGTACCCGGGATCCAAGACGCGCCTGGTGCGCAAGAGCCTGTTCCGTTACGAGGAGGCTCCGGTGCATCCGCGGGTCTTTTACGACGGGACATGCGGCCATCTGACCAAAGATGTGATCCATTACGGTTATCCTGACCTGGCGCATTTTCTGGCAAGCCTGAACCGTCAGACCTCGCTCGAAGCGCAAAAGTGGGTGGATACCGGGCGAAAGATGACGATGCTTGTGGGTTTTTGGCGTCCGGCTGACCGCTTCTTTCGTTCATATATTGGCAAGGGGGGATGGAAGTCCGGGTTCATGGGGTTTGTGATCGCCTTCTTTGCTTTCTTGTACCAGATGATGAGCTATATCAAGTATTACGAGATCGTCAGGGGCATCAAGCCGCCGCCGGAGAAATAATGCCTGCAGGCAGGGCGCAAGCGTTAATGATAACAGGTACGACGTGTAAGAAAACGTATGGGGTTGATCGATATGAAAGTTGTTTTTCTTGACAGAGATGGCGTGATCAATGAATTCCCGGGCAATGGCCTTTATGTGACCAAGGTCAAGGATTTTCATTTTATCCCGCGGGTGCACGAGGCGATTGCGAAGCTGACGGCGGCGGGTTTTGATATTTTTGTGATCTCCAACCAGGCCGGGGTGGGCAAGGGGGTTTACAGCCTGCGCAAGCTTGAGCTGATCACCGCGCACATGCTCAAGGGGATCGCGGACGCGGGGGGACGGATCACGGATGTCCTTTACTGCACTTGCAAGTCTACCGACGGCTGTAATTGCCGCAAGCCGCGCATTGGCAACATGATCAAGGCGCTCGGCTCCATTGACAAGACCATCGACGATGCGCCGCACGCGTATTTTGTGGGGGACACCGAGGGCGATATCAAGGCCGGCAGGAATGCCGGATGCACAACGGTGTTTGTCCTTTCAGGCCGGGAGGACAGTGCGTATATGAAGCGCTGGGATGTCAAGCCTGACTTTATTGTGGAGGATCTTTATGAAGCCGCAGAACTCATCATTGCCCGGGATACTGGTCATTCACGCCAGCGCGGGCGCCGGTCATCGCAAGGCCGCTGAAGCCCTTCAGCACGGTCTGGAAGCCCGGGGTTTGGCATCGGTTCTTGTTGATGCCCTTGACCATACTAATTTCTTCTTCCGTCTAGCCTATACCCGCGGTTATGAGTTTGCCGTCGGGAAACTTCCTGTCATCTGGGCTTTCTTTTTTGCGTTGACCGACCAGACCTGGTTCTTGCCGGTATTCCGCATGGTGCGCCGTGTGTATAACGGGGTCAATACAGGACCGTTGGTTGAATATATCAAGACCGGGAAATTCGAGCGCATTGTGGTCACGCATTTTCTGGCCGCCGAGGTGTGCGGCTACCTGCGCCGCACGGGGGCGATCACTGCCAAGGTCGTGGTGGTTGTCACGGATTTTGATGTGCACAAGATATGGCTGATCCCAGGTGTGGATGAGTATTGCGTGGCCAGTGAATATACTAGGGGGCGACTGCTGGCATTGGGGGTGGATGCCGCGCAGATATTTGTGACCGGGATCCCGCTCGATGAGAAATTCACACGGCCCCGCCACAAGCAGGATGTCCGTCGCTGGCTTGGGCTTGACGCGGAGGCCTTTACGGTATTGATCTCGACGAGTTCTTTCGGGTTCGGGCCGATCGAGGAACTGGCCGGGTATTTTAAAGATATCCAGCTCATCATCATTTGCGGTAACAATCAGCGGTTGCGCCATTGCCTTGACGTGCAAGCCAATCCCCGGCACAAGGTCTGCGGATTCGTTGACAATATGGAAGAAATGATGGCCGCGGCCGATGTCATGGTAACCAAACCCGGCGGTTTGTCGGTAACCGAGGCACTGGCCAACAATCTTCCGATGGTCTTTTTCAGCGCGATCCCGGGGCAGGAAGCCGGGAATGTGCGCGTCCTTGCCGCCAACGGCATCGGCCTCAGCGGTTTGCCGTTACGGGATATTGCTTCCGAAGTCCTGGGCATGGCGGCGTCTCCGGCAGCGCTGGCGGATGCGCGTGAGAAAACAAAGAAACTCGCGAAACCCGATTCTGTCCGCGATGTTATCGCCCGGCTTGTATGACAGCCCCCCGCGTCGCGCAGGTTGTTTTCGGCTTGCCGGTCGACGGTCCTTTTGATTACATCATTCCCGAAGAGCTGTCCGGCAAGGTATTCCCCGGCGGGCGCGTCCTGGTACGCTTTGCCGGCAGGAAACGTGCCGGTGTCGTGGTGCGGCTGTTGCAGCAGACCGCGCATGACGGCAAATTGAGCGTCCTGATAAAGATCCTCGATGAAAACCCTGTCTTTGCGCCGGCGTTCCTGAAATTTGCGGAGCGTTTTGCCGCCCGTTTTGCCTGTTCGACCGGCGAGGCGCTCGAGATGTGCCTGCCGGCGTATTTGCGTGGCGCCAAGGCGTTTGCCTGCGCGGCAATGGACCATCATTGGCCGGAAGAGGCCGGTACGGCGGAGCTGGTCTTTGACCGGGGCCAAACCCAGCGGTGGGAGATCCTTCTGCCGCGCATCACGGCAGTCCTCGCCGAGGGGCGCGGGGTGATCGTCATGATGCCCGATGCCGCCCGTTGCCACGATGTCCTGCCCAAACTGGGGCCGCTTTTGCCCGCAGAGGAACGGGTGCTTCTGGCGGGTAGCACCCCAAAAGAGGAGTATGGGCGCTGGCTCAGTGTCCGTTCGGGGAAAGTGCGCCTGGCGGCCGGCTTCATCGCCGCCGTGTTCGCGCCGGTGCGCAATCTCGGGCTGATCGTGGTGCTCGATGAGGAAAATGCTTTTTACCGGCATGAACAGACACCTTTTTTCCATGCGCGCGAAGCGGCTTTTGAGCGTGCGGCGGCCGAGGGGTGTGATGTGGTTTGCGTCTCGAGTGCCCCGTCGGTAGAGCTGTGGCACAGGGTCGAGAAGAAAACCGTGCGGCTGACCCTGCTCGAAGAACTTCTGCCGCCGGTCAAATTCCTTGACCTGACGAATTTCAAGATGAGGAAAGACACGTTCATTTCGCTGGGCCTGCGGCATCACCTGGAAACAGCGTTGAAAGAAAAACGCCAGTTTCTCTTGTATATTCAGGCCGCCCGCGGCGTAGGCGGTGTATGCGCGGAGGTTAAGAAAATATTTCCCGGGGCGCGGGTGGCGGGCTATGACCGTACGTCGACGGCTATGCCCGAAGATTTCGATATCCTTGTGGCGACACAGTCTGTTTTTCGCCATCGTGCGGCCCTGAAAGTGGCTGCCGCTGCTGTTTTAGACATTGACTGGGAATTCCACAAGCACGATATCCAGGCCGCGCACAGTGCTTTTGCCCTTGTCCAGCATTTGCGCCAGATGGTGCAGGCGTACCTTCTCCTGCAGACCCGCAATGTTGCCGATCCTTTCCTGCACACACTGGCGTCGGCTGACGGTGCGGATTTCTATCGGCGGGAACTTACCCTGAGGCAGGAGATGGGCGTACCGCCTTTCCAAGCCCAGGCTTCTGTCATTGTCCGTTCGGAAGATCCGGCTCTCGCTTGCGCGGAAGCCAAAAGATTGTATGATAGCGTGATCAATATTTTGCCCGAAGGCGTGACCGCGATCGACCCGGAACAAGATCGCGCGGCACTGGTGCGGGGGAAATTCCGTTACTGCTTCTTGGTTCAAGGGGATGCTCGTGCGGCGGTTGTTGCGGCGGCAAGGCAGGCCCTGCGGCTTTTCAGGCCCAAAAAAGATACGGTTGTGACCGTGAGCATGGACTGATATTTATGCGGATAGTGTTTTTTGGTTGTGATGATTTTGCGGCAGTCAACCTCGAGCACCTGATCGACGAGGGGCACCGCATTGTCGGTGTGGTGACCCAGCCGGACAGACCGCACGGGCGCGGGATGCACGTGACGTATTCACCGACCAAGCAGATCGCGCTGGCGCAGGGCATTCCCGTGTTCCAGCCGGATTCGTTGAAGAATCCCGTACTGGTCGATCGCCTGGCCTGGTTCCATGCGGACCTGTTCGTGGTGATCGCCTATGGCAAATTCCTGCCGCAGGCTGTTCTGGACCTGCCGGCCAAAGGCTGTATCAATCTGCATGCGTCGCTCTTACCCAAATATCGCGGTGCCGCGCCTATCAATTGGGCCATATTGCATGGCGAGGTCGAGACCGGTGTGACCATCATGCAGATGGACGCGGGCATGGATACCGGGGCGGTCATGACCCGTTGTGTGTGCCCGATCCCCGATGATATGACATCAGCCGCCCTGCGATGGCAATTGGCAGGGTTGGGCACAACACTTTTAGTGGAGACGCTGGCGCAGATCGCCGCCGGGAAACAGATGCTGACGCCCCAGGATCATGAGCGTGCGAGTTACGCCCCCAAGATGCACAAGGACCTGGGGCACATCCGCTGGGATCGTCCGGCCAGGGAGATCCATGACCTCGTCCGCGGCCTTCAGCCCTGGCCCGGGGCGTTCACGTTCTGGCGCGGGAACCGCTTGAAGGTCCTCGATGCCGCCGCGGCCACCGCCCTTGTTGAGGGCAAGCCGGGGGAGATCGTCGAGCTTCACAAGGACGGTTTTTATGTCCAGGCCGCTGACCGGGCCGTCCTGGTTCGGCGTGTGCATCCCGCCTCTTCGCACGCCATGGACGCCCGCGCCTTCCTCGCCGGCCACAAACTCGCCGTCGGCGAGATGCTGGGGTGATCCTTAAACGGAAGTTCACGGCAGGGGCGGCGTAGATGTGTTTATTGTGTTACTAAATGACCGGAAATATATTTATGCAGGACGCTTGAAATTAAAGTTTGATAGGGAACGCCTTCACGCAACGCAGAAATTTGTAATTTGTAAACATCCCGTTCAGAAAGCCGAATATTTATCCGGCGGCCTTTCCGTAATGCCTGTTTAGCCATTTGTTGAAAACGATCGATTTCCGATGGCATATTCTTGACAGGCCGCCACTCGCCCCGTTCGTATGAACGCAGCATTTGATCTTCTTCTTGAGTAAGCTTAATTGGGCTCATGCGGCACTCTTTTTAAAAGTTCTTTGGTTGCTTTACGGCTCGGGATAATGGTTTTTAAGAATACTATTCCATTTTGTTCTACAAAAGGCACTAAATAAACATACGTTTCTATACAAACAATATAAATCCTTTGTCCCGGATACTTCTGTTGATTAGGATGGTCTTCGACCTTTAGAAGTCCGTCGTTCTCGATCCAGAAAACGACTTCTTCAAAAGAAATGTCGCGCTCACGCTTGAGGTGTTCATTTTTAATTTCATCCCAATCAAACATATCTATGCCAAATATATCCTGTTGTCTGCCTTTTGTCAACAATCGAAAACTTTTCAGTATGGCTTCAAGGAAATAATCGGTAATCGTAGTAATCGGGACGCACTATTATTTTCTGTGGCGCCGGGCCTGTTAATGCGACAAAAGAGTGGATGCGTCTTGAAGAATATGCTATTTTAAGTTCATAAGTTCATAAGTTCAGGTTAACTCGCATTTTTCAATAGACAGAGGTAATGCGGGTTGAACCCGGGTCTCTCTTAGACGGTAAAATTGTGGAAGGTCAGTTGGAATAATAGTGCATGTTTTTGTGCAAACGGTTGCGTTGATGAAAAACGGCCATTGCACAATCCAATCCGGTTTAAATTTTGAAAGAAAGGCCAGCGATGAAACCATGTCGACAATTTTCTCTCTCTCTCTCTCTCTCTTCTCTTAGTTTTTCCCGGCCTGCTTTTTGCTGAAAGCCTCACACTCACGACCTATTATCCTTCGCCGGCGGGGGATTATCTGGATATGAGGGTGTCGCGGAAACTAACGGTTGGGTCAACCGCTTTCACGTGTGATGCCAGTAGCGTGGGAGCACTATGGTACGACAATTCCATAACCAACGGCACGAAAGCCTGTGTCAAGACAGCCTTGAGCCCAACAACCTATGGGTGGGTGTCCGTAGGAGGGAGTAGCACTAATCCTTGCGCGGGTAAGACGGCAGGTCAGGCGTGTGATGGTACGACGGCGGTATATGTCGGTTATCCGGGCTGGATGACAACGCCGAGCGATGCACAAGATGAAGACTGGTCTACCGCAGTTTTTTATTGTAACAATTTAGATTACGGGGGATATACAGACTGGGTTTTGCCAGGAAAATCTATCCTGTTTTTTTTGTTCGACAACAACACTGCTTTGGGTTGTAGGCCGTCCTCCTACTGGTCGGCCTCTGAGTCCTATCCCAACCATGCCTGGGCCGTGGATTTCAACTTCGACAACAGCTGCTTTACCAGAGACAAGAGCTCGGTCCTCTTCGTGCGTTGTGTCCGGAGTTATTGATCATTTGGTTATTTGATTATTTCGTTCGTGCGCCCCGTGCGGAGCGCACGGTTTTTGAAAAGAAAGTAACCCATGGCGCGGTATCAGCATTTACCCATTTACAAGCTCAGTTATGAATTACTGGCCCGCGTGATGGCGGTTACTAAAGAATAGCTTAAAATTCACATCAATTTTTTAATGAAAGGTCTGCGATGAAACCATGTCGACAATTTTCCTTCTCTCTCTCTCTATCTCTTCTCTTAGTTTTTCCCGGTCTACTTTTTGCTGAAAGCCTGAGGCTCACGGCGTATTATCCTGCGCCGGTGGGGGATTATCTGAATATGAGGGTGTCGCGGAAACTAACGGTTGGGTCAACCGCTTTCACGTGTGATGCCAGTAGCGTGGGAGCATTATGGTACGATAATTCCATAACCAACGGCATGAAGGCTTGTGTTAAAACAGCGACAAGCCCGGTTATTACTTACGGGTTTGTCGCCATAGGTGGTGGGAGTAGCACTAATAATCCCTGCGCCGGCAAGACAGCCGGTCAGGCGTGTACGGGCACGACGGCGGTATATGTCGGTTATCCGGGCTGGATGACAACGCCGAGCGATGGCGATGCACCAAATGCAAACTGGTCTGCCGCAGTGTCTTATTGTAACAATTTAGTTGAGGGGGGATATACAGACTGGGTTTTGCCAGGAAAATCTATACTGGCTTTTTTATTCGACAACAGAACTGCATTGGGTTGTGCGTCGTCCTTCTACTGGTCGGCCACTGACTACTACTCTCTGGCGGAAATGGCCGCCTGGATCCAGGACTTCACCAATGGCGACCAGAGCGGCAGCCTCATGAACAAGAGCGACATCCACCTCGTGCGTTGTGTCCGGAGTTATTGATCATTTGGTTATTTGATTATTTCGTTCGTGCGCCTCGTGCGGGGCGCACGGTTTTTGAAAAGAAAGTAACCCATGGCGCGGTATCAGCGTTTACCCATTTACAAGCTCAGTTATGAATTACTGGCCCGCGTGATGGCGGTTACTAAAGAATAGCTTAAAATTCACATCAATTTTTTAATGAAAGGTCTGCGATGAAACCATGTCGACAATTTTCCTTCTCTCTCTCTCTCTCTCTCTCTCTCTCTCTTCTCTTAGTTTTTCCCGGTCTGCTTTTTGCTGAAAGCCTTACGCTCACGGCGTATTATCCTGCGCCGGCGGGAGATTATTTGGATTTAAGGGTGTCGCGTATGCTCAAGGTCGGGTCAACCGCTTTCACGTGTGATGCCAGTAGCGTGGGAGCATTATGGTACGATAATTCCATAACCAACGGCATGAAGACTTGTGTTAAAACAGCTACAAGCCCGGTTATCACTTACGGGTTTGTCGCCATAGCTGGTGGGACTAATCCCTGCGCCGGCAAGACAGCCGGTCAGGCGTGTACGGGCACGACGGCGGTATATGTCGGTTATCCGGGCTGGATGACAACGCCGAGTGATGCACCAAATGCAAAATGGTCTACCGCAGTGTCTTATTGTGACAATTTAGATTACGGGGGATATACAGACTGGGTTTTGCCAGGAAAATCTATCCTGGCTTTTGTGCAAGAAAACAAAACAGCATTGGGTTGTGCGTCGTCCGTCTACTGGGCGGGCAAGGCGTACGATATCTTTCGCGCCTTCCTCCTGAACTTCCCTGGGGCCATGGAGGGCAACAATGATAAGATCAACATCTACAGCGTGCGTTGTGTCCGGAGTTATTGATCATTTGATTATTTCGTTCGTGCGCCCCGAGCGGGGGATCATGCCGCCGCGGCCACTGCCCTTGTCCAGGTCGCTGACGGGGCTGTGCTCGTCAGGCGTGTCCTGCCGGCGAGATGTTGGGCTGAGGTTTCTCTGTGCGTTAATTCCCTTGCGTGATAATTTTTTATTGCTAATATACTTTTTCATTCTTATATATTCTTATTAACAGGCAGGGGTTTATGGAATACGACATCCGGGGCAACAAGATCATCCTTCACATCCACGACCGCATTTGCGAGACGGAAGAAGAGGTCCTGTCGAGTGAACTTTTTACCGGGATCGTTACCACGGCTTTGCAGAAGCTCGTCAAGCGCCGCTCGATCCTGCTTGATGTTTTTGGGAAGAAGGATATTACCAAAGATGATATTGACGACCTGATCGCGACCTTCAAGTTCCTGGTCAAAATGCCGGCCAACCTAGTGCCCAACGTGGTACCGGCGGCGGCGGTTTTATTGCGCGATGCCTCGCGGTTCAATGATCTGATCGAATACCTTTATAATTACTGGCGCAGTTTTGACCGGTTCATCATTTCCGATTCCAAGGGGCGCGACTGGGACAAGCGGCCTTACCGCACGTTCAATGCGACCGTCGGCCAGCTGACAAATTTGGTGCGCGGCATTTACCGTGATATCCAGGAGAATGTGACCGGCCAGCATCCGCGCATTTACCGCCAGGTCGCGGCCGGTGCCGAAGTGTCGACGATCGCGGTGACCCGGGCGGTGCCTTTCCTGAGCGCGGAATACACACCGTTGAACCGCGTGCCCATGATGCGCCAGATACTGATCTATCCGCCCTTGATCCTGACCCCGCCGATGAACAAACGCACCGGACGGTTCGAGCGGGTGAATGATAACCCGTTGAAAGGCATCGAGTTTAACGCGCGCGAATGGCTGTGTTATCCTGCCAAGGTCGGGGCGTTGGTGATCTTCATTTATTTCCATCATGATTTTGCGGAACTCGGGCATGCCCTGTGCAATCTGTTTGAAATGGCTGACGATGATGACCTTGGCCGTACGCCCGACGCGGTGTTTGCTTATGGCGTCCCTCCTGAGTCGTTGGCCCGATTTTCTTCGAGCCAGATATTTTTTGATGACACGCAGGCGGGGATGCTCGTTGGGGCGGTGCCGCTGTTGCCGGAATTCGGGTATTTTGGTTATCTCAAGAAAATGGTGTTGACGCTCCACAATGTGATCATGATGAAACGCGGTGTCCTGCCGTTCCACGGGGCGCTGGTGCGGCTTATCCTCAAGGGCGACCTTGACCGGACGATCCTTTTTATCGGCGATACCGGGGCAGGCAAGTCGGAAACGCTCGAAGCCTTCCGTTCTATCGGCGAGGAGGAGATCCAGGACCTTATCGTGATCGCCGATGACATGGGATCGATCCAGATAGCACCTTCCGGCCAGGTGCTGGGCTATGGCACCGAGATCGGTGCTTTCCTGAGGCTTGACGACCTTCAGCCGGGCTACGCGCTCGGTCAGATCGACCGCGCCATCATCATGAACGCCAACCAGGTCAATGCCCGTATCATTATCCCGGTAACGACCTTTGACCAGATCATCAAGGGGCAAAAGATCGATTTTATCCTTTATGTGAACAATTATGACGCCATTGACGATGACCATCCGATCCTTGAGCGTTTTCCGGACCCTGAAAAAGCCATGGCGGTGTTCCGCGAGGGGACAGCGATGAGCAAGGGGACCACGACCACGACCGGGCTGGTGCATTCCTATTTCGCTAATGTTTTCGGGCCGGCGCAGTATAAAGATATGCATGAGCCGCTGGCGAAGAAATATTTCAGTGAATTCTTCCGCCGGGATGTGTTCGTCGGCCAGATGCGCACCCGCCTGGGGCTTGCCGGATGGGAACGCAAAGGCCCCGAAGAAGCCGCCCGTGAACTCCTGAGGATCGTCCAAAGTCGGGCGTGATCCCCTTGATTTGTACGTCATCGCGTGTTATGATTTGTACAGAAAAGGATACAAAATTATGCCCATCAAGATTATCGCCGCCACGCAAGCACGCGATCATATGTCCGAGGTCATTGAGGATATTGCGCAGAGTGGAGAGACCTGTTTCATTACCCAATACGGCAAGGCCGAGGCGGTGATGATGTCGGCAGGTCGTTTTGACGAGTTGATGAGCTTGGTGGAAGACGCTTTCGACGAGAAAGATGCGCTCCTTGCCCTTCGTGTCGTGCAGGCACGCCGCAATTATGCTTCGGGAAAAGGAATTCCCTTTGAAGTATAGTATTGTTTGGGCTGACAGGAGGGCGTTGAAGACCTTTGAGTCATTACCGCTGACTGTTCAGGCCAGAGTCAGGGTTGTTATTGCCGGGTTATCATCCGCGCCTAGGCCTGTGGGTGTCAAGAAGTTGTCGGGACAGCTTAAGGGTATCTGGCGTGTGCGTACCGGGGATTGGCGTATTCTGTATGACATTGATGATCAGGCCCGCAATATTATCTTGATTGATATCGGCCTTCGCAAGAGTGTTTATCGCTAAAGTCACACCGCTTCGTCATAAGCCATAACATAGCTTTTCCAGACAATCTTTCCCACAACTTGTATATCGCCTTCGATTTATGTTATATTTCTAATATTGGATTTGTCTTCTCAAGAAAATACAGAATATTTAGACGGAAGAAGGATGTAGCATATGATGTGTCACGTTGCTTCGCGTAAGAGTGTTTCTTTCCGGCTTATTGCCGGCTTTGTCCTGGCGAGTTTTGTATTGTCGCTGGTGACTCCGCCGCGTGCCTTGGCGCAGGTGCTTAGCCTGCCGGCACCGGGTAGCATGGTGACGGTAAGTCCGGCGTATACACCGGTGATCGCGCGCGGGCTAAAAGTCCATCCGGAGAACCCACTGTTGTTTGATTTCATCATCGATGCCGGTGATTCTAAGCTGGCGGTCGAAGGCGCGCCGTTTCAAGCGGAATCCGAAAAGCTCATCAAGTATTTCCTCGCTTCTCTTACGGTCAAGGCTGACGATCAGTGGGTGAACCTGAGTCCGTATGAGAAGGACCGTATCATTCCCGACGACCTTGGCAAGACCGAGCTCGGCCGCGACATGCTGGCGCAGGATTATATCCTCAAGCAGTTGACCGCGTCCTTGGTGTATCCCGAGAAAGGGCTGGGCAAGGAGTTCTGGGCCAGGATCTACGCGAAAGCCCGGGCGCAATTCGGCACGATCGATATCCCGGTCGATACCTTCAACAAAGTCTGGATCACCGCCGATAAAGCCAAGGTCCTCGAACGCCACAACACCGCCTACATTACCGACGCCCATTTAAAAGTCATGCTGGAGTCCGATTATATGGCTGCACAGGTAACACAGACTGTAACCGGTGATCCCGTTATAACACCCACCCCCGCTTCAGCGTGGGGAGGGAATGGGCGGGGGGCGCAAGAGCTCGCCAAACAAGTCATGCGCGAGGTCATCATCCCCCAGATCGAGCAGGAAGTGAACGAAGGTCAGAATTTCACCCAGCTCCGCCAGATCTTCTACGCCATGATCCTGTCCACCTGGTACAAGCGCGCCTTGAAAGATGCCCTGTTGAACCAGGTTTATACCAACAAGTCCAAGATCAACGGCGTCACAAGCGACGACCCTGCCGTCAAGGAAAAGATCTACGCCCAATACCTCGCCGCCTACCGCAAGGGCGTATTCAATTACATCAAGGAAGAACCGCAAGCCTCGGGCGAAACCATCGCGCGCAAGTATTTTTCGGGAGGGCTTCAGATACCACCGGGCATTGAGAATGCGATGACCGTGGATCATGCCGCAGAGACGCCTGTTCCGTCGAGCGGCAAGCAGGCAGTGGTTGCGATGGTTGTTCATGTGACAGACGCGGCGACGCAAGAAATAATCTCTCCGGAAGCGGTAGAAATCCAGCACAAAATAGAACGGTATGCCAATGTTCCCTGGCAAAACTGGCCTGCGGACGTGCTTCAGTGGTACAGCGTCCGCGTTGCTCAGATGATAACGCAACAAAAGCTGGCAGATGATCCTGAGGCACTTGCGTTATTAAAGAGGATTGGTAGCCTAAATAACGGCACAACGCAGGCAGGCCGGTCGCTTTTCGGTGTTGCTATGAGGATTGGTTTATCCAGCGAGCAGGGAGAGCTCAACCCGGGTATGGCAATGCTGGTGGATCATATAATAGGATATCCTTCAGGAGAAGAATTAAAAGTACAGATCAAGCCTGAATTTCAGATCAAGGGAACTGTCGTAGAGGTTGATTTAAAAGATATCTATCTAAATCTGCAGTCGTCCGATCAGGTATTACTGCGGAGAGAAAAGTCTTCGCCGAATATTGATGCCTTGATAAGGGCAGCATTCTCGAAGGAAGAGGATTCTTTGAAGCATTTATTGGGGGAGATAGGAGATGATTTTGAGATTTCGTCTTATACTGATGCGGGAAATGCGTTCAGAGATTTATTGAATAATGATACCTTTCAAAAGTGGTTGATACATAAAATATCTACGGGCAATGGTTTTCAATTGCCTCCTGGTTTGAGTATGGAATATAAGTGGACCCCAGAGCAAATCTTCCGTATTCTTGAGGTGAATTATCCCCATGAATTTGGACGGAATAAACAATCTCGATTAGCTAGATTGAGTCAAGTCATGAGAAAAAAAATAAGTTTTGAAAAGACAATTCTTGAGGTTATTAAAAAGAATGGAAAGGTTACTCATCAGATAAGGAGGGCTGTTTCTCATTATGTGGATCGGATCAAGCTAATGGATCCGCAAAAAATTCAGTTTATTGTAGAATATCCTCTTAAAATAGACGGTCAGGAAGCTCGGGTCATCTTTGCCCCCGTTGACGCGGCGGCGACAACACCTGGTGTTGTTGATGATGGTCAGGCGACGCCGCAGGTTGAAGCTTTACTTGCGCGATGGCAGGCGGCGGTGGCAGGCGGGAAAGAGCTTGATAAAGAACTACTGATCGTTGAGTTACAGGATGTTCTGGGCGGGCCCAATCAAGAAGCAATGGTGCTGGGGGTTGTGAATGCGGCGGCCACTCGGTGGTTTGCTGTAAAGGACAAAACAACCGTGGAGCCATATAGTCAGCTTTTAAAGAGGCTCTATCCGGAGCTTGTTGTTAGGGCGAATGGAGACCTGCTTAAATCGAAACAAAGTGATGCACCAGGTTCATCGATCTATGTTTCGGCCAACTGGGTGTCGCAGATCTTTAAGCAAGCGAAAAAGGACAGGGAGGACCTAGTCGCCTTTGCTAAAAAGTTAAAAGGAAAGATCAAGGAGAATTCTGATCTGTTGGCTAAGCTCAGGGAAGTGTCGTTGGAGGGTACTAAGTCTCTGTCGGAGGTTGTCATGGACTCCACTATAACGGGTTTTTGGAACATCGGTTTAACGATGGGCTTGTTTTACAAGGATGAAGATGCAGGGTCACATTTTAATCAAAAGATTAATCCTGTTGTAGCGGCTGAGCTTATCTATGTTACGGAAAAAGATCCCCAAGATCACACAAAGATCAGGATGCGTTCTGCATTTGACAATGCAACGGTCGTTGACGGTGGTATTGACATCAACAGCAACAACCTTTCGCTCGATGTGGCGCGTGAGGGGCGGGGGGTCGAGATGGCGCTTGACCCGGCCATGGTCGCGCAGTTCGAACGCGGCGATTTCAGCGGGGTCGTGCCGGTCATCCTTAACATCACCCCAATCTCCAGCCCGTTGCCGTTATTGGGGCTGGGGGCTGACAGCGTGGCAAAACCCCTGGCGTCATAAGGGGTATCTAATCGAGAAAAATTCTCGATTCTCCGTCGTGATAATTTCACCTGAATATTATCTTGCGTGATCTGTCCCTTCTTCTTATAATCTACACATCATTTACACACGCGTTGCGATCCTATATGGATCAAACGTGATGCGGCGCACGGGGTCTATTCCGAAAACCTGACAAGGAGTTGGTTATGGTGGCAGAGACGCTCAACGAGGATGTTAAGGCTGTTGTCGCGCGCTGGAAGGGCAAGGAGGGCAACCTGATCATGATCCTCCATGATATCCAGGACCGTTACGGGTATGTCCCGCGTGAAGCGGCGCTTGAAGTATCGCACCAGGCGGATATGCCGCTGGCCCGTATTTATGAAGTGCTTACCTTTTATAATTATTTCAAGCTCAAGGCACCGGGGAAATTCAATATTTCCGTGTGCCTGGGTACCGCCTGTTATCTCAAAGGCGCGGCGGCCCTGATCGAGGAGGTCCGCCATATCCTGCACGTCGACGAAGGCCAAACTACCAAGGATGGCCTTTTTCATTTGCAGATCGTGCGTTGCCTGGGTTGTTGCGGGCTGGCGCCGGTCATCACGGTCGATGACAAGGTTTATAGCGCGGTCAAGCGCAGCGACGTGGTGGGGATCATCGCCGAGCATTCCAAAAACGTTTAGAGCGACGAAGGAGGACGCCTTATGGCCATTACGAGAGATGAATTGAATACATTGAAAGCGGCGGTCTGGGCCAAGTCGCCCAAGAACTGGATCCGTGTCGGGTACAGCACCTGCGGTGTGGCTGCTGGCGCCAGGGAAGTGTTCGAGGTGCTGGTTGAAGAGATCAAGGCGCGCAATATGGATATCGTGGTCAAGAAATGCGGCTGTGTCGGCCTTTGCTCGGCGGAACCGCTGGTCGAGGTCAATATCGAAGGCGTGCCGCGGGTTTTTTACGGCAAGGTCAACAAGGACGTCGCGCACCGCATCATGGATGAACATGTCTGCCAGAAGAAACTGGTCGAAAATCATATTTACGAGCTATAACCTTTAACCGACAGGACTTTGGGTATGAAACGGATCCTCCTTCAAGACACCAGCGGCACCCTTAAAAAGGAAATGCGTGATTTTTACGTGGCCATCAACAGCCATCTGCGAGACAACGGCCTCGCCGAGAAAGCCCAGGCGGTGCTGGTGGCGGATATCGGTATTTACAACAAGGGCATTGTGGCCAAGGTCCTGCCCGAAGGGTTTGTGTATGCTGGTCTTAAGAACAGCGATATCCCCCTGATCGTCGAAAAGACGGTTGTCGGCGGCGAGAAGGTGGTGGCGCTGGCCCTGGATAAGAAGAATCGCCAGATGCGTGTTGTCTTGCGCAATTGCGGCATCATTGACCCTGAATCGATCGAGGATTACATTGCCCAGGACGGGTATGAAGGGCTGACCGCGGCACTGGCCATGGGGCCGGAAAAGGTCATTGAAGAAATGAAGAAATCTGGCCTGCGCGGGCGTGGCGGCGCGGGTTTCCCGACCTGGATGAAGTGGAATATCACCCGTGGCGTCAAAGGTGATGTGAAATATATCATTTGCAACGGCGATGAGGGCGATCCTGGTGCGTACATGGATCGTTCTGTCCTTGAAGGCGACCCGCATTCTGTCATCGAGGGCATGATGATCGGCGGCCTGGCCACCGGTGCCAGCCAGGGTATTTTTTATATCCGTGCCGAGTATCCGCTGGCGGTCGAGCGCATCCAGAAAGCGATCGATGTGTGCCGCCAGAAGGGCATTGTGGGCAAGAATATTTTCGGGTTCGGCTTTGATTTTGATATTGAGATCCGTTTGGGGGCAGGCGCTTTTGTGTGCGGGGAAGAGACCGCGCTCATTGCCTCGATCGAAGGCCTGCGTGGTTATCCACGGCCGCGGCCGCCGTTCCCGTCGGTCAAGGGGCTCTGGGGCAAGCCGACGGTCATCAACAATGTCGAGACCCTCGCCAATGTGCCGTATATCTTTCTTAAAGGCGGCGAAGCTTTTGGACGGATCGGCATTGAAGGTTCGACGGGCACCAAGGTTTTCGCCCTGACCGGCAAGGTCAAGAATTCCGGGCTGGTGGAAGTGCCCATGGGCATCACCCTGCGCGAGATCGTGTTTGAGGTTGGCGGCGGCGTGTTCAACAACAAAGCCATCAAGGCCATCCAGACCGGCGGCCCGTCGGGCGGCGTTATTCCGGAAGATCATTTTGACACGCCGGTGGGCTATGAAACGCTCCAGAAGCTGGGGTCGATCATGGGGTCGGGCGGGATGATCGTGCTCGACGAGAATGATTGCGTGGTGGACATCTCCAAATTTTACCTTGGTTTTTGCGTCGATGAGTCCTGCGGCAAATGCGCGCCCTGCCGTATCGGCGGCACGCAGATGCTGTCGATCTTGAAGAAGATCTCCGAGGGCAAAGGTGAGGCCGAAGACCTGGTCAAGCTCAACCAGATCGCCCAGGCGATGCAGAAGGCATCCTTGTGCGGGCTGGGGCAGACAGCGGCCAATCCGGTTCTTTCGACCATGAAATATTTTGAGGCTGAATATAAGGCGCACATCATGGACAAGCGCTGCCCTTCAGGCAAATGCGCGAGCCTGGTGTCTTACAGCATCAACAAGGAGCGTTGCACGGCTTGCGGCCTGTGCGCCCGTAATTGCCCGGTGACGGCCATCAGCGGCGATCGTCAGAGCAAGTACACCATAGATATGGAAAAGTGCATCGGGTGCGGCAACTGTTATGACGTGTGTAAATTCGGCGCGGTTATCCGCCAGTGATATAAGCATTACTACGGGTTAAAAGGAGTTATTCCATGTCCATGGTCACCACGAAAGTCAAAGCGGTCATTAACGGGATCCCGGTCGAGATCGACCAGGGCGCGACGATCCTTGAAGCGGCCCGCAAGGTGCAGGTCAATATCCCGACGCTGTGCAAGCACGCGGACCTTGCGCCGTCGGCCGGCTGCGGTATTTGTATTGTTAAGGCTAAAGGAAACCGCAAGATGCTGCGCGCCTGCTGTACGCCCATCGAGAACGGCATGGATATCCTGACCCAGGACCCTGAGATCGTGCAGACCCGCCGCACGGTGCTTGAGCTGATCCTGTCCAATCATCCGACCGATTGCCTGGTGTGCGGGCGCAACAATAATTGCGAACTGCAGAAGATCTGCGCGGATTTCGGTATCCGTGACGACCGCTTTGAACGGACACTGCCGAATATCCCGGTGGACAAGTCTACGGGCACGATCATTCTGGAGCCCAAGAAATGCATCAAGTGCGGGCGCTGTATCGATGTGTGCCAGAATATGCAGGATGTCTGGGCGCTGTCGTTCATTGACAGGGGGTTTAAGACGCGTATTTCTCCGGCAGGCGATATCCAGCTGGCGGAATCCCCGTGTGTGGGTTGCGGCCAATGCTCGGCGCATTGCCCGACGGGTGCTATTTTCGAGAATGACGAGACACAAAAAGTCTGGGAGCTTCTGCAGAACCAGGATAATCATTGCGTGGTCCAGATCGCGCCAGCGGTGCGCGTGGCGGTCGGTGAGGGGTTCGGGTATCCGGTGGGCACCAACCTGACCAAGAAACTTTACGCTTTGCTCAGGCGCCTGGGTTTTAAGACGGTGTTTGATACCAATTTCGGCGCTGATCTGACCATCATGGAAGAGGGCACCGAATTTGTGGAGCGCCTCCTGCACAACAAGGGGCCGTTGCCGCTGATCACCAGTTGCTGCCCGGCCTGGGTCGATTACCTTGAGAAGTATCACGGGGATATGCTTGATCTTTTCTCGACGGCCAAGAGCCCGCACGAAATGGTCGGCGCGCTGACCAAGACGTATTATGCCGCACAGCAGAAGCTCGATCCGGCGAAGATCAAGGTCATTTCGATCATGCCCTGCACGGCCAAGAAACATGAGATCAATCGCAATGAGGATATGTCTTCTTCAGGTTTTCAGGATGTGGATGTGTCGCTGACGACCCGCGAGCTGATCCGCATGATCAAGCAGGCGGGGGTTGACTTCAAGGACCTGCCCGACGAGGAAGCGGATCAGATGCTCGGCGAGTACGGCGGTGCCGGCACTATTTTTGGCGCCACAGGCGGCGTCATGGAAGCGGCCCTGCGCACAGCGTATTTTGCGATCACCGGCGAGAACTTGAAAGACGTGAACTTTACCGCGGTGCGCGGCTTAAAGGGTGTCAAGGAAACCACTGTCAATGTTAAGGGTACGGATGTCAGGATCGCGGTGGCGCATGGCTTGAAGAATGTCAAGATGGTTATGGAGAAAGTCCGTGAGGCGCGCAAGAACAATCAGCCCCTGCCGTATCATTTCATCGAGGTCATGGCGTGTCCCGGTGGGTGTGTGGGTGGCGGCGGTCAGCCGTATATGGTGACCGACGAGATCCGTTGCCAGCGCGCCAAGGGGCTTTACGATGAGGATGCCGGGCTCAAGCACCGTTGTTCGCATGAGAATGTGCATGTCCAGAAGCTGTACAAGGATTTTCTGGAGAAGCCGCTGTCGCACACGTCGCACAAGCTGTTGCATACAAAGTACAAGTCTCGCCCTTTGTATATCAAGTAGGGAACGGTTTCAAACCGTTCCGTACGTTTGTGTTATAATTGATCATCACCTGCGGTCAGAGCTGAAATGTTCAGCTTGAATCCAAGGGATCGGACAATCATCGTTTTAATGATCCCGGTTCCTTGCCAGCGCAGGAGCCGGGATTTTTATTTTGTATTCTTAATATGGGTGATCTTATAAAAGTTCCCCTCCCCGCGTCAGCGTGGGAGGGGTTAGGGGAGGGGTGGAAATGGGTAAACGTATCGGCTTTGTAGGCATCATCATTGAAAACCGTTTGAAGGCGGCGCCGTCGGTGAATAAGGTTTTGTCAGATTATGGCGAGGAAATTGTGGCGCGTGTCGGGCTTCCGTATAAAGAACGGCATTGCAGTGTGATCACGCTCACCGTGGATATGACGACCGACCAGCTCGGTGCCCTGACGGGCAAGCTGGGCGCCATTGAAGGCGTTACAGTGCGTTCAGCTTTGGCGAAAGTATGACAATGGGACAGCGCATGGAACATGACATGCTGGGGGCTAAGGCTGTCCCTGAAGATGTTTATTGGGGCATTCATACCGCGCGGGCGATGGAGAATTTCCCGGTCGTCACAGGGAAGGTGCCGTTGGTCTTAGTCCGGGCTTTAGCGCTGGTCAAGAAAGCCTGCGTTCAGGCGAACCTGGATCTGGGCTATCTTGCGCCGGAGAAGGCCGTGGCCATGGTCGCGGCCTGTGATGAAATCATCGCCGGCAAGTGGATGGATCAGTTTCCGCTCGATGCCCTTCAGGGCGGGGCAGGGACGTCGACGAACATGAACATGAATGAGGTCATTGCCAACCGGGCGCTCGAATTGATGGGCAAGGCGCGCGGTGCTTATACGATCTTGCATCCTTTGGACGATGTGAACCGGCATCAGTCCACCAATGATGTTTATCCGACGGCGGTCAAGGTGGCGGCGATCGTTGAATTGCGGCGGTTGAGTGAAGCCGTGGCCTTATTGCAGGGGGTGTTACAGCGCAAGGAAAAAGAATTCGCGCTGATCGTAACGCTCGGACGCACGGAAATGCAAGAGGCGGTGCCCATGACCCTGGGGGCGCAATTGGCGGGGTTGGCGGAAGCCTTCGGGCGCGACCGCTGGCGTGTGTTCAAGTGTGAAGAACGGCTCCGGGTGGTGAATCTCGGCGGGACAGCGATCGGCACAGGGATCGGCGCTCCGCGGGATTATATTTTTCTGGTGATCGAGAAATTGCGTGCGGTGACAGGGCTGGGGGTGTGCCGTGGCGAAAATCCTGTTGGTGAGACCATGAATGCGGATGTGTTCGTTGAAGTTTCGGGGATCCTCAAGGCGCACGCGGTCAATATCCTGAAGATGACCGGTGATTTGAGGCTGCTCAACATGCTCGGCGAGATCCGGCTTCCGGCGGTGCAGGCGGGGTCATCGATCATGCCGGGCAAGGTGAATCCGGTGATCTTTGAAGCGGCGGCCCAGGCGGCGCTTAAGGTCTGCGCCAATGACATGCTCGTTGCTGAGGCGGCCGGGCGGGCGACGGGGCAGATCGTGGAATTCATGCCGCTGTTGGCCGATGCTTTCTTAGGGTCATTGGCTTTGTTGAATAACGCTGTACAGCAATTGACAGTGCATATCGAGTGGATACAGGCCGATGAGGCGCGGTGCCGGTATTATGTGGATCACAGCCGGATGCTCATCACGGCTTTTGTGCCAGCGCTCGGGTATGATCGTTGCCAGGCGTTACTTAAAGAATTCGATGAGACGGGAGACGATAATTTACGACTGTTCCTTGAAGCAAAACTTGGCAAGGAGGCTGTCGATAAAGCCTTGTCGCCGCATCAATTATTAGGATTGGGGTACAGGACATGAATATGCCAGCAGTGCCAAAGTCATTAAGGCTTCAGATCGGCTTGTTCGGGCGGGTCAATGCGGGGAAATCGAGTTTCCTCAATATGATCGCGGGACAGGATGTGGCGATCACCTCGCCGGTGCCGGGCACCACGACCGATGTGGTCGAGAAGGCCATGGAGTTATTGCCGGTGGGACCGGTGATGTTCCTTGATACGGCGGGGCTTGATGATGGTTCTCTTTTGGGAGAGAAACGTATTGAACGCACGCACCGGGCTCTAACGCGTGCCGATATTGCGGTGCTAGTGGTAGAGTCTGGGGTCTGGGGCGTGTGTGAAGATGATTTTGTTCAGGAAATTACGTCGATCAAAAAGCCTCTGATCATTGTGGTGAATAAAGCTGACATTGCTCAGCCATCGCCTGAATTTATGACGCGGATTCAGGGGATTACACCCAGGGTGGTTGTTGGCTCGAGCATTGATCGTAATGGCCGGGAAGCGGCGCTGGGCGTGTTTAAACAGTGCATGCTCCATGCTTGTCCTGAAGATTTCTTAAGGCCGTCATCGCTCCTGGGCGATCTTGTCCCGGCGGGCGGGGTTGTGGTCCTGATTGTCCCTATTGACCTGCAGGCGCCCAAAGGGAGGCTGATTCTGCCGCAGGTGCAGGCGATCCGGGATGCGCTCGACCATGATGCGATGGTTCTGGTCGTCAAGGAACGGGAATACGCGGCCGCGCTGGCCAATTTGAAACGTCCGCCGGACTTGGTTGTATGTGATTCGCAGGTGGTGATGAAAATGGCGGCGGATACGCCGGTGGCGGTCAAGTGCACGACGTTCTCGATCTTGTTCGCCCGCTTTAAGGGCGACCTGGTTGAAATGGCGCGCGGGGCGGCGCATATTGAAGGCTTGATGCCCGGTGATAAAGTCCTGATCGCGGAAAGTTGTTCGCACCATGCGGCTGAAGACGATATTGGCACGGTCAAGATCCCGCGCTGGCTGAGGCAGTATGTTGGCGGCGACCTTGTGATCGATCATGTGGCCGGGCGCGATTATCCGCCGGATCTGACGCAATATCGCCTGATCGTGCATTGCGGGGCGTGCATGCTCACGCGCGGCGAGATGCTGTGGCGCCTGGACCAGGCCAGGTCCAAGGGGGTGCCGGTCACCAATTACGGCGTCGGGATCGCATGTGTTCAGGGCGTTTTAAAACGTGCCCTGGGCCCCTTTCCGGCGGCCTTGGAGGCGTTTGAAAAGGAACTTAAAGTATTATCACAGGGACGGAGAAATACTGTCCCGGAAAAGAGAGAAGGTCATGGAAACGCTTAAAGGATGGGCTGGTCAGCGGATCAGGCAGGATGAAGTCACAAAGTATATGGATGAGGGCAGGGATTTTATTGATGATGATGCCATTGAGGCGGCGATCAAGGCGGCCGAAGGGCATGAGCCGGATCCGGCGGCTGTCCGGGAAATCCTTGCCAAGTCGCTGGCGGTTAAAGATCTGACACCGGCGGAAGTGTTGACGTTGATCAATGTCAATGACAAGGGAATGCTTGAGGAAATGCGGGCAACGGCACTTGCGGTCAAGCTCAAGGTTTATGACAATCGCATCGTGACATTTGCGCCGTTTTATCTGGGGAATTATTGTGTCAACCGCTGTGCGTATTGCGGGTTTAATAATGACAATACCTCGGCTAGCCGCAAGGTGTTGAGTCAGGAGGAGATCCGCCGGGAAATTGAAGTCCTGGCCGGGGAGATCGGGCACAAGCGATTGATTGTAGTGTACGGGGAGCATCCTAAAAACGATGTGGATTATATCGTTGAAAGCATGAAGACGATCTATGACGTTAAGGTTAAAACAAAGCACGGCACCAATGCCATACGCCGGATCAATGTGAACGCGCCGCCTTTCTCTATCAGTGATCTGAAGAAGATCAATGAGGCGGGGATCGGTACGTATCAGGTGTTTCAGGAGACGTATCACAAAAAGACGTATGCCCGCATGCATCCTGCGGGCACGATCAAGGCAGATTATAACTGGCGCTTGTATGCCATGCACCGCGCCATGGAGGCCGGGATCGACGACGTGGGGATTGGTGCCTTGTTCGGCCTGTATGACTGGCGTTTTGAGCTGATTGCGCTGGTGCGTCATACGCAGGAGTTGGAAAAGAGGATGGGCATCGGTGCCCATACCGTCTCGTTCCCGCGCCTTGTGCCGGCACTCAATTCGGTCATCACCCCGGATTGGCCGTACCTTGTGTCCGACGATGATTTCAAGAAGATCATGATGATCATCCGCCTGGCGGTGCCGTATACGGGCATGATCATCACCGCGCGTGAGAAGGGAGCGATCCGCGACGAGGCCCTGCGACTGGGGGTGACCCAGATGGACGCGTCTTCGCGCATTGCCATTGGCGGCTATGCCAATTGTGTGACAACGCAAGAGGAAGAGAAACAGCAGTTTATCCTGGGCGATACGCGGTCGCTGGATGAGTTGATCTGTGACCTGGCGGCTCAGGGATTTATCACGTCTTTTTGTACCGCAGGTTATCGTTGCGGCCGGACGGGTAAATGCATCATGGACCTTTTACGGAGCGGCGCCGAAGGTAAATTTTGCAAACTGAATGCGATCCTGACGTTCCAGGAGTGGGTGGATGATTTTGGCAGTGAGGCGACCAAACAACTGGCCAAGCCTTTGATCGAACGCGAGATCGCCGAAGTCAAGCGCAAGAACCCGCAGGCGTTGGATATTTTTATGAACTATTATGAGCGTGTCAAGAAAGGCGAACGTGATCTTTACCTCTGAGATGAATAGGGCGGATATTCTTGAAGCGCTTGCTTCGCCGGACACGGCAGAGCTTTTTGCCGCGGCGGACCGTGTGCGGCGGGAATGTGTGGGCGATGCCGTGCATTTGCGCGGCCTGATTGAATTCTCCAATATTTGCGCTCGCGATTGCCTGTATTGCGGGATCCGTGCATCCAGCCGCACGGTGGCGCGTTACCGCATGGATGTGGATGAGATCTTTGAAACAGCGAAAACAGCCGCCGGCCTCGGCTACAAGACGCTGGTCCTGCAATCCGGCGAGAATGACCGGTATCCGCTGATCGCAATGTGCCTTTTAGTGCGCCGCATCAAGGCCGAGTTGGGGATCGCGCTCACGCTTTCGATGGGCGAGAAGACCAAAGAAGAATATGCCGCTCTGCGTTCAGCCGGAGCCGACCGCTATCTCTTGCGCTTTGAAACATCATCGGAAGCGTTGTTCGCCAGGTTAAAACCGGATTCTTCGTATGCCGCGCGCATGCAATGCCTGCGGTGGCTGAAAGAGGTTGGCTTCCAGGTTGGTTCCGGGATCATGGTTGGCCTGCCAGGCCAGACGCCGGATATTTTGACTGATGATATTCTTCAAATGAAGGCACTCGATCTTGACATGATCGGCATCGGCCCCTTTATCGCTGATCCTCGCACCCCTCTGGGGGCTATTGCCAGCGGCACGCTTGCGCTGACGCTCAAGGTTGTTGCTTTATTGCGTATTTTAACAAGGAATACGCATATTCCCGCCACCACCGCCATGGGCTCGATCGAAAAAGGCGGCCGCGAGCAAGCCCTGCGTTGCGGTGCCAATGTCCTCATGCCCAATGTCACGCCCACACGCTACCGCCAGCACTACCAGCTTTACCCCGGCAAGATCTGCATCAACGACGCTCCCGGTGACTGCCGCAACTGTGTCGCCGGCATGCTCCGCACCCTGGGCCGAACCGTTGCCACGGATGCCGGGCATAGCTTGAAGATTCAGCTGTAAGCATTTATTAAGCTTGACCTTGATGTTCTACTGATATAAAGTTTGCCAAGGTTATGCCGTTAAGTTAATAGCGTGGGCGAGGCACCTTGACACCCACACGCAAGAGTGGTATTGTTACGGTATAGAAAGCATGTCTTTTCCCGTACATTCTTTATAGAAGCTGAAAGGTTACGTATGAATATTTGGACACAAATGAGTGTTGATTATGCCAATCAGAGAAATTACCTTGATGAGCTTTATAAAGTTTATCCTATTATCCCGGAGGGCATTAGAGAGGTTGATAATGCGCTGTGGAGAACTGTGGAGTCATCATTTTTAAAGAAAGACAACGGGGCATTAATAGAGTCTTTGTTAGATCTTGAATTGTTTCCGATCAAAGACTCATATGTTGCTTATTTTAAGAGAGACCGGGGTGCATTAAAGAGGAATCCTGAAACAGTTAACCGCTTGGCCGGTCGAATATATGAAATGGGATTGACAGAAATCTTTAAAAAGTGCACTGAGCCTAAAGAAACAAATCGACAGATTGGACCATTGTTTCGTCGATGGTTAAATAAAAAGACTTTGGGTGTGAGCTTACTAAGCTCCGAGAAGTTTCTTCTTTCCTCGGAGAATGCCGTGCTGGATGCGGGGGATGCAGAGATGCGATTGTTTGCAGAAAAGTATCTTGGATATTCTCATCCCAAAGGTTTGGATTTTGTCGCAAGATTTAACGGGAAGTATATTATTGGTGAGGCTAAGTTTCTTACTGATTTCGGAGGGCATCAGAACGCACAGTTTCAAGATGCCATCCAGACGTTAGAAGCAAAGGATGTCACGGCTGTCAAGATTGCGATATTGGATGGGGTTTTATATATCAAGAGTGGAAATAAAATGTATGATTTTATTGCGACTAACAAGCAAAAATACAACATAATGAGTTCACTCGTATTGCGGGATTTCTTATATCAGGTTTAAAAAGGGTTATCGATGATATCATTAGAATATAAGAATAAATTATCTGAAGCTTGCGTATTAAGCAAACATGATCGTGGTGAATTACTGACTGAGAATGGGATGAAAGGTCATGAGAATAAATTAATATTTGGAGACAATCTAAAGGTTCTAAAGTGCTTATTGTATGATCTGAATTTGAGCAAGAGTATTGATTTGATTTATATTGACCCTCCTTTTTCTACAAGAAACACTTTCAAAATCGGAAAAACAAGAACCAGTACGATTAGTTTTGCTCAAAGTGATGAGACGGCGTATGAAGACAATCTTATCGGTGCGGAGTTCATTGAGTTTTTACGACAGCGACTTATTTTGATGCGAGAATTAATGTCAGATAAGGCGTCCATTTACCTTCATATTGATTATAAAATCGGGCATTATGTGAAAATCATGATGGATGAGATATTCGGTATTTCTAATTTTAGAAATGATATCGCGCGCATTAAATGTAGCCCAAAGAATTTTAGTCGTAAAGGGTATGGAAATATTAAAGACTTGATCCTTTTCTATTCAAAGACGGGTAAATATACCTGGCATGAGCCGCGAGAGGCTTTTAAGGGAGATGAAGTAAGAAAGCTTTTTTTAAAGGTTGATGAAAATGGACGGCATTATACCACGATTCCGTTACATGCTCCGGGAGAGACGGCTAATGGATCAACAGGCAAGGCTTGGAGAGGGATTCTTCCGCCCAAGGGGCGTCATTGGCGGAGTGATCCCGCTGAACTGGAAAACCTAGATAAGGCTGGGCTTGTTGAATGGTCGAAGAATAACGTACCAAGAAAAAGAATTTTTATGGAAGATGCGCGTGAAAGAGGGAAAAGAGTCCAAGATATCTGGGAGTACAAAGATCCCATGTATCCCCAATATCCGACAGAGAAGAATATAGAGCTTGTGCGGCGTATTATTACGACTTCTTCAGATGAAGATGATGTGGTTATGGATTGTTTTTTGGGATCTGGAACAACTATTATGGCAGCGAATGAACTAGGTCGGAGGTGGATTGGCATTGATAATTCGAAACCGGCTTTAGATACGGTTCAAAAGAGATTGAAGAGTTTAAGCCCGACATTATTTAAATCTGACTTAAGGTATGAGCTATTAAGAATTAAGAATGGTTCTGCGGTCTAATGCTTATTGGCTGAGCTGATTTGAACTGCTGACGCCAATGAGTTGTTATTTAAGTTTGATAAATAACATATATATGTTATTCTCTTAATATGAACTTTCATCGATCCCTTCAATTAAATAAGATTTCCGGCTCTCTTTTCTTGTTTGGCCCTCGCATGACAGGCAAGACTTTTTTGTTGCGCCAATTGCGGCATGCGCTTTTTCTGGATTTGCTGGATCCTGAAGTTGAGCTTTCCTTGTCGCGTTCGCCGTCTTTATTTTGGCAAAAGTTGCAGATGTTGAGCAAGGATGATCTGGTTATTATCGACGAGATCCAGCGTGTTCCGGTTCTATTAAATTATGTGCAAAAGGGGATAGAAGAACTAGGGTTGAGATTTATTCTTTCCGGTTCAAGCGCTCGAAAGCTGCGCAGGGATAGTGCTAACTTGCTGGGAGGAAGGGCGTTGGATCTCCGGCTCTATCCGTTGACGCATGAGGAGATCGGGAAAGCGTTTGATGTTGAAATGGCTTTGGCGTATGGAACATTGCCACGTGTGGTGACAACGTTTCTTGAAGGCAAAGTAGATGATGTCCGACGGCAGTTAAAAGCGTATGGTACCATTTACATCAAAGAAGAAGTCCAGGCTGAGGCCTTGACCCGCAATGTGGGTGCTTTTCAGAGGTTTCTAGCTGTGGCGGCTCAAATGAATGCAGAGACTATTGAGTTTGCTTCGGTGTCGCGAGATTCATCGGTTTCTATGAGTACGGTGAAAGAATATTTTTCAATTCTGGAAGATACGCTCCTGGGGAGTTTCTTGTGGCCGTGGGACAGGAGTGAACGAAAGAAGGCACGTCCGAAGTTTTATTTCTTCGATTGCGGGGTTGTGCGGGCATTGCAGAATCGTTTGACAGATTCACCTACGCCACAGGAGAAGGGATTTTTGTTCGAGACATTCTTTTATAATGAACTAAGGCGTATCAGGGATTATCATGAAAAGCCGTATGAGTTAGCTTTTTGGAGGGAAGGGAAACATGAGGTTGATATCCTGGTCACAGGGCCTCGCGGTCCTGTGATGGCGTTTGAGTGTAAGACCTCATTGGAAACAATATCCGATGACGCTCGGATAGCTTTACGCAAGCGTTTTCCAGCATTGCCGGTGTTCATCGTATCATTGAAGGATGCGCATCCCCGGAAATTGCCCCATGACATTGTTGTTTTACCATGGCGTCAGGCGCTTGACATATTTCTTGTGAAGACGGATTGATTATAGGTGTTTCTTTGTGTTATTTTATTGGTTTTATTCTCCATGATTAACTATATATTTCACAACTCGTTAGTTTACAATATGTTCCAATATCATTCCAATTTTGTCTTGATATTGTTCCCATAAACGCATAGCATTTTGGCCGGGGGTGATTGTTCAGCAATGGGTTAATGCATCGACATCTTATTGAAAATAATAACAAGGAGTTAGTCATGGCTGAAAAGAAAGTAGTGAAGAAAAGTTCAAAAGAGAATTTGCTGGATGCCTATAACGATCAGTTGAAACAATCCCAGGATAAAGAGCGGGTGGAATTGCGGCCGGAGTTTGAGATTGAGAAGAAACGTGAAAAAGCGGCGGTAGAAACAACCAATGCGCTGTCCCTGGAAAATGTCGTGAAGGAAACGAGCGGGCTGCGGGTGGAAATCGGGAAGATGTTGAGTCATCTGGCAGATTCCCTGCAGGAAGAGGTTCAGAAATACGCTCGGGTTCGGGAGGCTGTCAGTGTTAAGGAGCGGGAGCTTCAGGAGATCTACGGCATCGAAAAGAACGCCCAGACGTTGGCGGCTTTGTTGGATGCACAGGCGGCCAGGAAAGAAGATTTCGACGCGGCGATGGCACGGGAGAAAGATGAGATCACGCTTGAGATCAACACCCTGCGTGCCGGATATGAGAAGGAAAAGAAAGATTATCAGCAGATGAGCAAGGAGCGGGATACGGAAGAAAATCGTCGGCGCCAGCGGGAAAAAGAAGAATACGACTACGCCTTCAAGCGCGAACAGGTGCTGGCGAAAAATGTGATTGAAGATGAAAAAGTCCGGATGGAAAAAGAGTTGCGTTTGAAGAAGGAAACTCTGGAAAAAGAATTATTGTTCCGGGAAAAGACCGTTGTCGACGGAGAAAAATTGTTGGCTGATCTTCAGAAACGCGTCGACGGTTTTCCGAAAGAACTTGACACATCGATCCAGCGAGCCGTTAAAGAGGCGGTGGAGCGGGTTCAGCTGGAGGCAAGAAATCGCGAGGAGCTTCTGCGCAAGACGCTGGAAGGTGAAAAGAATGTGCTGGTATCCCAGCTTGAGGCACTCGAGCGTTTGGGCAAGGAACAAAAAGAACAGATTGCCCGCCTCTCGGCGCAGTTGGACAAGGCGTATCAGAAAGTTGAAGATATCGCGATCAAGAGCGTCAGTGGTATGTCGGACGTCAAGGCTGCGTTTCAGTCCCAGCGGATAGAAGAACAGCCGCGGCGTCAAGGGCAGGAAAAGGGCTGAGCAGGGGTAATCAGAGGAATGATATGACAGTGGACACTATTTCTGCGGTCGAGGCTAGGACGCATTTTGGGGAAATCATGCGGCGGTCGTATAAGGATGGTGCCCGGTTTGTTGTCGAGAAATCAGGTATTCCGATGGTGGTTATCCTTAATGCTCAGGATTATGCCCGGCTGGCGGATTCGAGGGAGGAGCGCTTTAGGGTACTGGACAGTATCAGGGCGAAGCTTCCGGATCTGCCGGCAGACGATGTTGCCTGAGATGTCGACGAGGCGATGCGAATCTGTTCTTAGCGTAACGGTTAAAGATTTCCTTCTTTTCTGCATGACTTAATGCCCCCTCCCCGTCCCTCCCCACACTCGCTTCGCTCGTGGAGGAGGGTTTTAATCTTGGTATCCATATTTACAAGTTTCACTTAAATCGCAAGTTTTAATCGAGAAAATTTTCTTGACATGACTTTTTCCCGTGCTATATTTGAACAAAGTTTTATCGATAAAATTTTCTCTATTAAAGGGCGCGGGCGATGGGGTGCCGGCAGGAGGAATTCCGGATGATATTCAAGAAAAAACCTTTGGTGGTCTCGCGTTCGACACTCAAAAGGCTTCCGCTGTACTTGCATCTTCTGGAAAAAGTGATGGCCGAGGGTGCTGAATATGTTTCCTGCACGCAGATCGCCAAAGAATTTGATTTTGATCCGACACAGGTACGCAAGGATCTTGAGGTTACTGGTGAGGTGGGGACGGCGCGCATCGGTTTTCGGGTGGCGGGCCTTGTGGACAGTATAAAGGAGTTTCTGGGATGGAACAATGCGCATGATGCGTTCCTTGTGGGCGCGGGCAATCTTGGTAAGGCACTATTAGGATATCGTGATTTTGAAAAGTACGGCCTTAATATTGTGGCGGCTTTTGATAATGATCCCCGTAAGGTCGGCACACGTATTTTTGGTAAAGAAGTCCTTCCGCTTAATAGGTTGGCCAATTTATCAAAGCGGATGCATGTCCATATCGGGATCGTGAGCGTTCCGGCGGAGCATGCGCAGTCTGCTGTTGATTTGATGGTCAATGCCGGGATAAAGGCGATCTGGA
Organism: Candidatus Omnitrophota bacterium; assembly: GCA_903860135.1. Taxonomy (GTDB): domain Bacteria; phylum Omnitrophota; class Gorgyraeia; order Zapsychrales; family Fredricksoniimonadaceae; genus Fredricksoniimonas; species Fredricksoniimonas aquilentivivens. The sequence goes on along the minus strand of CAIOPG010000008.1, from coordinate 8,238 downwards.
ATTTTGCGCCGGCGCCGTTGCGCATCCCGGCGGATGTTATCCTGGAAAATGCACGCCTGACCCAAAGCCTGGCCGTGTTAACGAATAATCTTAAACGTAACCGTGATCAAGGAGAGAACAATGCCAACAGTGATGTATCGAAAATTTGAAAAGGTTTGCGCCATTGTCGAACGGCATGGTGCTGATCCGGCCAAACTGATCCCCATCTTGCAGGAAGTCCAGGATGAATATCGCTATCTTCCCGAGGAAGTCATGACCTTTGTGGCGACGACCCTGAGCTTGTCGCCGGCCAAGGTGTACGGGGTGGCGTCTTTTTACGCGCATTTTGCGCTGGTGCCCAAGGGGAAATATGTGGTGCGCCTGTGCGACGGGACAGCTTGCCATGTGAAAGGTTCGGAAAATTTGCTCGATGCCCTGCGCCAGAAACTCGGTTTGACCGGCACGGATGTGACCACGCCGGACATGCTGTTTACGGTCGAGACCGTGTCATGCCTGGGCGCCTGCGGTTTGGCTCCGGTCATCGTGGTCAATGAAACGGTGTACGGGCAAATGACTTCTGTAAAAGCCTTAAAGCTTCTGGAAGATATCAAAAAGAAAGAGGAGAGCACGCATGTGTCAGTTTAAGGAGGGTTCCGCCGCATTGATCATCGAGGGCAAGGGCGGCTTGAAGAAAAAGATCATCATTTGTACCGGAACCGGCTGTGTGGCCAATGGGGCGATGGAGGTATATAAGGCTTTTGCGGCTGAGGTCAATGCCCTTGGGCTTAAAGTGGTTACGACATTTGAAGGGGCTTCTTCCAGTACGGACAAGGGCGGCACGGTGTATATTTCCAAGAGCGGCTGTCAGGGGTTTTGCCAGATGGGGCCTTTGGTCAAGATCATGCCCGATGATATCCTTTATAATCGGGTTACACCTGCGGATGTGAAAAGTGTTGTCGAAAAAACCTTGATGAACGGTGAGGTTATCGACAGCCTTTTGTATGTTGATCCTGTGTCAGGACAGCATTGCCGGTCGCAGAAAGAGATCCCTTTCTACCAGCGCCAGTCGCGCTTTGTCCTCAAGCAGTGCGGCGAGCTGAATCCTGAAGATATTCAGGAATATCAAGCTATCGGCGGGTATGCGGCGGCCAAGAAAGCCTATATGGAGATGACGCCCGAAGCTATTTGCAAGGATTTGATCGATTCCGGCCTGCGCGGGCGTGGCGGCGGTGGTTTCCCGACGGGCAAGAAATGGGATGTGTGCCGTGTGCAGAAGAATGACAAGAAATATATTATTTGTAACGGTGACGAAGGGGATCCGGGGGCGTTCATGGACCGCTCGGTGATGGAAGGCAATCCGCACGCGGTGATCGAGGGGATGATGATCGCGGCGCGCGCCATCGGTGCCGATGAAGGGTATGTGTATGTGCGGGCGGAATATCCGCTGGCGGTCAAGCGTGTCCGTCAGGCGTGCGACGATGCCCGGGCGGCAGGGATCCTCGGTGATAATGTTTTTGGCACCGGCATGAAGTTCAACGTGAATGTTATGGAAGGCGCGGGTGCTTTTGTGTGCGGCGAAGAGACCGCGCTCATGGCGTCCATCGAAGGCGATCGCGGGATGCCCAAGCCCAAGCCGCCGTTCCCGGCACAGAGCGGCCTGTGGGGCAAACCCACGGTCATCAATAATGTTGAGACCTTGGCCACAGTTCCTTTGATCATGAATATCGGAGTTGCCGCGTTCCGGGCGCTGGGAACACCGACATCTCCGGGTACCAAGACATTCGCTTTGTCCGGCCATGTGGCCAATACGGGGCTCATTGAGGTTCCTTTTGGCGTTACGCTGAAGGAGATCATTTTTCAGGTGGGCGGCGGTGTGACCGACAAGAAGGGGCGGATCGATCCTGAGGGTTTTAAGGCGGTGCAGATCGGCGGTCCGTCGGGCGGATGCCTGACGCGCGAACATTTTGACCTGATGCTTGATTTTGATTCCCTGCGCAGTATCGGCGCCATGGTGGGTTCAGGCGGGCTGGTGTGCATGAACAAATCGACGTGCATGGTCAATATCGCGAAATATTTCATGCAGTTCACGCAGAAAGAATCTTGCGGCAAATGTGTCCTGTGCCGCGAGGGCACCAAGCAGATGCTGTATCTTCTGGAAGATATCACCGAAGGCCGGGCAACGATGGAAACGCTCGACCTTCTTAAAGAATTGGCAATCGTTGTCCAGAAGGGGTCCTTGTGCGGCCTTGGAAAGACGGCGCCCAATCCGGTCCTGTCGACGCTCAAGTATTTTTATGATGAGTATTTGGCTCACGTCGTTGACAAGCGTTGCCCGACGGGTGAGTGCAAGAAGCTGGCCAGGCCCGAGATCCATCCCGACAAGTGCAAGGGGTGTACGGCGTGCGTGAAAAAGTGCCCGGTGGGCGCGATTAAAGGTGAAGTCAAGAAGCCGCATGTCCTCAACGCGGATATTTGTATCCGTTGCGGGGTTTGCGCGGCCACATGTAAATTTGATGCTATCACGGGGGTTTGACCATGGATGCTGTTAAGTATGTCAACATTGACGGGCGTGAAGTGCCGATAGAGGGGGAGAAGAACCTCCTTGAGGTTATTCGCAAGGCCCATATCGATATCCCGACGTTCTGCTATGTGTCGGAGCTGAGTGTGTACGGCGCCTGCCGGATGTGTACCGTTGAGATCGAGGGGCGCGGCCTTTTGACGTCGTGTTCGACACCTCCCGAAGCGGGGATGAAGGTTAAAACCAATACCGCCGAAGTGCGTCAGATCCGCAAGATCGCGCTGGAGCTTATCCTGGCCAATCATGACCGCGAATGCACGACGTGCGTGAAAAGCACCAATTGCAAACTGCAGGATATTTCCAAGCGGCTGGGGGTAGACAAGGTGCGTTTCCGTTCTGTGCAGAAACCACATCCTATTGACACAAGTTCGACGTCGATCGTGCGCAATCCCAACAAGTGCATCCTTTGCGGCGACTGCGTGCGCATGTGCGCGGAAGTGCAGGGTATCGGTGCCATTGATTTTGCGCATCGCGGCCATGACGTGGTGGTCCAGCCCGCTTTCGGGAAAGACCTTGAAAGTGTTGCGTGTGTGTTGTGCGGCCAGTGCGCGCGCGTGTGCCCGACGGGAGCCTTGACGCCGCGCTCGGAGGTCGAAGCGGTATGGAAATCCGTGAATGACACAAAGAAGGTTGTGATCGCGCAGATCGCGCCGGCGGTGCGTGTGGCGCTGGGGGAAGCGTTCGGGTATCAGCCGGGTGAATTGACGACCGGTCAGATCGTGGCCGCGCTCAAGATCATGGGTTTCAAGAAAGTATTCGATACGTGTTTCAGCGCCGACCTCACGATCCTCGAAGAAGGCAATGAATTCATCAACCGTGTGACCAATAACGGGATCCTGCCGATGTTCACGTCTTGCTGTCCGGCGTGGGTCAAGTTTGTGGAACAGCATTATCCTGAAATGATCCCCAATCTTTCCAGCTGCAAATCGCCCCAGCAGATGTTTGGTTCTGTGGCCAAGTCGCTGTTTGCGGCGGAGCTCGGGATCGCGCCCGAAAATATGGTTGTTGTGTCGATCATGCCGTGCACAGCCAAGAAATTCGAGGCCAAACGCCCGGAATTCACGCACGACGGCATGCCCGAGGTTGATCATGTGATCACGACCCAGGAGCTGGTGCAGATGATCAATCAGTTCGGCATTCAGTTCCGTGACCTTCAGCCGGGCTCGCTGGATATGCCGCTGGGGTTCAAGACGGGTGCCGGTGTCATTTTCGGTAATACCGGCGGTGTGATGGAGGCGGCGTTGCGGTATGTGTATGAAAAAGTCGAGGGCAAAACGCTTGAGAACCCGGATTTTCACGCGGTGCGCGGCGAGGCCGGTATCCGTGAGGCTGAAGTGACCTTAGCCGGCAAGACCTTCCGCCTGGCGGTGGTGCATTCTTTGGCCAATGCGCGCGCTTTCCTCGAAAAGCTCAAGGCCGGGAAGATCCAGTATCATTTCATTGAATTCATGTCCTGTCCGGCCGGGTGTATTAATGGGGCCGGTCAGCCGGTCAATCTGACGCCGGGGTACAAGGCCAAGCGCACCAAGGGCCTGTATGAAGCCGACAAGATGCTGCAGCTGCACAAGTCGCAGGATAATCCCTACGTCAAGGAATTGTACGCATCGAAACTCGGGAGCCCGGGCAGTGAGAAGGCGCATCATGCCTTGCACACCCATTACAATGCCCGCCGCCGCATGCGCGGGAAATCCATGATCATTGTCGACGGGAAACAACATGACAAGCTCGAGATCCGGGTGTGTGTGGGGACAAGCTGTTACCTTAAAGGGGCACAGGACATCCTGCATCACATGACGCGGTATATCCATGAGAAGAATCTGCAGGATATTGTCCAGGTCAAGGCGACGTTCTGTTTTGAGAAATGCAATAAGGGTCCGACCGTGAAAGTGGGGGATCTCACCATCACCCATTGCGACGTGGCCAAGGCGGTGCAGGCGGTGGACAAGGCCCTGGCTGCGCGGCAGGCCAAAGGATAGGAAGACGGCTTATGGGCGAAGGCAATTCCCGGCAGGTGGTTTTTACCAACAAGGCACGGTGCCGTGATTGTTACCGCTGTGTGCGGGTGTGCCCGGTCAAGGCTGTCCGTATCGTCGAGGGTCAGGCCTTTGTGGACGCGGAGCGCTGTATCCATTGCGGAACCTGTGTGCGGGAATGCCCCCAGGAGGCCAAGACCTTCCGTCGGGACCTGGCGGTTGCCATGGACCTTGTGGCCAACAATCCTCTGGTGGCGGTCAGCCTGGCGCCGTCTTTTGCCGGCATTTTCGAGCCCTGGCAGTATGCCCGTATCCCGGCGGCCCTGCGCCGCCTGGGGTTTGCGCATGTGGCCGAGACGGCGGTGGGGGCGTACCTGGTGGCGGAAAAGACCGCCGCCTGTGTGCAGGATCCTGCGAAAACGTATATTTGTACCGCATGCCCTGCGGTTGTTTCCTATATTGAGAAATATGATCCGGGCATGATCGGGAATCTCGTGCCGGTAGTGTCGCCCATGATCGCGCACGCGCGCCATATCCGGGCGAAGTTCGCGCAGGTTAAAGTTGTTTTTATCGGGCCGTGTGTGGCCAAGAAAGCGGAAGCTGATCGTCCGGAGTTTTCCGGCCTGGTGGATTGTGTTTTGACCTTCGACGAGCTCGACGAATGGTTCAGGCTCCGGGGCATTGATCTGGCAACCTGCGAGGACAGCTCTTTTGATGAACAACCGGTCGGGCGGAGTCGGCTGTTTCCTGTTGAAGGCGGTTCGATGGCGACCGCGGCGTTTGAGACCAGCGTTCTCGATGACAAGCTCCTTTTTATCAGCGGGTTTGAGGCGTTGAAGAATGTTCTCGAAGAGGCGGCCCGGGGTGCTTTTCCCCGCATCATTGAACCGCTGTTGTGCGCGTACGGTTGTGTGAACGGCGCGGGCATTGGCAAGGCCGGGAATGTGGTTGACCGCCGGGCCAGGATCATCCGTTATGCCCGGAGCAATCCCGGGGTAACTGCCCGGAAGGCCGGGGCGGTGGAGTTGGCAACGGCTTTTGCGCCTCATCCCCATGCCGGGTCCGCGGTGCCCGAAGATGAGGTGCGCGCGGTGCTCGAGAAAACCGGCAAGGCCAGGGAAGAAAATCAGCTGAATTGCGGGGCGTGCGGGTATGCGTCCTGCCGCGACCAGGCCATGGCCGTTGTTCAGGGCATGGCGGAAACCGAGATGTGCATCCCGTACATGCGCCGCCTGGCGGAACAGCGGTCGGACCGGATCATGGAAACCAGCCCCAACGGGATCATTGTCCTCGACCATGACCTTAATATCCTGAATTTTAATCCTGCTTTTGCGCGGTTGTTCCGGGTCAATGAATCATGTTGCGGCCAGCATGTGTCCCATCTGATGGATCCTGAACCGTTCTCGCGCGTGAAGTCCGGCGAGATCGAAATGGCCGATGATGTGCGGGCCCATAAAGCCCAGGGGATCATTGCCCGGGAACTGGTGTATGCCTTGCGTGCCGAGAAGCAGTTTGTGGGGATATTCATCAACATCACCGACAGCCGCCTCAACGCCGAGCGCTTGCAAAAAGTCAAAGATGACACGGTTTCCCAGGCGCGCGAACTGCATGAACACCAGATCGAAATGGCCCGCCAGTTTGCCGATTTCCTCGGTGAATACACCGCCAGGGGCGAACAGCTCGTCAATAAACTCATGCAAGCGGTGGACAGCAAGGATATTGCCGAGGATAAGGATAAGAAAACTTAAACATGCCGTATCATCATTTTGAAGTCGAGTTCCAGCATGTTTCCAAGAAGCCGGGGAATCCCTGCGGCGATACGTTCCTGTGCAAACGCACCATCTATCACACCACGCTTATCTGTGCCGACGGGGTCGGTTCCGGCGTCAGGGCGCATGTGGCCGCGCGCATGAATACTGCACGCCTGGCGGCACTCCTGCAGTCAGGCATGTCCTTGCGCGATGCGTTCCTGAGCGTCGTGGCGACCATGAACCAGTGGCGTGACGGGACCAAGCCGTTTACGGCGTTCCTTGTGGCGCGTATTTTAAATGACGGCGCCCTTACAGCCCTCGGGTATGAAATGCCGCCCCCATTATTTCTGGGGACGAAAGAAGCTCATGTGTTGGAAGCGCATCCTTTGGTGATCCCGGCCGGGGTGGCGCATGAATATCACGGCCAGCTGGATCCGGGCGATGGCCTTGTGCTGGTCAGCGACGGCATAACCCAGGCCGGGATCGGGCGTTCTTTCCCGATGGGTTGGGGGAGCGACGGGGTGGAAGAATTCCTGCGCGGCTGGGCCGGGCGGGGCAGGCCCCTGCGGTTTGTGGTCCGCGACATCCTGCGTCAGGCCCAGGAGCACGACGGCCCCGTCAATGGCGACGACAAGACGGTGGCCGTTATTTCCTGCCGCCAGGGCCAGGTCGTGGATCTGTTGACCGGGCCAGCCCTGGACCGTGCGCGCGACATGGCCCTGGTGCATGATTTTCTGGGTCGGGAAGGGCTTAAAGTGGTATGCGGGGCAACGACGGCTGATATCGTGGCGCGCTGTGCCCAGGAGACGCTTGAGGTTGAACAAAAACCTGTTTCTTATTCAACACCCCCGCGCTATTTCATCGAGGGGATCGACCTCGTCACCGAGGGTGCTGTGACCTTAAACCAGGTTTACAATATCCTGGGCGAAGACCTTGAGCATGATTCCGACCAAAGCGCCGCCGCCGACCTGGCACTCCTCCTTAAAGGCGCTGACCGTGTCAATTTCATGGTCGGCCGTGCCAAGAATCCTGCCAATAAAGACCTCTCCTACCGCAAACAAGGCATCCTCCCCCGCGCAACCATCATCCCCCTCATCGCCGCCAAACTCGAACACATGGGCAAGCTGGTGAGTGTGCAGGAGAATTAGGTTTATTCCATCATGTTTTATGCTAAACTTATAGCATATTGCATTATTCATTAAGAATTAAGATGGTTTCAAGGTTAAAGATATGCCAATTATTAGTCAGTTTTATGGGATAGTGATTTATATTTTCTGGCGTGAGCATGCTCCGGCACATTTTCATGCCCGTTATGGTGATGATGAAGTCATCGTCGAGATCGAAAGCGGTCAAGTGACTGGAGCTATGTCAAGACGTGCGTTGGGTCTTGTTCAGGAGTGGCGTCAAATACATCAGGATGAACTAAGAAAAGAATGGGAATTGGCAATTAGCAAGAAACAGCTTTTCCCAATTAAGCCATTGGAATAAATGTATGATCCTTCATGTAAGTAGTGTGCAATACCTTCATGACTATATATTGTATGTCGCCTTTAATGACGGGGCTTCAGGTGAAATTGATCTTGCCGATGAACTTGAAGGCGAGGTCTTCGGTCCGCTGAAGGATGTATTATTGTTCAAGACGGCAAAAGTTGATCCTCTGATGCGAACGGTCGTATGGGATAATGGCGTGGATATCGCGCCTGAATTTCTGTATGATCATCTGCGTATTTCTGTCTGCCGTAAAGACCAAGCGTAATTCTTTTCTAAAATCAAGAAAAAATGGCACGCCTATAATTAATAGTATATATTTGTAATAGATTTGGAAATTTTCCCAAGGACATTAGAAATAGGCGTGAACCATGTCTTTTTATGCATTAACAACAGGGCGCCGGATCGTGGCTGGGTTTGTCCTTGGGGCGTTCCTTGTGACCCAGGGGATCGGCCTTGACGGTTTGGC
>CAIOPG010000007.1 GCA_903860135.1 Candidatus Omnitrophota bacterium | reverse complement strand
TCTGAGCGTTACTGCTCGGAGTCGATAGGATTCCTGAACTTCTCTGGATAACTTTCGCCCATCATTTTGCATGCTTTTATTCTAAAGCATAGCTTAGAAAATGAAAGGAATATTAACAATATCAATGCAACGATCTATATTATTGCGCAACAGCCTGGATCGAGTTATCCCGTGCCGCCAAGGTCACCGCCACAAAATCAGACAGCAAACGGCTGTCCTGCGGATGAATATCGTTAAAAAAGATAGCGGCGTTGAACCCGCCGCCACCAGTGATGTTTTCCGTGCGCACCACAACCCCGCCGCAAACAACCTTCTTGACAGCTACTTTCTGACCTTTCTTGACCGGCACAAGAAGCACCACCTTAAGTTTCGTCATGGGTTCAAGAAAAAAATTCACACGGCAATACACCCCGGAAGCACTGATATTCCTTGTCTCTGTTACTAGATCAAGACCCGGTGACGTTATCTTCAGCGAAATATTGTTATCAACACGCGGCTGACGCCGTTTCTCACTGTGACTGGATAAAACCACGGATCACCCCCCGTTTATAGGCAGATGCCGACGAAAAATCAATGCCGGTCTGATAAGTATGAGTGACCGGGTCAAAATGCACCCATGCCACACGCCCACGCACTTCCAGTATAGAATCCGCATCGCTTAGCTTAAACTGTAAATCCAGCCACTTATTGATTGGAAAAAAATCAAATGAAGAAATTCTTAGCCCACCCGTACTGATATCCTTCGCTGCATACTCTAGGAACGAATGCTCAGGTCCGGTCTTGATCCTAACCGACCGAATAAATGACACCCTTGGAGAAGAACGTAATTTATGACTGCCACCTTCACGGTTCATGATAATCCCTTCCCTTGTCAACAGCAAGTATACCACACAAGCAAATCAAGCATGAAACTTTTACGGGATTGAACGCCGTCGACCGTCAAGCTGAAAAGAGCCCGCGCACAACGCACCTGATCAATTCCAGAGGCACGGCCTCTGCCACTACCACATAACCGATCCCTCGGGCAAGAACAAACCGGTTCTTCTTCCCGGAAAATTTTTTATCAAAAGCCATGGCCGCAAAAATATTGCCCAGTGCCGCCCCTTCGATCACCTGAGGCAACCCGATAGAGGTTAACAGCATCTCCACCCGCAGGGCATCCCTCGCCGACAAAAGCCCAGCCGCCAGCGATATCCGGCAAGCCGCGCGCATCCCCAAGGCCACCGCCTCGCCGTGGTGATAAGTGCCATACCCGCAGGCTGTTTCAACGGCATGGCCCACCGTATGCCCGAAATTCAGGATAACCCGAATGCCCAGGCGTTCTTTCTCATCTTCAGCCACAACACGCGCCTTGATCGCCGCACAATCAAGCACAATCCGCGTGAGTGCTCTTTTATCCCGAGCAAGGATTTTAGCGGCATTCTTTTCTAGGAATTCAAAAAGCGCCGCATCACGGATCACACCATATTTCACCGCTTCGGCCAACCCATTACGGAGCTGTCGATCGGAGAGGGATTCAAGCAATGACACATCGCTCCAGACCAGCCACGGCTGATAGAATGCCCCTACAAGATTTTTCCCTTCAGGAAGATCAACCGCGACCTTGCCGCCGATAGATGAATCCACCTGCGCCAGAAGAGTTGTGGGCACCTGCACATAAGGAATGCCCCGGCGATAAATAGCCGCCACAAACCCCGCGAGATCCCCTATCACCCCTCCGCCGAGTGCGATAATAAAAGGCTTCCTGTCCACCGCATAACGTGTCACCATTCCGATCAGGCGTACGGCTGTATCCATAGACTTGCTACGCTCGGAGTCTTCAACCTCAAAGACCTTAGCCGTCAGACCCGCCTTGATCAAGGCATCTGTCAATCTCTTGCCGTAAAGCTTCCGTACCAGCGGATTTGTGATCACCACCGCATCTGTGCCGATACCAAGCTTCTTTACCGCCGCGGGCAGACGCTCCAGGGTGCCGTGCCCGACCATGATCGCATAAGGATTCTCCTTTAGCTCAACCTTAACTGACATCATGTCCGGACCCCCAACGCATGCGCTGCGTTATAAATGATAACGTTCAAAAAATCAAGCCATCCGAATTTCAGCATCACAAAAACAAGGATCATACCCGCAAAATTATCAACACGTTGAACAAGGACCAGTATCCTCGCCGGAAGTACGGCATAAAGGATCCCCGAACCATCGAGTGGTGGCACGGGCAACATATTAAAAATAGCCAGCCCCAGGTTCAACAGGACCGCCGTAACGCCAAGGTCATTGATATCATGCTCCTGCACATAAGGAAGCACGCCGGCGATCATAAGGGCAATGGCCATGTTCATCAGCGGTCCTGCCAGGCGCACCAGCATGATATCCCGGCGCGGGGATCTAAGCCTAGCTGGATTAAAGGGCACCGGCTTGGCAAACCCGAAAACAAACGGGCTATGTGTCCATCCCAAAACATAAGGCAGATAAAGCAAAAGAGGTAAAATGACCGTACCGAAAGGATCAATATGTTTCAAGGGATTCAGTGTCAGCCGTCCCATACGACGTGCTGTATCATCCCCCAGCCTATCGGCCGCCCAGGCATGGGCATATTCGTGAAGGACTATAGCGGGGATAACAATAAGAATAAAAACAAGGGCAATGGTCAGCATTACAAGGCAAGGTTGATCTTGGTCACGGCAAGCTTCACGGCATCCCAGGAAGGATCATCTTTGACAAAGCCGCGCACCACCACGCGAACATCCACAAAACCGGAAAGGATCGCCTCAGGACCTTCAACATAAGCGACCACAATTCCCGTTTTATCACCGCGTACCAGCTGGTATTTATCTGCGGATTCCCTGAGGAGAACCCCTTCAGATTCATACAGGCTATTGGCCTGAGCCTTTAACCAAGCAAACTTGGCCGCATGCTTCTGCTCCGCCGCCACGCGCTTACGCTCCGTCTCTGCCTGTTCAATTCTTACGCGGGCAGGGTTATCTTTGAAATTCAGATAAGATGGCTCAGGTGCTCCCGCACTTTTAAATTCGATCAAATCTTCATGGACCCAACCCTTCGCCTGCGGCACAGGCTTGATAGAAAACCACTGATCCGCTTTCTCTTGGATAAAGAAAAAATCGCCGCGCACCAGCTGTCCGATGATAGCCGCCGTAGTATTGGCCCGCGCACGAATATTCACGCGGTCACCAATTATTTCACCGATCTCCGGGGAGATCACCTTGACATAATCAGCTTTGATGTAAAGCTTGGCACCCTCAGGAAGCCTGATCTTGTACCAGGAATAACTTTTCTCAAGGACAACGACATCCGCATTCTTGTTGAGAACAGCTATTTCTTCATAATTGTTGCTCTGCCCAGCGCGCACATGGACCCGGTCAGCCTTGACCCGTCCCGTAAAAGGAAATCGAGCCTGCGCAAACGCAGGCTCGATCAGGGTAAAACACACCAAAACAAATGATGCAACGACACGTAAGATCATGGTATTAACTTACCGAATAATATTATTTCTTCGCGGCTGTTTTACCAGCACCCGCAGCAGGTTTAGCGCCTGGCTTGGCCGCATCGCCCGCAGCAGCTTCCTTGGCCTTCTTCTTGCCAGCTTTAACACGCAATTTCTTGACCTTGGGTAGATTGACAACGGAACTCTCATCCGTCCACTGCCCTTTTTTCATGATCTCCTTGATACGCTCGATACGCGTAAGCACCGATCTCTGCGCAGCACCGGCTTTGTCAACACGAAGCGATGGATGTAACGACATGTTATAATCTCCTAATGACAAAATCCTGATAACGATTCTTTAACTGCCTTTTTACGCTAGAGGCATCTTCTTTCCTGGTAAAATTCCCGACGCAAACAATGACATACGCCCCCTTCGGGAGGACATACACATCACGGAAACCCTTCTGCTTAAGCTTGTCCGCCTCCCGCTGAGCAGGCTGAGTATTCTTGTAACTGGCGACTTGAAGGGTATATGCGCCGCCCGTAACACCACTTGCCCCCGTTTCAACCGGAGACTTCTTTACTTCAACAGGGGGAACAACGACCTTATTGATCACCCGCGAAGAACTAGTCTGCGCCTTGCCCCTTGGAGCTTCATCCGCCACCCCAATGACACTGCCGACCACCGCCGGATCAGCTTCTTTAACAGAAGCTGGGACAAACCCGGAAGCAATCGGATAAGAAACCGTTGAAGTGGTCCTTTTCCCGCGTTCGATCCCCAAAGCAAAAGAAAAGATGAGAAACATTATAGCTGCAATCGCTAAAATTACAAGATTTTCCAGAGACAGGCTTATCCTGGCGGCCATGTAACGCGGACGAATAGCGTCATCCGACCGTCCTTCTGACAGAGAAAGAAAATCAACCTGGGATTCTTTATAGTTAATATTCATAATTTCTTAATTATAGTTTTATTGACGGGCTGCACTCAAGAGGTTTTTGATCTTTTTTTGCCGGGACAATTTAAAGAACATCGCCACGACAGCCGGATCGAACTGCGTACCGCTGTGACAGGCAACCTCCCGCAGGGCTACGTCGACGGCGACCCGTTTGCGGTAGGGGCGTCCCTGCACCATGCTTTCAAAAGCATCCACAACAGCCATGATCCGCGCCCCCAGCGGTATCTGGTCTTTTTTCAGGCCCGAGGGATAACCTGTCCCATCATATTTCTCGTGTAAGGAAAGAACAATAGGAAGAATAGGTTTAAGGAATTCGATCGGCTTGATAAACTCCGCGCTTTTATGCGGCAAGTCACGGATAATTTTGAATTCCTCGGCCGACAACTGTTTCTTTTTCTTCAGGATTTGAAACGGAATATCCACCGCCCCCACATTATGCAGGATGCTGGCATAATATAGATTATTGATGCTCCCGGCATCCATACGGAACGCCTGGGCAATGGCTTTAACGATCTTGAAATAAACAGGACTATGAGAACGGTAGCTCGCCCCCTGTTTCTCGAGGAGCGTACGCACAAGCTTCATCGTTTCCAGCAGTATTTTTTGCTGCTGCTCCGAATACTGGAGATTCTTTATGGCCGTCACGGACTGTTCAGCAAAGATCGTAAACATCTCGCGGTCATAATCGTCAAAAGGGGGTTCGCCAGGCTTACGCTTAATGATAATAGCACCAATGCATTCATCTGTGATCAGCGGCATCCCCATGATGCGCGGATCAAAAATAGATGCTCCCTGCGTGACCCCCATTTCGCGTGCAGACACCTTCTTAAGATCAGCGGCCTTGGTGACAATATAGTTGATCTGATTGTTGAAAGCCGCGATCATCACGAGCTTCCGGCAGTCCGGTGCAAGCAAATAAATATCGGCCGACGACGCCTTGATGAACTGGCACAGAAGACGCGTCAGCCGAAGCGAAAGCTCCTTAAGATTCGGCGTCGAGTTCACCAAGCGGTAAACAATGTGCACCGCCGAGATGATCTGCTTATACTTTTTTGTAAGGTTCGAACAGTCGTTTATACTCATCCAGTGCCGCCCTATCCGTCATTGCTGCAATATAGTTGCAAATAATACCATACAGTTCCTTCTCGGAGAAAGAACGTGATCTATCAAAAATATCATACGGCAATTGCCTGGGATTGTCCAGATACACATCAAAGAGCTCGTTTAAGATCCTCCGGGCTTTAGATGTCATGCGCTCCACACGCCAGTGGTGATAAACCTTTTCAAAAATAATATCCTGCAATTCCTGCCGCTCGCGGGACATGGCCTCGGAAAAGTTAACCATGCCCTTTTCAGCATCTTTGGCAAACGCTTCAAGTGAGCTGGGACCAACAGCGTCCAGCCTTGCCGCTGTTGCTTCGAGCAGATCCCTGACCTGCATGTCAATCAAAGCACGCACCACCTGATACTTGAACATGGGGTCCGTATCACTCAATCCTGGTCGGCTAATCTGTTCGACCGCGCGACGCCACAACGCACTAACGGCAAGATCCTCCGCATGGATACATCCCGACGTAAGCCCGTCATCAACATCATGATTCAAATAAGCCAGCGAATCTGCCTTATCCACCACCTGCGCCTCGAGCGAACACGGTCGTTCTTTCAGCTTGCACGCAAAATCCATATCCCCGATAACGCTTGTCCCGGCGATCTTGTCATAAAGAGTTTCGTGTTTGAGCATGCCGACAAGAACCTCGACGGTAAGATTAAGCCCGTCAAAAGCCGGATAACGTTTTTCAAACTTGGTCACAATGTCAAAACTGCGCTGATTATGATTGAAGCCGTCGAGACCTACTTTCTTCAGCCGCTGGTCAAGAACATCTTCCCCCGCGTGCCCGAAAGGCGAATGACCCAGGTCATGCGCCAGAGCAACCGCCTCGATGAGATCCTCATTAAGACAAAGATTACGCCCAATGCTGCGCGCCAGTTGAGCCACTTCTAGGGTGTGCGTCAGGCGCGTGCGGTAATAATCATTATCAAAAACAACAAATACCTGCGTTTTGTATTCCAGTTTACGAAAAGCCTCCGAATGCACCACCCGGTCGCGATCACGCTGAAAACATGTCCGGCTGATATGTTCCGCCTCGAGAAACTGGCGCCCCCAGGAACCTGACGCCCGCATCGCGTAAGGTGCCAGAAACTTTTCCTCATTTTCTTCAATGCCGGATCTTGTCCGCATGGCATACCTGTTGTTCATGAACTTATTATCTTAACAATCCTGGCCTTGACCTTCCCCTCCGACGCCTCGATCACGCCGTATGATAAATAGGGCGAACGCACCGTATCCGTCGGACTGCCCGGATTAAAGAAAAGGATGCCCCCCACCTGCGCGTTGAACGGCACATGTGAATGCCCAAAGACCACGACCTGCAGACCCTGCCCTTTGAAGCTTTCTTCAAGACGCGGGATGATCATGTCGTAACTGCCTTCGCCGTGCGCCAGGCCGAACTTCACCCCGCCGCACTCAAAAACATCGCGTTGCGGCAAAATCCCCCGCAACGCAACACTGTCCATATTGCCATAAACAGCGCGTATCCCCTTGATCTTCTTAAGGCGGAAATACACATCCGCTTCACAAAAATCCCCCGCATGAACGATCATATCAGCACGCTCCATATCCGCTATCAACTGACCGGGCAACGGACGGGAATGAGTGTCGGCGAGAACTATGATCTTCATGGCACGATATAGGGTTTATCATAGAGATTCGTCAGCGAATTAAGCTCCGCTTCATTCCATATCCACATACGCTCTTCAAGTGCCCTTAACCGCGCGCTGTCCTCAAGCTCTGCCAGTGAAACGATCACGCACCGCCGGGAATGAATGCCCATTTTGCGGGCCTCCTCGGCCACCGCGTGAATGTCTCCCTCGGCAACCCGGTCTTTGCGCAAGACCAGCAGCCATGGACCATCCTCACTCTGCGCCTCAAGGGCATCAAAACTATTCCCTCCGCGGCTTTTGATCTTGAGCGCCTTGACATCCCTAAAGACAGGCAGTTTATAAAGATTCCCCCTGAGTGTCAGCACTTCATTTTCAAAACACCGTACAAGCTCCGTCATCCGGGCAGAAAAATCCTTACGTGATGTCGCCAGAAAATCATTGATCGCGCGGTTAACCTCATCTTTGAACGGCCTGATTTGGGCAAACGGTTCCATGTCCACCGATCTTACACGACGCTGAAGCACATATTTGATCCAATAACGGAAAAGCTTGTCCTTAATCAAGAAATACGTCCCATTGCGCTCTACCACATCCTGTGCCACCAATTCATTCAATTTCTTGATAACATGCCCCCGTTTGGCCCCCAGCAAAACCACCATATCGTTGATCTTGTGTACCCCATTGGCCAGGGCAAAAAGCACATCCACCGCCGCACGATTGGCGCGGACAGCACACAGATGATCGACCATGAGCTCAAAGTGCCGGCTTAAAGCACCCCAGCGGCTAAAGACGAGGTTCTCAACCGCCTGAACAACCAGCGGGACATAAATTTCCTGCTGTTTATAAATAGCTCCGAGATTGATAAGCTCACGCATAAGCAGGTCGAGGTACAACGGGCGCCCGCCGGTAAAATCAGCAAGAAAATTACGTAAATGAAGCCCCATCCTCACATCAGCCATCCGGCATTCAATGAAATGATGGCTGGCCTTCAGATCAAAAGGGGTGACCATCACGATCTCAAAATTCCCAAACAAAAGGGTCAGCTTGTCCGCCAGAATTCTTCTGGCCGCATCCTCACAAGAACTTGTAATAATAAAAAGGCATCCCTTTTGGGTCGTTATCACGTCGGCCAGGATCCCGAACGCCTCATTAACGCCAAACGCATCGATCTCATGAAATTCCTCAAGAATAAAAACACAGGCAAGGCCGGCTTCCTGGGCAAGGATATCCGGCAACAAAAGAACCGCCTTGTAGCCCTCTTCCATCTTGCCTTTTTCAAGAAAATCCATCGCCGCCAGCGCGCCGTCAGCCGTGCGCGGAATATGCGTGCGCACACTCCGAACCAATGAAGCAAGGTCATCTTCTACGGTAATGCCGCGCATTTTGGCATAACGAAAAAGAATACTCCGCGCTGTCTTGGATACAAAATAATGAAGATCCCGACCTTCCAGGTCAAGATACACCGGAACGACCCCGCAATCGTCGAAGTCATTGAGAAATTTCAGAAGAATGGAACTTTTGCCGATATGCCGGCTGCCCACCAAAGCCAGATTCTGGCGGTACCCCTCTTTCAAGCCGCTGACGCGCTTGCAAATAAGATCCAGAACATCTTTCCTGCCGCAAAAATGATCCATAAATAAACTCCGGTTGAAAAACCTTCTCCCTCAGAAAACTTATGGCAGATAGTACAGGGGGTTTGTTGCCTTCTCCCCTTTACGCACTTCAAAATGAACATACACCGAATCCCCCTCACGCGCGACCTGAGCAATCTTGTCGCCCCGGGAAACGGCATCGCCAAGATTGACCGTGATCCTGGCATTGTGCCCGTATACCGTCGAGAAGCCATCCCCATGATCAAGGATGACCGTGGCGCCATACCCCGGCAAATGATCCGCAAAGACCACACGCCCCGAACGCGCCGCCTTCACAAACTCGCCCTCGACCGCACTCACATCAATGCCATCGTTAACCCCCAGCCCTTTGCGTTCTTGAAAATACGCTATTACCTTCCCTTTGATAGGCCAGGCATAATCGGCATCATTATCCGCAGGCGCGGGAACAGGAACCTCAAGGATACGGTCGGCTCCCGGAATATATATAAGCTGATTCTCTTCGATGGAAGCGGCATTGGGAATGCCATTGGCAAGAGTAATATCCTCAACAGGCACCTTGTACGTTTTGGCGATACGCCACAGCGTCTCACCTTTGCGAACCTTATGCTGGATACTTTTCTTTTCTACAAGTATTGGGGGAACACCCGGCGGCGATAATTTATGCGCCGCGCAACCCGTCAGCATCAAGACGGCTCCGAAACAAAAAATATGCCCAAGTATTTTTAGGATATTAAAGACCATTTTAAAATTGGAGCGAGAGACGGGAATCGAACCCGCGTAGCCAGCTTGGGAAGCTGGCATTCTACCACTGAATTACTCTCGCATAAATATCATTATCAACGCTCAACCATCAAGGCTTTCTTGAATTCCCTGACAATTTGTGCCGGATCGCGCGCCAAAAGGATCGCGCGACAAACCGCCACCCGCTTAATACCCTGAGCCAACACAAGATCAATGTTGTCGATCGTAATACCCCCGATGGCAAATACCGGTAACCGCGCCGCGCCGGCTACCTCACGGAGGAACCCCAGATCCATCGGCAGCCTCTCTGGCTTGGTTTTGGTCTTGAACACCGAACCAAATCCGGCGTAATCAGCACCTTCGCGCTCAGCTTCTTGCAGATGCGCCAAAGTCTGACAGGATTTCCCAACCAAAAAAGAACGCGGCAACATTTTTCTTGCCGCCGCCACCGGAAGATCATCCTGACCAACGTGAACACCGCAAGCCCCGCCAGCATACGCCAGATCGGCACGGTCATTCACAATGAAAGGTACAGCCTTTTTCAAATAACACCGGGCACGCCGGGTGAATTCCAGCGCTTGCGGAACATTCCCCAATTTATCACGAAGCTGTACAATGTCAACCCCGTTGTTGACCCCAGCCTGAAAAACCTCCCAGAGCTTCGGATAATCACAAACGCCCGTATCAAGGACAAGGTAAAGACTGGAATCTTTCAAGCGCATCTTTTTCGATTTCATAGACGGTATACCGCAATTCCTTGAACGCGATCGCTGACTGCGCGTTATTCAGCTTCGAAAATTCTTCAAGCACCCGGAGCGATTCTTTCACCCGCTGGATATTGGCAAAAAAGATGTCCTCAACGCTGTCGCGCACAGACTCGCGTGCCATGGTCGCCCGCCCCACATCCCTGACAATATCTCGCGCGGCCAAAACATCCTTGAATCCGAAGAAATTTGCCGCAGAGGTTAACCCGTGACGCACTTCTTTCAAATGGGCCGTCACCGCACCATCATCACAAATGAAACGAAAAACGTCCTCGCAAACCCGCAGGCCTTCTTTGGCACGATTATAATTGGCGTCAACCAGACGCCTGACCTTGGCGTCACTCATACAGCACGGTACTGTTGACGGATCTTCTCAACAATATTCGTCGTCGAAAGCCGCGCAACAAAAGTCACAAACTCGACACGCCCACCCCGGGCTTTGACAACATCGCTTCCGGCCACTTCCTTGCCCTTCCAGTCAGCGCCTTTAAGGAGGATGTCCGGCCCGATGGCCTTGATAAGGGCATAAGGTGTAGGATCCTCAAAGAGGACAACGAAATCCACACAGGCCAAGCCAGCCAAGACCGCCGCACGCTGATCCTGAGGAACAATCGGACGCTCCGGTCCTTTTAGGCCCCGTACAGACGCATCACTGTTCATCCCGACAACAAGGATACGATCTTTTCTTTTGGCCGCTTCCAGATAACTGACATGCCCGTAATGCAAAATATCAAAACAACCGTTGGTAAAAGCAATGACGCGGCCCTCACGGCGCAAAGCAGTTAATTTGCGAGAGAGGGCGGACAGCTTTAGAACTTTATGCCGTGTGGTCATGCGACAAAGGCATCTTCCACGACCTCGCAAATGGCGTGAAAAATTGTGATGTGGGCTTCTTGGATACGCGCCGTCACCTTAGAA
This sequence comes from Candidatus Omnitrophota bacterium, assembly GCA_903860135.1. Taxonomy (GTDB): domain Bacteria; phylum Omnitrophota; class Gorgyraeia; order Zapsychrales; family Fredricksoniimonadaceae; genus Fredricksoniimonas; species Fredricksoniimonas aquilentivivens. The sequence goes on along the minus strand of CAIOPG010000007.1, from coordinate 186,238 downwards.
GGAACGATAATGCTCATGTCTGCCGCGATAGCCGCCGAGCCACCATCCCCTCCGGTGAAAGCAACGCGCGTAATCCCCATGGCCTTGGCGGCCGCGAAGGCTTTAAGAACATTGGGAGACTTGCCGCTGGTCGATATGCCAAAAGCCATATCACCCTTTTTACCATAAGCTTCCAGCTGACGGGAAAAAACAATATCATAGCTGTAATCATTGGCCAAGCAGGTTAAAACAGATGTGTCTGTGGTTAACGCCATAGCCGCCAGAGCCCGGCGTTCCTTTTGAAAACGTCCAATAAATTCAGCCGCCACATGCTGACTATCAGCCGCAGAACCGCCGTTACCAAAAAAGAAAAGCGTTCCGCCATTTTTAAGACAGCTGATGCTGGTCTTGGCGATCTTCTCGATCACGGCCACGTTGCGCTCCATCGCCTGCTGTTGCACCGCCATCGAGCTTTCTATGATCGAACGAATTCTATCCTGCACAGCATCTACTCCGCACAAAAGACTTTAGCGATCTGATAAAGATCCATATCCACAAACTTGCGCTTGGCTACCGGGATCTCCATATCCACCGAACATATCTTGTTGTTCTGATAACTGACCATCTGCCCAAATTTGCCTTGCTTAACAAGCTCAACCGCCTTGACACCGAAGCGTGTGCCCAGAATGCGGTCGAACGCTGTCGGTGAGCCCCCACGCTGAATATACCCCAAAACACTAACACGCGTTTCATAGCCGGTCATATCTTCGATCGCCTTGGCCAAACGCTCCCCCACGCTTCCGAACCGGCGCTTTTCCGGCCCTTCCACAACAACTCCCGGGACATCAATGCGCGCGCCTTCGGCTACAACAACGATCGAAAAAGATTTCCCCCGGCGATGCCGGTTACGGATAGCTTCACAGACACTGGCAATATCCACAGGGATCTCGGGAATGAGAATAACATCAGCTCCGCCGGCAAGTCCGGCCTCAACAGCGATCCAGCCGGTGTGCTGGCCCATGACCTCGATGACCATGATGCGGTGATGGCTTTCCGCGGTCGTGTGCAGCCGGTCGATCTGTTCCGTAGCGATCTGGACCGCCGTGTCAAATCCGAACGCATAATCTGTACCTGAAAGAGCATTGTCGATAGACTTGGGAATGCCTACAACCTTGATAACCCCCTGCTTCTGAAGCTGAAGTGCGATGCCCAGTGTCACCTCTCCGCCGACAGCGATAACCGCATCCATGCCATTACGCTTGTAATTTTCACGGATCTTCTCGACACCTTCGGGATTTTCAAAAGGATCAACACGGCTGGTGCCCAAGATCGTGCCGCCGCGATCTAATATGCCAAATACAGCGCGCGCATCCAGCACCCGCGCATCATTGTCGATCAGCCCCTGCCAGCCGTTCTTGATGCCGGTGATGACGTAGCCCTCCTGCATCCCCTTATAAACAACGGCACGGATCACCGCATTAAGCCCGGGGCAATCAGCCCCGCCGGTAAGTATCCCGATCTTTTTCATGTCAACTCCTGTAACCATGGAAGGGCAGCGGACTCACAACCTCATCATCAGCACGACCGGATGTCCGGGCGGAGTTTTCAGGTGCGATCTTGACAACATGAACACGGATATTGATACGCTCTTCACTGCCGATCACATCCTGGATCCGGCGCTTGATGATATCCTGCATATTGGCGGTCATTTCAGGAATATTCCCGACGGAACTCAACACCAGCCGGATATCAATATCGAGCCCCTTTTTCGTCGCCACAATGTCCGGCCGGATCTCCTTGACCTGGGGCATATGCACGCCCAGCCGGCGGATCAGATCTTCCAAAGCCGCAAGAGAAATGGTTACCCGGCCTAAAGGATTATCAAAATGTATGATGCTTTCCTTTTCCTGACCGGCATAAATAATAAGCGCAAACGCTATCCCCAGCAACATTGTAACGGTTACAATGCCAATAGAAATCATTCTGACTTTTCCGCCCAAATAAATGAATTCCAAGAAATCAAGGTACTGATTAAAATCAACCGCATGTGCCAGAACAAGCAATGCCGTTAACGCAACAACACAGATCACAACAATATAAAAGAAGATCGCCAACCGGATAAAAAGCCGCATACATTAACCCCTTTCAATGCCCTGGATGTTCACATCAACGTCCCTGAGATTAATATCAGCCATTTTTTCTACCGCTGTCATGACCGCATCCTGGATGCGGCGTGAAACATCCGCCAGGTTAAGCCCGTAACGCACCAGAACCCTAACAACAACACTGACATGACCGGTCACATCCACACGGACATCCACAGCAGAATTTTTGTGTTTACCGCACAGCCCGTAAATATCCTCAAGAAAAGCCTGACGGCACATGACCACACCGTCGATCTCAAGAATGGCTGCGGTGCAAATATCAGCGATCACCCGCTTGTGCACCTGGATGACCCCCAGATCGATCTCACTTTCCGGTCTCATCTTTCCCCTCCTCACCCAAATGATGTGCCCATAGAACGGCTCAAACCATCAACACGCGTTTAATTTTCTCTCTTGGCCATCTTTTCAAGAAAATGCGTGGAAATATCTCCGCGCACAAATGACGGATCATTCATGATCTGCATGTGCAAAGGGATCGTTGTCTTGATCGGCGAAATATAAAACTCGTCGAGCGCGCGGCGCATGATACGGATCGCCTCGGCACGGTCGCGGCCATAGACAATAAGTTTAGCGACCATGGAATCATAATACGGGCTGATCTTGTAACCGGAATAAATATGCGTATCGACGCGGACACCGGGCCCGCCAGGGATATTCAACTGCTCGATCTTTCCGGGACAAGGGGCAAAGTTGTTATCCGGGTCTTCCGCGTTGATACGGCATTCAATGGAATGACCCTGAAGTTTCACATCTTCCTGCTTGAGTTTCAGCTTGATCCCCGCCGCGGCCCGGATCTGCTCCTTGATCAAGTCAAGCCCTGTCACCATCTCGGTAACCGGATGTTCGACCTGGATACGCGTGTTCATCTCCATAAAGAAAAAATCTTCATTCTTGTCGAGCAGAAATTCAACGGTGCCAACCCCGCGATAATTGGCCGCCTTGGCGCACTTGACTGCCGCCTCGCCCATCTTTTTGCGCAATTTCTCGCTCAACGCGGGAGATGGTGATTCTTCGATCAACTTCTGGTGGCGCCGCTGAACCGAGCAATCACGCTCGCCCAGGTGAATGATATTGCCATGATAATCCGCGAGAATCTGAAATTCAACATGGCGCGGATCTGTGACATAACGCTCGATGTAAACATTGGGATTCTTGAAATTCGCTTCGGCTTCTGCCTGTGCCATCTTGAGCGAATTAACAAGGGTGACATCATTATGGCACACACGCATCCCTTTGCCGCCGCCACCCGCCGTTGCCTTGATGATAACAGGATATTTGATCTGCTTGGCGATCTCCAGTGCCTCTTCCGGGCTCTTGACAATGCCCTTGCCACCGGGTGTCAAAGGAACACCGGCCTTGCGCGCCGTTTCCTTGGCCATGATCTTGTCACCCATCATACGGATCGTTTCCGGCGTCGGTCCGATGAACTGGATCTTGCAGGATTCGCAGATCTCGGCAAAATGCGCGTTCTCGGACATAAAGCCGTAACCCGGATGGATCGCTTCAACATCCGTGATCTCGGCCGCAGAAATAATAGCAGGGATGTTCAGATAACTTTCAGCACTCGACGCCTTGCCAATACAAACGGCCTCATCAGCAAAACGCACATGGAGGGAGTCGCGGTCGACTTCCGAGTATACGGCGACCGTCGATATCCCAAGCTCCTTGCAGGCCCGGATAATACGCAAGGCGATCTCTCCGCGGTTAGCTATCAGAATCTTGGAGAACATAGGAAGGTCTCTTTGGAGGTTGATTTATTGCGCAGGATCCACGCGAAAAAGTACCTGGCCAAACTCGACAGGCTCTGCATTATCCACACAAAGCTCGACGATCTTTCCGCGGACATCCGACTTGATCTCGTTCATGAGTTTCATGGCTTCGACAATACAGACTACCTGCCCGACCTCGACCGCCTGACCGATCTCCACGAACAAAGCAGATTCCGGCGAAGGCGCACGGTAAAACGTACCCACCATCGGGGACTTGATATCCTTCAGATTCCCTGCCGGTAGCGGCGTAGAAACCGCCACAACAGGCTCTGCTACCGGCCTGCCCGACGGGATCGCCGGGATGCTGTAAGCCATCGGCTGTATGGTCTGTTCCGATGTTTTTTTAAGCTTGATGACCGTCCCCTCGCGCTCGAGCTCGAGCTCCGCAAGCCCGTTTTCATTCATAAGCTGGACTATTTCTTTTAGTTCTTTAAGGTTCATCGTTTCACCCTTTCGACGTATTCCCCGTTGCGTGTGTCAATCTTGATCTCTTCATCGACATTCACGAACAGCGGCACGAGGATGGTTGCACCCGTCTCGATCTTGGCGGGTTTGGTGTTGGACTTGGTCGAATCACCCTTCACACCAGGCTCTGTTTCGAGGATCTTGGTGATAATAAAGTTCGGCAACGATACCTTTAATATCTTGTCTTGATAAACAAAACCGCTGATTTCCATATTGTCCAGCAGGAACTTTATTACGTTTTCACCAAGCTCTTCACTGGAAACCCTTTGTTCCTCAAACGTGGTTTGATCCATGAAATGATACATCCCGTCGGCATTGTACAAATACTGCAATTTTCTTTCATCCAACGGGACATCTTCGAGCATTTCAGCGGAACGGTACGTGCGCTCAACGGTAAAGCCACTCTTCACATAACGCAGCTTGATACGCACAAAAGCACTGCCCTTACCGGGTTTCACATGATTAAAATCCACAATCGTGCAGATTTCATTGTCCACCTTAAGGGCCAAGCCTTTTTCAACTTCATTGATTGTGATTGACACTCAAAACCTCACATCCATTTTTTGTTATCAACACCATTTCTTCGAGCCTTATCCCGTACTTACCCGGGAAATAAACCCCTGGCTCTACCGTGCAAACCATATTTTCCTGCAAAATCATTTCACTCTTGACCGAAAGCCTCGGCTGTTCATGTATATCCAGTCCAACCCCATGCCCCAGCGAATGACTGAAATGATCCGCCAAACCATGCGTCTTGAGAAAAGACCTCGCCTTGGCATCCACATCATTAGCGGGAACACCTGGCTTGATGGCTTTGATAGCCTCGAGCTGTGCGCCCATCACAACGGAAAGAACTTGCCTGTAAGCGACAGGCATATTACCCAAAAAAAACATACGTGTCAAGTCAGACTTGTACCCTTTGATATCTATTCCTAAGTCTATGAGAATAGGTTCGTTAGGACGCAACCTACGGTCTGTGACCCGCGCGTGCGGGAAGGCCGAGTTAGGGCCGGAAGCGATGATCGGATCAAATGAGAAACAAACCGAGTGCCTGTGAATGAAAATTTCCAATTTACCCAACAACTCTTTTTCCGTTACGCCAACCTTGATGAACCTTTGAATGTATTTATACGCCGCCAGATTCAAGGCAATGGCCTGTCGCATCAACCTAAGCTCGCACGGTTCCTTGATCGCCCTTAAAGACGTCACACATCCATCCGCAGCCTTGATTGTGATCGTTCCTGCTGCCAGTGCCTCCAGCTGTTTGTGCTGATGTACCGTCAAATGCCGTTCATTGACCCCCAAGCTCCTGGCGCCTGCCTGATGAAGGATGCGCATCGTTTCATCGGCCAGCGACTTTTCAAACCGGACAACCGTTACCCCCTTGACAGCTTTCGCCACTTCACTGACATAACGGGCATCAGTGATATAAAAGACCTCACAAGCTGTGATCAGTAACCAGGCATCGCTCACAGGATATTGTGCCAGATAATGCAAATCCGATCCCTGTGTTACCAAAAGAGCGTCTATACCGGCAAGAGGAAACCCACCCACAAGCTTCTGCATCCGTGGCGGCAGGGTACAAGCTGATCTGTGAATAGCCGGGGCTCTTTTTCTGCCCATATACCTAACCCTTTCGAATATCGCTTGTTGCCTCTCCCACAAGCATAACGGGAATACCATCCTGGACAGGATATGCCAAGGCACAGGCTGGATCATCACACACAACCTGATCGCCTTTCTCATGAACACTGGTCCGGCACACGGGGCATGCCAGGATGTCCAACAACACAGCGGGGATCATATCAAACCAACCCATCGCTCTCTACAAGCTCAAGGAACTTCGCTTGAAGCTCATCGAGGGTTCCTTCAATGAACGCGGCTTCCTGATCGCTGAGGTTCCCTCGGGTCTTTTCTTTGAGCATCACGATCGTATCAATGATGAACTTGGCTTGGCGAAGATTTTTCTCATTCTCCCCGGTTGAAGGGTTAGGTATCTCGCCCAAAAAGATCATGGCCTGATAACCTATCGATGTCAAATATGTAAAGAAATTAACCTCGACAGCTTCATGCCCCCCGCAGCCGCACCCCGAACCACAGCCCTCACGGCCTTCCTGATCCCCGCAACCTCCCTCGGAACATCCACAGCCATCTGCACAACCGCTGGAAGTTTCATTCACCGCAGATCCTTTCAATGCTTCATCGATAAATTTATCATGACTCATAAAACACATTCCTTCCTTGGGTTACCCGCACCTACCTTATTCATCGCGGTACTGAAACGAAATGGAAACATTAAACGTCAATTCAGGATAAACAAGATCTTTGGGGAACGCTGGGAAAGGAGCGGCTTCGCGCACACTTCTGATCCCCACATCCCGCAAAAAATCATTGGCGGAACTCCTGTCTTCGAGCACCTGCAAGCCGGAGATCACCCCGTCAGATCTGATAACAAAAGTGACAAAGACATCGCCGACGCTGAGCTTGGTGTAATTGCTGTAAGCCCTTTCGCGAATGCGCCCCCGCACGATCTGATAATAACTCGCATACGAAGGCGTATTTATCTTTTCCGACTTCAACAACGGCACCGACACCGCCTTGGTCACATGGGTACCCTTAAACTTTTCAGGTTTGCGTTCAAAGATATCAACCTTATCCATAACACCGGAAAGCTCTTTTGAAAAAGGATCGATCCGCGATCCCTGCGCGGACATCTCCTTGACTTTCGGGGGTGGTTGAGCCGGTTCATAAAGCTTCTCCATCATGCGCGCCTCAACCCTGTCATTCTGACGCTCGATGGCTTTGGGCTCAATGAACGGCTTGGACTTAACAATATGATAGGTCATCATTTTTACTTTTTTCAAAAATAAAAAATTCTTATTGGTAACATAAAAGGTTGCCAGAAAGGCAAGATGTATGACGGCAGAAACAAGAAGCGCATATCGAAAGAATTTATCGCTCATCAACGCACAAACATTTCCCGCACGATATATACAATGAAACGAACCGTGTCAAAAAAAGGATTGATCTTGCTTACTTCAGCGCCATAGATCGTCTGCACCGGGACCGAAGCGATGCGGTAGCCCTTCTTGCTGGCCTTGATAAGGACCTCGGATTCTATCTCAAACGCGGAAGAAGATAACTGGATATGGCGTAAAACCTCGCAGCGTATAAGACGGTAGCCACACTGTGTGTCATGAATCTTCTGACGGCAGACAAAAGAAATTAACCCCGACATGATCCTGTTGGTCCATAAGCGGACAACGGGCATGTCACGATGATCTTTCATCCGATTCCCGCAAATGATATCAGGCTTCTTGGCTTCAAAAAGCTCGACGAAAGCCGGCAGGTCGCTGACTGCGTGCTGACCGTCGGCATCAAGGGTGATCAAGGCCTCATAGGCACGGCTGATGATATGATCGAACCCGCGCTGCAACGAAAACCCCTTGCCCTGATTTTTATAATTAACCAAGAGTTCAGCACCAGCCGCCGCCGCCAGTTGACCGCAACCATCCGATGATCCGTCATCTACAACAACAACAGCAAAACCCATTTGACGGACACTTTTGACAACATCAGCGATGGTTCGCGCCTCATTGTGCGCAGGAATAAGAACGCAAATTTTAGAATTCAATGCCAAACTCCCTGAACATAAGCCATTGTGTCGGATCCTTCCTGATCTTATCTTCAATCAACGCGGCATATTGTGCCATCACAGCAATTAAAGGAGCTTCCTTGTCCGTATCGCCAGCGGATAAACAGATCGGAGAGCAAATATCCATCGTATAATGACCATCCCCGTCAGGCTTCAGAAAACAGGGAACAATCGGTGCTCCTGTCCGACTCGCAAAAAAAGCCGCTCCCTGAGGGATCAGTGTCGTACGTCCCAAAAAACTCAGCGGCTTCCCAAACGGGCCAAAATCACGATCTCCTAAAAGGGCAACAAGACCCCCCTTGCGCAATGCCCCCAGGCACCGACGCACCGCCACACTGGTGGGAACAACCGTCACCCCGTGCGCCTCGCGCTGCCGGTTAAAAAGAATATTCACTTTCGGATTTTTGTGCGGCAAAGCAATCGCGGTCACAGGAAAGCCGAGCTGGCGCAACACCGCCGCCCCCATCTCCCAATTGCCAATGTGCGCTGTCAGAATAACCACGCCCCGTCCTTGACCATGCGCTACGGTGAGATGCTCCAGCCCATTGACTGTCACATGATCGCGCACAAAAGAAGCATCAACCATTTTATACATCAAGAAAAAATCGACCAGATAGCGACCAAAATTCAAAAAAACCCGTCGCACATCTTCGCGCGCGACATCCTGCCTGCCGGTGATCTGCCGAAGATTGCGCATCACCGCTTCTCTATCCTTGTGGGAAAAATGAAATTGCTGGTCAGCCAGAAACTCAGCCACCCCATAGGCCCAGCGGCGAGGAACAACATGAATGATAAGAAGCGCGACTTTATATAAAAAATACTGGAACATGATCACCCATTATATACACATCAATGTGAAGGAAGACCCATAACAAGCCGGGCAATATCATCTGCCGCATGAGGCTTGCCGCTGGCGTAAGCCGCTTTGGTCATGCCTTTCAGCCGTTCAGGTGATTTGAACAGGATCTCAACCTCGTCAGCAAGATCCACAAGATCATTGACACGCACCGCGATGCCCTGTTCCAATAGAAAATTAGCATTGCGCTCTTCCTGGCCAGGCAAAGGATTAATGATGACCATGGGAAGGCCTTTGGACAGGCACTCGGAAGTTGTCATACCGCCGGGCTTGGACACAATAAGATCCGCCGCCTCCATAAGCTCATCCACATTATTAGCATAATCATAATACAGGATCTTTTTGGAAGAAATCACAGAAGCTTTCTTGAGCCACTGGAACAACTTCACATTCGCGCCGGCAACCACAATGAGCTGTAGCGGCAACTTCATCCCCAACAGTTCTTTCACAGCATCCTTCATGGGGCCAAGGCCCTGACCGCCGCCCATGACCAGCACAACAGGAATATCAGGGTCAAGCCCAAGGTTCCCTCGGGCAACTTTCTTGTCGATCTTTTCAGCAAACTTATAACGGATCGGGATACCCAACGCCTTGATCTTTTCAGGGGCGACACCCTTTTTGATAAAACGCTCCCGGGTATCATCTGACGGTACAATATAATAATCAACACCCTCGTTGATCCAGTAGGCATGCGGGGCATAATCCGTCAAGGTACCGATCAGATTGAATCCGAGCCCGCGAGACACTTTATAATCAGCCACCATACTGCAAGGAAAAGCCTGGGAACAAATAACAGTATCCGCCGGAAAATCCTTGAACAGCTTCTCAAGTTTCTTATGGCTCGACTTATTAAGGAACTTGCGCATATTGGCAGAGCGTTTCACCACCTTGGGATTATCATAAATATAATCCCAAACTTTCGGTGTGTGCTTGATCACCGTCATATAGGCGGCATTGACCACCTGCTCGAGCAACGGATAGTTATAGCCAAACCCGTTGATGCTCATGACGTCAGCGTCAGGAATGAATTTCTTCAAAGATTTGGAAATCGCAACCGTAGCCTGCCGGTGACCGGACACCCTTGAAATATACATCAAAAGAACTTTTCGCTTTTTCATACCCCTCGTTCTGCACCTTCCGGTGCTCCAGAAAAATTCTCATCAAGATCCGCCAGCACAGAGCCCACCGGGACCCGCTGTCCTTCGTTATAATAAATCTTCATGATCCTGCCGGAAAAATCTGCCGGCACATTAAAAACAGCCTTATCCGTCACAAGCTCCACAACATCCTCATCGAATTTTACTGACTGACCTTCCCGGCAATGCCACCGGACGATCTCAGCGTCGACAATCCCATCACCCAATTCTGGAAGAATGATCCTGACCATCAAATATCCTTACGCAATGACCGGCGAATCTTTCCGCTGCCTCTCGCATGGGCAAAGTCTGTCCGGTCAAATCTTGGAGTGACGTCATGCGGACATCAAGCCCACACGGACGAATATAATCAAAAAGCCCGAGGTCAGTGGTGATATTCAAGCCTATTCCGTGATAGGTGACCCAGCGGGAAATCCCGATCCCTATTGAAGCGATCTTGCGTGAACCAACCCACACACCGCGATACGCAGACGCCCCATGACCTTCCTGACCTTTAGCCACTATACCAAAATCACGCAGGAAAGCAACGGAAGCCTGTTCCATTTTTTGAAGACAGGCTTTGATATCCCGACCAAAAAGCTTAAGATTTATAATAGGATAAACAATGAGTTGGCCCGGCGCGTGAAGCGTCACATCCCCCCCTCTGTCGACCGACACGCAGACAACGCCACGCTGTTCAAGAACATCCTTGGGTAAAAAGATGTTAGCATCTGATGCTTTGCGTCCGAACGTAATAACAGACGGATGCTCACAAAGAACAATTGCTGACGGCGCACCCGCAGCAACCTCGCGCACAAGTTCCTTTTGCTGATGCCATGCGGAGGCATACTCGATCATGCCCCAATGTATGACACGCATATCGCTCGTCCTTCCAAAAAAAAGACCCCGTAGAGATCTATGACAACCTCGGGGCCAGCAAAAAATAAAAATTTTTATTTATTTCGTTAAACGGCGGCAAATAGCCTCGGCCATTTCTCGGGTACCGACGGCTGAAGTGTCATGGCGATCAGCCTTAAGATCATACGTTACATCCTGGCCGTCCCGGACAACATCTTCAACCGCGCGCTCCAGACGCACAGCAGCATCCATTTCACCCAAGTGCCGCAACATCATGACCGCCGACAAAATAGTAGCTGTAGGATTAACCTTATTTTGCCCCGCGTACTTTGGCGCAGAGCCGTGCACCGGCTCAAATAATGCTGCTACAGACCCGATATTCGCTCCAGGCGCGATGCCAAGTCCGCCAACTAGTCCAGCACAAAGATCGGAAACAATATCGCCATACAGATTCGGCAGGACAAGGACATCATAAAGCTCCGGCTTCTGAACAAGCTGCATGCACATGTTGTCAACAATGACATCTTCAAATACAACGCGGCCAGAAAATTCTTCGGCAATTTTTCGCCCGATGCTTAAGAAAAGTCCATCGGTAAACTTCATGATATTCGCTTTGTGAACAAGAGACACTTTCTTGCGCCCGTTCTTAATGGCGTATTCAAAGGCATAACGGATGATGCGTTCTGATCCAAAAATAGAAATGGGCTTAATAGAAATGGCTGAATCAAGCCGCACCTTCTTCGCAGAAAGCGAATTGATCTCACGGATAAGATGGTTCGCCTGGTCAGAACCTACATCAAACTCAACACCAGCATAAAGATCCTCGGTGTTTTCACGGACAATGACAATATCCACGTTTGTGTTGACCGCCCTTGTACCTTTAAAATATTTCACTGGGCGCAGACAAGCATAAAGATCAAGCTCCTGCCTCAACTGAACATTGACTGATCGAAAACCTTTACCCACGGGGGTCTCGATGGGCCCTTTGATCGCTACCTTATTTCTTCTCACAGAATCAATCGCTGCCGGTGGCAAGGGTGTGCCAAAACGTTCAACGGCAGGAGCACCTACCATAACCTCTTCCCAATCAATGTCAACACCCGTAGCATCGACACACTTCCTCATGGCTGATGTCACTTCCGGCCCGATCCCATCACCTGGAAATAATGTCACACGATACGGCATAACAACCTTTTATTTGGATGCTCTCAGAAACTGGCGCAGTTCTTCAACATTTTTGGCATTTGTCATCGCCATCTCATAAGTTATGTGACCCGCCTCAACAAGCTCCTTAAGAGAGCGATCCATCGTCTTCATACCAAACTGCGCACCTGTCTGCATGGACGTAGGAATCTGCTCGACCGACTTCTCCCGAATCATATTGCGGATCGCCGGAGTTGCCACCATCACCTCCATACCCAAGGCGCGCCCATTCCCGCTGGCGTGTGGCATAAGACGCTGAGAAATGACTCCCTGCAAACATGTTGAAAGTTGCTGACGCACCTGTTGTTGCTGATACGGTGGAAAAACATCAATAACACGTTCAATGGTCTGTGGTGCATCGGGCGTATGTAGTGTGGCCAAAACCAAATGCCCCGTTTCCGCTGCCGTAAGAGCCGTTGAAATTGTTTCCAGATCACGCATCTCGCCAACAACGATCACATCAGGATCCTGACGCAAGCAACGCTTGAGTGCTTCAGCAAAAGAATGTGTATCCCTGTAAACTTCACGTTGTTTAATGATGGCTTTCCTGTTGGTATGGATAAACTCGATCGGATCTTCAATGGACATGATCAAACAGCGTTTTTCCATATTAATCAACTGAACCATGGCCGCCATTGTTGTTGATTTTCCCATCCCCGTTGCCCCGGTCACCAACACAAGGCCGTTGGTCTTACGCGCCAAAGTTCCAACAACAGGCGGAAGTTTGAGGTCATCAATGGTCGGTATATAAAGAGGTATCCGTCGGAAAGCCGCTTCCACACAGCCACGTTGCTGATGTATATTTACACGGAAACGGTCAAGTCCTGACAACGCCAAAGAAAAATCGAATTCTTTTTCCTCTTCAAACTTGATTTTCTGTTCGTTGGTTAAAATGTTATAAATGATTCTTTTAAGATCATTTTCATTGAAAGGCTCATATTTAGCAAGTGGTTTTAACTCCCCGTCAATACGTAATACAGGAGGCATTGCATTGGTCAGGTGGAGATCAGACGCGTGCTGATTTACAGCGGCAAGAAGCAGTTCTCTTAGCTCGATAACCATAAATCAATTAACTGGATCTGGCGATCCATTCCTTAATACGGTTAATCCCTTCGCGAATACGTTCCTTGGAAGTACAAAAAGTAAGTCGCAAGTAACCCTCAGAGCCAAAGCCGTCCCCTGGGATGACCGCCACATTGACTTCGTTCAGGATTCGCCTAGCGACATCCGCACAAAGACCGTATTTAGAAAAATCGCAAAATAAATAAAATGCGCCTTCAGGCTTAATATAACTGACACCTGGGATGGTATCAACCAACGACATCATTAAATCACGACGTGACAAAAACTCATTGCACATTAGTTCAAGACCATTATCTGGAACACGCAATGCCGCAAGAGCTGCTTTTTGACTGATAGAACAAGGATTAGATGTTGAATGATCCTGAAGATTCTTGATATGCCCCATGATCGCTAAAGGACCCGCAGCGTAACCGATGCGCCACCCTGTCATAGCATATGCCTTGGACATCCCATTAACTGTAATGGTAAGATCATAAATATCTTTACCCAATGCCGCTATGGACGTAAACGTATCCTTTGTGTAAAGAAGCTTCTCATAGATCTCATCTGAAATAACATAAATGTGATGCTTGACACAAATATCCGCTATAATTTCTAAATCATCACGTGAATAAACAGAACCGGTTGGATTGGAAGGCGAATTGAGAATAAGTAATTTTGTTTTAGGAGTGATCGCAGACCTTAACTGGTCGGGTGTCATCTTAAATCGTGAGGCTGGCGTTGTTTGAATATATCGAGGCGTTGCCCCAGCCACCTTAACCATCTCTGGATAACTGACCCAATAAGGTGCCGGAATCAATACTTCGTCACCGGAATCACACAAAACCATGACCGCATTAAATATAACATGTTTTGCCCCTGAACCAACAACAACCTGTCCAGGTTTATATTCAAGGTTATTGTCGCACTTTAATTTGTCGCAAATCGCAATGCGCAACTCTTCTGTGCCACTTGAAGGTGTATACTTGGTAAACCCTGATTTTATGGCGTTGATAGCAGCATCTTTAATATATTCAGGCGTATCAAAATCAGGTTCACCCGCAGCAAAACTCACCACGTCAACGCCCTGAGCTTTTAACTCATTTGCCCTCGCCGTGATCGCAAGCGTCGTCGATCCTGATACCTGCGCGATGCGTGAGTTGACCCTGATCATGTTTTCAAGCCTTTGGCGTTGCTGTCTTATTCTCTTTAGGTTCCAACTTCTTCTTGCCCGCTGTTTTTTTTGCGGATTTTTCTTCAGAAACAATCACAGCATCTTCAGCCTTAACACCAATTGCCTTGGCAGACTTTTTTTCCTTAACAACAGCTGAAGACTCGGCAATAACTGGCATTTCCGTAAGTTCAAGAATTGCCATTTCCGCATTATCACCTTGTCGATTGATCGAAAGCTTAATAATGCGTGTATATCCACCATGACGATTTACAAAAAGAGGGGCTACCTTGTTAAAAAGATCACTAACTAAAGCATGATCACATAAAACAGCAAAGGCACGCCTCTTGGCAGCAAGGGTGTTTTTCTTGCCGAGAGTGATCATCTTGTCAACAAGCTTACGCGCCTCACCAGCTTTAACTTTTGTTGTTCGAATTGTAAAGTTGATCAGCACAGCCTTAACAAGATCACGTACTGTTGCTTCACGTAACTTTTGATTGCGACCGAATTTTTTTCCTGCTACACCATGTCTCATTTATTCACTCTTCTTTCTTAACTTTTTCATATCAATCTTCATCCCAAGGCTCAGGCCATGGGTTTTAAGGACATCGGCGATCTCTGTCAAGGACTTCTTGCCAAAATTACGGAAATTGAGAAGTTCTTCTTCGGTCTTGCGAACAAGTTCGGAAAGACTTTTAATATTAGCTTCTTTCAGGCAATTTGAACTACGAACAGAAAGCTCAAGCTCCGAGATTGGTAGACGTAATTTTTCATAAAGAGCCTGCTCTTCGGTCGACACTTCCTCTTCCTGTTCTTCTTCCTCGGGTAACTGACCATAGCCAACAAAAACGTCGAGATGCCGCTGTAGAATATTGGCTGCGTAAAGAAGAGCTTCCTTAGGATTAATCCCCCCATTGGTCCATATTTCCAAAATGAGGCGGTCATAATCAGTGCGCTGACCAACACGTGTGTTTTCGGAGAAGAAATTAACCTTTTCTATGGGCGTAAAGATTGAATCAACAGCAATCGTACCCACAGGAGCTCCATCTTTCTTATTCAACTCTGCGGGAACATACCCACGACCACGACTCACTTCCATGGCCAGATTAAAATCAATGTCTTGGGTGATGGTGCACACATGATGCTCAGGATTTAAGATTTCAATTGTCTCGTCACAAATGATATCCTTGGCCTTAATTTCACCCTTTTTCGACGTCTTGATATAAATATTTTTCGCAACTTTGGAATGGGAACGAACGACCAATTCCTTAATATTTAAAATAATATCACTTACTGTTTCAAGCACACCAGGGACAGTCGAAAATTCATGATCAACACCCTCAATATAAATAGAAGTTACTGCACTTCCTTCAATTGAAGAAAGAAGAATACGTCGCAGGGAATTGCCAAGAGTTACACCATACCCGCGCTCAAATGGCTCAGCAATGAATTTGCCATAATGATCGGTATATGTTGCTTCATCGCATTCAAGCCGCTTTGGCATCTGGAAATCACGCCATTTAACACCCATGAGCTATACCCTCCTTTAGACTAAATCAATTATTTCGAATACAACTCAATGATGAGCTGTTCGTTCACAGGGATAACAATATCCTCACGTGTCGGAATACGGATGACCTTGCCTTCCAGCTTCGTATTATCTGCCTGAAGCCATGAAGGCACAGACCAGCCTTCGTTCAATTCCATATTCTTTTGCACATACGTGCGCAATGACTCTTTGTCGTTAAAAGTGATCACATCGCCAATTTTAACATGAAATGAAGGTATGTTAACCTTTTGGCCATTGACACGGACAAGACCGTGATTGGCCATTTGACGTCCCTGCGCGCGAGTGATCGCAAAACCAAGACGATAAATGATATTGTCAAGACGACATTCGAGCATCTGTAACAATACTGTACCCGTAACACCTTTAGAGCTAGATGCTTTTAAATAATAATTACGGAACTGCTTTTCAAGAACACCATACGTACGTTTGGCTTTCTGTTTTTCACGCAACTGCAAACCATAATTAGTCAATTTAGAACGGCGTGTCCCATGCTGACCTGGTATTGTCTCGCGCTTTTCAAGAGACCATCTTTTTTTAAGTCCGAGATTAACCCCCTCCCGGCGGGAAAGACGACAACGTGGACCTGTATAACGTGCCATGGATCAAAATTCCTTTCTACTATACTCTACGTTTCTTCCGTGGACGGCACCCATTATGCGGAATAGGTGTAACGTCACGGATAGAAGTAACCTGTATGCCTGCCGCCTGAATGGCACGGATGGACGACTCACGCCCTGTGCCTGGACCTTTGACAAGCACTTCAACAGTTTCAATCCCCAATTCTTTCGCACGCTTGGCAGCTTCACCTGCCGCTATCTGCGCCGCGAAAGGAGTAGACTTCTTGGATCCGGTAAATCCGCTGACCCCCGGTGTCCCCCAAACAATCGCATTGCCTTGTCTGTCCGTAATTGTAATGATCGTGTTGTTAAAGGTAGCCTTAATCATAACAAGACCGCTTGTTATCCCCTTCAAGGAGCGCTTCTTCAGTTTCGATTTCCTTGTCGCTGTTTTGGACGCGGTCTGCGCTTGCTGTGCATTAGCTGCTGGTTTGGTAACTTTCGACATGCGATATAACCTCTTATTCTGCTTTCTTCTTCATTCCACCAACAGTCGCCTTGCGCCCTTTGCGCGTGCGGGAATTAGTACGTGTCCTCTGACCGCGAACAGGCAATCCTTTACGATGACGTAAACCGCGGTAAGTGCCCATATCCATATGCTGTCTGACATTTTGCTGAACTTCGCGGCGAAGATCTCCTTCAACCACATAGTTCTTCTGAATGAACGCCGTAATCCTAGAGATCTCATCTTCTGTAAGATCCTTGGAACGTTTATCAGGGCTGATGGCCGTGGCCTGAAGTATCTTTTCAGTACGCGATGGACCAATGCCGAAAATATAAAGCAACGCCGCTTCCACGCGTTTGTCTCTGGGCAGATCAATACCTAAGATTCTTGCCATGGTTCACTATCCTTGTCTTTGTTTGTGTTTCGGATTTTCACAGATCACGCGCACAACACGTTCACGCCTGATGATCTTGCACTTATTGCAGATCCTTTTGACCGACGATTTAACTTTCATGTCATTTATTCCTGTATGTTATTCTTCCCCGCGAAAGATCATACGGGGTTAATTCTACTTTCACCTTGTCGCCAGGAATAATACGAATAAAATTCATCCGCATCTTGCCTGAAACATGCGCAAGCACCTTGTGACCATTATCCAACACCACGCGAAACATAGCGTTGGGCAACGCCTCTTCTACAACGCCTTCAACCTCGATCAGATCTTCTCTCGCCATATCTTCCCTGCCAGCCAACTATCAGCTGACTTCCCGGAACTAAACCGGATTTGTTATATCGCTGTATTCCGTCAGAACCACAGGGCCCTGTTCAGTTACCGCAACAGTATGTTCAAAATGTGCTGAAGGTTTACGGTCAGCTGTGATGACGGTCCAACCATCCTTTAATGTTTTCGTTTTGTACCCACCCATATTTAACATGGGTTCAATCGCCAAAACCATACCTGACCTTAAAATTGGTCCCGTTCCAGCATGCCCATAATTAGGAATCTCAGGATCTTCATGAAGCTGTTTGCCGATTCCATGTCCTACAAAATCACGTACAACCGAAAATCCTTTTGACTCAGCATATGTCTGAATAGCATGAGAAATATCGCCAAGTCTACCACCATTTTGCGCAAATGCAATACCTTTAAAAAGAGCTTGACGGGCAACATCCAATAACTTACGACAGGAAGACGACAATTCACCTACCCCAATCGTCACTGCCATATCCGAATAATACTGACGATGTATAATGCCAATATCAATGCTGACAATATCGCCATTTTTAAAAACCCGATTACCAGGGACGCCATGCACAATTTCTTCGTTCACAGAGATACACGCACACGCCGGAAAACCACGATATCCTTTGAACGCAGGCAAAACATTATTTCGTTGGATCAGTGCCTCAACAAGGGCATCAATTTCTCTGGTCGTCTGACCAATCATCAAAGAACATTGAATCTCGTGAACGATCTTGGCTAAAATCAGCCCTGCTTCACGCAGGATTTCAATTTCATCCTTAGTCTTGATACGAATATCAAGACTTCGTTTCATTCACACCATCTAATATCTTCAGAAGATCTGCGCGTACGCGATCAGCGCCTGTATCTGCATTAACCGTCTTTAATTTGCCTTGAGATTTATAATGCTGTATGATCGGCATTGTGCTTTCATTATATACAGACATACGCTTTTTTATAGTTTCTTCGTTATCATCAGCGCGTTGATAAAGTTCACCCTCACAGGTATCACAAACACCGTTGATTTTTGGTGGCATATTCGTTAAATGATACAGCGCACCACAGGCCCGGCAAACACGTCGTCCAGTCAATCGCTGGATAACAACGTCTATGGAAGCTTCCATAAAAAGAGCAAAATCAATCTGATTCCCAGTATTCAATAAAATTTTATCAAGCTCGATGGCTTGGGCAGATGTCCGTGGAAAACCATCGAACATATACCCTTTGCCATCTTGCACTGAAGCCTTAATACATCCTTCAATCATCCGTGTGACAACAGAATCAGGCACTAAAGCACCGCTATCAACATAGGATTTAATCTCAATACCAATAGCTGTTTTTGACTTTATCTCCGCACGGATAAGATCACCCGTCGAAATGTGATGCACCCCTAGCTGTTCTTTAAGGGCACCCGCTAATGTACCTTTGCCTGCACCTGGGGCACCTAATAAAACAATGATCATCTTCTCCCCCTTAAATGCCCTGACTGCATAAAACCATCGTAATTATGCATTTGTAAATGTGACTCAACCTGTTTCATGGTATCCAGCATAACACCGACCGTGATCAAAATGCCAGTGCCGCCAAAAAATGAGGCCACCAAATATGGAACTTTAGCTGACGCCATGATGGCATCGGGCATAACAGCGATAGTACAAATAAAGAGGGCACCAATAAGAGTTATACGCGTCAATACAAAATCTAAATAATCTGCTGTTTGTTTGCCGGGACGTACACCTGGTATAAAGCCGCCGTGTTTCTTCATGTTCTCAGAAACATCTATAGGATTAAAAACGATAGCCGTATAAAAATAACAAAAGAAAATTATAAGCGCCGCATAAACTGAATAATAAAAGAAATGACCTCTCGACATAAAGGAAGCAAAATTATGTACCCCTTGTGCAGGGATAAAACTGGCTATGGTCGCAGGAAATAAAATAATAGACTGAGCAAAGATAATGGCAATAATACCTGCTGTATCCACCTTTAATGGAATATACGTTTGCTGGCCAGCTGCCTGACCACCAGCTGACATACGTCGTGCATACTGTACAGGAACTCTTCGCTGAGCCTGCGTGATCAACGTGGTAGCCAAAATAACTGAGATCAAAAAGAAAACCATGACCAGAATCGTCAATGGCTGTAACTGCGCCGCACCTGCTGTCTTGGGGGATAACAAAAGTAAGGTTTGCTCGACAGCTGCAGGCGCCGCAGATAAAATACCAGCCGTAATAATAAGCGACATGCCATTGCCCACACCACGTTCTTGAATGCGTTCGCCTAACCACATAATGATAAGGGTACCGGTGGTAAGTGTAACAACGGTCGTCAAACGAAAGAGCCAGCCAGGATTATCTACAACAGACAAGCCTTGAAAAGCTTGAGGACTTTCCAACCATAAAGCAATAAAGAATGATTGTATCAGAGCCAGTACAACCGTGCCGTAACGTGTGAATTGATTGATCTTTTGATGACCTGACTGCCCTTCTTTGGACAACTTTTCAAGCGATGGAACCACCGCCGTCATCAATTGCATAATAATAGAGCTTGAAATATAAGGCATCACTCCAAGAGAAAAAACAGTTAATTTCTCAAGAGAACGACCAGAGAACATATTCATAATTGTAAAAACATTTCCCCCACCTGTAGTAGCGGCGATCCTATCAAAAAACTTAGCTAACTCCGCTCCATTAATACCAGGTGTTGGTATAAAACAACCCAAACGATAAACAGCAATAATTCCCAAAGTAAATAAAATCTTTCTTCGGAGATCTTCAATCTTAAAACAAGTGGCTAAAGCCTTGAAAAACTGTGAAAACATATATTAATTATGCCTTCTTCTTATTCTTTGCATTAATCGCTTTTCTGGCAAGCTTCACATCTTTTTTCTTTTGCTGCATTTCTAATATTTCTAACTGTTTGCCAGGAACAATAATCTCGATGGAACCTCCAGCCTTTTTGATCTTTTCAGCTGCACCAGCTGAAAACGCATAGGCTTTAACAATCAAAGGCTTGTTAATATCGCCGTGAAGAAGTATTTTATAAGACCTCCGACGACTGCTGATCAATTGCGCTGTTTTCAAATTGTCAGCATCAACGACCGTATTAGCGTCGAACTTATTGAGCGCATCAAGCTTGACGACCTGATGAATTATCTGAGTACGTGGTTTGAAACCAACCTTAGGAATACGACGAATAAGTGCCATTTGACCACCCTCAGACCCAAGGATGATCCCTCGCCCTGATCGTGAACGCTGACCATTGTCACCACGACCAGATGTTTTTCCAAGACCTGATGCAGGACCACGTCCTTTTCTGAATTTAGGCTTTCTTGACCCTTTCGGGGATTTAAGCAGATGCAGCATAGATGACCTTACTTGGCAGTTTCTTTGATGTCAACAATTCCCTGGACCTCAGGCGCAGCAGCCTTTAGGCGTGAAAAACCTTCCATCGTGGCCTTAACCACATTTAATGGATTACTTGAACGATGAACTTTTGTCAAAATATTCTTAATGCCTGCACCTTCGCAAATCGCACGAACTGAACCACAAGCAATAACACCAGTACCTTCAGATGCCGGTTTAAGTAGAACACGCGTCGCACACCATTTCCCGATAACTTCATGAGGGATCGTTGTACCACGGCGAGGGATACTAACCATGCACTTTTTAGCGGCATTTAGGGCTTTTTTGATACCAACAGAAACTTCCGCCGCTTTACCTAAGGCATAACCAGATCGGCCATTACCATCACCTACAACAACTAAAGCACTGAATGACAGCTTCGTTCCGCCTTTAGTAACTTTTGCCACACGGCTGATGCGAATAACAGATTCTTTTAAACCGCTGGATTCAGCCTCAGGCTTTTGAAATCTTGATTTCTTACCACGACCACCTTTATCACCCGCATTCCCACGTGACCTTGCCGCCTCTACATCTGATGAATAAGCAAGTTTCTTCTCACCCTTATCCACTGATTCCATCACCTGGGGCTTTTTTTCACTACCACGTTGATTGTGTGATGTATTAGAAACGTTCGATCCGGTATTCTTTAAATCCTGGGTTTTCAATTTTTTGTCTTCCATATGTCCTTAGAATTCCAATCCCGCTTTACGGGCTGCATCCGCGAAAGCCTTAACGCGCCCATGATACATATACCCGCCGCGGTCAAAAGATACCAACTTTACACCTTTGACTAACGCGAGTTTGGCAAACGCCTCGCCTAAAACTTCAGCAGCCTTGATGTTGCCCCCATTCTTAATCCCGATCTTCACGTCTTTCGCTAGGGTAGACAAACCCATTATGACTATACCCTTCGAATCGTCGATACAACTTACAGACATATTTTTCAAACTGCGGTGAATACACATACGCGGACGTTCTGCTGTTCCCGAAATCTTTCTGCGGATGCGACGATGACGATAAATTCTTTTAGTTTCAGTAATATTAAGCATAATTCCATTACTTGGTTACGGATTTACCCTGTTTACGTTTGACAACCTCGCCAACGTAACGAATTCCTTTGCCTTTATATGGCTCCGGAGGCTTTATGTCGCGGATTTGAGCTGCTATAAGCCCAACTAGAATCTTGTCCGCACCTTCAAGCTTGATCTCCGTCGGCTTGGGAGTTGCCACCTTGATATCTTTATGAACAATGAATTCAACAGGATGACTAAACCCCAATGTCATTGTAAGTTTCTGCCCGACAAGCGCACAACGAAAACCCAACCCTTGAATCTCAAGATCTTTCGTGTGTCCTTTGGTGACGCCAACTATCATATTCTTTAATAAAGCACGTAACGTACCATGATCAGCAAGCGCTTGCTTAGATTCACTTAAACGGGTAATAAATAAAGAACCATCTTTCTGTTCAACTTTAATTCCATAAGGAAGAACTGCAGACAACTTCCCTTTGGGACCTTCGACATTCACAGCTGAAGGTGTAATCGTAATCTTTGCTTCTTTGGGAATAATTAAAGGAATCTTACCAATTCTTGACATATCACCTTACCAGACGTAACAGAGGACTTCTCCCCCGATGTTTAATTTACGCGCATCCTTGTCATCAATAATACCCTGCGATGTTGAAATAACCGCCATTCCCAAACCGCTTAACACTCTCGGGATCTCATCGTTCTTTACATAAACACGAAGACCCGGCTTTGAAATACGCTTAAGACCAGAAATAACATTTTTACGGCCAGCATATTTCAAATAAATTTTGATAACACCTTGTTTGTTATCATTAAGTAAACGAAAATCTTCAATATAACCATCTTTTTTAATCAACTCAAGTATCTGTTCATTTAGCTTCGATGCAGGGACATCAACCGTGTCTTTGCGGACGCCGATTCCGTTACGGATTATTGTCAACATGTTTGCAATTGAATCTGAAACAGCCATCGCGCGGGACCTCTTTAATTTTTTTCTATTGCTGACACTGTCAACAATTTCTGAATTTCCTGCCCTTTTAATAATCTTAAGACAGGCCCTTGATATCAAGGATCATCTAACAAAAAACATTACTGTCAGATTACCAACTTGCTTTCTTTACACCTGGTATTTCGCCCTTCCAAGCCAGCTCCCTGAAACACAAACGACACATACCAAATCTACGCAAAAAAGCTCTGGGACGACCACATAAATGACAACGATTATGTTGCCTTGTCGAAAATTTTGGCTTCTGCTTTGATTTGTTAATAACCGCTTTTTTTGCCATAAATCCTTTTGAACATTTCTTAATTAGTAAGGGTAGTAAAAGGTACGCCCATCAGCGTTAATAATTCAACGTTCATTTTAGGATCGCCGCCTTTTATCACAAAAGTAATATCCATCCCTTGTGCTCTAAAATCACGCCTTGTGGGATCGATTTCAGGGAAAATAGCCTGCTCTTTAAGCCCAAAAGAATAATTGCCTTCACGGTCAAAAGATTTACGTGAAATACCATTAAAGTCACGGATACGCGGTAATACAATATTAATTAATCTTTCCATAAACTCATACATCCGTTGACGACGTAAAGTCACTTTACAACCAACGGGAGAATTTTCTTTAAGCCTGAAATTAGAAACCGCCTTCTTAGAACGGCGTATGGACGGTTTTTGACCGGTAATCGCAGCAAGATCCGCGGCGGCTGTTTCTAAAATCTTGAGGTCAGAAATGGCCTCACCAACACCCATGTTGATTACGATCTTATCCAGACGTGGCACAGCCATAACATTCTTAATGCCAAATTTCGTTTGCATTTCAGGTAAAACTTTTTTCTGATACTTATCGAACAGTTCAGATTTCACGTCAAACACCTCTTAGATTGTTTCGCCGCTCTTTTTACAGATGCGAACTTTTGACCCATCTTTTAACACATTAGATCCAAAACGAGCAGGTTTGTTGGTTTTAGCATCACAGAGCATTACATTTGAAATATTTACTGGACGCTCAAGATCGATGAAACCACCACTGGGGTACTGATCACTTTTTTTAACAGCTTTTTTCGCAAGATTTACATTTTCAACCACAACTTGGTTCTTGCCTGTTAAAACCTTAATGACCTTACCAGCCTTACCTTTATCTTTACCAGCAATAACGATAACCTTGTCATCACGTTTAATGCGCAACATTAGACTACCTCGGGGGCTAAAGAAATGATCTTCATGTATTCCATGTTCCGTAATTCGCGTGCCACAGGACCAAAAACACGTGTGCCTTTGGGATTACCACCATCATCGATTAAAACAACAGCATTACTATCAAAACGAACATAGGTTCCATCAGTACGTCGAATTGGCATTTTCGTACGAACGATAACACCCTTTGCTTTTTGACCTTTTTTCACTGACGCGTCAGGTGTTGATTCTTTTATATTAACGCGGACGATGTCGCCAATTCTAGCGGAAAGCTTACCTTTTGCGTTTAATACACCGATAACTGACGCAATGCGCGCACCGGTATTATCCGCAACTTGTAAAAGGGTTTTCATCTGAATCATATCAAAATCCCTTCTTTATCCTTACTCTTGGAAACAACGCGTGTAATAACCCAGCGCTTATCCTTGGATATGGGACGTGATGACATGATCTCAACAACATCACCGGTGTTTGTCTCATTCTTTTCATCGTGAGACTTATACCTTGAAGTCTGGTTCATCAACTTACCATACTTTGCATGACGCACAGTCGTGCCGATTTCAACAACACGTGTTTTCATCATCTTGTCACTGACAACCTTGCCGGTCATTGTCTTACGTTTATTTATTCTTTTTTCCATCTTGATTCTTTCTTTCGTTAAGGATCGTCTGAATACGAGCAATCTCTTTCTTGGCCACTTTAAAACGTGAAGGTTTTTCTGACTTCCCAGAAACTGTTTTTTCTTGCCTCAAAGTAAAAATCTCTTTTTTAAGATTATCTACTCTTTGATTAAGTTCTAGTAAACCCTGATCTCTTAGTTCTTTGACTTTCATAGATTTTTATTAGACCTTTTTCGAACGGGTTACGAATTTGGTCTTGATCGGAAGCTTGAACGCTACAAGCCTCAAAAGACTCTTAGCAAAATCTTCAGGAACACCGCTGATTTCAAAAATTACGCGCCCACGTTTTACTACAGCGACCCAATGGTCAAGATCACCTTTCCCCTTACCCATACGTGTTTCGGCAGGTTTCTTTGTAACTGGCTTGTGCGGGAAAATGTTTATCCATAATTTACCTGCTCCACGCAACTTACGAACCATAGCAACACGACATGCTTCAATATGATTAGAACGGATAAGCCCGTTGTCAAGAGCCTTTAAACCATACTCACCAAAAGATAACTTTGAACCTGTACAGGCAATCCCGCGGCATTTGCCTTTCTGTGCTTTACGATACTTTACTCTTTTAGGCATTAATGCCATGATCTGACTCCTTAAGCTTCGACTTTGCGAGCATCCTTGATCGTATCACCTTTATAAATCCAAACTTTCACTCCAATACAACCAAACGTTGTTACCGCTTCGCAAAAGCCATAATCTATATCAGCGCGGAACGTTTGTAAAGGAATCTTGCCGATATGATACTTTTCGCGACGGGCAATTTCGGCACCGTCAAGTCGTCCGGAAACAATAATTTTAACACCTTTGCCGCCAGCTTGAATAGTTTGCTCAACCGCGCGCTTCATGGCACGCCTAAAACCTACACGTTTTTCCATCTGGAAAGCAACACCTTGCGCTACTAACTGAGCATCAATAGCAGGATTCTTGATTTCCTTAATATCGACAGTGATTTCTTTTGTTGTGATTTTAGAAAGATCCTGCCGAAGACGGTCAATATCCGCACCGCGTCGTCCGATGATCACACCTGGCCTTGCTGTAGAAATACGGATCTTAATCTGGTTAGCCAGACGTTCAATCTCAACGAGTGCCACTGCACCTTGAACAAACTTCTTGCGGATGTATTGACGAATTTTAAAATCTTCCTCAATATTGCGTGCAAAATCTTTAGGATCTGCAAACCACACACTCCGCCAATTCTTATTAATACCGATTCTTAAAACGACAGGACTGACTTTTTGGCCCACTTTCAATACCCCTATTTATCTGACCTTGAGATCAAGTTCCACGGTTAAATGCGTGGTCTTCTTGAGGATTTCCGTCGCGCGACCAAACGTGGCTGCGTGAAAACGCTTCCAGACAGGCCCTTGATCGGCCGTAATTCTTGACACCACTAGCTGATCTTCTGAAACACCTTTTTGCTTGGCATTCGCTACCGCAGAATCAAAAACCTTGACAATCTTTTCTTTTGTCGGCTTGTTCAAATGCGCCAAAATTGTTTGCGCTACAGGAACACTTTTACCACGGATCAGATCAAGAATTTGTCTGACCTTTGTTGGCGATACTCTTAGATAACGACCTTGGGCTCTGGCAATCATTTTTTTACCTTTAATTATTTCTTAACAGCGGCTTTTTTAGCCTTAATGCCGCCATGCGCCTTGAATGTCCTTGTCGGAGCAAATTCCCCGAGCTTGAACCCTACCATGTTTTCTGTTACGAAAACAGGAATATGTTTACGTCCATTATGAACAGCAAAAGTATAGCTTACAAAATCAGGGAGAATTGTAGAGCGCCGCGACCATGTTTTAATCGGCTGCTTGACCCCTGAAGCAATCATCTTGTCAAACTTTCTCTTCAAAGATTCTTCAAGATACGGTCCTTTAGAAATTGAACGTGTCATATTACTTCGTCCTTCTCTTAACAATGAACTGGTCTGAATATTTACCAGGTGTACGCGTTTTATAACCCTTTGTCGGTTTACCCCAAGGTGTTACAGGGTGAGGATTACCTTGGGGCGTTTTACCTTCACCACCACCGTGCGGATGATCCACGGGATTCATAACCACACCGCGAGATTGACCGCGAATACCTTTCCACCGATTGCGACCTGCCTTACCGATAGACTGTGTTTCATGCTCAACGTTGGATAATTGACCAATCGTCGCACGGCAATTGCTCATGACCTTACGCATTTCACTTGAGGGCATTCTTAAATGGGCGATCCCACCCTCTTTAGCAATGAGCTGTGCTGAAGAACCAGCAGAGCGTGCAATTTTACCACCACGACCAGCATAAAGCTCAATATTGTGAACAGCGGTACCTAGTGGTATCTTAGACAACGGTATGGCATTACCAGCTTTGATTTCAACGTTGTCACCATTAGAACTTACAATGACTTCGCCAACTTTAAGATCCAAAGGAGCTAATATATAGCTTTTCGAATTATCGCTCTTGTATTGTATTAACGCAATGCGTGTCGTTCTATTGGGATCATACTCAATCCCGAGCACAATGGCCGGATCATCATAACGACTTCTTTTAAAATCAACTAGTCTATACATCCTTTTATGACCGCCGCCACGATGACGTGATGTTATACGACCATAGTTATTCCTGCCGCCAGACTTCTTCAACGGTGCTAAAAGTGACTTTTCTGGAGTAAACTTTGTCAACTCGCTAAAATCACAAAGAGCTGCGTGGCGAACACCAGGTGTTGTGGGTTTAAAACGCTTGATACCCATGTTCAGGCTACCTCGATCTTATTGCCCTCGTGAAGAGTGACAACGGCTTTTTTCCAATCAGCAGTGTAACCGTAACGCGTACGGACACGCTTCCTCTTCCCGGGAACGTTAATAACATTAACAGACCCAACCTTGACTTTATAAATAGCTTCAACAGCCTTTTTAATCTCGGGTTTAGTTGAAGTTACTGCAACCCGAAAAACATATTGCCTTGCTTTTTCAATGGCCGCAATTTTTTCAGTGCGAAGTAAATTCTTAATAACCTCATGACTTATCATTGTAATCTCTTCAGAAGTTTTTCCATGGCAGATTTTGTTGCCAAGACTTTGTTGTTCTTGATAATATCCAGCGCATTGACATCAGCAGAACGTAATATATTAACGCGGGCCAAATTACGTGAAGCACGCACAACTCCCTCACCGCAATCATCAAACAAAGCAACAACTTTTCCGTTAGCAATTTTAAAAATATTCAAAATGTCAACGAAATCTTTTGTCTTGCCTGAATCAACGATCATGTTGTCAACACAAACCAATGAATCAGTTTTAAATTTAGCCTTCAACACCTCAGTTAACGCAGCAGTACGAACTTTTTGTGGCAATGTATAACTATAGTCACGGGGTTGTGGACCGAATACAACACCACCATGCCGCATTAAAGGTGAACGCGATGAACCTTGTCTGGCACGACCCGTTCCCTTCTGACGAAATGGCTTTTTATTACCACCAGAAATTTCAGAACGAATTTTAGTATCAGCATTTCCCTGACGCTTATTTGCCTGATACATAACGACGGCTTGATGAATAACCGCATCGTTAACATCTGTACTGAACATTTCCGGCAAGTCAATTGATCCGGTCTCTTTGCCTGCAATATTATAAACTGTGAGCTTAGGCATTACTTCCTTTACCTTATCCTGTTGAAAGCTTTAAATTAAGCCTTCGTGCTTTTCTAAAAACTTAAAATTATTTCTTCGACTTACCCTTTGCCGCTGCTTTGGCTTGCTTCATTGGGTTCTTTTTGTGTACAACAACTTCTTTTACTTCATCAAATGATTTAAACTGTTTCTTGAAAGATTTTTCAATGACCAAAAGACCATTTTTACATCCGGGGACAGCACCTTTTACAAGTATCATATTTTCATCAAGATTAACTTGCATAACACGAAGGTTTTGTACTGTTACTTTGTCATCGCCCATATGTCCGGGCATATTCTTACCCAGCAAAACTCGTCCTGGATATGTATTAGCACCATTAGAGCCAATTCGTCTGTGGTGCATAGAACCATGCCCCGCGTCGCCTCCGTGCCAGTTCCAGCGCTTAATACCGCCCTGAAACCCTTTACCAATAGAAGTTCCGACCACACTTACATAATCTCCAGCCTGAAAAAGATCAGCTTTTAACTGTTGTCCTACTTGATAAATTGAATTATCAGTTGACTTGAATTCTTTAACAGTACGCAGTGCCGGAGAAAGACACTTTTTAAAAAAACCTAAGCGTGGTTTAGTGCACTTGGATTCTTTGATCTCATCAAAACCCAAGACTATTTTAGCTGGTTTATCTTTAAGACCGAGAACAAAACAAGGTCCTACTTCGAGAGCTGTTACAGGAATAACATTACCCTCTTTATCAAAAATCTGTGTCATGCCTATTTTTTTACCCAACAATCCACTGATCATACTTACTACCAACTTTTATTGTTTGATTTCAACATCCACGCCAGCGGGAAGGTTCAATTTCCTTAAGGCCTCAACGGTCTTTGATGTCGGCTCAACAAGATCAATGAGCCGCTTATGTGTCGCAAGACCGAACTGTTCACGAGACTTTTTATCAATAACCGGAGAACGAAGAACTGTATACAATTCCTTCTTTGTGGGCAGTGGCACTGGACCATGAACCTTCGCACCAGTCCGTATCGCTGTATCCACAATCTCCTGGGTTGACTGATCTATTAGTCGGTGATCATACGCTTTTAGTTTGATACGTATCTTCTGCATGTGACGTTACTACCTTCGTTTTGTTATCCCGCAATCATAGGTCCGGGATTTCCTGCCTGCTATCGAGCAGGCGCTCCACGACGGGGTCGTGATGCCTTATTCAATAATTTCAGATACTACGCCAGCACCTACCGTCTTGCCACCTTCACGGATCGCAAAACGCAATTCTTTTTCGCAAGCCACAGGAACAATAAGCTCAACAGTCAAAACAACATTATCGCCAGGCATGCACATTTCAACACCAGCAGGAAGTTCAGCAGTCCCTGTTACGTCCGTCGTGCGGAAATAAAACTGTGGTCGATATCCTTTGAAAAAAGGTGTGTGCCGACCGCCTTCTTCCTTGGTCAAGATATAAACAGAACACTTAAACTTCTTGTGTGGTTTAATAGATCCCGGAAACGCTAAAACCATACCGCGTTCAATGGTCTCTTTATCGACACCACGAAGTAAAAGTCCAACGTTGTCACCAGCTTGTCCCTGATCAAGTTCTTTACGGAACATTTCAACACCTGTAACCGTTGTCTTGCCAATTTCAGGGCGAAGACCTACGATATCGGCATCCTGTCCAACCTTAACAATGCCGCGCTCAATACGACCAGTAGCGACCGTACCACGACCAGAGATCGAAAAGATATCTTCGACAGCCATCAAAAACGGTTTGTCAAGTTCACGCACAGGCATCGGTATCCAGGCATCAACAGCTGCCATTAAATCGAGGATACACTTAGACTTTCCAGCAAAATCTTTCGGATTATTCAACGCTTCAAGTGCTGATCCACGAATGACTGGCGCATTATCACCATCAAACTTGTACTTTGTAAGAAGATCACGAATTTCCATTTCAACAAGATCAAGAAGCTCCGGATCAGCGGTATCGCACTTATTAAGGAAAACAACAATGCGCGGTACATTCACCTGACGCGCCAACAAAATGTGCTCACGTGTCTGAGGCATCGCACCGTCCGTCGCAGAGACAACAAGAATAGCACCATCCATCTGCGCAGCACCCGTGATCATATTTTTGATATAATCCGCGTGTCCTGGGCAATCGATATGGGCATAATGACGATTCTCAGTCTGGTACTCTAAATGAGCGATATTAATTGTAACACCACGCTCTTTTTCTTCAGGTGCATTATCAATCGAATCATACGCACGTGCT
This sequence comes from Candidatus Omnitrophota bacterium, assembly GCA_903860135.1. Lineage (GTDB taxonomy): Bacteria > Omnitrophota > Gorgyraeia > Zapsychrales > Fredricksoniimonadaceae > Fredricksoniimonas > Fredricksoniimonas aquilentivivens. The sequence continues at coordinate 155,346 of CAIOPG010000007.1, read as the reverse complement.
TTAGCTAATCCCTTTTCAGCAAGAACACATGTGATAGCAGACGAAAGAGTCGTCTTACCATGGTCAACGTGACCAATCGTACCAATGTTCAAATGCGGTTTATTTCTTTCGAATTTTTCTTTAGCCATGATGTAATCCTCCCTTTTCGAGTAACAACTATATTACTTTTTTCTGCTACTTAAATAATCCTGACGCGCCCCGATGATCTTCTCTGCAACATTATTAGGAACCTGGGCGTAGTAAGAAGGTTCCATCGAAAAACTAGCACGTCCCTGCGTAAGCGAGCGTTGTGCATTAGCATAATTGAACATTTCAGCGAGTGGTACATCCGCACGTGCAATTTTAAGATTACCAATACTTGTTAATTCGGTGATCTTGGCACGACGCGTATTCAAATCACCAATAACGGAACCCATAAATTCTTCAGGTGATGAAACTTCGACAGCCATGATCGGTTCTTGAAAACTCGAACCACCCTTTAAAAGTGCTTCCTTTAAAGCTATCTTAGCTGCCATCTGAAATGCAATATCACTTGAGTCGACATCATGATAAGAACCATCGTGCAGTGTTACAACTATATCCGTAACAGGATACCCAGCCAGAATACCGCTCTTTGACTGTGACATAATGCCATGCTCGATGGACTTAATAAATTCCCTCGGGATAACCCCACCGACGACCTTGTCAATAAATGTAACACCTTTACCGCGCTCGGCAGGAGCAACATCAATCACAACGTGACCATATTGGCCTCGACCGCCAGATTGTGAAATAAACTTTCCAACGACATCTTCAACCTTGCGTGTAATGGCCTCTTTATAAGCAACTTGAGGACGACCGATGTTTGCTTCAAGTCCGTGCTCACGTTTCATGCGATCAATAATAATTTCCAAATGCAATTCGCCCATACCTGAAATAATTGTTTGAGATGTTTCATGGTCATACTCCACACGCAATGAAGGATCTTCGTCAAGAAATTTCCTAAGAATAATGCCCAACTTGTCTTGGTCAGCTTTAGTTTTTGGTTCAAGCGCCATAGAAACGACAGGTTCGGGTATTCTCATGCCTTCTAAAACAGCAGGATTAGTATCATGACAAAGGGTATGACCATTCTTTGTTTCTTTTAATCCAACTACGGCAATAATTTCGCCGGCACCAGCTTTAGGGATAATTTCCTGCTTATTGGCGTGCATAAGCAGTAACTTGGAAATGCGTTCTCTCTTATCGACCGATGAGTTTAATACTGTTTCCCCAGACGTAAGAACGCCTGAATAAATACGGGTATAAAAAATCTTACCAACATAAGGATCTGACGCAACTTTAAAAACAAGCGCTGTGAGCGGTTCGCTATTGTCGGGTTTACGATATGTAATATTTTCAACATTATTCGGATTAAAAACCTTCACCGGGGGCACATCAAGAGGCGACGGTAAATAATTGATGGCCGCATCCAAAACAAGTTGAACGCCACGATTACGTAAAGCCGTACCCGCAAGAACAGGAAGAAACTTCGCTTTCAATACGCTGCGGCGAATACCTGCCATCAACTCTTCAGTTGAGACTTCTTCTTCATTCAAATACTTTTCCATGATCGCATCATCAGCTTCGCCCACTTTTTCAATAAGTGTATGCCGATAAGCTGCCGCTTTTGTTTTCAAGTGTTCGGGAATATCTGACACGACCATTTTTAGACCATCAGCATCTTCATATGTAACATGCTTCATTGCCACAACATCAATAAGCCCCTTAAACTGATCTTCATGCGCATCAGGAAAATTGATAGCAGCCGCATTGGCCCCTAAGCGCTCATAAATTTGTCCAAGAACCCGGTCAAAATCAGCACCAAGTCTATCTACTTTATTAATGAAAGCAATGCGAGGAACATGATAACGATCGGCTTGACGCCAAACTGTTTCAGTTTGTGACTGAACGCCACTAGTAGCACAAAGGACTACAACCGCACCATCAAGAACCTTAAGTGAACGTTCAACTTCGATCGTAAAGTCAACGTGCCCTGGAGTATCGATTATATTTAGTTTATGATTTTTCCAATAGGTAGTCGTATTGGCCGCAACAATCGTAATCCCACGCTCTTTTTCCTGTTCCATATAATCCATCTGGGTATTACCCTCGTCAACCGAGCCCAGCTTATGGATCATTCCGGTATAATAAAGAATGCGTTCTGTTGTCGTGGTTTTACCTGCATCAATATGCGCGATAATACCAATATTTCTAACTTTATCTAAAGGAACGTTTTCACTAACTGCCATTTTATCTATTACCTGTTATTTTTTTACCATCTGAAATGGCTAAATGCTTTATTCGCTTCTGCCATCTTGTGTGTCTCATCACGCTTTTTAATTGCGGCACCTTCAAGCTTATAGGCTGCAATAAGTTCATCGGCAAGTTTTTGAACCATCGGTTTACCCTTTTTCTTACGGGCAAAATCACGAATCCAGCGTAAGGCAAGCGACGTGCCGCGCAATGGAGCGACATCTATCGGAACTTGATATGTAGCACCGCCAACACGACGCGCTTTAAGTTCTACGCGCGGGCGAACATTATCAACAGCCTTGCTGAACGCCTTAAGTACAGGCTCTTCTGTTACTTTCTGAGCCAACATATCCAGTGCTCCGTAAACAATGCCTTCCGCAACAGTCTTCTTTCCAGATTCCATGATTACATTCATGAACCGAGAAACAAGCTCACTGCTGTACTTGGGGTCAAGCATTACCTCTCTTTTTTCAGCACGACGTCTTCTCATGATTATGACTTCTCTCTCTTTGTACCGTACTTGGAACGGGATTGCTTTCTCTTGGCTACACCCGCCGTATCCAGTGTTCCGCGAACCATATGATAGCGGACGCCAGGAAGATCTTTTACGCGGCCACCGCGAACAAGAACAATCGAATGCTCCTGCAGATTATGTCCTTCACCGGGAATATACGATGTTACTTCAACTTTGTTGGAAAGACGTACACGTGCAATCTTCCGGAGCGCCGAATTGGGCTTCTTGGGAGTCATCGTCTTTACCTGTAAACAAACACCGCGTTTCTGCGGGCAAGCATCGAGTGCGGGCGACTTACTTTTCTTCGCCTTCTGAACTCTGCTCTTTCTGATCAACTGCTGTATTGTCGGCATACTTTACCATTTCAACATTTTTATAAGTGTGAAAACCTGTGCCCGCGGGTATCAAATGCCCGACGATAACGTTTTCTTTCAGCCCGGAAAGAAGGTCAATCTTACCAGATGAAGCTGCATCTGTCAAGACTCTTGTTGTTTCTTGGAAACTTGCCGCAGAAATAAAACTCTCCGTCGACAAAGACACCTTTGTGATACCCAAAAGCATCGGCGTGGCCTGTGCTGGCTTGCCTTTCTTTTTCATCACAGCTTCATTGGCCTTCTTGAACGAACTACGGTCGATCTGTTCACCGACGAGAAATGGCGTATCGCCAGCGTCGTCAATGCGCACTTTCTTGAGCATCTGAGAAATAATAAGCTCAATGTGTTTATCATTAATACGGACACCCTGTAAACGATATACTTCCTGCACTTCGTTCAAAAGGTACTCCTGAAGAACTTTGTCGCCGCTGACACGGAGAATATCCTGTGGGACAATAGGCCCTTCCGTTAATTGCTGACCGGCAAAAACCTTGTCCCCCTTATAAACGGTAGGATGCTTGCCATGCGGTATGGCATACTCTTTGGCCATGCCAGTGGGACTTTTCACGATAATTGTACGGTTGCCCTTGCGATCTTCACCAAATTCGACAAGCCCGTCAATTTCAGAAATAACGGCTGGATCTTTGGGGCGACGGGCTTCAAAGAGCTCAGCGACGCGCGGCAGACCTCCGGTAATATCGCGCGTCTTCTGGACACCGCGAGGGATCTTAGCAATAAGTTCACCGGCACCGATCGTTGCCTTGTCTCCGACGAGAATGTGCGCGCCGACAGGGATGGAATAAATACCTGCAACCTCAGCTCCCGTCGTGACAATGATCTGCGGGTGGAATTCCTGTTTGTGATCGACAACCACGCGCTCCGTAATACCGGTCACCGGGTTCAATTCACCACGCACCGTCACGTCTTCAATGAGATCCTCGAAATTAACCTGACCTTTAACTTCCGTGATGATCGGGATCGTATACGGATCCCATTTGGCGAAAATAATGCCTTTATCCACTTCCTGCCCGTCAGCAATGCTGATCGATGACCCCTGCGGCAGCTGGTAACGCTCGTATTCACGCCCATACTCATTATTGATGGATACGGAACCGTTGCGATTCAACACAATATACTCATTGCCTTTTTGAACAACGCGCAGCTGATGGTACTTTAGCTCACCCTTATTCTTGGAACGATAGAACGACTGTTCGACAGTACGGCTAGCTGTTCCACCAATGTGGAATGTTCTCATCGTCAACTGCGTGCCTGGCTCGCCGATCGACTGGGCTGCAATGATACCGACAGCTTCACCAAGCTCAACCAAGCGGTGTGTTGCTAGATTGCGACCATAGCACTTGGCACACACACCAATATCAGCTTCACATGTGAGCGCACTACGGATACGCACCTTTTCAATTCCCAGTTGCTCGATCAATGAAGCTTTTTCCTCACTGATTATCTCACCTGCCAACACAACTCTCTGATCCGTTACAATGTCAACAATACTATCAAGAGCTACACGGCCAATGATGCGCTCCTTCAACGGAACAACAACTTCATCACCTTCAATGATAGCAGATACCGCGATACCGTTGATGGTCGCACAATCATCTACAGATACAACGATCTCTTGAGCAACGTCGACCAGCCTGCGTGTCAAATAACCGGCATCGGCTGTCTTTAGTGCGGTGTCGGCCAAACCTTTACGGGCACCGTGAGTAGAAATAAAATATTCCAAAACCGTTAAACCTTCACGAAAACTCGCTGTAATAGGGTTCTCAATAATTTCACCAGAAGGCTTGGCCATAAGACCACGCATACCGGAAAGCTGACGAATTTGCAGTTTGGAACCACGCGCGCCTGAATCAGCCATAATAAATACAGGGTTAAAAGCATCCATCTTCTTAAAAACCATGTCAGAAATGGTTTCTGTGGTGTGCGTCCAAACGTCAATGATCTTGTTATAACGCTCGCGTCCAGTAATAACACCTTTGTGGTACTGGTCTTCTACCTTGGCAACTTCCTGCTTGGCACTATTCAATGTGATTTCTTTTTCTTTAGGCACTGTAAGATCTGACATGGAAATAGATATACCCGCGTCAGTAGCTGAACGAAAACCAAGGCCTTTAACACGGTCGAGCAATTTCACAGTTTCATAATGACCGAGTTTTTTGTAACAATCAGCGATAACAGCACCAAGTTTCTTTTTGTCAAGAAGGACATTAACAAACCCCATAGCCGGATGAATTTGTTCATTGAATATAACACGCCCAACAGTTGTCTCAATAACACGCACCGTATTTGCCGTCTCAATCTTGACTGCTTTTTCGGTTCCTGCATGTGTACTAATCACTGTTGAAGTATTGTCATCACCCCATACGAGGATGTTAATACGCACACGTACGCGCGAATGAACCTCAAGCAAACCATCGTTATATGCCACTAAAACCTCACGGCGATTGGCAAACAACTTGTCTTCGCCCTTAGATCCGGCTCTTTCTTTGGTCAAATAATATAAACCCAGGACGATATCCTGCGTCGGAGAAACAATAGGACGACCATCAGCTGGTGAAAAAAGATTATTCACCGATAACAGCTGAAGGCGACACTCGGTTTGTGCTTCGAGAGATAATGGAATATGCACAGCCATTTGATCGCCGTCAAAATCAGCGTTGAACGCAGTACATACAAGAGGATGGAGCGTAATAGCCTTACCCTCAATAAGAACAGGCTGAAAAGCTTGAATCGAAAGACGGTGCAATGTAGGCGCACGATTGAGCATAATGGGATGATCTTTAATGACCTCATCCAAAATATCCCACACTTCCACATTAGCGCGTTCGACCATCCGCTTGGCACCCTTGATGGTGTGCACAAAACCACGTTCACGTAATTTACGGATAATGAAAGGCTCGAACAATTCCAACGCCATTTTTTTCGGTAAGCCACATTGATGCAGACTCAACTCAGGTCCAACAACAATAACAGACCTGCCTGAATAGTCGACGCGCTTACCGAGCAAATTCATGCGGAAGCGACCCTGCTTACCTTTGAGCATATCAGATAAAGACTTCAAAGGACGATTGCCAGAACCTAATACAGGTCGACCATGTCGACCATTGTCAAGCAGGGCATCTACCGCTTCCTGAAGCATGCGCTTTTCATTACGGACAATGATTTCAGGTGCATTAAGATCAATGAGCTTTTTTAAACGATTATTACGATTAATGACGCGACGATAAAGGTCATTAAGATCAGATGTCGCAAAACGTCCGCCTTCCAGAGGAACAAGCGGTCTCAGATCCGGAGGAATCACAGGAAGAACATCCAATACCATCCACTCAGCAAGATTCCCCGACACTTTGAAATCTTCGACAATTTTAAGGGTCTTGGATATCTTCTTAAAATTAGTGCCTGCGGGATTGGATTTTTCGAGTGCTTTGCGTAAATCCTTTGAAAGTTTGACAAGATCTGTTTCGCGTAAAAGTTCACGCACAGCATCTGCACCAATTTTCGCTTTAAAATTACCGCCGAACTTTGAAATAGCATCCTGAAATTTATCTTCTGATAAAAGATCTTTTTTCTTGAGCGGCGTAGTCCCGGGGTCAATAACCACATACTCTTCGTAGTAGATTATTTTCTCTAGATCACGCAACCCTATTTGCAGGAGAGCCGCCAAGCGACTTGGCACAGCCTTGTAAAACCAAATATGTGTAACCGCGCAGGCTAAGTCAATATGACCCATACGCTCACGACGGACAGAAGAACGTGTTACAAGAACACCGCAACGATCACAGGTAATTCCCTTAAACTTTATACCTTTATACTTTCCGCAGTTACATTCCCAGTCCCGAACAGGTCCGAAAATGCGTTCGCAAAATAGCCCATCCTTCTCAGGTTTCAGCGTCCGGTAATTAAGCGTTTCTGCTTTACGTACCGGTCCGTTAGACCATGACCTGATCACCTCAGGGGAAGCGATCTTGATGGAGATCCGATCCTGATTCTTAATATTGATTTCGGTCTTCATTCCTTCTTCTCACCCTCTTCGGTTGCGCCTTCGGCTCTCTCAAGGCGGATATCTAAACATAATCCCTGCAACTCTTTAACCAGAACATTGAATGATTCCGGTGTGCCGGGCGTCAACTTATGTTCACCCTTGACAATAGACTCATAAATACGGCTACGGCCAAGAACGTCATCAGACTTTACAGTCAACATTTCCTGAAGCGTAAAGGCAGCACCATAAGCCTCAAGTGCCCAAACTTCCATTTCACCGAAACGCTGACCACCAAAATGAGCTTTACCACCCAAAGGTTGCTGTGTAACCAACGAATACGGTCCGATTGAGCGCGCATGTATTTTTTCATCAACAAGGTGATTTAGTTTGATCATATAAATAGATCCAACTGTAACCTTTTGATCGAAAGGCTGTCCTGTAAAACCGTCAAGAACAACCGTTTTACCATCTTCGGGTAATTTGGCTTCACGCAAAAGACTACAGATTTCGTCTTCCGTGGCACCGTTAAATACGGGGGTTTCAATATGAAGACCCAAGGCATACGCTGCCCAGCCAAGATGCGTTTCAAGCAACTGACCAACGTTCATACGTGAAGGAACACCCAACGGATTCAAAACAATATCAACTGCTTTTCCTGATTCAAGGAAAGGCATATCTTCTTCAGGCAGAATACGCGAAACGATACCTTTGTTGCCGTGTCTTCCGGCCATTTTATCGCCAACGGATAGTTTGCGTTTTGTCGCCACATAAACAACAACACGTTTGAGCACTCCGGCAGGCAACTCATCACCTTTTTTCAAACGATCGACTTCACGTTCTTCTTCCTCGTGTAACTCACTTAACCTCTCATTATAAATGGCAATAACTTCACGCCCTTCACTATCTTCTTCCAAATCCTCAACAGTCAATAGCCCTACCTTCTTCACATCAAGACCAAGAATGACTGACAATTTCTTATTCTTTTCCTCTAAAGCAAATCCAGCTTCCTGAGCGTAATATTCATGGATCTTTTCAACATCAGACGATTCTTTCATCTTGTCAGCTTTTGTCTTACGCCCACGCTCGTTGCGCTGAAAAACTTCTACATTGACAATAACACCCGTTATCCCTGGTGAAAGTGTAAGCGATGTGTCACGCACATCTGCTGCTTTTTCACCAAAGATGGCGCGCAACAAACGCTCTTCAGGAGAAAGTTCTTTTTCACTCTTGGGTGTAACTTTACCGACTAATATGTCGCCGGCTTTAACATCAGCACCAACACGTACAATACCGTCTACCGTAAGATCCTTAAGGGCATCTTCACCCACATTAGGAATATCACGTGTAATCTCTTCGTTACCCAATCTTGTCTCGCGACATTCACATTCAAAACGTTCAATATGAATAGACGTAAATTTATCTTCACGCACAGCACGTTCATTGATCAAAATCGCGTCTTCAAAATTATACCCGCGCCAAGGCATGAATGCCACCGTAACATTGCGTCCGAGGGCAATACGACCATCTTTAGTCGCCATGCCGTCAGCAATGATCTGACCTTTGGCAATCTTCTCGCCCAACTTCACAAGTGGGGTCTGATGGACACAGGTGTTAGCATTAGAACGCTGGTAAATTCTCAAGGAATAAACATGTTCATTGTTTATTGTGATCTCACTGGCATCAATCTTGGTGACAGTCCCGGCATGTTGCGAAACAATCACAGCACCCGAATCGCGCGCAACTTTCTCTTCCATCCCGGTTCCTACAAAAGGAACTTCTGTGATCATCAACGGGACAGCCTGACGTTGCATATTAGAACCCATCAGGGCACGATTAGCGTCATCATGCTCCAAGAAAGGAATCATGGATGTTGCCACAGATACCAGCTGTTTAGGTGAAACATCCATCAATTCAACTTTCTTAGGATTAACCTTGGGAAAGTCAGTTTTATAACGGCAAGAAACATCTTTAGAGAGAATTACGCCATCTTTATCAAGAGGTGTATTCACCTGTGCGATATGCTTGTCTTGGTCTACATCAGCTGTGAAATACTCAAATTTGCGAGAAACTTTGCCGTTCTCGACAAGGCGATACGGTGTTTCAATAAATCCGAGATCATTGATACGCGCACACGTTGTGAGTGAAGAAATAAGACCAATGTTCGGACCTTCAGGTGTTTCAATAGGACAAACACGTCCATAATGCGTAGGATGCACATCGCGCACTTCAAACCCGGCGCGTTCACGCGAAAGACCGCCAGGACCAAGTGCCGACAGACGCCGTTTATGCGTCATTTCAGCAATAGGATTAACCTGATCAGCAAACTGCGAAAGCTGACTGCGGGCAAAAAAGTCCTGAATCTGATTCGAAAATAAACGCGAATTAATAAGGTGATGCGCTGTGAGATTCTCGTAGTTGCTCATGACGACCAAACGTTCTTTAATCGAACGTTCCAGACGAGCCAAACCAATACGCACTTGATTCTGGATCAACTCACCAACAGATTTAATACGGCGATTACCCAAATGATCAATATCATCCGTATCGCCTCTACCCTCGCGGAGTTCGAATAAATACTTCATCGACGCAACAACAGTCGTGATATCAAGCACCCTATTATCCAGAGGAACGTTCAACTTTAACTTGCGATTGACAATATGGCGTCCAACCTTGGAAAGGTCATAGCGCTTGGGATCAAAAAACAAACGATAAAAAAGAGCCTCTGCCACTTCGACCGTTGCCGGCTCAGTGGGTCGCATTTTGCGATAAAAATCAAGAAGGGCATCTTCTTTTGACTCTGTATGGTCTTTCTCCATCGTCGCGGCTAATTTTCCAAATTCAGCGCCGAAGATCTGCTCCATATTTTCACGCGTCGTCAAACCCATGATGCGCAGGATCTGTGTCGCAGGAAAATTACGACGACGATCAATATACGCTAGCAAAACGTCATTGAGATCATATTTGACCTCGAACCAAGCTCCGCGTGCCGGGATAATGCGACCATAGTAAATCGTTTTACCCGTCGGATGAAGCTCCGCCTCAAAGGAAACACCCGGCGGACGCTGGATCTGAGAAACCACAACACGTTCATCACCATTGATAATGAAAGTTCCTGTGGCCGTCATCAATGGAAAATCGCCAAAATAAACTTCCTGCTCCTTGATATCGACGGGCGTTATAAGGCGCAGTTTTACTTTAAGCGGCGATGCATACGTCATACCACGCCGCTGGCATTCCTGGCGTGAATACTTTTCTTTACCGAGAGAATAAGTAATATATTCTAAACGGATCTGTCCGTCATAACTTTCAAGAGGAAAAACCTCCCGAAAAACTTCTTCAAGCCCCTGATCCTGGCGCTTATTAGAATCAGCCTCTCGCTGGAGGAAGCTCTCATAAGACTTGACCTGGATATCGAGCAATGACGGTAGTTCGAAGGCATCGTGAAACTTGCAGAACTCTCTGATGTTCAATTTAGCCATATCTTTACAGAATTTTCTGTTAAGTGTTAATCCCGCCCCCTGAAGGGGCGGGACAAGGAACGGCTTAAGCTATGAAAGACGTCGGATGATTCTTAAATTACTTAAGTTCAACCTTCGCGCCAGCTGCCTCGAGCTTCTTCTTAAGATCTTCGGCTTCTTCCTTGGTTACGTCTTCTTTGACGTTCTTCGGAGCACCTTCTACAAGATCCTTGGCTTCTTTGAGACCAAGATTCGTGATGGCACGCACTTCTTTAATAACGTTGATCTTATTGGCACCAGCTTCTTTCAAAACAACCGTAAAGGATGTTTGAACTTCCACTGGAGCTGCTGCTGCCGCTCCGCCCGCGACCGCACCGGCCATCATCATCGGCGCAGACGCCGTGACGCCGAACTTGATCTCAAGAGCCTTAACAAGATCCGACAACTCTAGAGCCGTCAGGACCTCAATAGACTTCACGAGCTCAGCGAGCTTCGGAGAAAGAGTGTTTTCAGACATGATCAGTTACCTCCCCTTTTTTCACTTATTTGTTTCAAGATCGAAAGCAATTCGACTGTTTTCCCGTTTAAAGTTCTGGCAAGACGTGTCATCGGCGACTGTAAAGTACCCAACAACTGCGCCACAAGAACTTCCTTAGCCGGCAGGTCAGAAAGACGTTTGACATCGTCTTTGCCAAGCAACTGACTATTTACCACACCGCCACGAATGGCGAAATTTTGATTTTTTTCTGTGAGCTTGATAAGTATCTTAGATATTTCAACAGGGTCAGCATTAGTCCAGATGAAAAGTGTTTGTCCTTCTATCTTTTCAGTAATGCTCGCAAGTAATGTTCCCTTGATCGCTACACGCGCGAGAGAATTGCGTGAAAGGAAAACCTTTGCTTTTTTCTGTTGAAGAACTTTACGAAGAGTACAAATAACACTAGAAGGTGTGTTTATAAAATTAACAACGAACACATTTTCTTGTTTTTCAATACCATTGCGCAGTATCTTGGTAATATTTTCTCTATAAACTTTTCCAACCTTCATCATAGCGATACCCTCACCCCCGGACCCATGGTTGTGGACAGATAAATGCTCTTGATGAAAATGCCTTTAACTGAAGAAGGTTTAGCATGATCAACCGCTTCAATAATGTACTGTGCATTTTCACTAAGTTTCTGTTCGCTGAAAGAACGTTTGCCGATTCCCAGGTGAATGCCACCCTGCTTATCATTCTTGAATTCAACACGACCAGCTTTTACTTCCTTAAGTGCGCGTGCAACATCTGCAGTAACAGTGCCAGCCTTGGGACTAGGCATAAGACCACGCGGCCCGAGAACCTTACCGAGCTTACTTAAGTCTCTCATCATATCTGGAGTTGCGATGAGGCAATCGAAATCCAGAAATCCTTTGTCAATTTTTTCAATTAAATCCTGGCTCCCGGCAAAATCGGCGCCTGCTTCCAAAGCTTTGTTAACGTTCTCGCCCTGACAAATGACAGCGACACGCAGCGTTTTACCCGTACCATGCGGCAGTACAACAGTACCGCGCACATTCTGGTCAGAAGCTTTTAGATTGATATTTAAATTAAAATGCAATTCATAACTCTCGTCAAATTTCACTGGGGGTGCCTTCTGAAGAAGGGCTACAGCATCTTTAAGAGTGTAAACGCGCACGGCGTCTACCTGAGTTTTAGCTGTTTTAACACGTTTGCTGACTTTTGTGGTCATATCAATTAATCCTTTATCGCAATGCCCATGCTTCTGGCAGTTCCGGTGATCACGCGAATCGCCTGCTGCATATCAGCGGTATTTAAGTCATCCATCTTTATCTTGGCAATTTCTTCAACCTGGGCACGTGTTAACGTTGCGATGGTCTGTTTGCCTGCCTCGCCTGATGCCTTAGCTACTTTTGCTGATTTCTTCAAAAGGGCAGAACTCGGTGGTGTTTTGATAATAAAATCGAAAGACTTATCTTTATAAATATTAATGATAACAGGCAGCGGCATAGGGTCTCTGCCCTTGGTCTGTTCATTGAATTTTTTACAAAAATCCATGATGTTCACACCGTGCTGCCCCAACGCTGGTCCTACCGGCGGTGCCGGATTAGCTAGACCCGCAGGAACGTATAAATTTACTTTTGCTATTTGTTCTTTTGCCATATTTTTACCTGATCGTAATTGTTAGATTTTCTCGACCTGCCAGTATTCAAGCTCAACAAGGGTAGAACGCCCAAAAACCGGGACACTAACCTTGAGCTTCCCGCGGTCAGGATATACTTCTGTAACAGACCCATTAAAATTGGCAAACGGTCCCTGATTGATACGGATGGGCTCATTTATGTCAAAAACAACCTTAGGAGACGGCTTAGATTCAGTTTCAACTGTTCTTTTAAGAATAGTGTTAACTTCTTCTTCAGAAAGTTTCTGGGGCTGACGTCCAGGACCAATAAAACTTGTTACACCCGGCGTTGTCTTAATAAGATACCAACTCTCCTTGGTCATATTCATCTTGATAAGAATATAGCCGGGAAAGAATTTACGTGTGGTGATCCTCTTTTTGCCGCCGCGAACCTCGGAGACCTGTTCCGTCGGTACAACAATCTCTTCAACAAAAGTCTTAAGAGCTGTTGTTTCTATACGGCGATCAATGCCGGCTTTCGCGCGCTCTTCAGCGCCTGTCTGTGTGTGAATGACGTACCAATCCATGACAACCTATCTGATGAGACTGCTCATCCCTCTGGAAAGAAGGAGATCAATCGATGTAATGAACATCCCAAAACAAATGGAACTGATCAACACAATCCACGTGGCGTTGATCAAATCCTTACGGGAAGTCCAGGAAACCTTTTTTAATTCTGCGATTACTTCTTCTAAAAAATTTTTAATTTTCATCATAATAATATTCACAGGCCAGGCAGGATTCGAACCTGCAACCTGCGGTTTTGGAGACCGTCGCTCTACCAGTTGGAGCTACTGGCCTATATTTAACCTGTTCCGCTGTTTATTACTTCTTCATCTCTTTGTGAGGCGTATGCTTCTTGTCAAAACGGCAATACTTGCTGAGTTCGATACGCTCAGGTTTTTGCTTTTTGTCCTTCATGCCGGAATAATTGATGCGCTGACAAACCGTGCACTGAAAATGAATGATCTCTCGCATAAGTCCTGTCTCTGTAGCGTCAGTAAAACTTTTAGATCTTGTGCACCTGCCCTTTCGCGGGCACGAAATAACTGGAGCCCTCGACCGGGTTTGAACCGGTGACCTCGTCCTTACCAAGGACGTGCTCTACCAACTGAGCTACAAGGGCATAAATCCTTGCCTGATCAAACCGGAAACATTAAACCATTGCGCCATGCCGATGGGGTGCTGAATAAATGAACCAAAAGTATACTCAACCCTTTTGATTTTGTCAAGCGTTTAAAGACGAATATATTTAAATGACGATGGCTGGAGACATTTCCCGACGGTGAAGAGTTAATCCAGTTTTAGAAAACGGCGCTTACCCACCTTAAGTATGCCGCGGACAACGGACCAGTGTTCATCGGTCACCGGTTGTCCGCCAAACGATACCGCGCCCTGCTTGATCAGCCGGCGCGCTTCATTGCGGGAAAGCACAAACCCCGCGCTTACAAGGATGTCAACCAGAAGAACCTTCTCTGGCCCGTTCTCCACGGCACGATCCTGCCTGGGCAGTGCGTACACCTGGATATCGTCCGGAACCTGCTTTTGAGAAAAAACGCTCTCAAAATGCGCACGTGCGTCCCGGGCGGCGTCGGCGCCATGGAACTGGCGGACTATTTCTCCGGCCAGCCTCATTTTTGCCTCCTTCGGATGCTCCTGACGAACGACCTCAATGGCTTCGTTGGTCAATAGCTCGAAGTACCTTATCATCAAAACATCGCTCACCGACATCACCTTGCCGAAAATCTCGCGCGGCGCTTCGTTGATGCCGATATAATTCCCCAACGACTTGGACATCTTCTGGACACCGTCAAGGCCTTCGAGCAGAGGCGTCATGATGACCACCTGCTGTTCCTGCCCATAAGCGGCCTGGATCTGACGTCCCATAAGAAGATTGAACTTCTGATCCGTACCACCCAACTCAATATCCGCATGCAGATGCACCGAGTCATACCCCTGCAGGAGCGGGTAAATAAACTCAAGGACACTGATCTCACGCCCCTCGTCAAAGCGCTTCCTGAAGTCCGCACGAGCCAGGGTTTGGGCCACGGTTGCATGCGCCGTCAACTCCATCAGCTCACGCGCGCCAAAACTCCCGAACCAATGGCTGTTAAAAACCACGTCGGTCTTTTGCGGGTCAAGAACCTTGAACACCTGTTCCTTATAGGTCAGGGCATTGCGTTCAACGTCCTCACGTGACATCTTGCGGCGGAGCTCATTGCGCCCTGTGGGGTCACCCACCTGGGCCGTGAAATCACCGATCAAAAACACCACGCGATGCCCAAGATCCTGGAACTGGCGCATCTTCTTTAAAAGAACAACATGACCTAAGTGAATATCCGGCGCCGTCGGATCAAACCCGGCTTTAACAACCAGTGGCCGGCCTTCTTTAGCACTTTTTGACAGCTTCTTCTCGAGCATCTCGGCATTGATGATCTCAGTCGTGCCGCGGGTCAATAACCCAAGAGTGTCGCTGATGTTCATTTTAGACGCGTGCGCTGACGCCGATCTTCATCTGCTCAACATCAACCTTAATGATCTTGACACGGACCTTGTCGCCAGGCTTCAGCTTGACGGCTTCTTCCTTGTCAATTTCAGAGGAATAAATCAGCGCTTCTATATCATCTTCCAGCTTCACGAAAACGCCGAAGTTGGAATTCATGATAACCACCGCATCGGCCACCGTATCTATCGGGAACTTCGCGGCAATACCAACCCATGGATTCGGCTGAAGCTGTTTGAGGCCCAAGGTGATCTTGCGATTCTTGCCGTCAACAGCGAGAATCACCACATCAACGGATTGGCCCTTCTGCAGGACTTCCTGGGGATGATTGACTTTGCGGGTCCAGGACATATCAGAAACGTGGATCATGCCCTCAAGACCATGCTCCAACTCAACAAACGCGCCATAATCGGCAAAACCACGCACAGTACCCTTAACGCGGGTATTAACCGGGAAGTTCTCTTCAGCCTTGAGCCACGGGTTATCCTCTAGCTGTTTCATGCTCAGCGAAATGCGCTTGGAATCTTTGTCCACATTAATGATCTGGACATCGACCTGCTGGCCGACCGTGAACATTTCCTGGGGATTAACCATTTTCTTCTGCCAGGTGATCTCGGAGGCGTGCAAAAGGCCTTCGATGCCCTTGTCGATCTCGACGAACACGCCGTAAGGCATGATATTGACAACTTTACCTTTCACGATCGTGCCCGTAGGGTACTTGTCATAAACGCTTTCCCAAGGATTACGTGTGATCTGCTTGAGGCCGAGCGAAACCTTGGAGTTTTCCTTGTCGAAATCAAGGATGATGATCTCGAGGCGATCGCCCAGACGGACGATCTCTGACGGATGGCTGATACGCGACCAGCTCATATCCGTGATGTGCAGCAACCCGTCGACGCCGCCCAGGTCGATGAACGCACCGAAATCCGTGATCCCCTTGACCACGCCCGTACGGCGCTGACCCTTTTCAAGCTTCGCCCAGAGGACTTCACGGCCCTCTTCGCGTTCTTTCTGAACAACTTCACGGCGGGAAAGGATAAGGTTGCGGCGCTGTTTGTTCATCTTGGCGACCATGAACTTGTAACTGCGCGCCATGATATCGTCGGAATGGAAGCCCTTGAACGCCGACAAGGACATCGGCAAGAACGCCTCAACACCCTGAATGTCAGCGATATAACCGCCC
This sequence comes from Candidatus Omnitrophota bacterium, assembly GCA_903860135.1. Classification (GTDB taxonomy): domain Bacteria; phylum Omnitrophota; class Gorgyraeia; order Zapsychrales; family Fredricksoniimonadaceae; genus Fredricksoniimonas; species Fredricksoniimonas aquilentivivens. The sequence continues at coordinate 138,860 of CAIOPG010000007.1, read as the reverse complement.
TTGACGATCCGGATGACCCGACCGTCGACCACATCGCCCTCGTTGATGACATCAGCGATCTTCTGCCAGCCCTTCATCTTTTCGGCCTTGCCATGGGACAGGATCAGCTTGCCGTCCTCGTCTTCTATATTTTCAATGAGCACATCGATCTTTTGGCCGACATCGACCGCCGCGGGATTGCGGAACTCGACGAGAGGAACAAAACCCTCGGACTTAAAGCCGATATCGACGATGACCTCGCTGTTGTTCTTGGCGACGATCGTGCCCTGGACGATCTGCCCTTCGGCAAACGTCTTCAAGGTACTGTTATAAAGCTCTTCCATTATTGATTTTTGTGTCGCGCTCATGGGGTATTTCCTTCACTGCAGGGTTAAGGTGTTAACGTTTCCCGCCCAGATGACAGCCTCTCTGCCTTGGGTAAGTTTATCAATTATCCTGAAACACCCTTTTTTGTCAACGAAAATTTACGTGGCAGGAAAACCTGACAATCTTTGAGCGATCCGTTGAAGAGGAATATCTTTGGTCCATAACGGAACCCCTGCTAATAATGAAGAAGCCAGCAGATGTATATCAACTACACCTACGCCATGCCCAAAAAGCTTATGATGTTCAATGAAATAATACAATTCCTCTTGAGTAACGCCCCGCGCGCAAGGCAGATCATGAAGAAGCCCAAGCACAAGCCTCCGATCTTTGAGGTTGCCGCAGGCAAGTTCTGCGATCACCCATGGATGCATTAAAACATCTCCAGCATCTAATAAAACCTGGAGTCGCGGCTCTGTGTAACGAAAATGATCCACCCAGACCGACGTATCAACGAGAACCATGTGCACTCCTGCGCCGGGGAGGAATACGCAATCCCGGTTGCGAACCTCCAAGCTTCGCCAGCCGCTGAAAAGACGCGCGCGCGATCAATGCCTCTAGCCCCATATGCACCAACGATGTTTTTTCCATGACACCGGTCATCTCCTGCGCCCTGTGAAGCATTTCATCTGAGATATTTAAAGTAGTTTTCATATGTATAAGTATGTATGATTGGTACATACTTGTCAAGTCAAATGAAAACCCCGGCAAGGATATGTTTCTTGCGGCCATGGCCAGGAATTTTGGTGACCGTGAAGCCGGCAGACTGGAGGCCGCGCCGGACGAAACCGGCAACAGTAAAAGTGGAAAACGTGGTGCCCGGACGGCTCAAAGCCGCCATGCCCCGGAAAACCTCATCGGTCCACATGGCCGGATTGAGCGACGGGGCAAAGCCATCCAGGTAGAAAGCATCGGCACCTTGAGGAGCGAGCACTTCGGTTTTGATGCGTTGAAGGGCCACAACAACATCGTCAAACACAACGGTCAGCTGGACGCGCCCTGCCTCAAAGTTATTCTTCATAATACCGCCGGACACCGGTTCATATTGAGCCGCCAGTGCCTCACGGGCAAAAGCAAGGTTATCCCAGCAGGCCAGGGCGCGGTCAAGCTGTGCCGGTGCGAGCGGGTAGCGTTCGAGCGATACAAAATTCAGGTGCCACGAACGCGGCGCGCATGCCCGCCAAAGTTCCCAGGCACAGCAAAAATCAAGCCCGGTGCCAAAGCCTGTTTCTACAATGGTGAAGATGCCGGGAGCAGACGCATCGAGCGCCAGAAAACGTGCGCGTAACCGGTTCCCGCCGCATCCCACATGCACGGCCTCGGCGTAACCAGCTTCGGTACAAAAATATTTATCACCAAAAGCCTCCGCATGCGGCGCGCCCGAACTATCCCAGGAAATGACGGGCGGAATGTCATTATCAGAGCTCATGGTGTTGTCGCCAGATTCAACCCGAGAAATTCAGGAACACTTTTCATCGGCTCCATGCTGATGATGACCGGATCAAGCCCTGCGGCTCCGTCCATCTGGTGCAAGCTGGCAGGATCAAACTGAAACACCGCCCCAGCACTGTCGCCGCGTGACTCGACGGATGCCATGCCAGGAGCAAGGTCAATACCGCCGGTGGCCGATGTTGGATCTGTAGGTGATTGGTCCCTTGCCACATCTGCCAACAATCCTTCTTCTATTATGGTCCAAGGATCTTTTTTATCAAAATCCCACGCTTTGATAGCGGCGACCATCTTTTCAATATGCTGCGACGACACGCGATAGCCCAAACGCTTCACATGATCAATAATGTCTTTTACTGTACTAAACTGCTTCCGGAGAAGAAGTCCGTAGAACTGTGGCACTGTCAGGGCATCCTGATTATTAAACCACGCCACCCATTTCGACATCTCCAGTCTAGGTTTCGGCCCAAATACCAGCAAAAGCGAAACAGCGTAATGAAGATTAAAGATGAAACCGTTACTATTATTTTTATATTCCATGAGTTCGATCAGGAACAACACCCGCTCAAAGGGATTTTCTGATGTTAAAATACGTGGGAAAAACTTATCCTCCAATAATTTCTCATTGCCGAACATCATGCGTGATAACATCGCTTTAAATTGAACGGGATCCTTTTCTGCTGTTTCAAGCTTATCCATAAAATTCCGCAGATCAACCGTTTGGCCATCAGTGTCAGGCATTACAGTCAATCGCCCTGGCATCACTAACACCGCACGTTGTGCCTCCTGTTCCTTCTTTATATTTTCCAAGTCGTCCACAGTCAACTTTAATGTGTCGCGATTGATAATATACCACCTCACCAATTTTCGTTCATGAGCCGACAAAACATTCCTTTGGAGCTGCCAACGCGCGATCAACGCCATAATCTCCCCGATCCACCCCCGGCGCATGATATTCCAGAACTGTTGGTGATTGATAACATCCTGCCCAACGAACCAGGTCACCTGCGCCTTGACGCCATTTCTTCTATCAGGCCCAAATAATATTGCCAGTTTAACTGCTTCGATCGGCGTAAAAACAGCCTCTTTCTTTTTATCCTGGTACATTAATAGCTCAAAAAAGAACCGGACTCGCTGGACCTTTTGTTCCTTATGTGACATAAGAATGGCGTCTTTGAGGCTAAAAATCGAGTGCCCATTGAACTTGATACGCTGTATCTGATCAGTGAACTCAGCGTCAAGTTTGATAGCATTCAGGCTGTCCAAGAAATTAGGCAGTAGTGCCGCTCGCCCCATGGAGTCCGCCGCAATGGCCATGCCTTCAGGCATCGCACGTTCTTCGTCTGATACTGCGGTGGCATGATCAATGCGGATTACCGGATTGGGGGTTGACAAGGCCAGCCTCACCTCAATCTCTTGGTTCGAAAATTGTACTCCCAACACCCCCCGAACTTTCTCCTGAAAAGCGGCCTCAGAAGGCATTACTTTTTTAAGTAAGACACCATTCGTTCTAACACGCAAATAAGTTAACGGTTGCTGTAACACTGTTTGCGACGCATCCATCCCGCTGACCATGGCCAAATCTAATGCGGAAAACAAGGCGCCGCCCGCAAAATACTTCCGGGGGATCGTTTCTTTTGTCATTGGATCGTATTCGTCGCGGATATAGTTGTACGCGCCTTGCTTGAACGACGCGACGTACCGACCCCAGATCTTTTCGCTCTCTTTAGGGTCATCGATGTTAACGCCGGCGACTTTGTTTTGGTCGAGATAAAAACCCAACGGGGATTGGCGCAGGGATCCGATGACTTTCTTTTTATACCAGGCGGCAAGAATAAGGGAATTGTAGACCTGACGGAGCTGAGCGAAAGTTTGTCCCTCGTTAACTTCCTTCTCGAGGACGGGCAGGATGATGTCGCGGATGAGGGTTTTGGTTATGTCGGTGCCCTCTGTTGCTTGCGCAGGCAACAGGCTTGGGGACACGTTGACAAAAGGCGCAACATGTCCCCTGGTTGGCAAACGGTTGTTCTCGATAGCCACATAGTCCGATTCAAGCATGACCTTGAGGCGGGATTCAACGACGTAGGCGACGGCTTCCTGGGGATGGGGGTCGCCAGATGCCCTTGGCTTTTCGTAGACAACAGCCTTGGCGGGCATGATCCAGACTTTGTTGAAGGTGTCGACCGGGATATCTGTTGTACCGAATTTGGCCTGCGCCTGGCGGTAGATCTCGGCCCAGAACTGCTTGCCCACCCCCTCTTCGGGATACATCAGGCTCGCGGTGATTTGCTTCAGGAGATAGTCCTGCGCCAGAAGATCACGACCCATTTCGGTCTGGCCAAAGGCATCGGGCACAATGCGGTCTTGTTCATACGGGCTGAGATTCACCCAAAGGTCTTTCTCGGGAACGGTCAGGGCGGCAAGGAAATATTTGACAAGGCGCAGGGAACCCTCACGCCTGACAGCCTCATCCCCCTTGTCGAGGATAAAATCAAACCGAAAAGGCTCCTTGGCATACACCTTCATCCCCTTGAGGATCATCGGGTTAAACGCCGGTGTGAGGCCCATGCGCGTGCCGGCGGCAGGCATGATCGCCTGCGCTGATACGGGCGGCATCCATCGCGCCACATCGCACGCTAAGAACGCTACGACAAGCAAGACAACGATAACCCTGCGCCAGTAATGGATGAAGTGTCCGGAGATCATGGTAATAAGTATAAAATATTATTTATACTAATGCAAAATTCTGAGATAAATTTTTTGGGAATGATACCATTGATCGTTACCCCCTGATTGTAAGGAGCCGCAACAGATCTTATGTATAAAGATGGCGATCTTGGAAAGAAGCTTTGATCAATGGATATCTTTTAACGCCAAAATAGCAGCCATGATCTTTTCAGCGATAACTTCAGGGGATTCTTCCGAGAGAAACAGCAGGGGCTTGCCGAAAACAACCCTGACCGGATGGCGTTGAGGAAAAGCCTTGCCTTTGGGGAGCACCAGATCGGTGCCTTCGATATAAACGGGCAGGACCGGCTTGCCGCTTCTAGCCGCCAGGAAACCAACACCGGCCTGGGGTTTTACGCCGCCGCGCGTGCCTTGCGGAAAAATAAGGACCGGATAACCGCGTTCCAGCTGCCGCAGGAATTCACCCAACGCCTGCCTGTCCGCCCGTCCCCGCCTGACAGGAAACCCGCCGCCCCAACGCATCAACGCCCCAAGGACGGGATGACTGAACAAGGAATCCTTGGCCATGAACCGCATCTGGCGCGGGCAAACAACGGGCAACAAGATCGGATCAATGTTGCTGATATGATTCGACGCCAGGATAAACCCGCCCGAACGCGGGACATTAACCGCCCCCCGGACACGGCAAGGATAGAAAAAAAGGCTGACGACAGCAGCCATGCCTGTCATCAGCCAGTAATAAATCATGCCGAAGAATCTGCACATATTTTAAAACTTTCCTGCCCACAACATTTTTAAAAAGACATCCACCGGAAAAACATGAATATCGCCAATCCTTCTTGGCAAAGAATCCAGCGAAACAATCACTTTTCTCTTGAGCGTCAAGTCCTGGCTAATTGCCTTCAAACCGGCGCAATGTTTTTCTGTTACAAGGTCAGCGGACTTGACTTCAATCGCGGTTTCATCACCTATCATGAAATCAACCTCATACCCAGACTTGGAGCGCCAGAATGACAACACACGCGCATCCCTGGAATAATGCAGGAACGCCTTTATCTCCGTAAAGATAAACTGCTCCAGCACATGGCCATAAAGCTCTGTCTTGGGACGGATATTCTCTCGTCCAGCCAAAAAGTTTGCGACACCCACATCAAAGAAATAAAACTTTCCGGTCGTCACCGCCTTACGGTAATGTGTTTTTGTGAATGCTGGAAGAAGGTTTCCTATTAGTGTTTCTTCAAGGATCGAGAAATATTCCGCCACCGTCCTAGCCGGAATACCAGAATCGCTGGCCACATTTGAAAAATTGATCAACTGCGCGCTATAGAGTGCCGCCGACTGCAAGAACCTTGAGAAATTCTCTATCTTACGCACGAGCCTTTCTTCTTGGATCTCCTCCTTAAGATAATTGCCAGCATACCATTCAAGGTCTTCACGGGGAGAGGATGAATAGTAGACGGAGGGAATCGCGCCGAAATTCAAGACACGTGAAAGGTCGAACCCGTTGATCTCACAGCTGACAAGAGGAAAAAGCTGACGCGTCCAGGCCCGTCCACCCAAAAGGTTAGCCCCCCCCCTTCTTAATTTGCGGGAACTACTGCCGGTTAGAATAAAACGGCATCCTTTTTCTTCAATCAGATAATGCACTTCGTCCAACAGAACCGGCAATTTCTGTATCTCGTCAATGATAATGGGCTTACCATGATCAATCTTTCCGGCAAAAACTTCTTCCCTGATCAATTGAGGGCGCTGGCTGAGCCTGAAGAAAACATCGGATAAAAGAAGATTATAGAAAGGCGCTACCGGAAATAATTTCTTTAGCAGTGACGTCTTGCCTGTTTGCCGCGGGCCAAACAGAAAAAGGCTTTTTTCTTTAGAAGAATCCAGCAAATTACCTGCGATGCGCCGCTCACAGTATATTTTATTCAGCATGTGCACCTCTGTTTATCATGATAAATAGCACATAACGCGCTGAATGTCAAACCGTCAACTGCTATAAATTTTACAATGTCTTCGCCAATCCCAGGGCGTAGTTCAATAATTCCCTGGTACGCTTGGGTGATTTGGACTCGGCGTAAGCGCGCAGGATCGGCTCGGTGCCGGAAGCGCGAACCATGATCCAGCTATCATCGGCCAATTCAAGCTTCACCCCGTCGTAATCTTTGACGGCGATGACTTTCTGCCCCAGGACTTTCTCCAGCTTCTTGACCGGATCAAGCGTCTTGACCACCGACTTCATGCTGATACTGGTCTTGTCGTAATAAAAACGGCCATATTTCTTTTCGACTTCAGCGAGGATCTTGCCGATATTCTTTTTTTCATAGACCATCATTTCCAGAAGCAGAAGGCCGGCCAAGATGCCGTCGCGCTCGGGGATATAATTCGGCAGGCCCATACCACCGGCCTCTTCGCCGCCAGCGATGATCTGTTCGTTGATCATCAGGTCGGAGATGTATTTAAACCCCACCGGTGTTTCATAAAGTTTGATGCCATGATCCTTACACATATTATCGATCATCATCGTGCCGCAAATGGTCTTCACTACCCCGCCCTTGATGCCCCTGTTCTTGTACAAATGCAACGCCAGCAAGGCGAGGATCTTCTGCGGCGAAAGGAATTCGCCGCCCGGGAGCACCGCCGCCACGCGGTCAGCATCTCCGTCGAGCACAAGCCCGAGGTCGATCTTTTCTTTCTTCATCTTGGCGATAAGCCCGCCGAGATACTGCGGCAGAGGCTCGGGGCGGCACCCATTGAACCCCGGGTTGACGTCGGAACGTAAAAGCTCGAGCCTGATCTTCGACCCTTTCAGAACCTCAGCCAGCAGTGTGCCGCCGGAACCGTGCATCACATCCTGCACCACGCGGAATTTCGCGGGTTTGATCTTCTTTAAATTTACATACCCTTTGATGAATTTCAGGTACGGCTTCTTCAGGTCGACAACCTTGATCTTACCGTCGACGATTGACTTGGCAAGATCAAGCTTTTGCACAGGCTCAAGCCCCAAGTAACCTTCAACAGCATCGGTAATATTCTTGCCCGCCCCGCCACCCTCGGCGGTCTTGATCTTGAACCCGTTGTACTCCGGCGGATTATGGCTGGCCGTGATCACAACACCCGCCACGCATTTCAGGTCGCGGGCGGCAAGGCTCAAGGCCGGCGTCGGTAAGGAGGCGTCGGATAAAACAACCTCGATCCCGTTGGCCGCGAGCACAACCGCGGTCGTCTCGGAAAACTGACGGGAGAGGAAACGGTTATCATACCCTACGGCCACACGCAGAGGCTCACCGGCAATGCGGCGGGCATCTTGCTTGACCCATACCGCCAGCGCCTGGGCAAGGTATTCAACATTCTCGAAGGTGAACGTGTCCGCAATGACCGCGCGCCAGCCGTCAGTACCGAATTTGATGACGCTCTTGAAGTCTTGGCTCATATTGAACTCCTTAGAAGGAGACGTTCCAACGAAGCGTCTCTATGTTTTTATGGAAGCGGGTGGATAAAACCCGCCTCGGGTTTAGGTCTTGGGTAACCGGTGTTCTCTGATGTATCCCAGGACGCTTTCGGGAACCAGGTACTGGATCGAGCGCCCCTGCTGGATCCTTTTACGGATCTCCGTCGATGACATATCAATGCCGTGCATGGACAGGGCGTGATATTTAAACCGCGCCAATCCTCGGGGATACCCCGGACGGTTCACGGAAACAAAAGAACACAACTGCTTGATCTGCTCGATATCTTTCCAGGCATGGATCTGGTTGATCGCATCCCCGCCGACAATAAAATAAAGTTTTGCCGGAGCCGGATAGATCTCACGGAAATGCCTGACGGTATCAATGGAATACGAACGCCCGCCCTTCCTGATCTCAAAATCCGAAACCTCAAATCCTGAATTATACGCCACCGCCAGCCGGACCATCGCGATACGATCCTCGACGGAGAAGAGCGTTGTGGAACGCTTGTGCGGCGGCACGCAGCTGGGGATAAAGACGATCTTGTCGAACCCCATCTCCTCCTGGGCTGTACGCGCCATCAGCAAATGCCCGATATGCACAGGGTCGAACGTTCCGCCAAAAAGAGCTATTTTCGTCATCGTGACCCTCTATCCGCGAATCTGTCCGTTGCCGTAAACCTGATACTTGTACGATGTCAGGCCTTCTAGACCCATGGGCCCACGCACATGCAATTTGTCCGTCGATATTCCGACCTCGGCCCCCAGGCCAAATTCATAGCCATCAGTGAACCGTGTCGACGCATTCACATACACACAGGCGGAATCCACACCTTTAAGGAAAGCATCCGCTTCTTTTTTATCTTTGGTCACGATCGCATCTGAGTGGCGTGACCCGTATGTATTAATATGCGTTACTGCCGCCTGAACATCGTTAACCACCTTGACCGTGAGGATCAAATCAAGATACTCCGTGTGCCAATCTGCTGCAACGGCCTTCTTAACATCCGGCGCGATACGGCGCACCGCTTCATCACCGCGGATCTCAACCCCGGCCTCACGCAAACGCCGGATCATGGCGGGCAAAAATACTTTCGCCACATTTTCATGGACCAGCATTTTTTCCATGGCATTGCAAACACCGGGGCGCTGGACTTTCGCGTTAAAACAAATAGCGGCGGCTTTCTTAAGGTCTGCTTTATCGCTCACATACGTATGGCACACGCCCTTGTAATGCTTGACAACGGGAATGCGCGAATGTTCCGCCACAAAACGGATCAAGCCTTCGCCGCCGCGAGGCACCACAAGGTCAACCCATTGGTCCATCTTGAGCAGTTCGGTCACAGCCGCACGATCCGTCGACGTGATAAACTGCAGTGCCCCGGTAGGCACCGCCGTGCCCGCCAACGCTCCTTTTAAAATCTTGTAAATAGCCATATTGGAAAAGATCGCCTCTTTGCCGCCCTTAAGGATCACGGCATTACCGGACTTGAGGCATAAGGCGGCGCAATCCGCCGTCACATTGGGCCGTGCCTCATAAATAATGGCCACAACCCCGATAGGGACGCGCACTTTCTTGATCGCCAGGCCATTGGGGCGCACGGACACCTGCATGACCTCGCCCACAGGGTCTTTTAATTTAACAATATCAAGGATGCCGAGCGCCATCGCCCTGACACGGGATTCATTGAGCGTCAGACGCTCGATCAAGGCCGGGGCAAGGCCGGAAAGTTTGGCTGCCGCCACATCTTTCGCGTTCTCTTTAAGGATCAACGCCGCTTGATCGCCCAATGCCTGGGCCATGGCCTTGAGTGCTGTATTCTTTGCCGCCGTTGTCAAGAGCGCCGACTGCAAGGCTGCCGCGCGGGCTTCCCTGACCTGTTTTAGAATAGTCTTTTGAATATCCATACGTCCTCTAAGTTGAAGCCGTGCGATTATGCGCCAGCTTGGCGGCTCTTTTTATCTTGCCGGCTTTCTCAGAAAATATGTCCCCAGCGGCTCCCCGTCGAGGATGATCCGCCGGATCACCTCCGGTGTCTGGCCATTAGCGATGATGCAGGGCACCTGCGCTAGTGCCGCGATCTCTACCGCATTGAGCTTGGTGATCATGCCGCCTTTGGAGAAGTTCCTGTCGCGCGCTCCACCCGCCATCGCCCTGATGTCGTCGGTGATGGCGTGGATCTCGCTGATCTTTTCGGTCAGCTTCCCGCCTTCCTTCCTGTAAAGCCCGTCGACATCCGACAGCATCACCAGAAGGTTAGCCCGAGCCATGGCCGCAACCATTGCCGAAAGCTTGTCATTATCGCCGAACTTTATCTCATCGGTAGAAATAGTGTCGTTCTCATTGATGATGGGCACAACCCCTCGCCCCAGAAGAACATTAAGGGTATTGCAGGCATTGCGATGACGCAATTGAGTGTTAAAATCATCCCAGGTCAAAAGGATCTGCGCGCACACACGCCCACGTTTTTTAAAAAGATCACCATAAAGACGCATGAGCAGAGCCTGCCCCACCGCGGCAGCGGCCTGCAACGAAGGCGTATCCGTCGGACGAACACGGATCCCCAATTCACCAAGACCAAGGGCAATGGCTCCGGAACTGACGAAAACGACCTCGATACCTTTGTCTTTAAGATCACAAATCTGATTGACGAGCGACTTCAGGGAAGTTTCCTGCGGCTTCATCAAATGATTGGCCAGCAGGCTTGAACCCACCTTGATGACCACACGTTTTAGCTTGCGGGGGAACCTGCGCGGCATAACATCACTCACCCTTGACCGAAGGTTTTAGGATGGCCGCCATGGCGTCGACCAACCCCTCGATACCCTTGTGCTCCAGTGCCGAGACCTCGATGATATCGACGTCGAATTTTCTTTTGAATCGTTTAAGATGTTTCTTCGCCGACGGCAAATCCATCTTGTTGGCCACGACGACCCGTTGTTTATGCGCCAGCAGGTCGCTGTACTGTTCCAGCTCAAATACAATGGACTGGTAATCCTCCAGCGGGTCACGGTCCTCGGTGCCAGCCATATCAATGACCTGGACAAGAACCTTGGTGCGTTCGGCATGCTTGAGAAACTTGATGCCGAGCCCCTTGCCGAGGTGCGCCCCTTCGATCAATCCGGGGAGGTCCGCAACAATAAAATTAAAAGTATCCGTTTCCACGATCCCCAACACAGGGTGCTTGGTGGTGAAAGGATAGTTGGCGATCTTCGATTTAACCTTGGAAATATTGTTGATGATGGTCGATTTGCCCGCATTGGGGAAGCCCACCAGCCCGACATCAGCAATGATCTTCAGTTCAAGACGAATGATCTTTTCCTCGCCGAGGGTCGGCGGATGGACCGTCTTGCGCCGCTTGTTGCCGATGCCGCCGGATCCGCCGAGAGCGACAATAACACGCTCACCTGGCGTCGACAGATCACGGATCAGCAGCCCCGTGTTATCATCCCAAAGGACGGTCCCGACAGGCACACGCAAGAAACAATCATCACCGGTACTGCCGGTCATGCCACTGCTACCACCGTGCCCGCCGCGCTCGCCCTGGTAATGCTGTTTGAACCTGTAATCAAGAAGGGTGTGGATATTAGAGGCCGCAACAAAGATAACGCTCCCGCCGCCGCCGCCGTCACCACCGTCTGCACGGGGATAACGCATCCACAGATCGCGGTAATGGCTTTCACACCCCTTGCCGCCGCCGCCTGCCTTGATATAGATCCGTGCGGAATCGACGAAGGCCATGGGGGCAGCTTATTGAACCGCAATGCTGGTGATCTGAAGCGCTGTCAAGTCCTGGCGGTGCCCGATGGTTTTGCGTGAATCCTTGCGCTTCTTGAACTTGAAACTGATATCTTTGTCATCACGGAAATGACGGACGATCTTGGTGCCGACGGTAACCCCCTTAACGAAAGGATCTCCGACACGCACATCCTCGCCATCGGCATAAAGGAGAACGTCGGTAATGTCAAAGGTCTGTCCGACCTCGCTATCGAGCTTGGGCGCGTCGATCAAATCGCCCTCGGCGACCTTGAACTGAAAAGAGCCCACCTGAATGACTGCGTACATACGTGAAACCTCCGGTACTTTGTTAGATCATTTGCCGCCCCATCCCCTGGAGCCTGCCGTAAAGATGCTGTATTATATATAAATACCTGATTATTGCCAGAGAAAAGATCAAGCCGCCTTTTTCTAGTCGATCTTGACCCTGCCGCGGCCGTGACAATAAGGGCACTCGGCGAACTTCAACGATTCAATGGTCTTGCCGGCGCGCTCACGGGTCATCTCCACAAGCCCCAGGCTTGAGATCTTGTTCACTTCGGTTTTGGAAAGGTCGCGCGCGAGCTCGGCCTTGAGCACGTCAAGAACCTTACGTTTGTGATCTTCCCGGGACATATCAATGAAATCAATAACAATAATGCCGCCCAGATCCCTCAGGCGCAACTGGCGCGCGATCTCGGGCGCAGCCTCGATATTGACATTGAATGCCGCATCTTCCGGCGACGCGGATGTCTTATAACGGCCGCTGTTGACATCGATGACCGTGACCCCTTCGGTGGGTTCGATGACAAGATAAGCACCTGTCTTAAGAAAAACCTTTTGGTCGTAGATCCGGTCAAGCTCGGCCGAAATCTTATGCGCCTCAAAGATCGAGGCTTCGCCACCGTAGTAATGCACCTTTTTAAGCGCGGGTTTCCCGACCAGCGACTCGACATACTTCACCAGTTGTTCATGCTCTTCCTTGGAATCAATATGGACACCGGTCACTTCCTTGCGGAAGAAATCACGAACGACTTTCCAGATGATGTCGCCTTCCTGATAAATGATCGCGGGTGCTTTTTTCTCTTTGGCGAGTTTGACGACCTTCTGCCATTTCTCATGAACAAAGCGCGCATCATTCAAAAGCTCTTCCTTTTCCTGCCCGAAAGAAACGGTGCGGATGATAAAACCACCATCCTTGGCAAAATCACATTCCTTAATAATGTCACGCAACCGCTGGCGCTCTTCAATAGACTCAATCTTTTGCGAAACACCAATGTGCTTGTCATACGGCATATAAACAACGAACCTTCCCGGAATAGAAAGGTGAGTTGTCAAACGGGCACCTTTAGTACCGAAGGGGTCTTTTTCAACCTGAACAAGCACTTCCTGCCCGACTTTCAACGATACAGGTCGTTCTTTAGCACCGCCCTGCTGACGCCCGAAACGACCCCGTCCACGACCCTGTCCGCCAGCGTTCGACGCCTCGACCTTAGCAGGGACCGACGCGCTCTCGGCAGGCTTAAGAACTTCAACCGCTTCAGGTGAGGAGGCTGGAGCCGGCGCATTTCCCTCGGTATCAACCGCTACAGCAACGGAGGACGACTTCGGCTTACGATTCAACAACTTGTCAAAAAAACCCTGTGCGGCAGCACCTGGACCATTGAGGTTGTCAAAGTCCTGAACATACGGATGATCCGCGTCGGTCAAATACAAAAACCCATTGCGCTCCTGACCGATATTAACAAAAGCCCCATTGATCGACGGAAGGATGGACTCGACCCTGCCCTTGTAAATATTCCCGAGGGTTGACCGATGCCGGTCAATTTCAATGTAAAAATCATCAAGGTGCTTGTTTTCAACGATAGCAACGCGACGTTCGCCATCAGCCACATGAATGAGGATCTCTCTGGACACGCTTACTCCTTAAATATGATGAAATTATTATTTCGACCGGAAGGCGCCAACGGCACCCTTCGCACAGATGTCCGTCTATGACCTTATTGCAAAACACCGCCGGTCGTTATCGTATAAATTGCTGTCCCTGATTTGCCCGCTGTAACCGGCGTCGCGGTAAACACATAGGAAATTGCCGTAAACTCACAAGCATATCTGAAGCCTGAGAACGCCAACCCGCACGGATTTTCTCTGATCAACGGTGGCGTGGTCCCGCTCAGCGCAGTCATCTCCAAAGGATAATTGCCCGTATGCGTAGTGGCATAAGCTTCTGCCACCGCAGAGAGCTGCCGCAACTTCCCCTTGGCCAGCGTATCATTGGTCTCGATACCGGACTTCAAGGCACTCGGGATAATGATCGCGACAAAAAGAACAATGATCACAGCAACAATCATGATCTCAACGAAATGGAAAGCTTTCTTCCCCATAAACACTCCTTAACAGTTTGCTCATTCTAACATATCATCCGGAAATTTTAAACGACTAAAATCCGTAAAGATCAACGGGGCGTGTACGCATCCGACTCCAATACGGATTTCTTCTTATCCAAGGCGACCATCGCCTTGCGCAGCCCGTCCAATTCCTGCCGCAACGCGGTATTGCGCACCGTTAAGGCATCAATTTCACCTTTGTATTTGACTTCTAGCGCGCTACGCTCGTCTTGCACGCGCTTGAACTCGCCATCCTTGACCTTCTGGAGGGTAAGCAGTTCCAGTTCAAGGCTACGATTACGCTCCGTGATCGCCTTGATCTCGCTTTCCATACGCCCCACTTTAAGATCACTGTTATCTTCAAGATCGAGGTGCTGAACATCCGCCTGCGCTTCAGCCATATTAGCTTTTAATTTGGGCAATTCAGCTTCTATGGCTGCCGCTTCCCGGGCGATAGATTCCTGTTCTGCTCTAATCGTCTGAAATTGTTTAGGCTCATGGGTGATGGCCGCATCAAGGTTAACCCACTGTGTTTTGGCCGCGTTATAACGCACGGTCGCTTCGTGCGCTTCTTGACGTAATTTATCCCTTTCGACCTGAAGGTCGGTGACAGCTTTTTGCCATTCAACTGAAAGCGCACCGTCTGAGGGCACCTCCTTAATATCCGCTTCAAGCTTGCTGATCTTCTGACCATAAGCCCGTTCTGCTTCTTCAACAAGTTTCATCTGGGCATCAACAGCCACCGATTCCTGACCGATCCTTGTTAACTCTTGGTTCAAACGGATGACCTGCGCCTTGAGAGAGTCGAGCGCGCTCACCCCCTTGGGACTGACCGTTTGAACTGCCTTCCTTTTCTTAAGCTGATAGACATCCTCTTGCATAGCGGTCAGCTTGGCCGTAAGGGCCCCAACCTTGACGCGCACACCTGTATTACGCGCTTTGAGTTCCTGATTTTCTTTGGAAAGTTCCGCCACGCTCTGATGAAGCCTTTGGAGCGTGTAATCAAAAGCCGCCGGATCCGGGGATTTGACCTCGGCAAAACTGTTACCGCACAATACAAGCAGTATACTCATCAACCCCAAAAAACTTCTTTTCATGATGCCTCCTGTGTCATATGAACGCCCGCCCTTATTTAATGCCGCCATGATCGGGTACGGGATAAAAATGTTCGATGGCCAGATCGATCTCGGATCTGGTGGAAATAAAAGTTGCCATCCGGCAATGCGTCAACGCCTCAACCTCACGGCGCAGGGCCGCATCGGGAGGGTGCGGCACCACAACACTCAAAACATTACCGATCCTGTCGAGCGGCACGAGACGTTTACGCCGAGCCAGATCCGAAGGTATAAGCCCAAGGATACAAGGCTCAACATGGTAACGCATCACCGCAATATACGGAAGATTATACTGCACCACCAGCGCCGTCACGACATCCATCTCGCCGGCATACCCAAGGCGCATCAGGATCTCTCCAATAAAAACGCCTTTTTCAGACCGCTGAACCAACAACGCATGTGCCAGCTGAGTAACCGTGATCAGCTTCCGGAAAACCAGGACATCTCCTATCAAATGACGGTCATGCAGGAACGTCGGCATCGCCATATCCATTCCCCGCGTCAAGCACGGTGGCATAATATTTTCTTATGGCATTACGAATATCACTGGCCGTACTCACAAAAGCCTGGGCCGTACATCCCGACAGTAATTCTACGTCCTGCAAAGCCCTGCTATTCAAAGGATTAGACATGGCCAATGTCAAGACATCCCCGCGCCTGTGAACGGGAATAAGGCAAAACTGCTCACATAGATGCGCTGGGATGACCGTCAAAACCTGCCGGTCGATCTTGTGATTGGAAAGACGCAGATAAGGAAATCCGTACTGGCAGGTGAGCGCTTGGGCAATGTCTTCCTCTGTCGCACTACCGAGACAGATCAGGGCTTCGCCAAAAAGTACGCCTTTATTTTTTAACTGATAGGCAACCACAGCCTCAAGCTGGGGGCGCGTGATGACACCGCGCTCCATGAGGAGTTCGCCGAGATTCTTATGCGTCGTGCGTTCAAATGCCATAATTATACTATAGACCAGTCAGAGCCCTTTTTCCATACACAAGCGGAAATTCTTTGAAAGATTTTCAATCACGCATTTGAACGGCGCTGTTGGGAAAGGTTGAGCAAGAACCCCATCATGATGGCAAAGACCAAAAAAGAAGTCCGTCCGTAACTCACAAAAGGCAGCGTGATCCCCACCACCGGGCTCAAGCCCATGGTCATGCTCATGTTAATAACCACCTGCAGGGTCAGGATCGAAACGATGCCTATGGCCACAAGATGCCCGAACTTGTCCTTGACCCTTCCCGCGATCTGTATCCCTGTATAGATCAGCATGAAATAACACCCCAGAAGAAAGGTCGTCCCGGCAAAGCCCCACTCCTCGCCGATCACCGCAAAAATAAAATCCGTATGGCGCTCGGGAAGAAAATTAAGCTGGTTCTGCGTTCCGGCCAGCCAGCCCTTGCCAAAGACCTGCCCCGAACCGATCGCAATGCGCGACTGAATGATCGTATACCCTGCCCCCAGCGGATCTATATTCGGATTAAGAAATACCAAAAGGCGATCCCGCTGATAATCCTTGAGAAAATGCCAGCCAAAAGGAACGGCAATGGCACATAGTCCCAGAAAACCAGCCAGCGGCCGCCAGTCGATCCCGCTGGCAAAAAGCATGATCACAAATATTCCAAATACCAGGATCGCCGTCCCCAGATCAGGCTGTTTGAAAATAAATACAAAACTGAGCAACATAAGAAAGAGCGGATAGCACAGATCGCGACCGAACGCATAAAATGAACTGCGCAGATCAAAAGAAAGTTTTAAATTCCGTTTACTGAAATACCGCCCCAGCATCAGGATAACCGCAACCTTGGACAGCTCCGACGGCTGAAAACTGATGCCCGCAAAACTAAACCAGCGCGTGGCTCCAAGCGCAGAACGACCGGCAACCAGCACAAAGATCAGCAAAAGGACATTGATGACATACAAAGGATAGGCGGCATCAAAGAACATCCTGTAATGAATGCGGCTCAAAACAAACATCACCGTCAGAGCCAAAGCCCCACAAACCAGCTGATCGAAAAAAACCTGGCGGGAAACACGGACATTATCAAAAGAAGCACTATAAAGCGTCACCAATCCAACCGACATGATGATCAGGGTGCTGATCCAGATAATACGCGCCTCGGCTGACATTTTCATGCACGACTCCGGCACTATTCGGACTTCTGCCAGGGCCAGGGGCATTCATAACGGCAAGCGATCTCGGGATAAGGCGTTTTGACGCGTTTCATACAAGCCGCCTTGCAACGCAAGATGTCAATGACAGGCACCGCACAAACAGCAATAACAAGGACGGCCAGGACGACCTTTCTCTGGCGGTCGGACAGCAGCGGCTTGCGCGGTGCCTTCTCTTCCCGACGTTCTTTTTGTCTTTCTTTCCTGCTCTTTAACGGGAGACTGCCCATATCACTCCTTTGTTTCGCCAAAAACATCGGCGGTGAAAACTTCTATTTTGGTTGCTGGATCTTTCCAGCAATCCGGCGAAAGCCCCGCCTTCTGTGCGCAAAGTTCAGACAAGAACCGCTCCCGGCTCCAACCGGTTTCATCGGCGACCTGAGGTAAAAACACACCTCCCCGCGCACCACGTCTGACGATCACGCCATGCCGGCCCAACACCACCTCCTGCGCACTTTTTATCTCTCGCGGGGTTGATAAAACAGATATCTCAAGGCTGATATCCGCAAGCTCGCTGACCGACACCGGCGCGAAGCGTGGATCCTCGCTGGCCGCCGCAATGGCCATGTCGCGCACCGTGAGGGCTAAAGGTCCCTCGCCAATAATATGTCCGATGCATCCGCGTAAAACACCGGCTTTCTTCAAGGTCACAAACGCGCCTTCGGGCACAGCCATTCGCGGGTCTTTGTCATCGACCGCGCGGCGCTTCCTTGTCCGCACAAACATGTCGAGGGTACGGCGTGCCATGCGCACGAGCCGGTCTTTCTGCGAAGCCGACAAAGGCGCAACCACTGCCTTCACAGCAGATGCCGCATCCCTATAAAAAATCACCGACGCATACCCCACGACGCTTTTAGTGTCACCTGTCGCGTCAGCGGAAGTCGCATACCTGAGGACCTTGGCACGGCCATATCCGAGCGCCCGAGCATAAGCCATCGCAGTCCCCACCACATGAAAACCGTCCACTTCCATCCGCCCGGCAGCATGGCCTGCCCATAATGCCTCCATATCAAACTTCTCTATCGCCGCCAAGCCTGCACGGTCAATCACACGGGCCTGGTCTAAAGGATGAAAATGCGACTGATCCACGCTCACGACAACCAGCACATCATCACGCCCGCCCACGACCTGCGCCAACGCCTGCGCCACGGCCGCCGCAGTGCGCGCATCCGGCGGATACCCGAGGATCACAGGCACGATCTTCGCCCCGGGGAATGTCTGCTGAACAAAAGGGATCTGCGTCTCGACCGAGTTTTCCGGACGACCCGGGACACCTTTGAAGATATCTTTACGGGTGATGAATACCTTATCGGCCGTAAGAAGCTGCGCCGCAAAGACCTCATCCACAGCCACCGACCCCAGTGGCGTGGTGAAAGCCCCCTTCGCCCACACCGAAGCTCCCTTGAAAGAAAAATGATGTGTCGGCGCGAGAATAACGACCGTTGCTATCTTTCTGGCCTTGACCGCCTTAAACCCGTACGCCGCCACACCACCCGAAAAAGGATACCCCGCGTGCGGCGCTACAATAACGGCGATGTCACCCCCCGAAGGCGTCTCTGCCGGAAAGCTGACGGATGATGAAAAACCATCGAGCAGGGTGCTTAATTCCTGTGGTGTGCCCGGATACCAGGTCCCGGCCAGCGCGGCAGGCATAACATTATCATCAGAGAATAAGAATGGCTGATTCATCATAAAACCCAGAAAAGTTGCGGCCACAAACAAAAACATTCTCATGCACGCGGTTCGCAAGCATTATCCAGGCTGAAACGACGGGCCGCGATCAGATTCCATGAAAGGAGCAGGGTTGTTGTAAAAATGGCCAGATCCAGAATAATGACCCCGCGCAAAGGCAGATGCACCAGATTACCGAAACAACCGCAATTATCGATCGGCAAATGACGCACGATCGCCTGACTGACGATCAGAATGAACGACCCGGACACACAGGCAGATACAAGAAGTCCCACGCGCAGCCATAACCCCAGCGCCAGCAACACACCCGTGGCAAGTTCAATCCAAGGGAAAACAACAGACACCAACCGCTCCAATACCGCCGGAAGAATATCATACGCCTGCAGGATATAAAGAAAGTTCGCCGGCGGATTGACAGCCTTTTCCCACCCGGAAACAAGGAATACTGCGGCAATCAGCAACCTTAGTGCTAGGAACAGATATTTTCCCATATCACTTTACCCCCTCGGCAATGGCCTTCTGGAGAGCCTGCGCCCCAACCACCATCGTGCCATTAATGAAAAACGTTGGTGTGGCCGCTACGCCCCGGCTTTTCCCCTCCACGACATCTTTATCGATACGCTCAACGACCGTGTGATCCGACATGCAACGCATCATTTTAAGATCATCACAGCCGATCCCTCGGGACAAGCTCAGGAAATAATCATCAGGATTAGCTAAATCCGCCCAGCTTTTCTGGCTTGAAAAAAGAACTTTTTCCATAAGCCAGAATTTCCCCTGCGCCAGGGCGCATTCAGCCGCCACCGCCGCACGCCGCGCATTTTTATGCATGGGCAGCGGAAAATATTTCAACTCCAGAAGGATCTTTCCCGCATTACGGACAACTTCCTCGTGCATAACACCAGAGGCCTTGGCACAGGCCGGACACTGAAAATCCGTGTACTCCACAACCTTGATAGAAGCACCAGGATTGCCGACAGAACGTCCTACGGGAACGATCTGCGACACCACTGCCCCCGCAGACATAAAAACACGTCCCGCCAAAACAGCGGTCACGGTGACGAAACCTGCCAGAACTGCCCACAATAATTTTTTGATATTCACAAAGGTCACTCCTGAAGAAGTTGCGGGCCGACCGCTACCAAAGCCTTGGCAGCCGGATCATCCTCAAACTTTTTGAAATTCTTTATAAACATTGCCGCGAGCTTACGGCAAGCCATATCATATTCGGCCTTGTCCGTCCAGGCGTTGCGCGGATTGAGCAGCGGCTGAGAAACTCCCTTCACCGCGCACGGGATCTCGACACCGAACACAGGCATGACCTCAAATGTACCGTGATCAATAGCACCGTCAAGGATCGCATCGATGATCGCGCGCGTCTGCACAATATCCATGCGGTACCCAACCCCGTATTTCCCCGCAACCCAGCCGGTATTGACCGCATACGCCACAGCCCCGTGCAACGCCATCTTTTCAGCCAAGATCCTGGCATAGCGGATCGGGTGAAGGGGCAGGAAGGCCTGTCCAAAACACGACGAGAATGTCGCTTGCGGCTCGGTCACGCCCAGTTCCGTGCCGGCCAGCTTGGCTGTATAACCGCTTAAAAAATGATACATCGCCTGCTCTTTGGTCAGGCGTGCCACAGGCGGCAATACCCCATACGCATCACACGAAAGAAAAATGATCTTCCGGGGATGCCCCCCCTTGGAAACAGGCTTGACAATATTATGAATATGATGGATCGGATACGATGCGCGGGTGTTTTCAGTCTTGGCCTCGGACTTAAAATCAATGCCCCCGGCAGCATCAAGGACAAGATTCTCCAGGATGGCGTCGCGCTTGATCGCATGATAAATATCCGGCTCTTTTTCTTTGGAAAGGTTGATGCATTTGGCGTAACAGCCGCCTTCAAAGTTAAACACTCCCGCGTCATCCCAGCCATGTTCGTCATCACCAATAAGCCGGCGCTTGGGATCTGCCGATAAAGTGGTTTTACCGGTCCCTGAAAGGCCGAAGAAAAGAGCGGTATCTCCTTGTTCACCCATATTGGCCGAACAATGGAACGCCCCCACCCCTTTCAACGGCAGAAAATAATTCATGACCGTAAAAATACCCTTTTTAATCTCGCCACCGTACCACGTCCCGCCGATGCAGGTCATGCGCTCACCGACATGGAACGCACCAAAGACCTCCGAATTCATCGCGTAAGTTTTATAATCCGGACACGACGTCTTGCAGGCATTAAGGATGGTCCAGTCGGGACAAAAATCTACCAATTCTTCAGCTGTCGGGCGAAGGAACATATTCTTGAAGAAATGCGCCATCCAAGCGACCTCGGTGACCAGTCGGACGCACAGGCGCGTGTCTTTGTTGGCCCCGCAGTAACCATCCATCACATAAAGTTTTTTGCCAGACAACTGTTGCAGGGAAAGCCCTTTGAGCCTAGCCCAGCCTTCGGGTGACAACCTACGGTTATCCGACCCGTTGCCAGGAGCAGACCACCAGATATTGGCACTCGACGAAGGCTCATCGGCAAAATATTTATCCTTAGGAGAACGCCCCGTGAATTTGCCAGTGTCCACATTGACAGCACCCAGCTCTGTAACAACACCGCGATCCCAGCCCGTCAACGACGGGTCTGTTTCCCGATTAAAAAGTTCGTCATAAGAAAGATTATAATAAACTTCCCGGACATCTGTTATCCCGAGCTGTTCCAGATCTAGTTTGCGCATGAGGACACTTTCTCTTTATTAAAATGCGGGTTAAATGTATTTACTGATCTTTCCCAAGACATCCCGGGAAGAACAGGGCTTGATAAGGTATTCCTTAACCCCTTCGGCCATGAACATATCTGCCATCGTCGTTGATGCTGTAAGAATAATGACCGGGATGGCTCCAGCCCCCTCGATCTTGCGCATCTCAAACAAGAAGGAATAACCGTGGAGCTTGGGTATCTGGATGTCCAGCAGAATAAGATCCGGGTGGGCGGTGGAAACTTTCTCAAGAGCCTCCCCGCCGTCATGGGCCGTTAGCGTGCTATAACCCGCTTCCCTCAGGAATTTCTCCAAAACATGAACAAGGGTGCGGTCATCATCAACGATCAGGATAGTTTTAGGCATAGTATTTTTCTCAAACAGCCCTGGGTATATGCCCCATGCTCAATTCTGCCGTAATACGGCGGTTGCCCTGAAACTTGAAACGGATCTCGTATTTTGTTTCTTGGTTTGGCATAAAGTTGATCCCGTTAATGGCCGTATTGATATGATTTTCAAAATGAGACATTTGCAAATGCACATACCCCGCATCACGAATTTCCTTAACAAAACACCCCGCAATCAAGTTGGCAAGCGTACCACAGCCGTCAAGGATCGCTGCGTCATCCTCCTCATCAAGGCGCGGATAATCAAAACTCCAGAAAAGTCGCGACAGCTGGTCTATTTCAATAAAAATGATCATAACACCCAGCGGCGCATCACGGTCAAGTTCATCGACCCCCGCATAGAACTTCACAGCGGAAAAGACCGTGCGGGAACCAAACTTCGAAAGTCCGTCCACACGCATCCGCTGATTGAACTGCACGATCCTCTTCTCGAGGATGTCAGGCTCAGCGGCAAACCCATACCCGCCCTTAAGGTGGATCATTTTTTGAACAGCGGTGCACAGCAGCCGCGCCTGATCATAAAAACCGACAGGATCTATCCTTGATTCAGTCATTGATCTTCACGTATGGACGAATCAGCGATAGGAGCTGATCAGGCTTAAACGGCTTTATCAAATACCCGACAAGATTCGGATTCACTTTATAGGCCGCAGTCCGGCTATCCTCGGAAGCAGAGGCTGTCACCATGATGATCGGTATATCTGCTGTCGAAGGCACCTTGACAAGACCCTCCATCAATTCCACCCCGGTCATCTGCGGCATCTGATAATCGAGGAACATGAGCGCAATATAACCCCGATTGGCGATAATAAGAGGCATCGCCGCCTCAGCATTCTCCGCTTGGAGGATCTCGTTCTTGACACCGCAGTTCACCAGCGACCGCGAGAGAAGTTTGCGGTCAAGCTGGGAATCATCCACAATGATAATTTTCATGAGCATTGAATTATACCGTTATTGCTTGTTTTCCATAGCATCGCCCGTGAGCGCGCCGCCCGCTGCCCCTACCGCGCCGCCGATCAACGCCCCTTCGACCCCGTGGCCGCTCTGATGACCGATAATACCACCCAGTGCCGCACCAGCCACAGCACCAATACCCGCGCCCTTTTGCGCACCCGTACAACCTGCCAGTGCCAGCGCCATGAACATGATAACCGCAATTTTTTTCATCTTAACATCTCCTGTATTATTTAATCCCGAATTTTAAGTCATTATAAAGGATAGCACCCGCTTCTCAAAGCAGATTTATCCCATAATATCCACCCTGCATCAGCGAGCCGAACGCATTATAATAAAATATGTTTTCCCGGCGATGAATTCGCGCTCGCCCTGCGCGAGGGAACCAACAAGCGCACCGGACCTGTCAAGATCGTCAACCCTGACGCGGTAATATCCCGGCGCAACGAGCGCGCGGGCCACGCGGATCTGCCCGGGCAAGGACTGCCAGCTACGCACATCGGCCTGTTCGGTGTAAATGTTGTAGATACTGCTCAGGATGCCAAACAGTCCCGCCGCCAAAGGGCCGCTTCTTTTTTCAATCACATCTTTTTGATTGGCTTCCACCATATACTTGAGTGCCGGGCGCGCCAGAGCCTTGGCGATAACACCGGCCTTGCGCCACTCCATGTCCCTCAAGGCCAGATCCTCGATATCAACTCCCATCTCCGTAGGAATATGCCATGCAACCCCATCACTCCGTTCAAACACAAAGCGCGAAGCACGGACATTGTATTGGCGCTTTACAAAGAACGGAAATGATACCTGGGCGATCAAGTCCATCTGCACCGGGATCGGCAATGAACCGGACTCCTTGACAGGCGAAAACCCTACAGGTTCGATCAGGTAAACAACAGCTTTACCGACGGGTATTCCCGTACGCAATCCACTAAAACGCGAACGATAAATGGAAAGGTCATCATCCCCGGTAGCCGCCGCCAGACGTAGCAAGCTTTCCTGAAGCATACGCGGCACATATTGCCCGGCATAGTAGGCATCATACAACTCCAGTGCCTGCTTATAAGAAATCAGGGCATCACCCGTAGCGGCTTCTCCCGCGGTCTCATAAAGCATTCCTGAAACAAGACGGGCAAAACCGTTGTCCTCAAAGCCGCGCGACTTCCTGATATCGCCGGTTCCGTCAACAGGAAACTTCACATCCAGGTCGCGTGCCTCGACCAGCGCCTCGGATATATCACCGGACACAACATAATTAAACGACTGGAAAACATTCATCAACGCACGCTCGTAAGCCGGTGGTCTGTAAGGCGCACGGGCATCATTGACCAACCAAGTCGATGCTTCATTCAGGAGAGACCGGGTATAAAGCTCTTCCGTGCGTGCCTTGGCCTTTTCAAATGAAACCGCACTTTCCTTGTAACGTCCGACCATCTGCAGGATCAGGGCGCGGTCAAGCTGATAAAGAACATCATTGCCCGACCCGTAACGTGCCCCAGGCGCGGCGATCTTTCCGGCCGCCCCTTGAATGTCGCCAGCAGCCACAAGCCCGCCGACCTCTACCTGCAACCGTGGCCGCCCCGTCGCCGCACAAGAAGAAAGAAGAAAGGTGGCGACAACAATAAGAAAGGAACGCCCAAGGGCGTTCCTTAATGCAATCACACGTGACAGTATCATGACTACAGGGAATACTGAGAGCGTTTTACGAGCTTCTTGATCTTTTTCTGGCCAATCCAAACCTTTTCGTTCGTCGTCAAGTTGATGAGCTCCAGATTTGACTGGAACATGATCGCATACTGCCCCTTGGTCTCATCCTTGACAGAATTGATCGTCCCCTGGAGCATAAAATCTGCCCCGGTTTCACTGATCATCTGCGCGCGTGTCGGAACCGCCGCATTCAACTGCTGATCCGCACGTTCCTCACGGAGCTCGCCGCGCTCGGTCTTCGAAGCCACAAACTTGACCTTGCCGGCGTTGACCAGGGACATCTCGAGGTCCTGAACAAACACGTCAGCATTGATATGTTCATGGCTGCGGTTGACCACCGTGCCGACGATCACAACAGGATCACGGCCTTTTTCTTTGTTGAAATTTCCAACCCACAGTCCAGCCACACAATCCCTGACCATCTCCTCAGCTACAAGGCGCGCATCTGTATCATTCCAGTGACCGGAAAGATCGGTTATTTCAGCAACATCCTTGCGGATCACTTGAGTAGAACAGCCGGACATTGCCAGCGCGAAAAATCCCGCAAAAACAACAATTATTCTTTTCATAACGCTCCTGTCTTATTCAGCAACAATATTACCACTCTCAAAGTCACGCCTTACGGCACTAACATTATTCCTAGCCTCTTCTTCCGTCGCAAACGAACCTACGCGCACACGGTAAAATATCCCGCGTGACCCTAGGTCACTCATCAGAACATAAGCCGCATAACCCTTGTCCTTCAACTTCTTCAGCGATGCTTCCGCCCGCGCTTTATCCTTAAAAGAAAAAACCTGAATAGCATACGCATCGCGCGCCCTGACCGCATTGGGCACATCCAAGATCGACGATGCCACATGAGGCGAAGCCTTCACACCGGTCTCAGGCAGATGGATAGGCTTGATCCCCTTGGGCGCAGGAACATCTGCCACGGGAATAGACGTCGCCTTAATGGTAATTGCCGAGACCTTCTCCGGAACAACCGCCTCTTCCTGAACGGGAACAACCACCTTTCCCCTGTTTTGCGAAAGCACCAAGAGAGTTCCTCCCAGTGCCACAACAACCACCGTGATCCATAACCCACTCTTTCCCGCCATGACAACCCCTCCTTGATAACCTAAAAAATAATGAAGGGTAATATTCTACCCTGTTTAACTTCAGTGCTCAATAGAAATGTTCTATCTGTCGCTCGGGATGGGCATACGGGACCGCCCGCATGTCATTCATGGTTCCTGTTTAGGGAACTGTCCCTTAAGAGCATTCTCGACGAGCTTCTTTACATCCGCGCTAAAATCCTTACCCATCATCCAGGTGAGATACCCGGGATCCTTGGCCACGATCTCGCGCAGACTTTCCTTGCGGGCATATTTGCCAAACATCATATAAAGCTCGCCGTTCCACCAACGGAAGCGCCTTTCCGGGTCAAAAAACTCAGGCTGTTCCCTATACTGAAACTGTGCCAGAGCATCTATTGACGTATCCCCGGCGCCGTAACGCTCAACCTGGGACTCGATCACTTCCAATGTCGCCTCCGTGTCCGCCAACGCCCCGTGCGCCCCCAGTAAAGGTTTGCCGCAATAAAACGCATACGCTGCTGTGAGATCGCGTTTTTCGTTCAAATGATAGACCTTCTGGGCATCAAAAACCTTGAGGCCTGACGCGCTGAAGGGCACCCCCGCCTCGGCCATTTCACGCTCAAGGAGCGGGAGGTCAAATTTATCCACATTGAACCCCGCCAGATCTGCCCCTGCCAGAAAAGCCAAGACATCGGCGGCAATGGTCTTAAAGACGGGCGCGGCCGCCACATCCGCATCCGTGATCCCGGTCAATTTCTGCACCGCCAAGGGAATGGGCATGAGCGGATTGACGCGGGAATGATAAACCTCTTTTTCACCCGACGGCGAACGCCGGACAAGGGCAATCTCAATGATACGGTCCTTCTCGACCCAGGTTCCGGTCGTTTCAAGATCAAGGACAACAAGGGTGCGCTCCAGTTTCATATTAACCTTTCTCAATATCAATTTCCGATTCAAGTTCCTGGAATAATTCTTCGGCCTTCTTTAATATCGCTGCCGGGAGGAGCTTGAGCGTCTCGGCATCCTTGCGGAAGGAACGGATCGCGTTCAGGAATCGGCGTACCGCCGCCGCATTGCGTTCTTCGCGCTCCGCGTCAGGATCGACCTGCTTGCGTTCCTTGATCATGGCCGTCAGGTCTTTGCGCACCAGCGACGCGTCGCGACCATCATCGATCACCTGCCGCCGGACTTCCTGATAATCCTTTTTTGTAAGGTCTTTGTTGGCACGCGCCATGCGTAACAGATTCACCGCCTCAAACTCCGGGATGGTGCCGGCGTCTTTTTCCGTAAAAAATTCAGCCCGCAGGCATTGCGGCTCCTGCTCCTCAACAAAGGCATACGTCTTAAGCAGTTTAAGCGCCATCGGCTTCTTGATCCCGACCTCTTTCTCGACATAAAGCTCGAACTTCTCATAGCCCCAGTATTCGTACAGCTTGTCACGGTGCACGCCGTAAAGCGCCTGGGCCAGCTTGACCCAGGACTCCTTGAAATGCTTCGCACCTTCCTGAACAAGGGCACGCATTTCCTGGCTGTTCAAATTGTCGAGCTGTTTGAGTTTGATGATGCGTTCTTCATGTTCCAGCGCCATAACTGCTCCTTTGATCAGTATTTCTTTAGCCCCAGTTTCCTGATGATATTCCTGCTGATCCCCCCGGGGATCACCGCGAACATGTTGGCCGTCCCGCATGCCGCTGCTTGGTCAACACAAGCCGCAAAAGGTTTCCCCGCCAAATGCCCGGCCACAAACCCCGCCAGTGCCGCGTCGCCACACCCCACCGCATGCCCGCCCTTGACCGGCGGCACACGCACCCAGAGCATTTCCTGCCCGTTGGAAGCCGCCAGCCCATCCTGCCCCAGCGAAATCAAAACATTTTTTATCCCGTGGTTTAAAAAGGCATCGAGCGCCCGCGCAACCCTGGACTCCGACGTCAGGTGCCAGCCGAGAACTTCCTCCGCCTCGGCACGGTTGGGCTTGATGATGTCCACACCGGCCTTTAACACCGCCTTAAGTGCCAGCCCGGATGTGTCCACAGCGACCAAAGACACTTTCTGCTTCACCGCCGCGATCATGCGCACCAACGCTGCCCCGCTTATCCCCGGCGGCAGTCTTCCGCAGAAAAGAACGGCCTCACACGCTTTAGCCTGTTGCAATAACTGCACCATAAATGTCCGCTGTTCCCCCGCTGTCACCCTCGGTCCTGTTTCAATGACCCGCGTCACGGCTCCTGCACGATCCATGATCGTCGTATTGATACGGGTTGCTCCGGCGATGCGGACGAAAGCGTGCGGCAAGCCTTCCTGTGTTAACAGTGCTGTTAGCAAATCCCCTGCCACACCGCCACATAACCCTGTGGCTTGCACAGGAACCTCAAGGGCACACAAAGCACGCGCCGCGTTAACCCCTTTGCCTCCGGCCAAAGCCATCGCCGCCGTCGAACAATGATCCCGTCCAACAAGCATTTTCTCAATGCGCACGATACGATCGATCGCCGGATTCAGCGTAACGGTGAGAACCTTACTGCCCATAATACTCCGTGAATAAAAAAGCCGCGGCGAATGAACACCGCGGCTTTCAGGATCATCTCAACCCCTTAAATTTACTTGACCACATCCCCTGACACAGCAGATGCCGATTCAGCCGCCGCTGACTTCAACTCGTTCCACGTCTTCTGTCCCACAACCCCATCAGCCTTGAGGCTGTGCGCCTTCTGGAACGCCACGACAGCAGCCCTTGTCCTTGAACCGATCTTTCCGTCGATCTTGCCTTCATAAACACCCGCCGCCTTGAGTGCCTTCTGTAATTCACGACCACTCACATTCACTCGGATGATGTTCGCACTTTTGTTTTCCGACTTGACCTGTTCAGCCTTGAATGCCGTCGGCGTTACGTAAGAAGGAACAGTATCGACAGCCTCAGAAACCGGCTTCGATGAAAGCTCTTTGATCTCATATTTCAGGTCGCTGATCTGTTTTTCCTGATCTTGCACACGCTGCGTCAGGTCAGTCACCTGACCTTGCAAAGGATTAGGCGTTGTTGTCGTTGCACAACCAGAAAGCACCAAAGCGAACACCGCGATCATAAGGAACCGAATAGCCACGTGACCTTCCTCCATTTAAACGATTGGACACACAGGCGACATACCCATGCGTTTATAAAATATTTATATAGTTTAGCAAAAAGTTTTTAGAATAGGGGATTTTTTTGTAAAAAATATTAACAACGAAAAGGGTGCCGCTCAGTTGACGGCAACAACGGACTTCTCGGCAGGAACAACGACCGTCTTCCACTGCATCAGCACATTCAAGCTATGGCAGTACCGTAATTCAAAGATGAACCGCTTCTCTTTAATATAGACAGAACCCTTGACCTTGAAGACAAACCGCTCCTCGCGCGCTTGGGTATCTACCCCCTTCAACATACGGATCTTGGGCGTCGGGAGCGTTTTAGGCACGGCATCCACACGACTGACCATATAAACGAAATTCTTCACAACACGCGTACTGCTATCGTGTTGCGCCACATTTTCGATTACAGAAACTATCCGTCCGCGATTCTTAAACAGATCGCGTTTGCGATAAACAACATCTTTCATGGGTTTTCCTCCAAACCGTTGATGGAAGTATAACACCCATTAGGAAGAAATCAAGTGCCGGAAAAATTCAACTGCCAACGGCATCAAAATATGCATTGAAACTTTCTTCCGTCGATACTATAATCTTTGCGTTATGAACCATACTGATATCCGGTCTATTGTCCGGTCCACACTCAAAGAAGATCTCGGTCGCGGAGATATTACGACCAATCTCTTGATCCCGCGTCAGCACAAAAGCCATGCGGTGATCATCGCCAAAGACACAGCTGTATTCTGCGGCAGGGCTCTTGCGTGTGAAGTCTTTCATCAGATTGATCCGGCCCTGCATGTCACCTGCGAACATAAAGACGGTGATCGTGTGGGCGCCCAAGATGTCGTGATCCGGATCGAAGGGCATACCCGGGCGATCCTGACCGGTGAACGCGCCGCGCTTAATTTCCTGAGCTACCTTTCAGCTATCGCAACCAAAACACGTCTTTTTTGCGATGCCGTAAAACCCCTGGATGTCAAAATACTTGATACACGCAAAACAACGCCCACCCTGCGCGTCTTTGAACGTTACGCCGTCAGTTGTGGCGGCGGGGTGAATCATCGTTTCAATCTGAACAAAATGGTTTTAATGAAAGATAACCATCGCGTGGTCTGCCGCAACAAGGAGTCACTCGAATTAACCGTGCGCCGCCTGCACCGCATGACGCACAAAAAAGTCCAGGTTGAGGTCGATCATCTGTGGGAACTCAAGGAAGTCCTCGGGGCGCACCCTGAAATGATCCTTTTGGACAATATGTCCATTGCGGATTTAAAAGCGGCCGTCATGCTGACAAAGAAATCATTCCCTCCAGGTAAAAGGCCGTTACTTGAAGCTTCCGGTGGCGTCACCCTCAAAAATGTGCGCGCCATAGCCGCCACAGGCGTTGACCGCATTTCGATTGGCTCATTAACACACTCGCGTATGGCGGTTGATATGTCCCTTGAGGTTACCGATGCGTAAATTATTCCCGGCATTATTTTCTTTCCTTATGTTGCTTCCACTAGCACCAGTTTCTGGCCAGCAAGAGCCTTCACCGGAAAATTCCTCTGCCCCATCCAATCCATCTTCCAATGCAGCAGACTTTTTTGAGGATAAAGCCCTGATCCAAGGCTATACAACAAAACTGTTGCCGGCACCCAAAGATCTTTTGCTGGCCATGATCAATGATGAGGGACTTTATGCCTACAAAAAAGCAGCAGCGGTTAAAGTCTTTCGGGAGAAATTTGCCCCTGCCATGGTTTCGCGGGAACGCGTCATCATTGAGAAAGTATTATTACAACAGCTTCAACGGTCTCTCATCGTTCCACTTCAGATAGAAATCCTGCACACGCTGGTTATCATGGACCGCTTCCGTTATTACGAACCCATGGTGCCGATCTTGGTCAGGAAAATGGATCATTACGATGCTTATGTCAATGAACTGGCTTATGCGGCACTTGTGAGCATCAACACCAGCGAAATGTCGCGACCGCGCGAAGCGCGCATCGTGTTCAACGCCCTTCGCAAGATATTTTTCCTTTCACGCAAGAAACTCAAAACAGCAGATACCCTTGATCCTAAAATGCGCAATAAATTCGAGCTTTTACGCTGGGCCATTAAAATTCTTGGAACCGAAGAATTGAAAAAGCTTCCACTTGAAGTTATCAGTTTGATGTGATAATAAGGAATGCGGCTTGAGATAAAGAAAACTACACGTGCCATGGACGCACATGATTTTGAAAACAGGTTAAATCATAATAATCAACAAAGGAGCAGCTATGACAACGTTCGTTAGGACTTTCTTTGTGGCCATGGGGATTTTATCCCTGACCATGACGGGCAGTGTTCAGGCGCAGAAAGAGGACACCGCTATGGCAGAAAAAACTTCAATGGTCGTTTTGGAAACAAATCAGGGCAACGTGGAAATCAAGCTGTTCGAGTCTGCGGCACCTAAAACCTGCGAGAATTTCAAAGGCTTGATTGCCAAAGGTTATTATGACGGCCTTATCTTCCATCGCGTCATCAAACAATTCATGATCCAGGGTGGCGACCCGACGGGGACTGGCCGCGGCGGTGAAAGCCTTTGGGGTCAGGAATTCGCGGATGAATTTTCACCCAGCCTCACGTTCAACAAGCCGGGCATCCTCGCCATGGCCAATCGCGGTCCTGGGACCAATGGTAGCCAGTTTTTTATCACAACAACGGCTACGCCGTGGTTGAACAACAAGCACACCATTTTCGGCGAAGTTGTTGCCGGTTATGATATTATCCAGAAGATCGAAAATACAGAAGTTGGGCCTGGCGACAAACCTGTTGCCGACCAAAAGATCATCAAGGCGTATATCAAAGAATAAGTTCATCCATACCATCGGTCAAAGACCCCGTTGACAGCCTGTCTGTCACGGGGTCTTTTAATGCCGTGGCTGAACGATGGTTATTGCTTCTTGGAATGCCAGAGGAAAGAAACCTTAGCTTCCTGACCATTAAGGAGGCGTTGGATATTAGGGCGGTGACGCAAGACAACAAAGAAACAAAAAAGAATACTTAACACAACCAAAGCTAAGGGCGCACCGAAGACAAGCATGAAGATCGGCAGTACCACAGCGGTCACAAGCGAAGAAACAGAAACGATCGCCGTCATAAGAAAAGATACCACCCACGTCAGAACGCACAGACCCACCGCACCGCGCGTTTCAGGGATCGCCACCGTGAATCCGATGAGCACCCCTAGGGTGGTGGCAATACCCTTGCCACCCTTAAAGTTCAAAAAACAGGTCCAGTTATGCCCGCACACAGCCGCCACAGCAGCAACAATACGCCCGGTCGTGTCCGGCGACAAATAACCAGCCACAACCGCCACGGCGATAGCACCCTTTAAAATATCAATGACCAGCACCGCCGTCCCCGGCCCCTTGCCCAGGATGCGAAAGGCATTGGTCGCCCCCACATTCCCCGAACCCTGTGTGCGGATATCGATGCCTTTGAGCACCCTGCCAAAAATGTAAGCTGTAGGGATAGCACCCATCAAATAACTCAACACCGCGGTGCCGATCAAACTAACGATTGTCATGACGTCCATTATTAAGACTCCTGATACCTTCATGTATATAGATCATCCCCGAGGCAACGGTCACCGCCAGCGCGGTCCACCACAGCCACAAGGCAATGGGCCATTGCAAAAAGACAACAACGACGCACACCGCCTGAAAACAGGCCGTCAGCTTGCCCCAGATATTCGGCTTAATTTCAACCACCCCGGCATGGATCTGAAGGAGCAATGCACCCAATACCAGGATAACATCGCGCGCGATGAACGCTACAACAAGCCAGAGCGGCAATTGGACCGCCCAGTTGAAGAGCTCCCCCTGGCGATACAGGCATAACAGCGCACTGATAAAAAGCATTTTGTCGGCCAGAGGATCAAGGATCGAACCAGCAAGCGTCTTTTGACGGTAATGGCGGGCAATATACCCGTCGGCAACATCCGAGATCTCTGCCAGCAGATAAACAACCAGAGCGGCCCAGTGAAACTCAGGGCGTGCCGGCGTGGCATAGAGCATCAGTCCGACAAAAACCGGAACCGCCACAATGCGCGCCACTGTGATCTTATTGGCAAGCGTCAACCCCATCCCTACTCCTCGACAGGCACAAGTTTTACCCCCGTGCCCGGTTCAAATTCAAGCGCCCCGCTGTAATGGCGCCCTGTAACCGGCGAATATTTTTCAGCCGGAGTCTTGGCCGGCGCCATGGCACCCGTAACCTTCTTGGCCGCCTCGATCTGTGCTGCGATGCTATCCGAACGGGTAGTTGAAGGCGCGGTACCGCCGGCCGCACATCCAGCCGCCAGCAGGCACACCATCGCACCTGAAAAATACAGCGTCTTCATCTGATCCATTTGATCCGGTTCAAAGGCCAAAATATAACCTCGGCCTTGCCTACCACAAGTTCTGCCGGCACAAACCCCCAGTAACGGCTGTCGTGGCTTGACGCACTGTTATCTCCCATGACAAAATAATAACCTGCCGGAACTGTTATCTTTTGACCCGGTTTGGCATATTCACCATAATTGTAATAGTGGATCCCGCGGATCGACTCCTCGGACACAGGCTTGTCATTAATATAAACAAGGCCGTCTTTGATCTCGACCGTCTCTCCGCCGAAAGCGATCAGACGCTTGATGAAATCCTTGTTGCGCTGGACAGGATATTTGAAAACAATGACATCCCCGCGCCGGGGTGTTGAAAAGCCGGGCAGTCGGTAAGTGGTCAACGGCACCAGCGGCCCATAGGTGAGTTTGCTCACAAAAAGCCGATCCCCTTCGACGAGTGTCATGCGCATGGAACCTGACGGTATCTTGAATGGCTGGATCAGAAA
The DNA here is from genome assembly GCA_903860135.1 of Candidatus Omnitrophota bacterium. Lineage (GTDB taxonomy): Bacteria > Omnitrophota > Gorgyraeia > Zapsychrales > Fredricksoniimonadaceae > Fredricksoniimonas > Fredricksoniimonas aquilentivivens. The sequence continues at coordinate 104,923 of CAIOPG010000007.1, read as the reverse complement.
AGACCGGATCGCCATGGCCAGGATAAAAGCCACCACCAGGGATTCAATCCACTCCCAGGCAATCTTTTTATTTTGTTCCGTCAGCAATGCCTTTAACATATCAACTCCTTTAATCTGTATTAGATCTTTAATGCCGCCAGAAACGCGGCCTGCGGCACTTCAACACGGCCGATAGATTTCATCTTCTTCTTGCCTTCCTTCTGCTTCTCCCAGAGCTTGCGCTTGCGCGAAATGTCGCCGCCGTAACACTTGGCGGTCACATTCTTGCCCATGGATTTGATGCGCGAGGACGCAATAATACGCCCGTCACACGTCGCCTGGATGCGGATCTCAAAAAGCTGGGCCGGGATAAGTTCTTTCAGTTTTTCGCACAGCGCGGCACCTTTTTCATAGGCACGATCCTTATGAACCAGGCAGGCAAAGGCATCACACGCCTCGTCGTTGATCAAAATATCAAGCTTGGCAATGGGTGCCGGCTTATAACCGGTGAATTCATAATCGATCGACCCGTAGCCGCGCGTGGCGGACTTCACCATGTCATTGAAATCCACAATCACCTCGGCGAGCGGAATATCGTAAATGATGCGCATACGATCGGAAATGTATTCGCTCTTGATGAAAATGCCGCGCTTGCGTTTGGATAATTCCATGACCGCGTCCATGCTGCTGACCGGGGTCATGACCGCCACTTTGAGATAAGGCTCTTCGACAGACTTGACGTCGCTCGGGCCCGGCAGCTGAGATGGATTTTCAATGTCGGTCATCACCCCGCCTTTGGTGACATAACGGTACCCAACGTTAGGCGTTGTCAGCACAAGGCTCAAATTATACTCGCGCTCCAAGCGTTCCTGGACCACTTCCATGTGCAACAGACCCAGAAAACCGCAACGGAACCCGTGGCCGAAAGACTGTGATGTTTCCGGTTCATAGGTGAAGCTCGGGTCGCTGAGGCGCAATTTGTCAATGGCCTCGCGCAGTTCCATGTACTGGTCGGCGGTCACAGGATATACGCCACAGAAAACCAGCGGCTTGAGGATGCGGTAACCTTCGAGCGGCGCATCGCAGGGATTCAACGCTTCGGTGATGGTATCTCCCACACGCACTTCCTTGGGGTCGCGCACATTGCAGGTGATATAACCAACCTCGCCGGCACCAAACCCCTTGGTCTTGACATCAAAAGGCGTAAAATACCCCATACCCTCGACCGTATACTCGCGGTTCATGTGCATGAGGCGGATGCGCGTGCCGATGCCGACCTTGCCGTCTATGACACGGATAAAAATAATGATGCCCTTGTACACATCGTATTTCATGTCAAAAATAAGCGCTTTCAACGGCTTGTTCACTTCGCCGTAAGGCGCGGGGATGAAGGCAACGATCTTCTCCAGCAATTCGTTGATGAAGAGGCCTTCTTTAGCGGAAACTTTCTGGATATCATCTTCGCGAAACCCGAGCACTTCCTTGAACTGACGTACCGCCTCGTTAAGGTCAATGTTGGCGATATCGATCTTGTTGATGACCGGCAATATCTCAAGGTTGTTATTGATAGCCAGATAATAATTAGCCACCGTCTGGGATTCGACCCCCTGCGACGCATCGATAATCAGCAGGGCCCCTTCGCAGGCCTTGAGGGATTTTTCTACCTCGTAGGTAAAATCAACGTGGCCCGGCGTATCGATCAGGTTAAAGAGGTATTCATGGCCATCCTTGGCCTTATAGGTCAAGCGGACAGCCGAGGCCTTGATCGTAATGCCACGCTCGCGCTCGAGGTCCATATCATCGAGGAGCTGATTCTTAAAACTGCGTTCGTCAATAGCCCCGCAGGCGAGCATCAGTCGGTCGGCGAGCGTTGATTTGCCGTGGTCAATGTGCGCGATGATCGAAAAGTTGCGTATCTGTGATTGTTCCATTCTAGGCGCGTCCTTGCGGCAACGATCCGTCAGCGTTACCGGTGATATGATGGTAAAGGACAGCCACAACAGCCTCGATCGACATGGCCGTCGAATCAATGATGACGGCCCCCTCGGCCGGCTTTAACGGGCCAACCGAACGTGTCTTGTCCTTGTGGTCGCGTTCCGCCACATCCTTGCGCAGCGATGCCTCATCGACCGGAAGACCCTTGGCCTTCAGCTCATCAATGCGGCGCTGACAACGGACATTGAAATCAGCATCCAGATAAAATTTGTACCTAGCTCCCGGGAACACCACCGTCCCGAGGTCGCGCCCGTCGCCCACCATCGACCGCCTGGCACCGAGCAGACGTTGCCATTCCACCATGATATGACGCACCCCCGGCGCACGGGCCGCGTAGAAAGTATTGTTGGTAACTTCCAAGGAACGGATCGCCTCGGACACATCCTCACCGTCAAGAAAAACCTGGGGCCGTTTGCCTGGTTCACTCACAAGGTCGATCACCGAAGTGCGCGCCAGTGCTATCAAGGCTGACTCATCGTCAAGCTTCACCCCCAAGCGCAAGGCCTTGAGCGTGAGCGCACGGTACATCGCCCCGGTATCCATGAAGGCCACCCCCAGTTTCTGGGCCAGAACCCTGGCAACCGTGCTCTTGCCCGCGCCGGCGGGCCCGTCTATGGTGACAACAAAATCAGACATTATTTTTTCTTCTCCAGTATTTCACGCTTGGCTTTAGCCTGGTTGAACATCTGGATCATCGCCGCCTCATCACGGTCAACGATGGCTTTACGGATCTCCGACATGGATTTAACCGCCTCATCAATGGCTTTGATAACTTGTCGGTAATTCGACGAACACACATCGGCCCACATCTGGCCCGATGATCCGGCCACACGGGTTGTGTCCATCAAGCCGGCAGCACCGTATTGAAGAAAATCTTCGGGAATAGCACGCACCAGCGCAAAGGCCATCATGTGCGGCAAGTGGCTGGCATACGCCAGTGCCTCGTCATGCGCAAGGGGTTCCATGACCTTGACATTGGCACCCAGGATAGTCCACAACTGCTTGACCTTGTCCACGGCGGCACGGTTGGTTTTGTCCGTCGGCGTCATAATGCAGGTCGTCCCTTTGAAAAGATCGCCATTGGCCTGCGCCACCCCGCTTTTCTCAGAACCGGCCATGGGATGGGCACCGGCAAATAAAACATGCGGCGGAAAATGCTTCTGGGCGGCCTCGACGATCGCGGCCTTGGAACTGCCCACATCCGTCACCACACACCCCCGGCGCAAATGCTTGGAAATATCCCCGATGTGCTCGAGGATGACCTTGACCGGAGCGGCGAGGATAACGAGATCCGCACCCTGAATAGCCTTGCGGATATCAGTCGTCCCCTCGTCGATGACCTTCATGTCCAGGGCTTTCTGCAATGAAGCTTCCTGACGCGACGTGCCGACGATCTGGCCGGCCAGCCCGTGCTTTCGCAGCGCCAGCGCCACGGATCCGCCGATCATGCCCGTTCCCAGGATAACCGCTTTCCTAAACATGTGCCTGTGAAACATCATTGATCTCCCTGTAAATTGTCTTTTAACACCTTTAAGAACTTCCTATTTTCAGCGGGCGTTCCGACCGTCACCCGGATCTGATCCTTGAACCCCCATGACCCCATATCGCGCACGATCACGCCTTTCTTCATCAAGCGCAAGGCCATGTCAGCACCCGATACGGCAAGACGGACCTGGATAAAATTGGTAGCCCCCCGGCTGTAAGAAAGTCCCAGCCTCTCAAGCCCTGCGCACAAAACGGCGCGCTCGTGCTTGAGGATCGTAAGGATATTTTCATAATACGCCTCATCTTTCAAGGCGGCAAGGGCCGCGGCCTGGGCGATCGACGTAACATTAAAAGGCTCGCGGGCACGGTTTAGAATATCAGCCACCGCCGGACTGGCCACCGCGTAGCCGATGCGCAAGCCCGCCAGACCAAAAAGCTTCGAAAAAGTCCGCGCCACAATGATATTAGGGTATGCCTGCAAAAGAGCCATCGCATCCAGATAATCTTTTTCATCCCTGGCAAACTCAAAGTAGGCCTCGTCAAAGAAAACGAGAACGTCTTTGGAAAGCCCCTTCATGAATGCCAGAATATCGGCACGCGGAGAAAATGTCCCCGCCGGATTGTCCGGGTTGCCGATAAAAACAAGCCGGGTTTTTGGTGTCACCGCCCGCTTCATCGCGGCGATGTCGTAATCCAGCCCCTTGAGCGGCACCTCGACGCAGCGGGCACCAGCGGCCGTCGCGGCGATCGAATAAACCATGAAAGACGGTTTGGCCATGACAACCTCGTCGCCTTCATTGGAAAATGCCCGCAAAGCCATCACAATGATCTCATCGGACCCGCAGCCAAAAACAAGCTGCTCGGGCGAAACCTTATGCTTCCTAGCCAATGCCTGACGCAGGTCGTAACAAGAGCCGTCGGGATAGCGGTTCACATCTCCGACCGCTGACGTGATCGCCTTCAAAACCTTAGGTGATGGCGGAAACGGATTTTCATTCGAGGCCAGCTTGATAACACGCTTTAATCCGAAAGCCCGGCGCACTTCCGCGATCGGCTTGCCACCGACATAGGGCTTGACCTTCAGGATATGCTTGTTGGTTTTCATGCCGCCTCAGGATAAGAGCCCAGTATTTTCAGGAATTTACACATGTTCTCGACTTCATGAAGGGCTTCCTGCACCTTCTTGTCCTGACGATGCCCCTTGAAATCAACAAAGAAATAATAATCCCAAGCCTTTTTCTTGATCGGCCGGGACTCGATGCGCGTCAGGCTGATGGCCCTTGCGGCAAAAGGCGCAAGGATGGAATGAAGCACCCCCACCCTGTCCTTGATCGAGAAAACGATCGACGTGCGGTCATCGCCTGTCGGGAGGGCATCTTCAGGACCGATCACAAAGAACCGCGTCGAATTGTGCGCGATGTCCTGCACCTGCTCGCGCAAGGCTGTCAGGCCGTAAACAGGCGCACATTCCACCGGTGCCAATGCGGCCGCATTCGTTTCTGACGCCGCTATCTTTGCCGCATCCGTCGTCGACGCCGTACTGATCTGGCACACGCTCGCCGGCGGCAAATGCACGGCCAGCCAGTCGCGGCACTGGGCAAAGACCTGGGGATTGGAATAGACTTTCCTGATCTTGCTAAAAGAACCTTTGGCCAGCAGCGCGTAGGATATCTTCATCATCATCTGGGCACAAACCTGCAGCTGGGATTCGGCCAAAAGATCCGCTGTCGGCGTAACAACACCCTCGACTGAATTCTCGATCGGCACAACCCCGTAATCACAGCTACCCTGCTCGACGCGGCGAAACACCTCCGCGATGCTCGCGCACCCGGCATAATTCAGCTGTGCCCCGAATTTCTTCAGCGCCGCCGAGTGGGAATTCGACCCTTCCGCGCCGAGGTACCCAATGCAGAGCGGCTTTTCCAAAGACAGGGAGGCTGACATGATCTCGCGGTAAATGGCCTCAAAGGCCGCATTGTCCATCGGACCTTTGTTCAGCGCCCGCACCCCGTCAAGGACCTGACGTTCCCGCTGGGGCGCGTAAATGCCCTTGCCCGTCTTAACCTTGACCTTGCCGACCTCCAGCGATGCCCGCGCCCGCTCGTTCAGGAGGTCCACAAGCCTGGCGTCGATTCCGTCAATTTTCTGGCGAAGTTGTTTCAGGTCCATTCCCGCCCCCTTCTGGCGTAATATCCGTTCCCATCAACCGCGCCTGGCCACTGGCTTCTCCCAGCAGTTCAGTCTCCGGTGGTAGCATGGCCTCTTCGGGCGCCGGCGTCCCAACTTCCTGAACGCTGGCCTTGCCCTCGACCAGCGACGCAAATTCTTCGAGGCGCGGCAAATCCTCGAGCGACCGTAAACCAAAGAAATCCAAGAACTGCGCGGTTGTGCCGTAAACATAAGGCCGTCCGGGCACTTCCTTGCGCCCCGCGATCTTGATCAGCCCCTTATTTAAAAGATGCGCCACTGTTCCGTCGGAATTAACCCCACGGACAACCTCCACATCGGTGCGCGACACCGGCTGTTTATACGCAATGATCGCCAAAACCTCAAGCCCTGCGCGCGACAGCTTTTCCTTATGGCGCGTCTTGTAAAATTCCCGGATGTATTCGGCAAACGCAGGGCTCGAAAGCAACTGCCAGCCTCCGGCGATCTCAACAAGGCTCATGCCGCGCGGGCTGTTGTCATAATCACCTTTAAGCTGTGCCAGGACCGCCTTGATATCGTCAGGCAAAGAACCAGCCACGGCCAGCCGCAGCTGTTCCAATGACACTGGCTTGTCGCTCACAAAGAGCAACGCCTCTACCGCACCTTTCAAATGATCCCCTGATGGCTGATCCATACTCATCCCTTGGCCGACCCTGCATATATTGCGTTGAGCAATTCCTCAACGGTGGCGATCGTACTTTTGCGCGCCATGACGCGGTTGATCATATCAAGGGCTTCCGGCTTCTTGTACTGTAACTGCACCAGCACGGCCAGCGCCTCTTCTTTCAAGGCCCCGGCTTCGGGCACCGCCGAGGGCTTAACCTTCTGGTCAGGGATCAAGGCAAAACGGCCGACCCGCCCTTGAAGTTTCGCGATAATGTCGCGGGCTTTCTGCTGGCCGATACCCGGCAATGTCTTTAAAAATGCAGTGTCTCCGGCATCAATGGCCTCTGCGATCCGGGCAATCGAACAATTGAGTGCCCGCACCGCGGCCTTGGGACCGATGCCTGAAACTGAAATGAATTGCAGGAAAAATTCTTTTTCAAGATCGTTTAGAAAACCCACGAGAACAGGTGTGGCGGAACTTGGCGTCATCAAAAAATAATGGTACGTCACCAGGGTGATGGTGCCATCGTGCAACGCCAAGGTGTCCAAGCGCTGGAAGACCGATGCCGGGACGAACACCTCATACCCAAGCCCATTGGCGTCGAGAATAACGGCATTGTCCTTGCGTTCAACGATCTTTCCTGTGAGGCGGGAGATCATGAGCTTTCCCCGGCCGGCCAATCGCCGGCACTTAACGTAAAAATCGGATCATCCCGGCATAACCAAGCGCCAGCGCCAATGCATCGGACGTATCGAGCGTCAGCTTTGCCGGATCTATTTTAAGAAAATCGGCAACCACGCGGCGGGTCTGTTCTTTCGAGGCATTCCCGTTACCGGACAGAGCCTTGCGGATGCGTTTGGGGCTCTCTTCAACGACCTCAACCGCCTTCTGGGCGCAAACAAGGCATATCACACCGCGCGCGTGCCCCATCACCGCCGCGGTCATCGGATGCGCGTGATGGGAATACAATTTTTCAAGAACAACAATATCGGGCTTCTGCCGGTCGATGATATCGGTCAGATGCCCATGGATCTTTAAGAGCTTTTCCGCCAAAGACGCCTTAGCCTTTGGTTCGATCGACCCGGCTTCAATGGTTTGCGGACGCGCCTGCGGGAGATATTCAACCACCCCGTACCCCGTGGCTTTCAGCCCGGGGTCAATGCCCATCACGCGCCGCGCCAGGGTCATTCGCCCAGCGCCGCCATGTCTTCGTCAGAAATATCAAAATTAGCGTACACGTTCTGCACATCCTCGTAATCTTCAAGTGTTTCGATCAGCGCGAGTACCGCCCTGGCTTCCGCCCCGGCGATCTTCTTGGTTGTCGTCGGGATCATGGTGACTTCGGCGGTCTTCATCACGACCTTCTTCCCCTCAAGCACCACGCGCACCGCTTCAAGGCGCGACGGTTCGGTTGTGATAGAGTAAATATCACCTTCTGTTACCATGTCGTCAGCACCGGCTTCAAGGATAATATCCATCAGCGCGGACTCGTCGATGGATTTGACATCCACTTCGATCAGACCCTTCTTGCTGAAAATGAACGCCGTAGACCCTGGGGACGCCAAAGCGCCATTCTTGCGGTTAAGGATCGTACGGATCTCGGCGGTCGTACGGTTCTTGTTGTCCGTCAACCCTTCAATGAACACCGCAACCCCGCCCGGAGCGTAAGCATCAAACGTGAAAGATTCATATACCACGCCCTCGATGTCGCCCGTGCCCTTCTTGATGGCATTGTCAACGTTGGTGGAAGGCATGCCCAGACCGCGCGCGCGGAGCATGGCCGTGCGCAGGCGCGGATTCACATCAGGATCGCCGCCGCCCTCTTTGGCCGCGGTCACGATCTCACGCGTGATCTTGGTGAAGGCAGCGCCACGCTTGGCGTCGGTGATGCCTTTTTTATGCTTGATCTTTGCCCATTTTGAGTGACCTGACATTGAACTTCTCCTGTTGACTATCTATTGTTTGAACGAGATATTTATATCGTTAATGCCCCGGCTTGTCGGAAAGCATGCTATTAGCACAGAAAGCGGTCACATAAGCCGGGTTCTGTGCCCTTCCGGTATTTTGGCACCGGAGCTGGACGACCATCCGACTCACTCCCGGAGTTGCCCCCGGGACTCTTGCGGCCTACCCGAGGATCATAACAAGGCGGATCGCCTCGCCCTCCGCCGCACCTTACGGCCCGCCGGAAGTTCTCCTCTTATTTGGCCTTGCTCCACGCAGAGATGCCGCGTTTCACTCCCCACTGAAGGGGCTCGTCTCTGTGGCTCTGTTCGTCCACGCCGCCATGCCCTCGGTGAACGGATACAGGCGGTATGCCCCCGGCATTACCCGGATGCGTTATCCTTGGGAGCCCGGACTTTCCTCCCCCATGATGAATACATCGGGGCGGTCGTCAATGGCCGCTTTCTGCGAAACCTTCGCCTTAAGCGCGGATGTGGCCAGAAGGTCGGCGTCCCTATTTTCTTCACGGGGCACCACCTTGCATTCCACTTTCGTAAAACCTTTCAAAAGAGCGATCGCCTCTGCGTGCAGTGGCTTCATGTTCGGGTGTTTGACCTTATAATCACCCTTGAGCTGATAAAAGAGCAGCTGGCTGTCGGTGCGCGGACGAATATGGCGCGCGCCCATGGCTTTGGCCTCGCGCAACCCCCGGATGAACGCCCGGTACTCCGCAATATTGTTGGTGGCCTCGCCGATGGCTTCTGAAACTTCGAGGACCTTGACGCCATCTTTGCGGATCACAACCCCGATCCCGGCCGGCCCCGGATTACCACTACAAGCGCCGTCCGAAAATATCTCAAACACTTCCATCAAAGCTCGGCCTCAAGATATATGATCCTGGCACAGGTCTCGCAACGAACAATATCTTCACACAATTTCAAACGATTGTGCATTTGTGAATTCTGACGCATATAACAACCGCCGCACACCTCATTGACAACCGGAACCATGGCCAAACCCATACGGTTTTCGACAAGGCGCTCGTACATGGCCAAGGTCGTTGCGTCGATGCCTTCACACGCCACAGAACGCTGTGCCTCGAACGTCGCTACCTTATCATGCAATTCTTTAAGCTGAGCATCAACCTTCTGCTTCTCGGCCGCATACTTGGCCTCTTCAGCGTCGGCTACAACCTTTTCTTTGGCAACTTCAGCCGCAACGCGCGACGTGTCATCAAAAAGGCGCAGAATATCATCCTCAAGCAATGACTGATCGGCCTTCATATTCTCAATTTCAAAAAGTTTGGCCTGATATTCCCTGTTCGTCTTCAACGTCATCAGCACCGTATTGGCCTTGACAATGTCCTGCTCCTTGGACTTGAGATCAAGCTCCTTGGCCTTGCGGGCACGGTCGAACTCAAATATCTTTGCTTCAAGCTCACGGTAGCGCGTCAATTTCTTTTCGTAAAGCGCCTTGACCTGCCCAAGCTCTGCCGGAAGATCCTTGATCAAGCGCTTGAATTCGTACACTTCAGCGTCGATCTTCTGAAGGGCTACGAGCTTCCTTAACGTATCTTTGACATCCTTGCCTGCCACAATATGCCTTTCTATGCGATTGAACTACTGGGGCTCAATTCAAGTCCTTCTGCACATCTTCACTTAAAGACATTGGTGGACGCAGAAGGACTTGGCGCCCTTCGGGTCGGCCAGTCGCCCCATTAATCGCTCCTATTCGTCGCGATTAAACTGCTGGGGCTCAATTCAAGTCCTTCTGCACATCTTCACTTAAAGACATTGGTGGACGCAGAAGGACTTGAACCTTCGACCTCTGCCATGTGAGGGCAGCGCTCTAACCAGCTGAGCTATGCGTCCATAAAATCAAAAATTACTGGGCCCACCAGGACTCGAACCCGGGACCAAGAGATTATGAGTCTCCTGCTCTAACCGACTGAGCTATAGGCCCGAAAACACATCATCCTAAAATTTTCAAAAATCCGAGATGTAGAGGATATCATAAGGGATAAATATTTTCAACTTATATATAAGGGGACTGAGCGAAATGAACGGAACGGTTGAAAACCGTTCCGTTACCCATTATCAAATCATCCACACAAAAATCATGCCTGCCATTATAAACACCAAGGGCATGGTCGGTGTTTTGACCATGCCCTTGATATTTTAGATCACGTAATCTTCCTTCGACGACATGTCGAGGAACATTTTGATCCGGCGCGAACGCGTGGGATGGCGGAGCTTCCGCAGGGCCTTGGATTCGATCTGGCGCACGCGTTCACGGGTCACATTGAATTCGGCGCCTACCTCTTCAAGGGTACGGCTGGTGCCGTCGACGATACCGAAACGCAATTCAAGGATCTTGCGCTCACGCTCATCCAGGGTTTCCAGCACGGCCTGAATCTCATCTTTCAGCATGGAATGCAAGGTGGCGTTCGCCGGAGAAATAGCCTTCTTGTCCTCGATGAAGTCACCGAAATGCGTATCACCTTCATCGCCGATGGGCGTTTGCAGGGAGATCGGCACTTGCGAGATCTTCATGATCTCCTTGACCTTGTTCACCGGGATCTTCATCTGCTTGGCGATCTCCTGGGGAACCGGCTCGCGGCCATTCTCCTGCACAAACAATCGGGAGATGCGGATGATCTTGTTGATCGTTTCGGTCATGTGCACCGGGATACGGATCGTGCGCGCCTGGTCAGCGATCGAACGCGTGATCGCCTGGCGTATCCACCAGGTGGCATAAGTTGAGAACTTGTAACCGCGCTTGTATTCAAACTTCTCGACCGCGCGAATCAGGCCCATATTGCCTTCCTGGATCAGGTCCAGGAACGACAGCCCGCGGTTAATGTATTTCTTGGCAATAGAAACCACCAGGCGAAGATTCGCCTCGACGAGCTTCTTCTTGGCCTTATTGAACTGCGACTGGCGCATACGGATAACACGCAACTGCTCGCGCACGCGCTCAACCGGTTCGCCCAGATCCTTGAGGAGCTTGCGGCGGTCTTCTTCGGACTGCTTCTTGGGCACATCCGGCTTTTTGGCGGTCAACTGGCGCTCGACCCGGTGCAGACGGTACAACATCTCGTCGATGCGTCCGATGATCTGTTCATTGATCGATGCCGTAAGCTTGAAATCCGCGACGCATGCCGTGGCTTCCTCGACCTTCTTGCTTGCACGCGCCTTATCAAGGGTGCGCTTGAGATCCTTGAGCAAGGTGGGCCGGCGTTCCAGCTCATCCTTGACAACGTCTTCAACACTGATTTCCTCTTTCAACGCCCGTTCGATGGTGTTCATGGCCTCGATGCGGGCATAGGAATTCACGAACAACGCTTCCGCGAACTTGTTCTCTGCTTCTTCGATGCGCTTGGCCAGGATGATCTCTTCCTCACGCGTCAACAGCGAGATCGAACCCATCTGCTTGAGGTACATTTTGACAGGGTCATCGAGCGGGATGAACTTCTCGACATAGCCTTCTTCATCGGCATTGTCGTCAGGGCGCTTGACCTGATCGCGGGCATCTTCTGCCGACGCCTCGGGATCAACCGCCTCCTCTTCCCCGGAATCCACGACACGGATACCTTTCCCGTCGAGGATCTCGAAGACCTGGTCAATATCCTCAGAGGAATCAAGCGAATCGGAAAGGGTGTCGTTGACCTCGTCATAGGTCAAAAACCCTTTCTTCTTGCCCGAGGCCACGAGCTTTTCCAGATCGTGTTGAAAATCCTTTTCCTTTTCTTCCTTCATGCGAACCTTATCCTTTCAAAAGTTTATTGAACTCTTCCTGAGCCCGTCGAAGTGCTTCATGATCCTGAAGCTGTTCGGCCTTACGGATAACGCCCCTCAAAGCCTGCCGCCGCACCTTGCGCGCGCGGTCCTTGATGGTCTTCAAACCACCGTCAAAGGCCTTGATTGCTGTCGCCGCATCACTGCTCTCAGGCGCAGATGACGCCATGGCCGTAAGTTTTTGCCGCAGCGCTTCATCCGTGAACTGCTCGATCAATGCCGCCGGTCCCGCCTCACGCCCCTGATCAAAGAGGCAGTAAGCCGTCCTTAACACCTCTTGCGCCGCCACCCCGGGAAGCTCTTCGGGAGCCAGCCGCTCTCTCGTTTTTTTCAGCCACTCAACATCCGCCATCACGAACCGGAGAAGCCACTCCTCATCAGAGGAAAATACTGCGCTTATGGCAGGCTTGACGGCTTCTTCCTGGATACGCCCCGGCATAGCAGGCTGTTTTCTCAAAATATTTTGCCGCTCGCGCAACACGACATCTTCGCTCACATTAAGCCTTGTGGCCAACTGCTTCAAATAATCATTCTTAACAATTTCATTCCTGATCTTTTCAAGCGTGATCAACATCTCGCGGCAGATCATCCCGCGGCCTTCTGGGGTGTGCACATCAAATGCCGCCGAAAGGCGTTCCAGCTTGAAATCGAAAAGGCTTTTGGCCTGCGCCACTCTCCGGCGAAAATCATCAGCCCCGTAAATACGGATGAACGAATCAGGGTCTTCCCCATCGGCCAAGGCCGCAACCCGCACATCCATTTCCTCTTCCAAAAGAACATCGAGACTTCGCAATGCCGCCGACTGCCCGGCGGTATCCATATCAAAAAGCATGGTGACATGATGCGTGTAGCGCCGGATCAGGCGTATCTGATCAACCGTAAGCGCCGTCCCCTGCGACGCCGCCACATTCTCGATCCCGGCCAGGAAAGGACGGATAAAATCCAGATACCCTTCCACGATGATCACGCGGTGTTCACGCCCTGCCGCCTCTTTGGACCAGTTAAACCCGTAAAGATGGCGACCCTTGGTATAGATCGGAGTTTCGGGTGAATTGATATACTTGACCTTGTCATCGTTCTTCATGGCGCGCGCGCCAAAAGCCACCGGACGTCCGCGATAATCAAATATCGGGAACATCACACGACCGCGGAAACGGTCATAATACCCTTTGTTATCCGCACGCGGCACCACAAGCCCGGACTTTTCAATGATCGTTGCATCAAAACCTTTTTCACGCAAGTGGGTTATAAGCCCATCCCAAGTGTCGCTGGCATACCCGATCTGGAACTGCCGGATCGCATCGAGATTAAGCGCACGGCCCTTAACATATTCACGAGCCCCATCAAAAGCCTGCCCCCTGCCCGCTACGAGATTGTGATGAAAGTATGCCATGGCAATGGCATGTGCCGCAAATATTTTTTCTCTGACGGTATCATCCCTTGAGCCATCGCGGTCACCGACGGGGACATCAATACCGGCCTTTTCAGCCAAGAAGCGGACCGCTTCAGGAAATTCAAGACGCTCCAGTTTCATCACGAAAGAAACAGCATTGCCACCGACACCACAGCCAAAACAATGAAAGATCTGCTTGTCGGGCGTCACGGTAAAAGACGGCGTCTTCTCATGATGAAAAGGGCAAAGCCCCTTGAAATTCTTGCCTGCACGCTTCAGCGGCGTATATGTACCGATCAACTCGGCGATATCGATCCGCTCAAGGACACGTGCGATAATATCTTCCGGGATCAAACTCACGCCAGCGGCTCCTCAACCTGTCAGGCAAATGCCTATTTCTTCACAGCCGCAGCCATAACTTCAGCTACCGCCGGGTTGACTTTCTCTGCCGGGAAAAGCGCCGCGACAAAGCCGCGTGTCACCTTACTATATGTGTCCGGTGCCACCGGAAAAATATGCTTGCCAACAAAAGCCCCTTGGGCGCCCCGGTGCAAATAAGGAACACCCGTTGCAAAAAAAAGAAATAACAACATGCTGCCGATCAGAAGAAATCTTACCACTGATAAAGCGGCAGCACCCCAACTATCGACCAAAGAAATAGACTGAACCGTAAACATCAAAAGAAAACCTTCCCGGATAAGCCGGCACAAGATCACGCCAGCCAGCCAAAGGACCACAAAGGCTACCGCCGGAAGCCATTGCCCAGGGAAAAACGCCACCTGCGGGCACCAGCCGGCCAATGTCGAATAAAAATGAAACACGACCAGAAGTGTAAAAAGAACCCCCAGCGTTTTCAATAACTCGACTATAAAACCGGTCTTGCCAGCAGTATAAACAATCCTCACCGCCAGCGTCAGGAGAAGGACATCAACCCAGTTGAAATTCTTCAGAAATTCCATAAAGACACCGTTAGATTCCGTATATTAATAAAACACTGCATACCCAAAAGAAATTTTAGTATAACACAAATTCTCAAATCGTGTCAAACTCCCGCAAACTCCTCGGGCACAGGGTCTTGGGAAGCTGTGGGTTGAAGTGTCGGGGAACCTTCCTGCTGATGCCCCGAAAACTTGACAGAAACAACCTTCGATATCCCGCGCTGTTGCATGGTGACCCCGTACATGACATTAGCATGCGCCATTGTTTTCTTGTTGTGCGTGATCACAATGAACTGGGAAATTTGGGCGAACTCCTTGAGCACAGCGGCAAAGCGGTCCACATTGGCTTCATCGAGCGCGGCATCGATCTCGTCAAGTACGCAGAAAGGGCTCGGGTTAACGCGGAATACCGCAAAAATAAGCGCAATAGCCGTCATGGTCTTCTCGCCGCCGGAAAGAAGGCTGATGGTCTGTAATTTCTTGCCTGGCGGCCGTGCCACGATCTCAATGCCAGACTCGAGCGCATTCTCCGGATCAAGGAGAACCAGCTGGGCCTCGCCACCGTTAAAGAGGACCTTGAAATATTCACGGAACTGCGCATTCACCTTGGTAAAAGTGTCAATGAACAATTCACGGGTAGTCTTGTTGATCTTGCGGATGGTTTGCTCGAGTGCTGTTTTGGCTTCAAGAAGATCGCTCTGCTGACGGGTCAGGAACTGAAACCGTCCTTTAAGTTCCTCAAACTCTTCAATGGCAAGGAGATTGACGCCGCCAAAAGCATCGCAGCGCCTGATCAAGGCCTGTATTTCCTGGCGGATCACCTCAACATCAGGTTCACCGAGCGGATCCGAGACCGACCCTCCCTCCGTTGCAACCGGAAGAACAGAAAGTTCCAGGTCATATTTCTGCGACAGGCGCTCACGCACAGCCTTTTCCTGAAAATCAAGTTGCTGGATACGCATGGACATCTCATGGGCATGGTCACGCCCGTCTGCCAAACCCTTTTCGATACCCGCGATCTGGGCGCGCAGGCTGTTCAGCCGCTGGGAAAGATCTCGCTCCTCGGCCTCAATACGGACGCGTGCATCCCTGAAGGTCTCTTTCTCGGACCGGAGTGCCAGTAAAAGCTCTTCCTGCCTGGCCGTATCCGCTTCAAGGTGCTGTCGGCGTTCGCTGAAAGAAACAACCTCCTGATCAAGGCGAAACAGCTCTTCCTGGTAGTTTTTCATGTCCGCCAAGAAAGCGCTCATGTTCGCCTTCCATGACCTCTCGCGTTCGCGCATCGCGCCAAGCTCGGACTCGCACTGAGCAAGGGCCACGGCCGCCTCTTCGCGCGCCGCACGTTGGCCTGCGAGGGCCTCCTGCCGGTCGCGAGCCGACGCTTCGGCCGCGCGCAATTCTGCTTCGAGCGACCCGACCTCGGCTGTCAGGACGGCATCCCGTTCAGCCAAACGCGCCAGGCCTGCGTCAACCTCCTGGATCTCGTCGGCAACAGCCTGCAGTTCCTTGACCAGCTTGACAGCTTCTGCCCCGATATCCGACTGTTGGGCCTCGCAAACGGACAACCGCCTGTCTTCGGCGTGCACTTCCTGGAGAAATCTTTCCGTTGTGCGGGAATGCCCGGCAATAGCCGAAAGCCTGGCCGCGCGTTGCACGGCCAGTTCTCCCAGGACCGCATCGATCCGGGTGATTTCAGCCGCAATGGCCAACGGATCAAGCTCCACAAACTTTGTCTCGCAAATGATCTCATAAAGGCCTGCCGCCGCCATACCATCCAGATGCCGGCGCAGATCCTCATGACGTTCGGCCGAAACCGCAGTCACAGACTTTAGTTTACCGATAAAACCCGTATGCTGTTCCGATGGAGGGATCGGGGAAAAGAAATGGCCCGTGATCACAGGGTCGGGCATGTCCTGGTACTGAACGTGCAGCTTTTCAATGAACTCTTTCTGCGACACCAGGAATAATCTCCGGTGCTGGAATGTTTCGATGCTCTTGTCGACGACGGCCAGTTCTTCACGGACAGCGGCCAGCGCAGCTTTTTCCTGCTCCAGCCCGTCAAGGATCCCCTGGCGCTTGCCCATGATGAGGCGGATACCTTCAGAAAGGCCGTTGAGTTTTTGCTCGGTCTCGGTGCGCTCCGACGTCACCTTGGCCTGCTCCTGATCGAGCCGGCGGCGGCGGGTCAGATACCCCTCCCGTTCCTTCATGATCTCGACAAGCCCGCCTTTTATACCCGCCAGAGATGAAGACAGGCGGCGGGCATTTTCCTCATCCGCACGCATGGACAATTCATGTTCCTGGATCAAGGCCACAAGACTGCTGAAGGAACTCCGCCGGAACTCAAGCTCTCCCGATGCCACGGCAATAGCCTCCTGGGATGAAACCAGCATCCGCTCCAGCTCGGAAATCTTTTCCTGATGCAAGCGGCTTTTATCCGCCAGTAAACCCTTTTGCCCCGCCACACGGATCTCATTCTGGGAAAGATTCTGAAGCCGCTCGTCATTGAAAGCGATCTGACGGATCGCCAGCTCAATCTGATTTTCAAGTTTCATGTCCCGCTCACGGGCTTCCCGGACATTCTGCTCCAGATCTTCCTGGGCCGAAGTCTCCTGGTCGAGCATGGCACGAAATTCTCCGAGTTCACCATGGGCAGTTTCTTCACCGCCCTTGAGGGCATCCACCCGCACCTGGATCCCGGAACGTTCGTGCATGAAAGCGGCACACTGATGCCGCGCATGGACCAGTTCAAGGGCTTTTAATTTTTCAAACTCGTCCTTGTAGCGCCGGGCCTTCTGGGCCTGGCGTTCTACCGTCGTGATCTGGCGCTTGACCTCCGTCACGATATCGTTCAGGCGCAGAAGATTATCGTCGGTTTCCTTCAATTTGCCCATGGCCTCACGCTTCTTGGCCTTGTATTTGGTGATCCCCGAGGCCTCATCAAAGAGCACGCGCCGGTCATCCGGCCTGGCACTGACAACAAGATCGACCTTGCCTTGCTGAACAAGGGAATAAGACTCCGCGCCGACACCCGTCCCCATGAATATCTCGACAACATCCTTGAGGCGGACCGGCTCTTTATTGATGAGGTATTCGCTCTCGCCGGACCTGAAAAGGCGGCGGGTTACCGTAACTTCGTCATGCGGGACCGGCAGGATCTTTGAGGTGTTGTCAAAGGTCACGCTGACCTCGGCAAAACCGAGGGCCAGCTTCGTGTCCGTGCCGTTAAAAATGACATCTTCCATGGCACCGCCGCGCAGCTGCTTTACGCTTTGCTCGCCGAGGACCCAGCGGATGGCATCAAAGACATTGCTCTTGCCGCACCCGTTAGGTCCGACGACAGCAGTGATCCCTGGCTCAAAATGAAGGATTGTTTTTTCGGCAAAAGATTTAAAACCGAAAATCTCCAGTTTCTTGAAATACATTGATCCAACTCCCATGAATCAAAACGAACGTCATGCTATATTTTATCGCGGCAGGCCACCCCTGTCCGGAATAAAAACCCGCGCTTCAGTCTGCCTTGATATCTATCTCGACATCCGCCTGATAATCAACATCCGGAAAACCAAAACCGAAAAGCTTGAGGAATTCCTTGTTATAACCGCCTACATCACCGTTGCGCAAGACATTCTCCGTGCTCACATTCTTCCAGACTTCGGTAACGGCATCCTGCACATCCGCCCGGACTTCCCAGTCATCAACACGCACACGGCCTTTGTCATCGACGGGAATGTCTTTCAAGGCACGCCCATTAAAAAGCCGGTTCCTGAACAAACGGTCCATCTGTTCAATGCACCCTTCATGGATCCCTCGCGCTTTCATTTCTTTCATCAAAAGAACAATATAGAGAGAAATAAAAGGAATGGCAGAACTGGCCTGCGTGACCAGCGCCTTGTTGACCGAAACAAGTGCCCGGCCGCCCACCTGGGCCATAAATTTATCAAGCTGATGCGCTGTACTTTCCAAGTGATCTTTGGCCGCGCCGATGGTGCCGTGACGGTAGATCGGCTGAGTAACTTCAGGCCCGATATAAGAATACGCCACCGTCAAGCAACCCGGAGCCAGCAGGCCTTCAGTCTTCAGGAATTCCATCCACATCTGCCAATCCTCGCCGCCCATGACCTGGATCGTCTGGTGCACATCCTCGGGTGTCGCCTGTTCGAGCGTTACATTAATAACCTCGCTCTTTTCAAAATCCATCGACTTGTTGGTATACACACCCTGGATCGGCTTGAGCGTTGACTTGAAGGTCTCGCCGGTCTTCGGATGCACGCGGCGCGGCGATGCCAAGCTGTAAACAACCATATCGACCTGGCCCATATTCTGCCTGAGCGCCGCAGCCACCTGGCGTTTGGTATCATCGGCAAACGCGTCGCCGCAAATGCTTGCCGCATACAACCCCTTGGCCCTGGCCGCTTTCTCAAACGCACCCGTGTTGTACCAGCCAGCCGTCGCGGTCCGCTTGCCGTCGGCAGGGCGTTCAAAATAAACTCCGTACGTCGCGGCTCCGCCGCCAAAGGCCGCCACAATGCGCGAGGCAAGGCCAAAACCCGCAGAAGCCCCGATCACCAGGACCCTCTTGGGCGCACCGGTCAACGGCCCGTTGCGTAAAACATAGTCGATCTGTTCCTGGACATGACGGGCACACCCGACAGGATGCGCTGTCGTACAGATAAATCCCCTGATCTTCGGCTGAACAATCATTTTTCCCCCATAACGTATAAAATACTAGCTTAATTCCGGGATTGCCGTCTTCTTGGCGACGATCACGATCCCCGAAGCGGTCACAGCAAAACGCTCGCGATCAAGCTCAAGATCATACCCTATCTTTTCTCCCGCCGGAATGACCACATGTTTGTCGATGATGGCATTCCTGATCTGTGCCCCCTGGCCGACCACAACCCCTTCCATGATCACGGAATCCTGGATCAACGCCCCCCGCCCCACTGTAACGACCGGCGAAAGGACCGACCGCTCGACACGACCGCCTTCGATAAAGCATCCGGGAGAAATGATCGAATCAATGGCAACCCCCGGCACATCCGGGCCATCTTCGTGCACCGTCTTCAGGCACACCGGCGGATAATGGGAATGGTGCGTGCGCAAAGGCCAGGCTTTATCGTAAAGATCAAAGGGCGACTGGGCGCGCACCAGGTCCATGTTTGCCTGATAATAAGCATCGCGCGTCCCAATATCGCGCCAATAATCCGATTGCAGACCAAAATTATACGCCAACAGCTTTTTCCCTGAAGCCAGCATCTTGGGAATAATATTCTTGCCAAAATCATGATCGGACCGCACATCTGCGGCATCACGCTCAAGCTCGTTGACCAGGGCTTTGGCATTGAAAAGATAAATGCCCATCGAAGCGTAAATGGCACCCGGGTCATCGGGGATCGTCTTGGGTGCCTGCGGCTTTTCCTGAAAGCCGCAAATAAAACTCCGGCTGTCCACTTCAATGACACCAAAATTAAGCGACTCCTCCTTCGGCATCCTGATGCAGGGTACTGTCACATCCGCGTGGCTGGCCATATGCGCATCGATCATCTGCTGATAATCCATCTTGTAAAGGTGGTCGCCCGCGAGGATAAGCACCAGTTCCGGTGCATGATCATTGATCGCGTAAATGTTCTGATAGATCGCGTCAGCCGTTCCTTTATACCAATCTTGCCCAAGGCGCTGCTGCGCCGGGATAACATCAATGAACTCGCCCAGCTGAGTAGAAACAACATCCCATCCGGCAAGGATATGTTTCTGCAATGAAAAAGATTTGTACTGGATCAGGACATAGATGCGCCGCAACCCGGAATTGATACAATTGGAAAGCGTGAAATCAATAATGCGGTAATTCCCGCCAAAAGGCACCGCAGGCTTGGCACGGTCACGTGTCAGTGGGTTGAGGCGCTCTCCCTTGCCGCCGGCAAGAACAAACGTTAGCACATTTCTGGTCATCATTTGTCTTTTCCTTTCCCTTCGCGCCGTTTCATGACGGCATCCCTGTACTTCTTCAAGAGGCGTGTATTCTTCGCCTCTTTTCTGATCGCCAGGGCGTACGCCTCGACGGCCCACGCATGAGCCCCTGCTTCTCCGTATAGATCGCCAATGGCCGTGATTTCGGACACGCCGCGTTCCAATGGCGCAATCCGTTTTGCTAATATATCATAAGCTTCACGATATTGTTTCTTTTTCACGAAGACTTTTGCACGGATATAAGCACCCGAAGGATCACCGGCAACGCTATCGAGCCGGTCAGCCTGCTCCAGCGCGCGCGCATAATCCTCTAGCCCGACATAAGCAAGAGCCAAGCCACGCCGCAATTTTGTGTCCGCAGGAGACTGCAGGAGCGCGTAACGGAAATATTCAAAGGCTTTCGCAAAATCCTTGCGGTCAAGGTATATCCTCGCCTTAGCATGCAGCGCGTCATCGCATATCGGAGAAATAGCCAGCGCCGCGTCCGCTTCGGCCATGGCCTGATCAGGATAACCCATATCATTGAGCGTGAACGCGCGGTTTGCCTCGCGGTAAGGATAGGCGCGGACAGCCCCCATGCGGCGGATATCAAATGGCGCGGCCTTCCAATGCGCCGGATCTATGGCGAACCTCGCGATCAAGGCCGCATTGTCAGGAATGTCACGCAGAAAGACAACCCCGTCATGATCCAGATAAACAAGTTTCCATTCCCGCTGGCCCATAAAAAGCTTGAGGGCTTTTTCAGGGATATGCCCGAACGCCGAACCGAGCACAGCCCCTCGCAGGTTGTAACGCGCGGTCACTGCGTCGAGGGCTCGGGCATCGCCGTCTTCCCATATCCGGCGGTAAAACATAAAGAATTTCGCTCCGTACATTTCCGTCCTGCCATCGATAAAAACCTTGACCTGCGGGTAAAGGCGCCCCACCAAATACGCCCCTGAATTAAAATCATTAAAAACCGCGCCGCTGATCTTGTTGGCTATCATGAAATCCGCCAGGCCAGAAGGGAAAGACCGCTGAGTCACCCCGAGGAATTCACTCTTGCGCGTATAGGTGTAAAAATCATAATACCCGCGCTGGGCAAGATCACCGCTATAATTCAATAAATAAACAATGCAGGCGACCTTTGCCATCCATCCGGTCAAAAGCTCAAAATGCTCGGCCGCAAAATGCACGGGGATCAGCCGGCGCAGATCAAGCCGTAATAAATTCATCATGGTTGCGATGTACGCGACAAACGCGAAATAAACCATATTGCGCATCGCCCCGAGCGCAAAAGCCATGGCAACGCCCCATACCAAGAGCCACCGCAAGTCGAGCCGCCGGATATTAAGCAGAAAGCTGATACCCGAAACAAAGATCATGATCTTGAGCGGTCCCTGCTCGCTAAAGTCAAAAAATGGCGTTCCCTTAAGCGGTGCCTTGAGTTCCGTGATGTATTTAAAGAAAATACTGCTGTCACCTGACAATGAAAAAAGGACCTTGAACGGATAAGCCGCGCCCGCAAAACCCAGCGGGTTAATCAGGGTAGCCAAGAACACCAGCACCAACGCCTGCCACAACCTGACATACCCGTCCTCGGGCAAACGCGCTTCATCCTTCCAGGCAAAAGGCAAGGGGACATAACGCTTCAGGGTCTCAGCGGCAAGGAACACGATCGCCAGCGCGGGACCCCAGAAGAAATACCCGTGCATATTCGTCCACACCACCTGCATAACAAAAAGCACGGGCAATGCCCAGCGGCGCCTGATAAATGTAGAAAGGATCATCAGGAAAGAAATAAAATATAACAGGCTGAAAATATCCGGCCGTACCGTAAAACGTGTCTGATAGATCTGCAGTACAATGAATAAAAGAGGAAGGATGACCAGCTGACGGTCCTGGCGGTACGTCCATAGCAGGACAATCAGGAACGTCAACAGCACCACCCCCGCCTGCATATAAAGGAGGGCATCCATGCCCCAAGCATGGTGCACGGCGTAAAGCACAACCTGAAAAAGCCATTCATGATTAACCCAGGGCTTCCCGGCTATTGTCGCCGAAAGGATGTCCTGCGCAGGCACCTGTCCGGAAGCCATGATGATCTCGCCCATTTTCAGGTGCAGCCACAGATCAAGATCCTTGATCTCCAACATCGCTGAAAAAGCGATCAGCGAAAAAAGGACACCCAGGGCCAGCATCCCGAAGATCTCGGTCAGTTTACGGTAAAAGAAAGGGCTCATGCACTTACCTCATAGTTAATAGCGGCTTTAAAGAGGGCCTGCGTGTACGGATGTACAGCTGACGAAAAAAGATCCTCACACCCGCCGTATTCAACGATCACCCCGCGGCGCATCACAGCGACCCGGCGGCTCAGCCGGCGGACCGTGCGCAAATTATGGGCAATGAACAGATAGGTCACCCCTGTGCGGCGCGGTATCTCTTCAAGCACGGTCAGGATATCCTGCTGAACCAGAACGTCCAGTGAAGACAGCACCTCGTCGAGAACAAGCAACGACGGCTGGCTCATGAGGGCTCTGGCGATCGCGATACGCTGGCGCTCACCACCAGAAAATTCATGCGGGTAACGCGCCAGAATATCCGGCGGCAGGCGGACAAGCCCCAGCACTTCACGCATGCGCCCCAGTTCTTCCCCAAGCCTCATCCGCGGTTCAAGGGCCAGCGCCTCCCTGAGGATGGCGCGCACCGTGAAACGCGGATCAAGGCTGGAGAAAGGATCCTGAAAGACCATGCGCGCTTTCCGGCAAAAAAGCCCCCGGCGTTCCTTGGCTGAAACAAGCTCCCGACCTTCAAACAATACGCGCCCCTGATCAGGAATGACAAGCCCCATGACAATGCGCGCCAGCGTGGTCTTGCCACACCCGGACTCTCCCACAAGGCCGAGATGCTCACCTGCGACAAGGTCAACACTCACGCCGTCAAGGGCGGTCACTCCCCCTGGAAATCTTTTAGTCAAGCCTTCAAGCTGAAGAAGCATATCACATCCCCCCGGCTGACAGCAATGCCTGCGCTTCCGGATGATCCCCTGCAACAACCCGGCCACGGACAAGGATAACCGTCGCATCAGCGAGGCGCTGAACCATGCCAAGGTCGTGCGTGATAAGGACGATCGACAAGTCGAGCTCCCGGCGGAGCGTGCGAAAGAGCGCCATGATCCTGGCCTGCAAGATAACATCCAGACTGCTGGTGGGTTCGTCGGCAACAAGAACCGCCGGCCGCGTGCAAACCGCCAGCGCGATCATCGCCCGTTGACGCAAGCCGCCGGATAATTCATGCACATACCCAGCGGCCACACGCCGCGGATCATCGACCCCTGCCAACGCCAAAAATTCCAACATCTTTTCCTGCGCCCGGGCTCGCCCGTTCCCGCCATGGGCCATCAGCATTTCAGTGATTTGATCACCAACGGTAAACACCGGGTCAAAAGCACTCGCCGGTTCCTGGAACGACAGGCTCACCCGCCCCCCGCGCCAATGGCGGAGCGTGTGTGCATCCATAGCCTGAATATTTTTCCCTTCCCACAGGACCTGTCCGCTTTTAAGGCGCATCGCCTCGGGCACAAAACCCAGAAGCATACAAGCCAGGGTGGTTTTCCCACTGCCCGAGCCACCCACAACCCCGATGATCTTGCCCCGCGGGACAACCAGTGAAACATCGTTGAGGATCAGCGTCCCCGGCCTTTCACGCAACGCCAGGGTGATCCCGCGGGCAGCGAGCAACGGCGTATTCATGCGCCCTCCCCGCGGCCTTTGAGCAACGGATCCCACGCATCGCGCAGGGCATCACCTGCCGCATTAAAACACAAGACCGTTATCCCTATAAAAAACGCCGGCCAAAGGATCCACGGGGCAAACTGTATCCGCACAATGCTCATGGCCTCGGCGAGCATATTGCCCCAGCTCGCGTAAGGGTCCTGAATGCCCAGGCCGATAAGGCTCAAGGCTGACTCGCCCAGGATATACCCGGGCACGGCTAACGTCACAGCCGCCAGTGAATAGGAAAGCGTGTGCGGCAGGATATGGCGCACAATGATCTGCAGGTCACTCAAGCCCATGGTGCGCGCGGCCAGCACATAATCCCGTTCCTTCAACGAAAGGCACATCCCGCGGATAACACGCGCTAATCCGGCCCACCCGATAAACGAAAGGATGATTATGATCGCGGCATAAACCTGCAAGGAATCCAGGCTGTCCGGAACCGCGGCGCGCAACGCCAGCAAAAGGTAAAACCCCGGCACCATCATCACCATCTCGCACAGGCGCATGAGGACATGGTCCGTCCGCCCGCCAAAATATCCCGCAATACCGCCCACCAGCAAGCCTATGCTAAAAGAAATCAGAACACCGAACAAGCCGATCGTCAGCGAAACCCGCGCGCCGTGGATGATCCTTGAAAACACATCGCGCCCCCGGCTGTCCGCTCCCAATAAATAAATACGCCCCGGCGCATCAACCGTGATGATATGCCTGTCCGCCGGAAAAGCCCCAAGGAAGCGGTACGTTTCACCCCGACCGAAAAATCTCAGCGGATAGATGTCTGCGGTTTCATTGTAAATACGCCGCCGGAAATGATCATAGGTCATTTGAACCCCGCGCACATGAGCTCCGGCAAAACGCCCGTCGGGCGCGAAGAAATGCACCGCCGTGGGCGGGCAATAGGGATGTTCGCGCGATTCATCCTTAAGCGTATACGGTGCCGCCACATCGGCCAGGATGGCCACGGCATAAAATATCCCCAGGATCCACAGCGCGACAACCGCCGCACGATCTTTCATGAACCGCTGCCAGGCCAAACCCGTTTCACCGCGCGGTGTTTCCATTGGCATCACCTGATCCTTATCCGCGGGTCCGCCTTGGCAAGAGCGATATCCGCCAGAAGGTTTCCGACCATAAACAAAATACCACCCATCATCATATTTGCCATCACCAGATAAATATCCTTGGAACGGACCGCTGTCAGCATGAGGCTCCCAAGGCCGGGCCAGCTAGTGATGATCTCCATGAGCGCCGCGCCGCTTAAAAGTGCCGCGAATTCATACCCCAGCAGGGTGATCATGGGATTGATGGCATTGCGCAGGGCATGGCTGTAAATGACCCGGTTCTCCGGTATCCCTCTCGCCCGGGCCGCGAAGATATACTGTTTCCCAAGTTCCTCGAGCATATTGCCGCGCATGATCTTTTGCAATAACGCGATCGACGCCAGTGAAAGGGCCGTCACCGGAATGACCAGGTGCCTGAGCCTGTCGAGCCCCCGGGCCCACCAGGACAGATCGCCGGCACCGGGACTCTCCATGCCGCCCAGCGGAAGCCAACCTGTGATGCTCGCCCAATAAAGCAAGACCATGGCCACGAAGAAACCAGGCAAAGACACGACAGCATAGGCGGCAAACTGTATCGCGCGGTCACGCCAGTTGCCGCGATGAAGGGCCGCCCAGATCCCCAGCGGAATAGCCGCCAGCCAGGTCACCAGAAATGCCGCCAGCGACAGGATAAAGGTATTGCCCAGGCGCGCGCCAATAATTTTAGCCACCGGGACATTATAATAAAAAGAATACCCCAGCTCACCGCGAAAGAGGCCCGCCAGCCAGTGCAGATACTGCTGCCAGGCCGGCTTGTCGAGCTGATACAACTGGCTGTAGTACGCCAGTGTGTCCTTGGATATCTGCGGATCAAGGCGCAACGTATCCAGAAAATTCCCCGGCGTCAGGCGCATGAGCATGAACGTCGCACAGCTCATGACCAGGAGCAGGCCCAGCGCGATCAACATTCGTTTTATAATGTATTTGAACATATCAAATCAATTCCTAGGTACAACCCGAATTTATTGCCCTGTCCCCGGTGCAGGGACTGTCCCTTTCCCTTTCAAGTTCTTTCGGTGATCAGCCATTTCGTCTTTCGATATCTTTTCTTCAATCAGGCGTTGTTCACGCTCAATTTCTCGCCGCAACATATCTTCTGTCGGCAAATACAACATATACTTGGATGCAAAAATTTGTTTGCTTCCTTTAAGTACGGAATATCGTGCTATGGTTTCGCTCTTTTTTGCACATAGAATCAATCCTATAGTCGGATTGTCTCCCTCCGTGCGATATTTATCATCAAACATACGCACATAACTGTCTATTTGACCAACATCCTGATGGGTCAGCTCCCCTATTTTTAAATCGATCAACAAAAAACACTTCAAAATACAATTATAAAAAACGAGATCCACGTAATAATAATCTTCATCAAATTGAAGACGCTTCTGCCGACCAACAAAAGCGAAACCTTTTCCCAATTCCAGAAGGAAAGACTGAATATTAGATATAATTGCCTCTTCCAACTTTGTTTCATGTAACTGGTCTGCATCAGGAATGCCTAGAAAATCGAGAATATATGGGCTCTTAATAATATCAGTTGGAGTCGTAATCTTTTGTCCTTCGCGCACCAATGCCATCATACCGTCTTTATTCTTGCTTTTCATGAGCCTGGCAAAAAGGAATGAATAAACTTGATGCTTCAGATGCTTAACATCCCAATTCTCCTTCTCCGCCTCTATCTCGTAGAACAGACGTTCATTGTTATTTTCAACAGTCATCAGTACCTGATAATGTGACCAACCAAGATTCGGAGAAAACCCCCGAATGGCCGTGCTTGTCTCGATTGCCAACGACATATCTTCACGAGCACCGACGACATTTCGTTTGTCTGCCTGTTTGAGCAATTCACCAGATCCGATCTGGTGAATCTCAGGCTTGCGCTCCGCATAAACCGTGTAAAACGTCCTAAAATACTGTACGTTACTGATAGAATACCCACGACCATACTTTTCTTTTAATTGTGAAGAAAGCTGTTTTAGCACTTTCTCGCCGTACTTTGCCCGACCGACACCGCCCTGAATTTCCTGCACAATCTCCCGACCAATAAGCCAGTAAGCAATGACCATGTTGGTATTAACAGCTCGCACAACATTAGATCGTGCAGCTTCCAGAATAAAAACAACCCGTTCGAACAGCGAATTATTTAAAGATTTATTCTTATTCATCGCTCTCTTTGCCTCCATTTCTACCAGCAACCACAATCCGTTCCTGAATCTTACTGGCCGCACACATACTATAACCCTCGAATATTGCCATTATCAGTCATGACTAAAATAACACCCGCCCCCGCCGTGGGGCGGGCATGGGTGGGGGGCATCCAAAAACGACCAATGTACAACCCGAATTTATTGATCTGTCCCCAGCGCAGGGACTGCCCTTTCCTTTTCTCACAAGACATATTTAAGCATACCCGGCAGACACTCCGCATCACTTGATGTATATTTCTTCAATGTTATGAAAAACCCCGCCCAACGGCGATGGTTTGAGGTTGCCGAAGCGGTTCTTCACCGCCATGAGCTGAGCGCCGAGCGCGGTATAGACCACCGGCAATTCCTCAGCGACGATCTTCTGGTATTCATCATAAAGGGCTTTTCTTTTGTCCTCATTGAACTCCTGCACCCCGGCGGAAAAGATATCATCCACGCGTTTTTCCCATGCGGTTGCCGGAGCGGCCTGCCGGGGATTCCACAGATGCAGCTGGCCGGAAGAACGCCAGACATTCTGCCCGAAATGAGGATCAACACCGCCGGTAAGGCCAAGGATAACGGCATCCCAGTCATACGTTGATGTCAGCTTGGCGACCAGTGTATTGAACTCCACCAGCTGAAGATTGACTTTCATGCCCACGCGCTCCAGGTCACTGCGGATGATGGCGGCCACGTCGGCGCGTTCGGTGCTGTCGGCATTCGTGTAAAGGTTAAACTCGAGCTTTAACCCGTCTCCGTCCTCGAGGATCCCGTCGCCATCCTTGTCCGCAAAACCCATTGCCGCCAAAAGCTCCCGCGCCGCATCCAGGTCATACGTATACTTCCTGACATCCGCGCAATAGAAAAATCCCGCAGCCGGGCTTTCCGGAGAATCCTGGGGATACCCCAGGCCGTTCTTGACGATCTCAATGATGCGTTGCTTGTCGACCGCATGCGCCACCGCCTGACGGAAACGGATATCCGTGAACCAGGCGCGCTTGCGGGCCACCACATAGGGCTTGCCGCTCACAGGATTGTTGCCGGGATTCTGATTGAACGTGATAAAACTTGTCCCCATATCCGGTCCGAGATCGTATACCGTGAAGCCTCGGGCTGACTCCTGCGGTTTTAACAAAGGATAGTCCATGCCGCGCAGGGTGTAAGCATCCAGACTGCCCTCGATGAACTTCAGGAGCTCGACATCCGTCCCGGGAACAATGACATATTCGATCTTGGGGATATAGGGCAACCGGGCACCGTCAGCGGCCTTCTTCCAATAATACGGATTGGCGCGAAAAACAACCCGACGCCCCGGCTGATACTCCGCCAGCCTATAAGGCCCTGTCCCGACGATAGTGTCCGGCCGGGCATCGATCCCCCAGGTAAAGGCGAATTTCTTGGCCCGGACAGCTTCGGCAAGTACATGCCGGGGCAATATCTCCTGCCCTAGGCTTCTTAAAAAAGGCGCAAAGGGCACCGGCAGGATAAATCGAACCGTCTGGGCATCAACAGCCTCAACCCGGATCGGCTTGCCTTCAAGGGTAAAAATATCGCGCGCGGAATTAGGCACATCGTCATTAAAGATAAGGTCATTGAACGTAAACGCCACATCAGCCGCCGTCAAAGCAACCCCGTCGGACCAAAGAAGCCCTTTGCGGAGGTGAAAAGTCCAGACGAGGCCACCCGGGTCCGCCTCCCAGCGCTCCGCCAGAGCGGGGATAACCTTGAGCGTGAAAGGATCCATGGTCGTCAGCCCTTCAAACATGTGACGCGTCATCAGGGTGGTCGATGATTCCTTGGCAAGGATGGGATTGAACGAACGCGGATCCGAGGTCGTCGCCAGGAAGATCGCCCCGCCATAACGCGGCATCACCGCACCATTAACGCCAGCGGGCGTGGCCGCTAAAATAAAAGAGCACAACAGGAATAACCCTGTTGTGCCCGTTAAAAAACCTGAGAAGCTTTTCACTCGGCGCTGTTGGTCGCCGCATTGATCACGATGGTCTGCGCGGGAGCCTGGTCAAAGAGTTTCTCGACATTCACGGTCACCGGTGCCTTGCGCGCATCAGGCATGGCGTCAAGCAACGAACGCTGTTTCTTCGATGTCAAAAGCGCTGTGGCGATGCACGTCGCTAAAAAGATGACGCAAAGCGTTGTTGTCACCTTGAGGATGAACTGATTGGTCTGGGCACCGAGCAGATTTTCCGCCGAATCAAACCCCTGCGCCAGGCCGCCGCCCTTGCCCGACTGCATCAGGATGGAAGCGATCAAAAGCACACAGGTAATAACATGGATGACAGTGATAAAAGTGATCACAAAAACTCCTTTAATTAAGCCGCATTCTTGATGATGGCCGCAAATGAATCCGCCTTCAGGCTCGCGCCTCCGACCAGCGCCCCGTCAATGTCCGGCTGGGACATGAGTTCTGCTGCATTCTCAGGCTTCACACTGCCACCATACTGGATCCTTACCGCCTCGGCCGTCGGTTCATCAAACAGGCGGACAAGGATGCCGCGGATGAACTGATGCACTTCCTGGGCCTGCGCTGAAGTGGCTGTCTTGCCGGTACCGATGGCCCACACAGGTTCATAGGCAATGACAACGGTGTTCATGTCTTCTTTGGTCAAGCCCGCCAAAGACCCGGTCAAATGATCCTTGACCACGTCAAACGTTTTACCCGCTTCGCGCTCGGCCAGATTCTCGCCCACACAAACAATGGGCTTTAATGCATACCTGAAAGCGGCCTTGAGGCGCCGGTTGACCGTCTCATTGGACTCACCAAAATACTGACGACGCTCGGAATGCCCAATGATAACATATTCCGCACCCGACGCCTTGATCATGGCACCGGAGATCTCTCCCGTAAACGCCCCTTCGGCTTCCCAAAAAAGATTCTGCGCGCCGAGTGCTATAGCTGAACCCGCGAGCCCCCTTGCCGCTTCCGTCAGACTGACAAACGGAGGACAAACAACCACATCCACCGCCGTCTGTCCGGCCAGTTCCTTCTTCAACCCCTCAACGAGAGCCACGGCTTCCGCCGGATTCTTGTACATTTTCCAGTTACCTGCGATGATCTTCCTGCGCATAAAAACCTCTTTGGTTATGGCTTACCGGCATCCGCCGCAACAGCAGCCCGATGCCTTTTTCTTGTCATTGAGCGCCGTTATTCCCGGAAGCTCCTTGCCTTCAAGATACTCGAGCGCCGCGCCGCCGCCCGTGGAAATATGCGTCATCTTGTCTTCCAACCCGAACTTCGCCACCGCCGCCGCGGAATCACCGCCGCCAATGATGGTTTTAACGCCCTTATCGTGCAAGGACGCCAGATGCAGGGCGATCTCTTTGGTGCCATTCTCGAATGCCGCGCGTTCAAAAACACCCAGCGGACCGTTCCAGATGACCGTCCTGGCCCCAGAAAGAATGGCCTTGAACTTGGCACGTGTCTTGGGGCCAATATCCAGTGATTCGAACCCGTCCGGGATCACATCCGAGATCTGGGCATCATCAGAATCAAAATTGGGAACGATCACAAAATCTTCAGTCATTTCGATCTGAACCCCGGCCGCCATGGCCTTGGTCATGATCTCGGCCGCGAGTTCGATCCTGTCTTTTTCAAGTTTGGAATTGCCGATATTGATGCCGCGCGCCTTAAGAAAGGTGTAGGCCATGCCGCCGCCGATCAGGATAGTATCCGCCTTTTTCAGCAGATTTTCGATCAAGAGGATCTTGTCGGACACTTTCTTGCCGCCGAGCACAACCACGAACGGACGCTCCGGGGCATTGATCGCTTTACCGAGATACTCGATCTCTTTCTCGATCAGGAACCCGCTGACCGCCGGCAAATACGCCGCCAGCCCTGCCGTCGAGGCGTGGGCGCGGTGCGCCGTTCCGAAGGCATCATTAACATAAACATCAGCGAGCGACGCCAGCTCTTTGGCAAAAGCAGGGTCGTTCTTTTCTTCTTCTTTATGGAACCGGAGATTCTCCAGCAGAAGGATCTTCGCCGGGGCCGCCGCGGCTTCCTTACTGACAGCCTCACCGACACAATCCGCCAGGAGGGTTACCGGCTGACCGAGCAATTCGGCCAGACGCTGCGCCGCCGGCGCCAGCGAAAATTCTTTTTCAAACCCCTTGCCGGCCGGACGCCCCAGATGGCTCATCAAAATCACCTTGGCCGCGCCATGCTCCACGACATATTTGATCGTCGGGATTGCCGCCCGGATACGGATATCATCTGTAATATGGTCGCCATCGAGCGGCACATTGAAGTCCACCCGGATAATGACCCGTTTCCCTTTAAGATCAATGTCGCGCACCGTCATCTTGCTCATACAGTCCTCCAGAAACAGTAATGGTTAAAAAACCGTTTTTTCTTCCGCCCCTTAACTAGGTTATGGAAAAAAGGAATTTAAAAATTTTAAGCATTATATATTGCGAAACGGGTTTGTCAAATCTCAAGCCTTTGTTTCCGGTTCCGGACTATCCTTGCTCTCGATCAAGACTGCCGCCAGAAGGAGCCCCATCATCAGCCAAAGCATCCGGCTTAACTGCACCGAATAAAAGGTTGTGTCCAGCCCGCTCTGCACCATGACGCCCACCCACCCTGCCAACAGGCCCGTGATCAACGCCCCTGTCACGTCGTGGCGGAACCGCCTGATCCTCCCGGCTGTCTGCCATATAAAGCTCCAGATAAACCACAAGAATACCGTCAGGCCAACGGCACCGATCTCCGCCGCCATTTGCAAATATGAATTATGGGGATAGGCGCGCCACGCCACCGGATATTGCCGGATGACCGTCGTATATGTATTTAAGCCCGTGCCCGCGGGATGCTCGGCGATCACCCGCAAAGCATCCTTCCAGAAGCCGATCCTGCCCGTACCATTGATGTTGGTCGTATCAAAGAT
Organism: Candidatus Omnitrophota bacterium; assembly: GCA_903860135.1. Classification (GTDB taxonomy): domain Bacteria; phylum Omnitrophota; class Gorgyraeia; order Zapsychrales; family Fredricksoniimonadaceae; genus Fredricksoniimonas; species Fredricksoniimonas aquilentivivens. The sequence goes on along the minus strand of CAIOPG010000007.1, from coordinate 72,656 downwards.
GTTGGTGACTGAAGGCGAATCCGAAAGCACCCCCACATGCCGCAAAGAAATGATCAGTGGTGAAAAAATGATCAGGAACAAACCCGCCGCCAGAGCCAGCGGCAAGAAGTAGCCTGGCCGTAAGACGATCAAGACCACCACCCCCGCGAACAGACCGATCCAGGCACCGCGTGAAAATGTAAACCCGATAGCCGCACACAAGACAACTGTTAATCCGACCAGCAGTAAACGCCCCCGCCAGGAATTAAACAGACCGTGCGCCTCACGGGTCAGGGACCAGCACGTCAACGCAAAAGCTGGAAGAATAGCAAAGAGCAAATAAGCCCCAAAACCATTGGGATGCCGCATGGCCGCACAGACACGCCCACCGGAGAGGGCTTCTCCTTTGAAAAGATCATGACCCTGCCATAATTGCCAAAAGCCATCGAGGGAAACAATAAACGCCGATGCCAAAAGGACCCCACCCAGGCGCAGCAGCCTTGCCCGCGATGTGAACGTACCCGCAGCTGTCCAAAAGAGAAGAGCGGCACCGACCGATTTCCCGGCAAAAGCCCGGAAGCTCAGCTGTGGATCAACGCTCCAGAGAATGGACATCCCGCACATAGCCAAAAAAACGAGAAGGGGAATAGCGATCCTGAGGCTGACACCTGTGGGTATCAACGCCCCAACCCCTTTTTGCCTTGCGGTCAATCCCCGGTTCATCAGAAAGAACAATACCGCCAGCGAACCAAATATCTCAACCCCTGCCGTTGACACCGGCAGGATAAACACCAGCGCGCAAAGGCAGACAAAAGCGGCGCGGTCAAGCCATAGGATTATCGCATCAACATCCACCGTCCCAAGTCTGTTCAGATTTTTCACTAGTAGGCTCCTTTCCCCTTTAACACAACAGGAACCGTTTCCAGGAGGATCTGTAAATCCAGCACGAATGACCAGTTGTTGATATACCAGATATCCCATTTTACCAACTGCCCAAAGGTCAGGTCACTGCGACCTCTGACCTGCCAAAGCCCGGTGATCCCCGGATGGACCTCGAGGCGCTTGAGCTGTTTAAAATCCTCCTGCTCGACCTGGTCAAGGGGCAGCGGCCGCGGGCCGACAATGCTCATATCCCCCAGCAGGACATTGATGATCTGCGGCAACTCATCAAGGCTGTACTTGCGCAGAAAGCGTCCCAACCGCGTTACCCGAGGATCCTGCCTAATTTTGAAAATAGGCCCATCGACCTCGTTCTTTTCTTTCAGGGCTTCAAGCCGGGATTCAGCATCAGCCGACATACTGCGGAACTTCCACATCCGGAATACCTGACCACCTCGACCATAACGTTTTGAAAAATAAAAAACAGGTCCACGGCTATCGCCTTTGATCAATACCGCAAGGCACACGAAGAGCGGCATCAGAACGATCAACCCCAGCAGGGAAAGAACAAGGTCGAAAGCCCGTTTGCCCGATTGTCGGCGCGCATGCCCGATATCGCAGTATTCAAGGACCGGGATAAGACCGATATTGTATTTCAGGAGTTCTCCCGCAGCCCTGTCGAAAGCCTGGGGCACCACACGGACCCCCAGCCCCAGATCATCAGCCGTATCAAGGATTGCGTGAAAAACATCGCTGTCCGGATGGATCGTGACCATGATCTTGTGCGCAAAATGCCGCGCCGCAACATCCGGCAGATCAGACAACCGCCCCAGCACCGGGTAACGGCCACCCACAGCTTCATTCTTCTTGTTATCATCGAGAAACCCGGCGATGCGCAGCCCCATCTCCGGGCGTCGTTCGATCTCGGCGGCAAGCATCAGCCCGACCTTGCCGGCACCAATAATGATCACGTTGAAATTGTTATACCCGTGCGCCACCAGAAAGGCAACAAACTGATTTTTTACGGTGCGCCATAATATAAGAAATGCGGCTGTCAAAAGCATCATCAGCAGGAATACCGAACGGGGAAAATTGTAAACCTTGGCCGTATAAACAAACGCCATAACAATGATCCCAGAGAAAAAGACCGTCCGCAGTATCTGTCCGAATTCATGCCCGCGCATCCATTCCCGGTGCGTGGCGTAAAGTTGGTATATGCTGTTGAAACAAAGCACAGCGATCAGCCAACTCAAGAATACAAGGTGAAAGGGATTGGCTGTATCGAGAAAAAGCGCCCGCAGGTCAACCGGGAACGCACGCTCCCTCAAGTGACACGCGATGAAGATCGCCAAAAGAACACTGACAATATCAAACGAAATGTATGCCGTGCGGATAAAAATACCGGATATGCGCTTGATCATCTCCCCCTCCGAAAAATGCTTTTGACCAGAAGCCATACGAACACGGTGTTGCCGATCAAATACCGCCGCCAGAGCCGCCCAGGCTCACAGCCCAAACGAAAAAGCCATTCCAATCCCATCGAGCCGATCCAACCAGGGGCCTGCGGTTTTAAACCGGAAATGAAATCAAAAGCGGCACCAATGCCAACCAGGACAGGTGCTTCAAGCACAGGGCGATTGATCACATTCCAGAAATCCTGTTTCGGCGCCCCCAATCCGACCCATATAATATCAGGTTTGGCCGCATTGATAAGACGCGCCACGTCCACAGCGAGCGGCATAGCTTGGGGCGTATACGGCGGTGATAACTTGCCGACGATATCGATCCCCGGGAACCTGGCCGTCAAGACACGCTCCAACTGCGTGCAGGCTTCAGGTGTGCCACCATAAAAGAAGTGCCTCCAGCCCAAGGCTCTGCCATGATCACAGAGCTGTTCCATCAATCCGGGGCCATAGGTGCGGCGGACATCCTGATGCCCGGCCAGCCGCCCCAGCCAGGCGATCGGCGCGCCATCGGGCGTAACCATGGCGGCATTGTTCACCAGCACGCGGTAATCCGGATCCTTCTGGCAATCCATGACCGTGGCTACCGGCGCCACGCACACATAACCTTTGGCCCGGCGTGCGATCATGTCCGCGATCACCGCCTCGGCTTTCAAAGGATTAACGGCCGAGATCCTTACACCCAAGACATCGTACCCATCAACCGCCGATTCAAATGATCTCATGCCGTCTGCCTGCCATTGCTGTTTTTACAACCACCCTTTATCACAAGTTCAAGCATTCGCTGTTCAATCCGTTCACTTCTTTCCCCGCATTCTTCAATCATCACCCCCCTTTGATCGCATCCGATAAAATACCCGCATCAAAGAGCCTTAATTCATTGTCATCCTCAAGGAATAGCCGAACATCTTCCCGAGCATCAATCATATCAACATTCTTGACCTTTTCCAAAAGAAAATATTTCCAGTTACCCTCGTTGATCCCGGCATCAATACCCTGCGTTTGCCGAACAGCATTATTAAGCAACAAGAAATTCGGACGTACTTTCTTGCCCAAATACCAAAAAAGATCATAAAAGTCGCGCCCTTTGGTATATGTGCGATAAAAACACGCGTGCAATTTCCCGGCAAAGAGAGACGGCTGGTCATAATGCGTAACCGTAAAAACAAATGTTTTACTCACCAGTGTGCGGGACAATGTCCACCCATCAGGCGGACGCGTATCTACGTCGATCTTAATGGATAATTTCTGGCTTTTAAGAGGTGACAGCCCAAGCTCCTTAAGAAGCCCTTCAAACTTGAGTAAACAGCTCTGAACAGCACCATTCATCCTGACCTTGGCCTCAACGGAAAAACCATACAAACGCAGTGCCGCTACAAGCTCATCGGCGACTTGCGCGATCGCATAATCCCCCGGCCGGATCAGGGAAAAATCCAGGTCTTCCGAGAAACGGCGCATATCAAACAGAAGCCTTAACAATGTGCCCCCAAGGAACGCAACATCCTCAAACATTTTTTTGTCATGCATCAACTTAAGGCAAAGAATCTGCAAGAATTCACGCGTCATGTTTTCTTTCTGCCTGTCCGTCATCTCCGCTTTCAATTGCTGCCGGATGACATCGATCATAAACACTCCTGGTGCAAAAATTCTGTTAAAGTTCCGATCACTTTCATCAATTTCTTGCATTCAAACAAATGTCCCAATTCCAGTAACCGAGCCGGCTGTAAGTCTTCCATATTCTGAAACCGGTAAGACTCTTGCATCACCCGGCAGGGATCATGCGTAAAACGTGCCAGATTCAAATAAAGAAAATCCACTACGGCCTTTTCCGGTTCCGCCAGAAAGAAAGACCCGCCCTTCCCCAACTCTTGCCTGAAACCTCTGAAAGCGCAGGGCTTAAGATGCTGATACACAAAACATCCAAAACTATTCTTGAAGCTTTTTGTCTTACGTGTCGTGATCGAGGTGACTTGCATGACACGTTCGGGGATCAAACCATAAAAATGGAGCGCATATTCCAAGCTGACATAAGATGGTTCATAAATAATATTGGCCAGCATCAATAGATCAGGAGAACTGCTTGATTGTGTAGGCCCCAATACGTAAACCCCCTTGCGTAAAGGAAGAATCAAACCCCTTTTCTGCCAACGGGATAATTGATTCAACATAGCCTGATGATCTTCCTGATCCGTCCGCACATCCCGGCTCAGAATATACATCCTAGATTTGAATTCTTTCTTGAAGTCATCAAATTTCATATTGTTTCCATAGATAATCAAAAATGATTATTAACAGAAATATAACACCGTAATCTCTTGTCGGCAAGATTAATCTACAGACATTTCCGAACATGTTTAGCGGGGTCGAACTCCAGCCCCCCTGCTGATAAATGATCTTTCCCGTATTCTCATAATCAATAGAATCAAAGACGATCGGCATGGTTGTATGGGCAATCAAATATGCCCAATAAATAAAACAAAAAACAAACAAGAATAACCAAGCTTTCTGCTTGAAAATATTTGCCCCTGACTTCAAGATGATTGCTATGGCCATACGATCTTTCACACCCTATGATTTGTTCCGCATTTCTAAATAAAAAGAAAACCTGCGGGTGGAACCCGAATTTATAAAGCCCCTTCCATCTGAAAGAATACATCTGTCATGCGCGGGCCATACGTGTCAATGGCATAAACAGACTCGAACCTGTGGCGGCCGGCGGCGCCCATCTTAAGGCATAAATCTTTATCATCGAGAAGCCTCAAGACAGCCCCCGCGCACATCCTTGAATTTCCTTTATCAAACAGAAGCCCGGTCTCCCCGTCGATGACAATTTCCGGGATCGTCCCTTCGCGCGAAGCAACAATAGGCCGCCCCTCGGCCATGGCATGCAGGAGCACCAGTCCAAAGACATCCCGTAACGTCGTAAACAGGAACACATCAGCCCCGCGAAAGATCTCGGTGCGCCGGCTGGCATCGTCCACATACCCCAGATAGCGGACGCGTTGAGGATACTCCTGCTGGAGCGCCTCAAGACCGGCACGAACAACATCATTCTCGATCGGCCCGCCGAAGGTCATGACCACATCCCGGCGCATCTGCAGGATCTCGCGCGCGGTCTCAAACGCCACAAAGATCCCCTTGTCCCGGCTCATGTGTGAAAAATAAACGACATTGAAACAGTCTTCCGCAGGCCTGTCCGGCGTCACATCCATGCCCTGCGTATCCGCCACAACGCCGGGGACAACAACGATCTTGGCCTGATCCATCAACCCATCATAAACAGGACGGACGCGTTCCCCCATCACAATGCTTCCTGCGGCACGGGCCAGCAGCCAGCCCAGCATGTTCTTCTGCCAGTCAGGCAAGGCATCATGCAATTCCCGCACATACTGGCCATGATCATGAATAACCAGCCGCCGCCCCGCGATAATGCCTGTCGCACAAAACAAAAAATCCTTCAAGAACGGCATCTTGTAAAAACTTGTATTATAAAGGATATAACGGGGACGAAAAACAACGAGGACCCAAAGGTAATGCGCGTAATAAGCACATAATTTGAAAAGTTTAAGTGCCGTTACTTTCTTGTTCGTGCCATAAGACCAGAAATGCATATTCAAGAAATACACATCAAAGGCTTTGGGAAAAGATGACGCCATGAGCATCTCATAAAGCATGCTGTGGCCAAAATACGGTGGTGGAAGGACACCACAAATAAGGATGCGGGGTTTATGCGCCATCATGCGCCCTGCAGGGATTCTGCTATAAGTTTATCCCGATACGCCCATGTGCCGCCAAACAATGCCCAAAAAGCAATCGCGTTATACGGCAATTCCAGGATCACACCAAATTGAGCGATCACGATCCAGTAAACCAGCGCACTCAGTAGCAAGCCGCCCTTCCAGGACTGTACCTGCAAGAAATTCTTCATCATGCCCCCCAGCGCAACCAGAATAAATACGATAACACCAAGCCCTACGATCCCCCCACGGTAAATCATATGCAAAAAAGCATTGTGCGGTGCTATCCAGCCATCCCTTGACCACTCACCCTCTCCCCAATGCAATATCTCAAGCGACGCCGATCGCTGAGGCCTGCCAAAACTAAACCCCAGAAAAGCACGCTCCCTAACAAGTTCCCGCAACATATCCCGCCAGATAAAAAAGCGGAATGCAACATTATAATAAGCACTCTCCAGATTACGGGACCTGCTCCTGTCCTGAAGCGATGCCCCGGAGGCAACAAACGGGGCTGGGGCAGAACGTTGTGTTCTTGTCTGATCGGCACTTTCTACGACAACAGCCTTTTTTTTCACATCTACCATATTTATTGCATTATTCTCATGACGATCAAACGACGCAACTACTGGCACTGCCGATACAGCTATAACATCTTTCTTGCTAATAATTTCAGGATCATTCGAATTTAAACGACCTTTATCAATATCCCTAACTACCACCTCATTCTTATGGTAAAGCTTCGAAGAAATTTTACACGGAACAAAAGCTGCCTGCTGTTGATCCACAATCTTGTCATATGCATTATACGCCGCAAACATCTGCTGCGGCTTGATCAGGGATATGATGGCATTGCGGTCCCCCAGATACCATAAACTCCCCCCAACGAGGATGATGACAGCCAGTATCGGAACCACCTGCTTCTCCAGCAACACCTTCTGGATGCGCATCATATACCAACCCAGGAATAAAACCCCTGTTACAACACCAACCAGGCAAGCACGCCCACTGCTTAAAAGGATCAGTCGATAAACAAACAAAGATATAATGATGATAAAAAATGAATACTTAATCCGTCGTCGAGGAATACAGCCTGCCAGGCACAACGCCGTCATAAATAAAGGATATGTCATGCCCGGCTCACTAAGAGCAACAGCCGCCATCGCCAACGGGATGCCCAGCAAGACAAGTGTGTGCTTCGCTAATTTGATCTTCATTATGAAATGATGGGTCAACAAAGCAAAAAGAGGATAATAGAATAAAGCGGCATTCCGTAAGCCATAAGACCCGCCGCTGATATACCCGTCCACAGCCTTAAGGACCACCCAGCCGGCATAGGCCATAGCCCCTGCGTGCCACCCCTTCAACATCACCGGCTCCTTCACAAGATGCCCGATGAAAACAATAACGCAAAACAACAATAATAATTCACCAATAAATATGGGGAAATCCAGCCTAGGCAACTGAACAGAAAGTTCGGCGAAAGAAGACCCAAAGATAACGTAGAAAAACACCGCCATCGCTATAACCCCAAGGCATAAATAACTCGTCACGCGCACGAACATAAACCTTGCCTCCGATTTATCCGCAAAAGTGATCCATCAATGCGGGATACTCTTATCCCGTATTCCCCGTTTACGCACATCCTCTTCAACCTTCATCAGCTCAAAGAAACCCACACAATTCCCCCAGGTGCGCAATAAATAATGCCTGTCCAACGATACAATTCCCAATACCAGATTCTCAAGTAATTGCCCCATTGACGCCCAAAGGAACAAGCCCACCGACAATCTATTCTTCCTGACAAAATAATAACGATTCTTGATTTGGCTTCGCCCGAACCATACATTCCGACGCCGACCAGAATTCCCGGTCAAATGCTCCACCCTGGCTCCTGCCACAACGTGCAACCGGTATTTTCTCCCCACACGATAACTGAAGTCAAGGTCTTCGCATAATCCCGTCCCCTCAAACCAGTCATCGAAAAGGAATTCCTTAAAGATCGCCCGACGCCAAACCGTTGCCCCTCCAAACAGCCATTGCACCACCATATCGTGGGAGGCCGGACACATCAATGTGTTGTAACCAGACCAAAGAACCGCTCCCCTCTCAGGGCCACCGGTTACGAATAGTTTCTTCAGGAAAACACCGGCTGTCGGCTTCTTTTCATTAACAATATTTAAGACCGCCCCCGCAATACCCGCGTCCGCAGACAGCCAGAAATCACGCATCGCTTGCAACGACCCCGGGCAAAAAACAATATCATCATCTAGGAAACAAACCAGGTTAATATCCTCTCCGAGCAAGCCGACCCCCTGGTTCCGTTGCGCCGGAAGGCATGCCCGCTCAGCCCGGGCGTATTTGATTGTCAATACCCCGGCCTCTCCGCCCGCATACCTGTCGATGGCTGGCTCACGGCTGGCATCCACAATGATGATCTCATCGGGGAACCAAGACTGCCCTTGAAGGCTCTGGAGCAGCCGCCGCAATTCCATCTGACGGTCTTTGGTAGCAATAATAAATGCGAGTTTTACCATCTTCTTATTGCTCCCGGCCGATCGCATCGCGCGTCCATGGCAAAATCCGATATAGCATCTCCTGAAGAATATGCCGTGGCGCATAACGCAGATTCAACGAATACCCGCAAGAACAGCCCGGGCACTGTTTATGGAACATTTTCCTGCCCGCTTCAATAAATCTTTTCGATCGAAGGATGTCTTTCAATGCTGTCTTGCGCAAATCCCCATAAACCCCCATGGCCCAGCAACCGCCGAACACCTCGCCCTTAGGCCCAAGGCAAAGCCGCGTTTGTGAAACATAACAGGGCAGTCTTTTCTGCAGGGGGTCTTTAAAGTAATCCGCCGCGTACTTGATCTCGCTGAAACTGTGATAAGTAAAGTCATCACGCAAGGATTTATTCTCGACCATGAATTTCTGGAACGTCTTTAATTGCTGGGCTTGTGCTTCCTGGATCCAGAAACGCTCTTTCTGACCGTCAACCTGAAAGAAATAAGGGTTAATATCAAACAAATTGATCACAACCGGCAAACCAAGCTTTTCTCCCAGTGCCAAGACATCCTTATAATCCGCCAGCGTATCTTTCATCAACAAGAAACACAAATAAACCGCCACGCCTTCCTGCTTGCGCTTGAGCGCCAGCTCTTCACATGCAGCCAAAAGCCGCGCGTACGCACCCGCAACGCCGCGTATCTCATCATATTTTGCGTCGACAGCATCCATCGACACATTAAAGGTACTCACGCCGCTTGCCACCAACCGGGCGATATTGGCCTTGTTCATCAAGTAAGCATTCGAGGTCATCCCCACGTTCAAACCAAGCTGCCGCGCATGCCCGATCAGATCAAAGATATCTTTGCGCACCAACGGCTCGCCGCCGGTAAGATTGATCTCCCGGATACCTTCGGCCTTTAACTGGGCTAGGATATCCTTCCACTCTTCGGTCTTTAGCTCCCCGGAATGTGTGGTTTGCCACTGATTGCACATCACGCATTTTAAACAACAATTATCGGTCACGTTCAAACTTGCCAGGTACGCTCGCCCCTTGAAGCGATCGCCCCCAAAGGGCGCATAGCGCATCGCCAGGAAACGCATGAACGCCACGCCCTTGATGTAAACATGACTAATGTTCATTCCAGAAACCTCTCCATGCTTTCTTCTGTTACAGGACACATATACTTACGCGCAAAGCCAGCGCCCTCCTCTTGACGCGCCTTGAATTCCATCTCAGATAAAGCACTGATCTGCGCCAATACCGGGATCATGGCCTCTGGAGTATCAACAGCCCACTTGAAGCGCATGAAATCAAACAGCGGATCCGGATTTGCCGCACTGGCTGTCCTGAGCCAGACCGCCGGGATCCCACGCGCCAGCCCTTCGATGGCCAGGCTGGAATGCACATAAACAAGCGCATCGGCCCAGGACAAAGACGCCTCAAGCCCGCCACGATCAACCTCAAATTTAAACCCGATCCTGCCGCATATTTTCAGGGCTTCGTCCAAAGGAAACACCGGATGCGGCCGGAGGCGCACCACATACGAACAGCCGGGATCAAAAGCCTGGTTTAAGAAATGCAATACCTTGACATATTCCTCAATATTCGTCGCTAAAGCCACTAAAATATTTTTTAACACGCGCTGTGGTTTTAAGGCTCCACTGAACGGGCGCGCGCGCAAGGCACAGCCAACCTCCAGGATGGCGGGCGGAAACTTCCCGATCCGGGCCAATATATCCCGTGTCGCTTCGCCTAAAGCCATGATCTTGTCTGGCAAAGGTGTTATGTCAGCCTCCCCTTCGGCCAAAAGAAAATTCACATGCCGTGCGGAAAAAGACGCATGCTGATACCCCGTGATCCTGGTGGCCGGCGCGCCTGTACGAAGGGCCAGAATCATCATCTTCTCAAAAGACCGATTTTCAAAAGGATAAAAGAAAATATCCGGGGCTCCTTGCCTGCGGACAAATCCTTTCACAGCTTCCCGCATTAAAAGATTGGAAACATATCGCGTCGATGAACGTTCATACTGCAAGAAGCGCTCTACCAGGTACCGCACATCCAGATCATCGAGTATCGTTGAGCCCGTCAACTCCCTCGGCCCGAAGAACTCTTTCAACCCTTGCCCTAAACATGTCATGACCTGCCCGACAGAAATGAAATATTCTTTGGGATAAACATGCGCCTCACGGCCAAAGCGCCGCGCCTTTGCCATCATCCGTTGGTATGGCGCACAAACCTCCATCAACGAAATAAAAGCGATATTTCTCTTCCTTAAGAAATCGATGAAACCGCCGAAATAAACATCCTCATACTTATCTCCCTTAAAGACCGGATCATACAAAAGCGACATCACCACAACCGAAGACCTCTGGCCAGCAGGTAATTTTGAAAGAGAGGCATGGGCGATGACTTTCCCGGCCAATGCCCGTAGGCATTGATAGATCGGGGCTACTGGCAAGAAATGCTGCAATACTTTTCCCCATGGATAGGGGGTGCTTAGATAAAAGAGCTGCACGGTAGAAGAGGCGCGGTAATGCCGGCGCAACTGCTCAAAAGCCTCAATGTCATCAGCCACAACAAACAGGGACTCCGGGGTATCCCGGTCTATGATCCTATTAATGACAAGTACATGGTAGATGGCATAAAAAAGGCGTGTCGTGATTGGATTTTTATTGGTCAGATCGAACGCCCACCACGATGGCTCCCCGCTATTGGCAAGATTCAATGCCCCCACAAGATCCGCGTGCCTGCGTTCATAGCCCTCAACATAATGATCCGGAGAAAGTAGCTGCAATGACGGAATACGCTCCTGCAGAAGTAAAAGCGCAGCCGAAGCGTTAGCATCATATTTGATCTGCAGGACATGCGCGCAAGGGACAACACCCCGATCCAGAACGATCCGGGCGCCTTGGCGGCTGTCGATGAAGAAGATCGATGTCATTTATGCTGGCAGTTTTTTGATGAACTTGGCCGGATTGCCCGCCCACACCGTACCGGCAGGGATATCCGACGTTACAACACTGCCGGCTCCAACCACAGCCCCTCGTCCGATATGGACACCTTTTAAGATCATGGCATTGCCCCCGATCCAGGCATCATCCTCAATCACCACCGGCGCAACCGCCACCTGTGAAAGATCATTGGCCCGCCTGGCTTTCCAATCTAAAGCATGAAAATCGTTGTCATAAATGGATACATTAACACCCACATTCACATGACGGCCAATGCGTACCGACCTGACAGCAAAAACAACAACCCCGGACAAGCCTGTATGATCGCCGACGACAATCTCGCCGCCCGCAAACGGCGCGGCCAATGTCACCCGGCGCGACATGCCCGCCATGTTCATCCGCGGATCACTTGTCAAAACAACATCATCCCCCAGCATGATCCTTGCCTCATCATGACAAGAAAGGATCGGCAATCCATATACCCGCAGGCCTTTCCCAAAACAAACCCCGCGCCATCGGCAATAAATACGGCCCGCCTGCCAGAAGAACCAATGTTTCAACACATGCGCTGTCACTCCCTGACCTTCTTGTACGTTGTTGACAACTGTGTCACGCGCTCCTTGATATCGAACTTCGAATTAAAGATCATGGTGTCCGACTTGTCGGCGTTGCGTTGATCACAGTGCTCACAAATCAGGCCGCTGGCACTATAAAGACCACGCGCATGACACTGCTGGATCTTTTGGAAAAAAGGCATGGCAAATATCTCGGCCAACGTCTGTGTCTTTAGATCGCCGATGGTCAATTTTCCGTCGAAGTCGAAACAACACATATTAACTGTCCCGTCGACTTGGATCTGCAGCGGCCCTGTGAATGGCCGGCCGCATGACTTGGTCATTTGCGATTGGAGAGGACGAAACTTCTTATAATCGACCCAGTTGTGCGGCCGCCAAACCTCCAGAAGGTCAACCTTGTCTTTCCAAAGATCGATCCACTCCTTTAAAACACGGTCGTTCTTGCCGTCGACGACATTATACGTCAACAAAAGTTGTGTGATCGTCTTTGCGCGGCAGATCGCCAGAAGGTTTTCCTCGATCCGGGGATACATCTCCTGACCATTGATACCATGAACCTGCCCATAACTTTCGGGATCTGTCCCATAAAGGCTGACCCGTATCGATGCCACCCCCAACGCTTCAAAAACCTTGAACTTCTTTAACGTCAACAAAGATCCATTGGTCAAGATAAGAACGGCGATCCCCGGCTTCCGTTGCCTGGCATACGCGATCTTTTCTTCGAGCGTCGGATCAAGCAAAGGTTCTCCCATACCAGGGAACGTCAATGTTTCATACTGATCGGTCTCCGTAACAAGCCGGTCAAAGATTTTCTTAAAAACCTCAAGACTCATGGTTTCTTTCGCCCGTGTCAGACTGCCATGCGGACAGATCACACACCTGTAATTACATTTCGTTGAAACCTCAAAACGCATGTCATTGTTCTTGGGGATCATGTTTGACCTCAGCATTATATCACCTACTCTTTTTTACCCAAAATGTCGCAACAATTTCACCAACCTATGCTGTAATGGTCCATCAAAGTTTTTCCAGAATGGCGGATACAGTATGGGGAACTTTTGATACCATGGACACAATTCATCTAGCATAACCTTGTCCTTCTTTTCCCATGGATATGCATCAAATCGAATAATCGCGCCATCGGGCAATGCCTTTTCGACACGATTACAACAATAGAAATATCCATCTCCCGCACTGGCCCGCATGATCTTAAAATAGTTGCGAATGACATCCATATTCATTTCTTGCATAGACGCAATATTGATAAATAGATCTATCGGCAGAGCGCCCAATGATTGATAATTCTCAGCTTCCCAAAAAACTAATCGCTGATCCTTATGCCCGATTGAATTTAAAGCATACTTTTCATTCGGAAAATTTTTTCCAACATAATAAACATCAAAAAACAAAACCCGCCCTAAATTAATACAAATAATCTTAGCCTCTGGCACTATTGTTCTTAATAATGCCGTCATATACCCGTAACCATCTCCGATAACAACAATTGTCTTAGCTTTATTAAGAACTTCATGCTTATTCATCAAATCAACGCTTAACATTTGCTTCACACAATCAAAATCCACTTCTCTTTTGGATTTTTTCGCAACATTAAACCCCGCCGATTGTATTTTACCGTCCACATGGAATTTATTAAGTAACGACTGTGCACGGCGGTTAGGCAAAAAATGTTTTAGTGCCCTTAACGAATTGCTCGACACAAAATTTCCAAAACCAACACCAGAAAGGCTATAAATCCCTTTGTTTATAAACACATTTGTGAGTGTTGCATACTTTTCCCAATGACTGCTTATAACACCCCCCTTAATAGACTCCCCAGCAGTCCCATAATAATCAGAATATAACTTATTCAAGATTTCTTTATGAGTCATCTATTCCTCATATTTGTTGCGCCACTATTTTGAACACCGACGAACTCAAAATATTGCGATGAAAATGGAACCTTTGCACAAAAAAAGACCGCCTTGCGCTGATACGTATGACTAAAGAAAGGGGATATTCTAAATTGCTTCTTTTCAAATTGAGCCAAAGGATAATCAAGGATCGTCAAGTCAGTGTCATAGGTTGGCGCCGATTGAAACCGGTTAACACAATAAAAAATCCTGGCACTTAAGAACGGCTCTTTCTTTAAATAATAATCAAACCATTCTCTCTTCATTTCTCCAAAAGATGCAAAATTCGTAAAAAGATCGATCGTTTGAGGGCTAATCTTTTCATACATAAACCAGGGCACCAAAATAAAATCATACTTTCTCAAGAAATCACGCCCTAAAGCCTGTGCCTTAAGAACCTCCTGAAACCCTGCGATCTTCGCCTCCGGGAACGACATTCCCAAATAATAATGCGCCAGTACCAGCTGCTCTGGAAAATCGACAAGGATAGAATGCCCGCCGGAATATTGCATTTTCAAAAGATGCTCAAAAAGCCCATAACTTGATCCAACATCCAGATGAAAAAACTCGGCATTCAAGCGATCGCCTGTATGACGCCCCAATGTCCCTGTTAAATAAATGTGCCGCAGCCATCGTAAAGTAAACTGATACCCCTTGTGCCGACAAATATTAGGATTCCCAACGCCATTACAAGGGAACTTCTTTAATAATGGTAAAAGACCTTCTTTATCAATCCCTGCAAAAGCATCCTTCAACAACCGGCGCTCCCCCCGATGCCCCCCGCTCAGGAGCGCCTTGATCGTTCCCAACCCCGGCTTGACATGAACAGGCGTATCAGAAATAAAAACAATATCACGACGAAAATTGCGTAGTCCTTCCAAATTGATCGTCAAATCTTCATTAATGAACTTCCTGGGTTCTGTCGATAAAAGAGAATCCCACTTCGAATCCAACCGGCCGGGAGTATCCTTGACGCCCATCTTTAATGCCGCGAGATCCTGCTCGATCCTGCTAATAAGATTTTTTTCTTGCATGCCCAGCCCTTTGTTATTTTATAGCCAAGAAACCTTCAAAGCATACATACTTCATCACCGTCATCACATCCACAAAGCCCGCACGCTTTAGAAGCCCCAGATTCCCGTCTGTTGAAAACGGATCGAGAACACCTTTTAAACTTTGCGCCTTCCCGAGAATCTCTTCGGGCGAAAAGCCATTGCGTATTTTGAAATCGGTGTAAAGCCCTGTCATCATATCCTGAAACCGCGCGTCCGGAGCCCTCACCTTCTCGAATAACACAAAAGCCCCCCCCCAATTAAGACGTTCATATATCTTGTTAAAAAGCTCCTGACGGTGCCGTTCAGAAATAAACTGCACGCAATAATACGCCACAATAAAATCAGCCTTCTCCATGTCACAGGTAAGAATATCATCCACCATAAACTCGACATTCGGGATATCCTTGCAGTAGACTCTGGCCTTATCGATCATATTGGCCTCAAGATCAAGACCTATCCAGCGGATCTGCGGCTTTTGGGCGTTATGCTGTGCCAGTTTTCCGATCAACTGCCCGGTGGACGCACCGAGTTCATAACACACACTGTCCTTTTGACAGAAGAAATCACTCAACTGACAAATAAGCTCATGCCCTTCATCATATAAAGGCACTGACTTGCGCACATGCGGCACAAAATTATCCGCGACATCTCCGCCAAAGTCCCAATTAGCACGTCCTTTATTAATTCCGTCACCAACATGCATACGCCATCCCTCCCGATTATAACGACTGCAGGAATTCTCTGAAGATCCCTGAAGAATTCAAGCACGGATTTCTCCCTTGCAGTAATGCATACGCTGGATGCATATCCTGTTTGCCCTGATCAGCAAACAACGCTTGAATCCGTTCTCTTAACTCATTACGACCCTTTAAAATAAGCGTTAAAGAATCATTATACCTGTGAATGTTGACGATGCCAAAAGGATCATAAAAAAAACTTTCCTTGCCATAATGCATAACGGCGATATTCGGCGACTCAAACGGGGCGCTGATCGCCACATCAACCAAGGCCACCGGCACCCAGGGGTTGATATTATAATCCAGCATGATCACACTCGGATCATTCCTCATTTGCTCGAATATCTCAAGCATCTCTTTTGCATACGAGAACTTGCCGCTGGCCAAACTGCGCTTGGGCTTATAGACAAGCACCAGATTTTCAGAATCTTTAACGATCTTATACACATCAGCAAGCAAGGCATGATTATACTCATCATCCACCGCTTCAGGAAACCATGATCCCCGGCGTCGAAATTGTGCCACAGGCAACGGACAATCAAACACCCCGATATATTTCTTCCGCGGATCATAAGAAATCCCAGCAGACGTAAACACCGCTTCCCGCCCCATCTGAACAATCGACTCATCGCCACTCATTAATGGCCCGATAACACGAATATCAACCGACAACTGCGGATGCTCACGCACATATTGCGCATAATGCTCATTCCATACAATAAAGAAATTAGAGGCAATATACGCAAAGACAGTCAAACGGAAACGGCATTCTTCCCCCCCGTTCTTCTGAAACAAATAACTATTCGTCCCATAAGACCATATGACGGTCCTGACACCCTCGGCATTCAAGTAAGGGATGTGCGCCGGCTCCCCCCCGCAGACACTCGACGTCATGATATACACTTTGGGCCGCAAGGAACGGCAAAGGACAATACCCGGCACCATCTCCAACATGACGCGAACTCTGATAATATCCATGAGACGCAAGGAAAAGCAGGCACGCAGGAAGACACCCCCCAACATCTGAAAACCCGCCCACAAAGCCTCGGTTGAAAAATAATGAAAAGTCTCGGCATGATACGCCGCCCGAAACCCATCTTCTGAACACGGAACATACGCCTGACCACGCATCTGAAAATCCGGTCGAGGTAAAATAAAAAAGACATCCTCACGCCTGATCTTCTCGCCATCAATAATCCAGGAAAAACTTATATCTTTCGAATCCGCAGAAAGCTCCCGTGGAGAAACGCCATCATAAACATATGCAACCTTCAAAGAGCGCCGATCCAGACACATCACACCACGCCATAAACAGATTGCCCCTCTGCCAAAAAACAAAATATTCTCAACCAAGAAATTAATATACTGAAGTGCAATGTTCAATGTTGCCCAAAACCCAACCCGACAGCACCCGTACAACTGACGCCGGATCATCGCTGTCAAGGCATCATCAATAAATACCAAGCCCGCAGAGCGGCCCGCATCACCAAAAACGATCACAGTCAAAGCCTGGCTCCGGCGCTGCAGCAGCATCGCCTTCAAATCAACCTTTCGCCCAAGGATCATCGCGCTATCCGGTTTTTCCTCGTAAAGCCCCAGCTGTGCCAGCAGATCAACGGCACGATCAAAGAGAATATTTTTTTCTTCCCACCCCACATACTTTTCCCAGTCTACAAACTCAATCCGCCCCAAAGGCAACGGTTTCAACACCGGAGAAACACGGCAAGTCACCACACGCATCGCATGGGATAAACAATAAAAGATGATCCAGTTAAAGAGATGAATTTCTGGGACAAGAATAGTTTTATGCTTCATGAAGAACTTGTTTTCTTCATTTTATACAAAAAACAATCCACACCTGATACCGTTATTGCTGTTTCAAAAATAAACCCCGCTTTTACAAAAGCAGATAAAGAAGCCGTATTCTCCTGCCGGATCAGGGCCTCAACAACATCCGCCCACTTATTCAAAAACAACGCTTGCGACAGCTGTTGCAATGCCGCACTGCCAAGCCCGCAAGCGCGATATGATGGCGCCAATACAATACTGACCTGTGCCGTAAAATCTTTAATCGCAAAACGAACCTGTCCCGCCACTTGTCCTGCGACCTCGATCATATAAAAGATAGTTTGCGGGTCTTTAAGCTTTTCATCCAACCAATGCACATGCTGCTCCCAGGAAATCTCCTCCTGGCCGATAGAGACTTCCCGCACATCACGCAAATTCCTCCACTCCCAAAGCACGCGCGCATCCTCCGGCCGAACCATACGGACCTGGAATTCAGGTCGCACTGTCTCCGATGGGAATACCACATCCTGCCGGCCTAATGGCTGTCCCTGAGAGAGATCATGCGCGGCTTTTTGTCCTATTATTTTATCCCAACAATACGAAGGAAGCCCAAAGCCGGGACGAACAAGCTGAATGTTCTCCCTGGAGAAGACAGCCCCCTGCTTGATGTTACAACTCACAAAGATCGAGCGACGGAACCGCAGATTAGCTCTTTCATTATCGGTCCTGCCAATAAAACCTACGCCCATGGCCGCCTCAGCGTCCCGCATCTTAACCACCAGCTGCTCCAGCTGCAAAGGGGTCATTGAAAAGACAGCGTCAGGCGTACTCTCACCGTCATCTAGCCGCAAGTGTTTCTCGAAGACAGCAGCTCCGAGGCCAACAGAAACAAGGGAAGAAACATCTCCCAGCGTGTGGTCTGAAAGCCCGACAACAACGCCGAAACTCTCCCGCAATCTCGTGATCGCCGATAAATTCATTTCATGCAAAGGGGCCGGATAAGCACTGACACATTTTAAAAGAGCGATCTCACGCGCTCCCGATGACCTGAGAACGCTCAAAGCCCTGGCGATCTCTTCCATGGTCGACATGCCCGTTGACATAATAACAGGCTTCCCCGTCCTTGCCACCCTGCGCAACAAAAGGTCGTCGGTCAACTCAAAAGACGCAATTTTATAGGCAGGTACTCCGAGCTCTTCAAGAAAATTGACAGACGTTTCATCAAAGGGTGTGGAAAAGAAATGCAGCCCGATCTTTTCTGCCTCTTCTTTTAACGGCCTGTGCCATTCCCATGGCGTCATGGCCTCGGCATAAAGCTGATAAAGTGTTTTTCCTTCCCAAAGAGAGCCTTCGTGAATACGAAAACAATCACTGTCGCAATTCAACGTCATGGTATCAGGTGTATATGTCTGCAGCTTGATCGCATCGGCCCCCGCCGCTTTGGCCGCCCGCACGATTTGCATCGCCTTATCCAAGCTTCCGCCGTGATTGGCCGACATTTCTGCGATGATATAACATGGCTGCCCTTCGCCGATAAGGCGTCCGGCAATATTAATGACTGGCATAACGCTTGAAGGCCTCCACATCCTCGGCAAAATCATCCAGTGAAACATCAAAATCTTTCTTTGTTTCGAGTGTCACCATCCGTCCTGGCTCGATGCAGCTAACAAGGAAATCAAGATCGAAAGCGCCGCGGCCAAAATGCTCATGCGCATCCTTACTTGACAATGGCCCGTCACACAAATGATACATGACCGGCTTTAAGGTCATGAAATCCCGCACCACTGCTTTCCAATCAAGGCCGTCAGCCACAGCCGTACAGATCGCATGCCCGAAGTCCAGGCAAAACCCGCAACCTGCCGCCTTAAGGATCTCGCTCATCTCTGTCACCGAAGCCCCGAGGCAGTGCTCACCCTTCAGTCCGATCCTTGGTTTATTCTCGATCACAACAGCATCAAACATACAGGGAAACTCCTTGCGCCACACCTTAAATTGAGAAATTGATTCCTGCCAGTCGCCATTGATACCCGGATGGAAAATAATCTTTTCCGGCGATAAGCTCAGGGCATACGCATTAACCTCACCTACCAGCCCAATATGTTCTTGCCGTCGCGAGGAATCTGCCGGATTCAGCCCCGCCGTACTGTGGGGAGCATGCAATACGTACGGGATATCCAGCGCCTGCCAGCGAGTCAGGGTTCCCAGAGAACCGGGCACCACAAAAAGTTCAATATAATCGAAAACTTCCCTGGCAAAAAGAATTTGAGCAGGCGGAATATAGTTTAAATTTGTCGACCATAACTTAAGCCCGATCCTGGGCATATCAAACAGCCTTCCCGTCATTCGCCAAAGATTTCTGATACCCCTCATTGCGCCCGATAGCAGCGTTAACCGCGTCGATATCAGCATGAGCAGCCAGAAACCTCAACGCGTCTTTCATGTGAAAGAAATTATCCTCAACGTATAACCCATCAAAGATAGCCGACAGTTTCTCATAATCCCGGGTCTCATCGAGCGTCCAACGCAAATGACTGATATCTTTTTCATGAAACACGCGGGTCTTGCTGAAAGAATCATTTTTTCTAATATACGGTGTAACATGCTCTCGCTCGGATAAAAGAACAGCCTCTGTCCAGGCGCGGGACAGGGCCTCAAAAGAAAAAACTTCAACATCTTCACCATCCGGATACGTGGCTGGCTCAAGTGTATTGCTGGTG
Organism: Candidatus Omnitrophota bacterium; assembly: GCA_903860135.1. Taxonomy (GTDB): domain Bacteria; phylum Omnitrophota; class Gorgyraeia; order Zapsychrales; family Fredricksoniimonadaceae; genus Fredricksoniimonas; species Fredricksoniimonas aquilentivivens. Next base: position 52,356 of record CAIOPG010000007.1, on the reverse strand, counting down.
TAGTCGGCCTTCTCCTGAAAATATGCCACGATCACCCGGTCGATCACTTCTGGATCAAGCATGGGGCAATCCGCCGTAATACGGACAATGTGCTGCAAATCAAAAAGCCTTGCCGCCTGATAATAACGGTCGAGAACATCATTAACCGCGCCGCAAAAAACACTAACGCCCAAACCGCTCACAAAATTAACAACAGGCAAATCCTTGGCTTCAACGGTCGTCGCGACAATGACCCGGCCCACCAGCCTGGCTTGCTGACAACGGCGTATCACATGCTCAAGCACGGGCTTGCCGGCCAACGGCATAAGCACTTTATTCGGGAGGCGCGATGACCCCATGCGCGCCTGGATGATCACAGAAGCTTTCTTCATGTTTTTGACCAAAGCACCGGGTTTAAAATATTCTCCGGCACATCCTTAAATAAGCCCTCATCCATCCTCAACCCTGCCTTCACGGAAAAGGCCTCGGCATTGGCGATCACCTGAGCCGGGCTCTCCGCGCCGAATAAAACATACGCAGACGGCCATCGTTGTGCCGCATATCGCAATGACAAGGCCTGACGGCTCAACCGCATATCCAGCGCCGCCTGTTCCAATCGCTTGAGATAAGGCAAAGCATGTTGCAACGACGACGGCACACGATCCAGCGGCATCAACAAAAGGCCTTGAAGAAAGACGCTCCGCACAAAAACAGCTTTACCACGTTCCCGCGCTTTCTCAAACAGACCCGCCCCCTCAAACCTGTGATCAAAAATATTTGACGGAACCTGGAAGAGGTCTAGCCCCTCCATATCCATGGCCTCAAAACACTTCCCTGGCGTATAAAAAGAAGCCCCTGCCGCCTTCACCTTACCTTGAATGACCAAAGCCCTAAATGCACGCTTCAACCCCTTATCCCAGGCCTGCACCATATCTTCATGATGCAACAACAACCCCTCAAGGCAGTCCACCTTAAGCCTTTTCAAAGAAGCATCGACCGACCTTAATACCGCCTCTTCATCGCACCCGTCAAGCCCCGGGTGCAACTTGCTGTAAACTTTGACCTGCGCCCCGATGCCCAGTTTGTCAAAAATACGCCCTAAAACCTCTTCACTGTCTCCATACGCCTGCGCCGTATCAAAACGCGCGATGCCACGATCGAAAGCCGCCCTCACGATATTCACCGCGCTGTCAAAATCAGGCTTCCCTGACATATTGTTAATGCCGTAGGGCATGCCCAGCTGGACAGTCCCCAGGACAAGCCGGTGGTGGTTCATGTGATCCGTTTGAATCCCGACGCTGATGGTTCCCCTTTGAGCGCAGCACGCAACCCGCCCTTATCTTTTAACTGTTTGATGCGGCCAAATACATCTTCCACAGATGCAAGATAGGCAACAACATGCTCGCGTGTGTGCGCCAGCATGGAATAAAAAAGGTTCGACGCCAGGAAGCCTTGCGCCAGCATTTCCTGAATAAAAAATGCTTTCATGACCAAATGGTCCTCATCTTCAAAAACAAAATGACTGAGCGGGTATATCCCCGACGGCTTGACAGCCAAGCCCTGCCGCTGACCAGCCGCTGACCAGCCTTCCTGGACCAAACGCCCCATCGCCATGAGATGTTCATGCGCTCCAAGAGCCCTGAATTTCTTGATCGTCGCCAGGGCCGCCACCGGACCGATACGCTCCGTCCACATCGTGCTGCTGATAAAACTTTTTTGCGCCGACGCCATCACCGCCGCACACCCGATGACCGCGGCTACCGGATAACCATTGCCCAATGCTTTTGAAAACACAGCAATATCCGGCTTGATCCCGTAAACCAGATGCGCACCGCCGCAGTTCATGCGAAAGCCCGATGATATCTCGTCGACAATAAAAACCGCGCCTTCCTCATCCGCCAACCGCCTGACACCCTCAAGGAAGCCCGGCATCGGCTGTACGCTTCGCACCGGTTCCATGACAATGGCCGCGATCTTGTGTTTGTTCCCTGCGACAACTTTCTCCAGGCTGGAGAGGTCATTATAACGAAAAACCAGCGTTGTCCCTTTGAGCGCACGGGGTACTCCCGCCGGGCTAAGGCCAGGGATAAGATGTTCGCCCAAAGCGTTCTCGGTGCCGACATTGGCGGCCAGATACCAATCATGCCACCCATGATAACCGCAAATAACAACAATATCCCTCTGGGTATGCGCCCGGGCGATCCGCACCGCAACCGCCATGGCCTCTCCGCCACTGCGCGCAAAACGCGCCATCTCTGCCCAGGGGTGCAACGCGCACAACGCTTCAGCGAGCGCCACTTCTTCCGGACAGTTCAGGGAAGAACTTGACCCATTCCTGACAGCCTCAATCACAGCGGCATTGACATCCGGATCGGCATACCCCAGAACATTGGCGCCAATACCGCCGATACTCATATCAATATATTCATTCCCATCGACATCCCAGACCTTGGCACCTTCGGCCCGGCTGTAATACGCCGGCCAGACCCCCAGTGAAAACATATCCGGACGCTTGGATAACAATTGAGACATTCCGGGGATATATTGTTTAGCCTTCTTCTGCAAAGCCTGAGAATTAATATTCTTCATAAAATTTCCTGATTAACTTTTGGGCAACAAAGAACCGACTGACATAACAACTTTCCTGACATCCCTGTCCGTCATGGCCGGGAAAAGAGGCAAGGATAAACATTCTTCATAATATCTCTCTGCCTCAGGAAAACCGGAGAACGCAACTTTGAAATTCTTCTGATAATACGGATGCCGATAGACCGGGATATAATGCACTTGCGTGCCCACACCCAGGGCAGACAATTTCTCCATAAATTCCCGGCGTGTCAGGCCGATCCTGGCAAAATCAAGGCGCACCACATAAAGATGAAAGGCAGATAACGTGTCATCTGTTGCAACAGTTCGCAGGCAGGATAAATGAGCGAATGCTTTGTTGTAGGCAGCCACGATCTGCGTCCGCCGGGCGATAAAATGACCGATCTTCTTGAGCTGGGAAGACCCCAGCGCGGCCTGGATATCTGTCAGGCGATAATTAAATCCCAATTCCTGCATCTCGTAATACCATGGCCCCGGGCTCTTTTTGATCAAGGCAGGATCGCGCGTCATGCCATGCGCACGAAGCCGGCGTAAACGCTCGTAGAGCATTTTATCATTGGTCATGATCGCACCGCCTTCACCCGTCGTGATCGTTTTGACCGGATGAAAGGAAAAGATCGTCATGTCGGAAAACGCGCCATTGCCCACACGCCCGCCGTCAGCGTAACGACTGCCAATGGCATGGGCCGCATCCTCGATCACATGGCACTTTTTCCTCCGGGCCAGTGCAGCTATTTCCTTCATCGGCGCCGGGCGTCCGGCAAAATGAACCGGAATAATGACCTTAGTATCCCGGCGCAGGCTGCTCTCAAGTGCCTCAACAGATATATTAGCCGTTTGCGGGTCAACATCCGCAAATACCGGATAAACCCCGTTATAAACCAGGGCATTGGCCGACGCCAGGAAAGTCACCGGCGACGTCACACCTGAAACCCCTGGCTTCAAACCAAGCGCCGCCACGGCCAAATGGAGTGCCGCTGTCCCGTTGGCCACAACAACACAAAACGTTGCCCCGGTATAAGCGCACAGGTCACGCTCGAAGGCCTCAACCGCAGGGCCTTGGGTGAGAAAAGGGCTCTTAAGGACACGCGTAACAGCCGCGATATCCTTTCCATCAATCGACTGCCGACCATACGCCAATACAGAAGAAGTCTTGGGCATACTAAATATCCATTTTCCAGTTACGCACCATCATCTTGAGTTGATCGATATTCAGCCAATCCTTGTTCAAGTCACTGCGATAAATAAATCCGTCAGGCAATGCCTTGCCGCCCTTGAATTTCGCGACGATCTCCTCGGTCTTCATGAACTGCGGCAACACAATGAAATGATTATCAAATTCCAAGGCCTTCCTGGCCTCATCCTCGGAAATAAGCGACTCATGGATCTTCTCTCCCGGGCGGATACCGATATCCTTGAGCACACAGCCAGGCTCCAAGGCCTTGGCCAGATCAACCACACGCATCGATGGTATCTTGGGAATAAAGATCTCGCCGCCAACGGATTCCGTCAACGCCTTAAGGACCAGTTCAACCCCCTGATCCAAGGTGATCCAAAAACGCGTCATCCGCTCATCTGTAATCGGATACTCTTTCACGCCCTGCGCCTTAAGGTCCATAAAAAACGGGATCACACTGCCGCGCGACCCGACCACATTGCCGTAACGCACCGCCGAGAACTTGACCGATCCGCCGCTGTAGGAATTAGCCGCGATAAAGAGCTTCTCCGCCACAAGCTTCGTCGCCCCATAGAGATTGGCAGGCCCAACCGCTTTATCCGTGGACAAAGCGATCACTTTCTTGACCCCGGCATCAATAGCCGCATCCACGATATTATTAGCCCCGTCAACATTCGTGCGGACAGCTTCGGTCGGATTGTACTCCAGCGCCGGGACCTGCTTCAATGCCGCGGCGTGCACCACATAATCGACCCCTTGGAACGCGCGATGCAGCCGGCTCTTGTCCCTGACATCACCGATAAAATAACGGATCGCCGCATACTTCTGCTCAGGAAAAAGTTTAGCCATCTCGTATTGTTTATACTCATCGCGGCTAAAGATAATAAGCTTTGCCGGTTTATATTTCTTCAACACCGTCTCTGTAAACTTATGCCCGAACGATCCGGTGCCACCTGTGACCAGAATTGACTTACCATTAAGCATGCTTGCCTCCATGATTATTCATCAGATAAATTTTCTTACAGTACAATACGCTGTACCTTTTCCTGTCTTCAAATAGCAACGGCCCCACTCCCCACAACATGCACGGCATCCGCCAGCCTCTGCGCGTATACCCGCTCTTCAAAAAAAAGATATTGCCGCAGGCTTTCCCGCATACCTTCAGGCTTGCCCTTTTTCAGGCAAGCATCCAGGACCTCAAGAAAAGTACGCTCAAGGCACGGCTTCTTATGACACAAAACAAATCCAGGCAAATTTTCAACACCTTCAAAATGAACATACTCCCTGAGCGCATTGTGCGGGCTTGTATAATGGATCCCATCATCATAAGCCAAAGCAAGGACCGGCGTATTGAAAATAGCCGCTTCGATCATCATCGTCGACAATGGTGACACGACACAAAGGGCGTTAGCTAACAATGAAGGATATTCATCCAGCGGCGGCAGGACAGCGAACGCCTCACGCCGCTGGCCGTTGGCCGCCATATAATAAGCCTCACGCACCGTCTTATCTATCACAATCCGCTTAAAATCCTCTTCCTGAAACAAATCGGGACAACAACGCTGCTGCCGCCAGGGATGAGGCCGATAAATGATCCTGACATCCGGTATACCGCTGCCAGCAAGGGCCGCATCGAGCGCTTGGAGTGCTGACAATTCATCAAAAGGAATCGCATTCCCGGCAAAAAGCACATACGGGAATGGATATGCCTTCAATCTCGCCGGCGCAGCAATTCGGAAATAATGATCAAAGCGCGGCGTCCCTATGTTAAAGACACGGCTTTGCGGCATATCATGGATCACGCGCGCATGTGCCTGGCTTTGAGGCCCCCATACGCCGAGAAAATCCGGTTTGACCAGAAAAACAGTCTTGCTGGAAAGGTTATCCCATCCATCCACAAGAAATAATGTCCTGATCTTCAGGTCCTTTGACTCACGCGCCACATCATAATCCAAAAGCCCAACCGCCGCACTCGGGAGGATCATTACCTCCGGCCTAACATCCTTTAAATACCGACGCAAACTCTGATTCTCGCCGATATGACGCCGCAAGAGCATCATAACCAAAGAGGACAACCCTGGCAGCGCGGCGAACATATATTTCAGACGCTGCGACCAAGGATACCGATTAAAACGAAAACGAAACGTTCTTGAACGATCAAAATGACGGATCATTTGAATATTGATCAGCCATTCAAAAGCACGTTCCCGCCAGGATAATTCTTCCACATATCCCATAAAATTCTTTTTTGATTCAAAACAATGCCGATTCTTGACCCTGTTGCTGACAATAAAAAATGTATCATCATCTTCCAGTACATTAAACGCCCCGCTGAGCATATAATTGCGGATAAATATATCTGAAGATATACAAATCAGTTTCTTCATCGTTTCCCCATCAAGAAGACAGCCGTTTCAAAATCCAGGGCCGTATTCACATCCAGCGATTCTTCTTCACTCATGACAAAAGGAAGAATAATATCCCCGACAGGATTCCCCTTCTCCAGAATTGTCCTCGGACGTGTGATATAAATACTCGCATTCTGGATATAAACTTGCGGCAAACATTGATACGACCATGTGTGCGCATTCCTGTCAGCATGCCCCATCAACGGCTTCAACAAGCCCTCCTGCATGACCCACATCTTGTACGGATGTTCCGAACATAGCCTGACACTCCGCAGGGAATCTGCTTCCGGTGAAGCTTTCATTCTGTCAACCGCCGCATCAATCGACGCCGCCGTACGAAAAGGAGACGTCGGATAAAGGATCACCAGAAGATCCGGCACATACCCTTCCTGTGTTTTCAGCCAGTCCAGCGCGTGGATCAGAAACTCCATCTCCGTCGACGCTGATTGAGCAATACCTGACGGCCTCAAAAAAGGAACCTGTGCGCCAGCTGAACGGGCCACAGCAGCGATCTCCTTTGAATCTGTCGATACAAGCGTCCGTGTCACCTGATGCGCTGCCCTGGCCGCACTGATCGTATAAGTGATCAATGGCTTGCCATTCAAAGGCAAAATATTCTTATTCGGCACCCGCAGCGATCCGCCACGCGCCGGTATCAAGGCTAAAACTTCCATATACCTCTCTTGATCTTTCTAAGCAAAAGATATGCCCACGCATAAGCCGCAAAACCCAATGAAAAGATCGCCACGAGAATACCCAGGAACTTTCGGGGATACGGCACTATTTCAGAAGCAAATATCGTCCGGACAAAATTCATGGCTGTATAAAAAGGAGCGAACCTTCTTTGCGCCAGGATACTAAAATCCTCTTCCTTATACCTGACGGCTGCTGATCTTTTCCTGAGTGTCTTAAAATACAAAACTTTATCCACACAAGAAAACTTGACACCCAATGCCAACTGGCTGATGAAAATCCTGTCACCCGCCGGCACATTCATAAAAACCCTTGCGGCCCTTTGAAGAATTTCCGTGCGGAACAAACCATACATATAACAATTATATTTGACCGCTCCGGCTACACCCCAGGCCATGCCAAGAAAATACAGCTTCGCATCCTTGTTTAACGAAAACTTGACCGTATCAAGCCTCCGGCCTTCTTCATCAACCCTGTCAAAAGCCGGCATCGTAACAGCACAATCAGGCTTACGCTCCAGATCAGCAACTAATTCTTCAAGAAAATTCGCAGACCACATATCATCAGCTGCCGCCCACATAAAATAAGGGGTTTTCGCCTGAGAAAGTACATAAATAAAATTATTGAACGCTCCCATATTCTTATCCTGACGAATCAATTGAATCCTAGAATCCTTATCTAGATATTGCTGACAAGCTATCCGTGTGGTATCTGTAGATCCATTATCAGAAATGATCAATCTAAAATTCTTATATGTCTGGCATAAAAGAGCATCCATGCACCTGCTGATCCGTGCTTCTTCATTAAAAACAGGAAGACCTATTGTGACCCCGGGTGCTTCTTTCATAATATTATTTCCGCGCGATACGTTTTAAATACGCATGCGGCCAATGCGTAATATTCCTCTCCAACTGACTCTCATTAAATGGCCATAACGGTTGCTCCTGAACAAACTCAGGATGCCTTTTTAAAAACTCCTCTGCTGCAGATACGGGATGATCCCATATCCATTCCTTCTTGCCACGAGGGACATCCGAAAGTTCTCGCATGATCCCGTCTGTAGCCACTATGTAGGAACCTTCAGAAACCAGCAGCCCATATGCTTCCAATTCTTTAAGAACATGCGCAGCGGTATGACATGAATCCAGCAGGATCAAGACTTTGTCTTTTTTGGCAACAAGCCCAGAAACCTGGCTAATAACATCTGGCGCCACTGAATCTCCTTGAATTAACGTAATATAAGGAGCAAGCTCATGTGCCAGGATCGCCTTGCGATTATGCTCTCTGATCTCTAAATCAATCCCAATCACTTTGCCATGACCAAGAACTTTACAAAGCGAAGCATAATAAATCAATGACCCGCCGTGAGCGACGCCTGTTTCTATAATCACATCCGGCTTTATCCGAAAGATCACCTCTTGAATCCTTATCAGATCCTCAGGCAACTGAATAACAGGCCTCCCAAGCCAACTGAATGTATAATGATACTTTTGGTTCCACCCGACCCTTACCCATTCTCTGGAAACAAGCTCAAAGGCTTCTTTTGAAAACAATGGAATACTCTTTGTTTCACCGGTCTGCCCGGCCAATGTCAACTGCCCCGCATCAGTATCAATAATTATTTTCATATGCTTTTATCTCCGCTTACCTCTTGGCAGTTTTCAATGTCCCTAATAAATGCTTGTATTCCAAACGCTCACTCTCAGCTGAAACAATAAATTTCCGCTTAACCTGATATGACAATCGTTTCATGTAACTTAGTAAAGGATGCCTTGCATTAAAATGATAATCAAATTCAATCGGTCTTAGGTCATAGCACTCACCCAGGATACTGCTTACAGAAGAAATTTCATCATTATTGGGAGAGACATCCCTGTTGTAGGAATATATCCACTCACAGCCCATACCGGCTAGACCATGAACATAATTCCTTACCTGTTCGGTGGTCATTTCTTGAAAAGAAGACGTATTCATGGCAAGAAAAATATCCTTCATTTTAATATCATCAAAGAAATAATGAGGAAGAAAAATAAAATCAATACCCGCGATATCCTTCATCTTTTCAAGAATCGTATCTTTCTCATACATTAAGATCTTCGCCCTTGGGAAAACCGTACTTAAATAAATGGAAGAAAAAAGCAGTGTGAAGGGAAGATCAACAATAACATACGTAATCTTTGGGAACAGCGTCTTAAACTGATACGCAAGGCCGCCCCATCCCCCTCCGATTTCAAGAACAACTTTTCTATCCGAACATTGCCGTAATTTATCTAAAACCCCATACTTATTCAAGGCAATAAGGTTTTCGTAATATTTTAATGTATCCGCATTATACCTTTGCCCCTTTATTTCATACCCAAACCCGCCGAGCATGGCTGATTCAGGGACGCAAAGGCCGGCAGCTCCTTTCTCTTTGCCAAACATAGAAAGCTTTTGTGCGATCTTGTTTTTCAACCTTGCATGGTGGTCGCGGTAAGCATACGAATGAATGCCCGTCAAATGATAACAATGCTGCCGAAATGCATCGATCAGAACAGGCGAAGCATCAAAAAGATATTCAAACCCGGCGATCTCCTCCTGCCAATAACGACTTGCCGAGGAACTCTTAACAAACATCTCATCAATCATGGCACCAATTAACGGGCGATATCGAAGATAATTCTGATAACCCAGAGACTCTCTCAAGCCATCACTCTTCTTTAAGAATTCTTTTTGCCACACGATTGCCGACCCTCCGTAGTATTATTTCTTCTCGTTATTGGGAAGTGCTGCGCTTAACATGCTGCCATTAATCTACGCTCATCAAATTCTCCAGCACTATCTTCCCCTGCAGCCCCTGCAACACTAACAACTGCCGTATCTCCTCAACATAATTCGGATTTAAAACAACAACACAGCGAATCCCTCTATTCATAATCTCTTGCGGACCTATAATCTCATGCCCTGTTCCCGGAACAAACTTACCTTGCTTGTTCGGATTAATATCAATCACAACATCTATCAACTCCTTATCGCCATCAACCATATTGACAAAAGTCACACCTTTAGCACCAGCCCCCCAAACGGCAACCCGCCCTGAAGATTTATGCCATAGCTGAAGCTTATGGCTCCATCTTGCCAGATTTTTTTCCTGTTGCAACTTAAAGCCTGCCGCTGCGTTTAATAAGCTTCCCATCTCCAGCTGATAACAACCAGAGAAAGCAGCTTCAGAGCCGATCCCTGCTTCGCCCCACAAATACTGTTTCTCAAATACATGACTCGCCGCAAGCATTGACAAATTACTTCTTTCCAACGCCACTCTTAAAGACCCAACAGTAAAAAGAGAACAGTGTTCATAAAAAAGATCCCACACAACCCCTCGGCGCAATATCCACTCCAAACACGGCGTTTCAAGATATACCCGTGAATCAACACCTTTAAGCGTGGCGGCAATCATCCCCAAAAACTCAACCGGACCAGCGATGTGTTCAATAACATGCCGACAAAGGACAATATCCGAGGCACCAGATACACACTCCCGGTCGTAATAGCTTTTCACAAAACTAACTTTACCGCCCTGAAGCACCTCCGCGCCGCCATAACTCGGATCATAGCCAACCCCCTCGGTATGCCCGCCGGCCTTCTGCACCAACTCATTCAAGAACTCCCCTTGACCACACCCGATCTCAACAATGCGCCGATCACGGACACCAAGATCCAACAATCTTTCGATACGACCCTGCAAATGCTTTGCAAAGACACCCGAGAAACCTTGCTGATTGTCATATTGTTCATCGTACTTGATCAATGAAGAAACATACCCCGCATTAAAAGCAAAACCACATGCCCGGCATAATACAAATTTCAAACGACCACGAACAACCGACCGCGCTGAAATTTCATCCGGAAGCGGTGCGTTTTGTAGAACAGGGACCTGTGCTTTTTCCCAAAAAACTTCATGATCTGATGCCAAGCATACTGGGCACTTCATAAAACGTTGCCTTTACGCGAACTATTCAAGTGCTGCCCCCACCAAGAAATCGTATCAGCAAGACCTTCACTCAATCTGTAACCCGGCTCCCACCCTAATGCCCGCAGGCAACGGTTATCTCCAACAACACAGGCCGGATCCCACGTCGGCCTCAACGCTATGGCGCCGAACTCAATCTGCCCCGTTGGTATCTGTCGCTTTATTTCCAACATAATATCTCTAACCGGGATCCCAACACTAGAACAAATATTAACAACACCACTGGCTTTCGCCTCAACAATAACAAGGAATGCAGCGGCCACATCCGCTACATGCAGATAATCCCTGATCTGATCTCCTGCACTTGCCTGAAATACTTTCCCCTCAGTCAAAGAACAAATAAGTCCTGGCACCATGCGTCGCCGATCTTCTCGAGGACCATACACAAAGAAAATCCTCCCCCATGAAAAAACTTTTCCATACTTCTTGGCTATCTGCTCTCCCAGGATACAAGCAGAAAGCTTCGCCGCGGCATAAACAGTTTGAGGCACAGCAAGCGCTTCCTCAGAAATGGGCACCAACGATGCTCCATATTCCACGCAAGTCCCCGCCGCAACAAAAATAGAACACCCCATATCAAACATGGTCTTTTCAAGCTCAATGGTGTTGTTCAAACATTTAATATTATCCAAAGATTCAAGGTATGACCCTGGCTCTACATTCCATGCCAAATGAATACACACATCTGGCCGCCATCCCGTCAATTCACCGGCGAAGCCCTTCAATTCATCAAGATCACCATAAAGAATACGGATCCTGTCCAAGCTCCCTGCCAACCGCCACACATCATCCCCCCTGCGAACCAGGGCTGCCACTTCCCATCCACGACGCAAGGCCTCCATGACAACATGAGAACCGATAAATCCTGACGCCCCCGTAATAAATAATCTGCCTCTGTTATTCATCTCACCAGCGGCCAAGCCGCATCCTTGTCTGATACTATAACTTGATTGACAATGGGCCACTCAACACCCATGCGCGGGTCAGCCCAATGAACTCCATTTTCCGAAGATGGGACATAGGCCTGTGAAACAAAATAAATAACCGCTGTTTCTTCCTGTATTGTTTGATAACCATGCGCAAAACCTTTAGGAACATACAACATTTTGCCATTGCCTGCCGTAAGTTCAACGCCATACCACTGAAATTTTGTTGGCGAATCTTCGCGGACATCAATAACAACATCAAAAATTGCGCCTTGAGCACAGGAAACGATCTTGACTTCTTCATACGGGGGCTTTTGATAATGCATCCCCCTCACCGTACCTTTATCCTTATTAAATGAAAGATTGACCTGCGCAATATCATGGACAAGTCCCGCCTGCGCAAATTCTTCCCGACACCATGCCCTTGCAAAGAATCCTCGAGCATCCTCTCTTTTTTCAAGTTCAATCAAAAAAACACCATTCAACCCGATATCCTTGAATTTCATAATCCCCTTCTAATTGAAACAATAATTCTTTACTGAATTACACTCACTTACAGCCGCTTTTGAAAATCATCAATATGCTTTAATGAGAATCTCTGCATATCAGAACCTTGCGCCCATGCCTGATACCACTCGGTCGTCAACGATAAAGCCTGTTGAACACTCAGGCAAGGTTTCCATCCCAATTCTTTCTTAGCTTTTCGAATGTCCAGCATCAAAAGTTTCGCTTCATGCAAATGCCGGCCGGGTGCAATCTTAACACTAGAAGCAGCGCCCCACCCGTCTGCCGTTAATTCAGCAACACGTTTTACCGTCAAGACATCCTTGCGTTCGGGACCAAAATTCCAGCCCAAAGCAAATGCGGGACCTTTCAGAAAAAGTTTCTGCGCCAGCATCAAATAGCCACAAAGCGGCTCCAAAACATGCTGCCAGGGCCGCACCGCTTGTGGATGACGAAGAATAATATCCTTCCCCTTCATCAAGGAACGGATACAATCAGGAACAAGACGGTCTTTCGCCCAATCCCCGCCGCCGATCACATTGCCGGCACGCGCCGTAGCCATAGCCACGCCGTGTTTGACATACTCCTTGGAACTAAAAAAAGACCTTCTATACGCAGCTGTCACAATCTCGGCGCATGCCTTACTGCTGGAATACGGATCATAACCACCCAGAGGATCACCCTCTCGATAGCCTCTATCGGACTCAATATTCTCATAACACTTGTCCGTCGTCACATTAACAACCGCACGCACAGTTGAAACAGCGCGCGTTGCTTCAAGAAGATTTACCGTACCCATCACATTAGTCTCATACGTCAGGACAGGATCAAGGTACGACGCCCGCACCAAAGGCTGGGCCGCCATATGAATCACGATCTGAGGTTTTACTTTTTTAAAAAGACGTACAAGTTTCTGGCGGTCGCGGATATCCAGGATAACCGAAGCTGCCAAAAGCTTGTCCACTTCCGCGGCACGAAAAAGAGAGGGCTTTGTCGGCGGGGGTAACGCAACGCCTGTCACCCTGGCACCGATATGGGCAAGCCATAAAGAAAGCCACGCTCCTTTAAAACCAGTATGTCCGGTCAAAAGAACATTCTTGTTCCGCCAAAAGGCAGGATCGATAGCCGTGGGCCTCATTAATCTTTCCACACTTTCCATGGTGCCTTCCCACTCTTCCAGAAATCCTCGAGCATCACCCTGTCACGCATGGTATCCATGGCATGCCAGAATCCATTATGCTGAAAGGCTTTCAACTGGCCGATCTGTGCAATTTTCTTCAACGATTCACCTTCCCAGGACACCTGATCATCAGCGATATACTCAAAAATGTCAGGCTGAAGGATAAAAAAACCGCCATTAACCCAGGAATTACCACCCCTTGGTTTTTCTGTAAATGACTGCACATGAGCATCTTCCCCGACAGCAATCGTCCCCCAACGCCCCTCAGGTTGAATCGCTGTTAACGTGGCCTTCTTCCCATGCGCACAATGAAAGGCCAGGAGTTTCTTAATATCCACATCGGCCACGCCATCGCCATATGTCAAGAAGAAGGGTTCGTTACCCAGATATGGCTGGATACGCTTGATACGGCCGCCCGTCATCGTGTCTTTGCCCGTATCCACCAGCGTAACCTTCCATGGCTCGGCAATATTATTATGAATCGTCATTTTGTTTTGCCCGCAAAAATCAAACGTCACATCAGATTGATGCAAATAATAGTTCGCGAAATACTCCTTGATCATATATCCCTTGTATCCGCAACAGATCACAAAGTCATTAAAACCATAATGAGCGTAGATCTTCATGATATGCCAAAGCATCGGCTTATCGCCGATATCGATCATGGGTTTAGGTTTAAGATGGGATTCTTCGCTGATGCGCGTCCCATACCCGCCCGCTAAAATAACAACTTTCATCTTGTAACCCTCCATTACCCCAAGAACTTCCAACCAGTCCATTTTCTCAAATCTATTAAAAGCTCCCCCGCCTGCCAATGATCAAACAATAATAAAACTCCAAGATACACAAACAAACTTAGCCCCATCCCCACAACCATCCCACCCATAGCATGAGCAGCGATCCACCATGAAAATCCCCACAAAACCAATGACATGAAAATACACGCACACAACGGCCCGGCCAAAGCACTCCCAAGATCCGTTATACGTAAACGTACCTCTTTGAAAGCCATGAACAAGGAAAATAGTGCTGCAATAAAAGTACCCAATAAAACAGCAGTGGCTGCGCCTTCGATCCCCATCCATAACGTCAAGGGGATAATCAATGCCCCCATAATAACCAGTTGAATGGCTCCTCCCCAGGCAGCAACCTGTGGCTTCCCTTTAGCCAACAACAAAAGGCCATTATGACTATGAAAATGTTTAAAGAAACCAACAATAGCAATAATCTGAAAACAAACAACCATATTTAGCCACTTGTCACCTAAAAGAAGGGATACAACACCTTTACTAAAGAAAACCATCATGATCACAAGCGGGATAATCACGGCGACCTGCCATTCAATACTTTTTAGAAAGAATTTCTTTAGCCGTGCGTCTTCAGTTTTTAATTTAATATAAACCGGATAAACAATATTGTTCAATGCCTGACTCAACTCGTCAAAAGGAAGCATCCCCAAACGATACGCCATCTGATAAAGCCCCAAAGCTCCCTGCCCCATCATTTTCCCGACAGTCGCATTGTCGCCATACTGAATACAATAAGCTGTCATTTTCCCAAAATACAACCATTTGCCAAACAAAAAACAATCCTTTAATTTCTCCCATTTTATCTCAAGCCGCGGCATCCTGGGATAAATCAAGAACGACATGAGCATATTGGTCAAATAACTGGCAAGCGTACCAAAAATAATGGCCCAAACATTCCTTAAAAGAAATACCATGCCCAGGGTGACCCCTGTTTCAACTATAGCCGCCACGATCTTGGAATACGAAAGCTTCTCCATCTCCATATTCTTTTGCAAATAAACCAGCGCCCCGTTAACAAAAGAATTAATAACAAAGACCAAGGCTATCACCCTTAAAACATTCACCGCTCCTGGCGTCCCGAAGAAACCGACAACAAAAGGCGCGCTAAAGAAAATAATCCCATAAAAGAATATCCCTTTTAAAACACCGATTGTCCAAATAGTGTCAATGTCCTCGTGGATGCTCTCTGTCTTTTGCATCAAAAAGAGATTTAAATTAACCGTTGTAACCCGCTCAATAAAAGCCACAACGATCACCGCTATCCCTAACAAACCAAAGTCCTCGGGGACAAGGATGCGTGCCGTAACAGCCGTTCGCAACAAAGAAAGGATTTGAATAACAACCCGGCTAAAGAGCATCCACGACCCTCCGTGCAGGATCCTTTGCTTCAAATTCCCCATCTGATTTTCAACATGCGTCATCAACCCCTCTTCTGACAACAAATATCAAGCACGGCCAAAACAATGCTGTCAACTGTCACCTTCTGTTGTTGGAGCAAGAATGCGCAGGAACCAACCCCGCAAAAGCCATCCTTCACGCCAATACGCTCCACGCGCGCACCTCCGGCCGCGCATGCTGCCTCACAAACCGCGCCACCCAACCCGCCTAAAATATTATGATCCTCAACCGTCACGATTCCGGCCGTCTCCCTCACCGCCGCCACGATCGCCGCATGATCCAGCGGCTTGATCGAAGCCATTTGCAACACCCTGGCGCTGATCCCATGTTGATCCTTAAGGATATCCGCCGCCACAACCCCGGCGTGCATCAAATGTCCGGTAGTCATAATCGTCACATCATTCCCCGGGCGTAATAGCGTTGCCCTGCCAGAAATAAATTGATCGCTGTCACGGTACACATCCTCATAGTCAATCGCACCCAGACGGATATACACCGGGCCATTGATCACAAAAGCCGCAGCGATCACCTGTTCTAACTCCCGCGCATCTCCAGGGACAAAAACCGTCATCCCCGCCATCGCCCGCATGATCGCAATATCCTCAAGCGCATGATGCGTCGTGCCAGCACTCCCTGCGGTCACACCGGCATGAGTGCCTACGATCTTGACATTAAGTCCGGGGTACGCAATGGAGGTCCGCACCTGTTCACAGGCTCGCATGGCTATAAAGGCCGCGAAAGAATGCACCACCGGGATTTTTCCGACTAAGGCCAAGCCAGCGGCAACACACAACATATTCTGCTCGGCGATCCCGCACTCAATGTAGCGATCCGGGAATACCCGCTCGAATTGTATCGATTGCGTTGATTCCTTGAGATCTGCATCGAGAACCATGAGCTGAGGATATTTCCTGCCCAGCTCGGTCAGGCAAGCACCATAAACATGTCGAATAGATTGCTTGGACATGTTTATACTCCCTTGTCCCCAGGCCAATATGTATCCGCCCGTGCGATTTCAATATTAGCACCAGATATCCCGCCACCATGCCAGGCAGGATTATTCTCCATGAAAGAAACCCCTTTACCTTTTACCGTATCCGCGATAATGACCGATGGGCGCCCTTTCCCCAACGGCAAGGCATCCATAGCAGCAACGATTTCTGTCATGCTATGTCCGTTAATACGCCGCACAGCCCACCCAAACGCTTCCCACTTGTCCACCATAGGCTCAAGCGCCAGAATATCCTCGGTAAACCCATCGATCTGTATCCTGTTACGGTCAACGATAGCCACCAGATTATCCAGCTTGTAATGCGCGGCAAACATCGCCGCTTCCCAAACAGAACCTTCCTGACATTCTCCATCGCCGACCATAACGAAAACACGCTTAGCTTGCCCGTCCTTCTTGATCCCCAGCGCCATCCCTGCCGCCACAGAAAAACCATGCCCCAATGATCCCGTGCTCACCTCAATACCGGGAACCTTGTCCTTGATCGGATGACCGCCGAGGGCACTGCCATCTTGACGAAACGTCATCAGCGTTTTTTCATCAAGAAACCCACGCGCGTGAAGCACCGTGTAAAGGCCAACAGATGAATGCCCCTTACTCAACACAAATAAATCTCTATCCGGAGCACTCGGACGTTTCGGATCGATCCTGAGGGCATGGAAATATAACCCCACCATCAGGTCGACGCTTGAAAAAGCACCTCCCGGATGGCCGCAGCCCGCGCAGATCAGAACTTCGACGATAAGCTGCCGAACACGTGCTGAAACCCTGACCAACTCCCCTATCCGCTGTTGATCCATAGCCATACCTTATTTATTCATCCTGTACTGCGATTGCTGAACACCGCCCGAATAATCAATATAAATCGTTTTCCATTCACTGAACACATCCAGCGCCTGCGTCCCCGGTTCACGCGCGCCTAGCCCCGACAGCTTTACACCACCAAAAGGCATATGCGGTTCCGACCCGAAAGTCGGCGCATTAACATAACAGCACCCCGCCTCAAAACGATCAAGCGCCACCATGGCCAGGGAAACATCCTGCGTATAAATTGACGCCGTCAATCCGTAACTAACCGCATTGGCCTTGGCCATCGCTTCATCAAACGAACCCACCCTGAACACCGCCAGCACAGGGCCAAATATCTCATCCTGTGCTAAACGTGAATCAATATCAACACCGGCAAAAATAGTCGGCTCGATATACCGGCCTTGAGCACACCTCCCCGCATCGAACACTTTCCCGCCATACAAAAGTTCAAAACCGGCTTGCTTACCTTCATCAATATATTCCAGGATACGTTTGTACTGACGCTCGTTGATGATCGGACAAACCTTGGTGTCCGGATCCATCCCCGGACCAACTTTCATCGCCCTGGTTTCCGTTAATAACAGTTTAATAAAAACATCATAAACCTTATCATGGACAAGGACGCGGCTTGTAGCCGCACACCGCTGTCCCGCCGTGGAAAAGGCTCCGGCAGCAACAGCTTTTGCTGCAGCCGCGATATCAGCATCCTCCATCACGATCAGGGCATTCTTGCCGCCAAGTTCCAGAGAACAGCGCTTCATCAATCGCCCGCAATCAGCCGCGATCGCATTGCCCACCTTGGACGACCCCGTGAACGAAACAAGCTTCACATCCGGATGCGCCACCAGCGCCTCTCCAACCTCAGGCCCGAAGCCATAAACAATATTCACAACCCCGTCAGGAAATCCAGCCTCTTTGAGGACCTCACCGAGCAGATGCGCCGTCATGGGCGTATCTTCCGACGGCTTCAACACCACGGTATTGCCGCAAACAAGCGCCGGAAAAAGTTTCCATGTGATGATCGCCATAGGGGCATTCCAGGCTGTGATCAACCCGCATACCCCGACAGGCACCCGGCGCGTCATCGCCAGGCGATTGTCCAGCGCCGATGTCGTTGTCTGGCCATACAAACGCCGCCCCTCACCAGCAGCAAAATACCCCGCATCTGCGCTCGACTGAATATCCCCTCGAGACTCGGGCATTGTCTTGCCCATCTCACGGACAATGACCATCGCCAACTCATCCTTGCGCCGCAAGAGGATCTCGGAAGCCTTAAAGATTAATTCCCCTCGCCTGGGCGCACTCATATTCTTCCAGGCTGGCAATGCTCTTTGGGCCGCAGCCACCGCCTGCGCCACATCTTCCCGGTTAGATCGTGGGAAAAGACCGATAATATCCGCCGTGTCCGCAGGATTGACATTCTCAAAATAACCCTTGGCCAAAGGTTCCGTCAATTGCCCCGCCACAAGATTTTGATACTTGATCATATATCTTCCTTTCTCACCACGCACTATAACCGCCATCAACGATCATATTAGATCCTGTCATATAGGAGGAAGCATCCGAAATTAAAAAAATAACAGCTCCGTTATACTCATCTGGCCGCGCCATACGCCCCAGCGGCACCTTTACCGTATAACGCCGCAGAAATTCCTCATCCTGATTATTAAACACCCCGGCCAGTGTTAATGTATTAACCCGCACATTCTTGTCAGCCCAGTAAGTCGCCAGATAACGCGTCAAATTTAATACCGCAGACTTGGTTACCGAATACCCTACAGGCTTAAAGAAAGGCTTTTCTTTATACGTATAAAGCCGTTGATCAGGGCTTAATATGCCATAGATTGAACCAATATTGATAATACTGCCACCGCCGTGCCGTGCCATATGCCCTCCGAAAACCTGACAGCAAAGAATACTCCCGGTTAAATTCACATCGAACATTTTTTGAAGGACATCTTTAGGATAAGTCTCAAATGGCCCTGTTAATGCCGCTGACTTCATATGCGGTGGCGCATCAATGGCCGCATTATTCACCAGTGCCTGCACACCGCCAAATTTCTTCAATATCACCTGCAAGGCACTCTCAAGAGAAGCCCGGTCAGTAATATCCGCCTCAAGCAACAACAAGCCGTCAAGCTCAAGGTCAGCCAAGCGGGATCCTAAATTTTTAAGGTCAAGGTCTAGAGCCACCACTTTCGCTCCGGCATCAAGCAACGCACGGACATACTGATTGCCCAACTGGCCCGCCGCACCGGTAACAATAACAACCTTGCCATTTAACCCAAATAATATCTGCTTGTTATTTTGCATGATTCACCTGTAAAAAAAAGTCACAAACTTCCCTGACGGCTCCAGCGCCGCCGGGCAACCGGGTAACATAATGCGCATATTGTATAACTGCCCGATGCGCATCGACGGGGCAGACCGCGCACCCTGCCGCCGCTAAACACGCGGCATCATTAACATCATTGCCCATAAACAGAACATCTTCCCACACAAGACAGCGACGCGAAAGTTCCTCTTGAAGAAAATTTTTCTTGTCATCACAGCCATGAACATACGGCAGGAGCAATTTACGGCAGCGGGCTGCAACCACATGATTTTCCTCTGTCGAAAGAACAAACATATCAACCCCGGCCTTACGCATGAGCGATATTCCCATCCCATCGCCCCGGGAACAGGCAACGGCTTCCCTCCCGTCCTGAAAAACAAAGACCCTGTTGTCCGTAAAAACACCATCGAAGTCAAAAACAACAAGCTTTATCTGTTTTAACCGCTCTTTAAATGCCTCGTGCGTCAACATAAAAACCTCACTCCAGATCTCCCATAGTCAAAAGATGCTCTTCTGCTACGTTCTTAACAAGCTTCTTACCAATAATCCTCTCCAGATCATACGGAGGGATACCTCCCCCGGGAGCTTTGATAGAAACATCTTCGCGAGCCAAAATATGACCCGCCTTATGCGCACCCTTAAAATATAGACTTTTCCCAAGTTTCGCCCTAAATTCAACCTCGAAAGGCTGCAATACTTTCAACCCCGACCCCAAAGATTCATCGATACGCCGCAGATCCCTGACTTGCTTGCGCATCCCAACGGGCTCGAGAGAAAACCGGTGATCTGTCCCTTTCCAGGCACGATTAAGCGTAAAATGCTTTTCAAGGACCGTTGCCCCAAGCATATACGCAACAACCCCCGCTAGAATCCCGCTATCATGGCCAGAGTAACCAATAATGACATCTGGGAATTCATGGCGTAGCACCTCAATAAAACGTAAATTCAAATCATTATAATTAGCTGGATATGAGCTGACCGCATGCAACAGGCATATCTGGTCATTATGCAGCTTAATACATTTGTAGGCAGAACGTATTTCATCCATCGTGCTGGCTCCGGTCGAAACAAAAACCGGACGGCCTTTGCGTGCCACATACTCCAGAAGATGGGTGTTGGTAATATCACCAGAAGCAATCTTATACCCATCGATATCAAGCTTCTCGAGAAAATCAACACTGGTGACATCAAACGGCGTACACATAAAAGCAACCTTGCACCTGTGCGCCTCTTCCTTAAGCTCAACATACTGATCCCAGCCAAACTCCAGAAATTCACGATGTTCTCCGTATGTCTTTCCAAAACTGTTCTCATTATCATAAGGCTTGGCATACATCGCTTTTGTGAAAAGACTGCGATTATCCCTTTTCTGAAATTTTACGGCATCAACACCACACTCGGCTGCCGAACGTATCATCTCTTTGGCTTTCTGAAAATCCCCCTGGTGATTATGGCCGATCTCGGCAATAACAAAACAAGGGCTCCCTCTGAAAATCTTTTTCCCACCAACCAACATTGCTGTCATAACTACCTCATTTGTCATAAATCATTGCCCCCTGCCTATAGACACAGAAATAATTCTTATTCTTTTCCAATTAATAACACATCATCATACATCAACAAAAAACAAATGATAACCCTCAATACAAATCATTTCCTCACCGTCCAAAAATCCGCCGCCAAGGTCTCAATGTAGGCAAACGGCATCGTGAAATAGCCCTTCATGCCCCAGCTTTCGCCCCAGGAATTGCGGACAATAAAATGTTTTTTCTTCTGGTCATACCCGACGGCCATAACCGCGTGCCCGCCGAGCATCCGCTCGGTCTTTTTGGGCATCGGCACCTTGCCCGTACGCGCGACCTCCGGCGTTTGCAGGCTTTCGTAAACCGCAAAACCGAATACAAAAGGAAACCCTTCGGACAAACAGGAGAGCATTTCATTCAAATCAACAAGCCTGTGATACGAAACAATGCGGTGCTGTGCCGCTTCTGTATAACAGGGCACTGAAGGCTTTTCGGCAAAACGGGCGATGTCGTACGGCCAAGAGATCTCCGAACAGGCACCCGTTTTCGCCAGCGTCTTAATGCCGTTACGCAACGAAGCACCAGAATCAGCATCCACCGAACCTTGAAGCACCCGCTCATTATAATAAATAAAAAGCCGGCTCACATCCGTGTACGCATTATCCACACTATTATCGAGGAATTCAAGATTCCCGGCCAGCGCATTGGCCGTACAACTGCCCAATTGCCCCTGATCTTCAACCGTTGAACACGCCGGGCGCAGATCAACCGCCGGGGCAAGTTTCACCTTGATGCGGATCGCGCTATAATAAAGGTCGCGGCTGTCAGGGATATCCGGCACCCAGCCATACGCATAGGCCATTGACTTTAACGGAATCCTTTTCTTCAGCATGGCACCCTCCTTATTATTGACAAACCGATGATGACACCGCCTCCCCATACCCGCCCTTGTCAGAACCAACGGCACATCTTCACAACACCCGTCCTCCCCATAACATTCCCAGAAATTCCTGATACGGCAATATCTCGATCCCGCCGACCTTGCGCGGGCGCTTCTCCAGACAAACACAAATCATACGCTTAAAAGAAGCTTCTTCGGCGATCGCTTTTAAGCCTTTAAGATCCTCAACGCGCACCTGCTGTTGGGCCTTGATCTCAATAGCGATATGATCATCCAGAACAAGGTCGACCTCACAATGAGCGCTCGTACGCCAGAAACTCATGGCAACAGGACGCACATAGTCGCTGAAAGCAAAAACCTCATTCACAATAAATGTCTCAAAAGCATCCCCGTATTCCGGCGTCCCGGGTGTAATCGCCGTGCGGCCTTGCAATTGCCGCGCCACTCCCGTATCAAAGAAATAATATTTGGATGAACAGACAGGCTTCCTTTTTATACTCTTACGGAACGCGGGCAATTCGCGCACGAGCAGGGTGTCTTTCAATATTTCAAAGTATTCGTAAACTGTCGTCCGCTTGACTTGCGCGTCATTGGCGACATTCGTGAAATTCACAATGGTCGCATTGCACAGTCCGGCAACACCCAGGAAGCGTGAAAATGCCGGCACATCACGGGTCAACGCCTCGGACGCAATCTCTGTCTTGAGATAAGAACCAACGTAAGACGCCAGATCCGCGACAGGGTTATTGGAAAAATATATCGACGGGATCAATCCGGCGTTAAGGGCACGGCCCAAATCAAATTTCTTCCCCAGCTCAACCGTTACAAAAGGATGCAGGTAAGCTTGCCGGGCACGCCCACCTAAAAGATTCACGCCACCCGAACGCAATTTACGCGCGCTCGATCCTGTTAACAAAAAATGCACCCCTCGCTCCTCAATGAGCAGGTGCACTTCATTCAAGAGTTGCGGCACACGCTGTATCTCGTCGATGATAACAAGCTTGTCTTTGGCGGACACCTCTTCCTTTAACCGGCCAGGACGGCTGTTTAATTCAAGGAACAAGGCATTATCCAGCAAGTTATAAACTTTGGCTCTAGGAAAGCTATGGTGTATTAATGAACTTTTTCCTGTTTGCCGCGGACCCAGAAGAAAATAAGACTTCTGTTTTAACAACGCTTCCAGGTTCACACAACGATCTATGTAGGCCATGTCAGACAATGTCATATGTCACCTCTTTCGTCATATAATATAATATATGACGAATCACCTGTCAATAACCGGCTTCGCTTCAGGCTCCGGAAAAACGATCCATCGCCGCACACGTTGCCCTGAACCGCCCTTACTCACGCTCCAGGTGTTCATCCACATAACCCGCCAGAAGTTCAGCTACTTTGGAAGGCGGGGGAACCATGAAGTAATGATCAATGACGGCGTGCCCTAATTCATGGGCGATAATGGAATCGATGATGTCCTGTTCGGAAGAAAAGATCGTACGCAAACCATGCGCATAGAACGCCTTGTAAGCCTCATTCGCGTGCACAAGTTCGAAGCATTTTGCCTGCAAATCACGCCGAGATCCCAATACCTCAATGCTGACTTTGGCGATCAGGGGCTTCATCCCCAGGATATCTTCTACCCGCATGAGCAAAAATTGAAGGCGGGCACTGATACGGCTTTCCACGGGATACGACGGACTGGTGAAAAGCTCGCGGTATTGCGGCGCCAAGGGCAAATAACGGCTGCGCAGGCGGGCCTCGATCTTGCGCAAATTCGTCGTCGGCAAATAATAAAGATAAACCGTATTGCCTTTGACCTCCAAGAACCCCTCGACGCCCGTCGGAACAGCGGCAATAACGGGAACAGGCGGCAGTGCCGTTGCCTCCTGGGCACACGCCAACGCCCCCAGCACCCCTGTCAGGAATATACCCGTGAAAAACATCTTATACATGATAATGATCCAAGACCCTTTTCATATTCTTCACATGCTCTTGCGCCGGGCTTGAAAGTTCCTGCCCGCTTTTTTCGAGTGCCGCCACCTCCGCCTTGAGGATAGAAATATCCTGCTGTACCTTGCGCGCCATATCATTGAGTGCCTGCGCCAGTGGTTTCATCTCGTCTTTGTCGCGCAGACGGAAGATCTGTTTAAGATTGCCCGCGTGCAGGCTTAAGATATCCTGATGCATACGATAAACAGGCCCGGCGATGCGGTGAGAAACGTAAAGCGCCATGAATACTGTCGCCGCTCCAACAACAAGAATGACCAGGATAGCACTCAGCACAAGCCCGGGAAAAATAAAATCAGCCGTACTCATGATCTTCAAACGCGAATCCCTGAATACCGTCGTCAAGGTGCGCCCGCAGAAAGAATAGATGATCGTCCCTGTTACCACCGACCCGGCGGTGACCATGGCAAAGAATTTAATAATGAACTTGTTCTGAAATTCCTTATCGACAATAAGGATCTTGCGGCGATTGGCCCATGAGTCGTTATTTGTCATCACGAACTCCTTCCTGCGTTGAGAATGCCACACGGTCAATGACCTGTTGGGCCTTAACGATCTGTGCCTTCGCCCTCAATGCGGCAACCCAACCGTCAATCATGACCTGGGCAGATTGCACCGATGCCCTTTTCCGTAAATCAGGCGCCACGGCCTCAAACGGCTTTTGCCGGATAACTTCTTTGGAAACAACCTTCATCACCACCCACCCGTCCTGCGGGATAAAAAGGGGCTGGCTGACCTCGCCTGTTTTAAGTCCCCATACGGACGCTTCCACCAATGCCGGAAAATCACCCGACATCCACCAGCCAGTTTCCTGACGTAAAATCCTGGCCCCAAGTTTTTCTTGAACGGCTATGGCGCCATCTCCTGCCCCGGACATTTCTTTGGCCGCCGCTTCATCAACAAGATAGGTGATGGTCAATTCAAGCTGTTCGCCTTCACGCGCATAAAGCGCGCGCAGCGTTGCATCGGGCACCGCCACACCGGCCAGGAATTCCCTGTTCTTTTCCTGCAGGATCGCTTTAAGCAAGGCCTGTCGCCAATACCCCTCAACCTCGCGCATGAACGCCTCCTGCTTGTCGAAGTTGAGTTTCTGGGCTTCTTCAAGAAGGAGCTCGTTAACGATCATCTCATCAAGGATCTTTTCTTTGACAAGAGCCGGGGAAATATCCGGATAGTTCTTGAACACGGCCAGCGAGCCGTCAAGGTCGTGCTTGAACTCCCCGGCGGTGATCATGTAATTATTCACCCGGGCCACAACATCCTTTGGCAGCGACGGCGGCTGGCCGCACCCGGCCAGGAACAGGGAACAGAAGATCAACAATCCGCGCATAATAAAGCTCCTTAATTATTCATGCCATTATACATTTGAAACTTTATCGATCAACGGGAACCATCTCGAAAAACAATAACACTAATGGTCTTCAATATAACCTGAACATCGAGAGTGAAAGACATGTTTTTCAGGTAATACATATCATATTTAAACTTTTCCAGTGCGTCCTCAGTTGAAGCGCTGTAAGAATATCGCACCTGCGCCCATCCACTGAGACCCGGACGTACCACATGGCGCATGATATAATGCGGAATGATCTTCTGATATTTCTCTGAAAGTTCCACCGCCTCAGGCCTGGGTCCGACAAGGCTCATGTCCCCGATAAAAATATTCCAAAGTTGCGGCAGTTCATCAAAACGGATTTTGCGCAATATTCCCCCCAGGCGCGTCACACGCGCATCTCGGGTCAAAGTATACAAGCCGCCCTCTTTCTTTTCTGCGTCAACGACCATGGACCTGAATTTATACATCACAAATTCTTTGCCGTTCTTCCCGACCCTCTTTTGTCTATAAAAAACCGGCCCCCTGGAATCCAACTTGATAAGGATCATCAGAAGCAACATAAGCGGGGTGGTCACAATAAGCAAAACCAACGCCAAAGACAGATCAAAATATCTTTTCAACTCGGCGAAACGATGCCGGCTTATGGCATTGAATGAAGAAAACACAAGCCACCCTATGCGCAAATGCGAAACAGGGATCTTTCCCGTAACCGCCTCATACAAAGCAGGAAGATCCATGATCGTAATGCCCGCCATTTTGACAGAAAAAAGACGGTTGAAAAGTTCATTGCTGCGTTCATTCGTGATTGCGACCACCACAATATCCACAGCTTTATCTCTTGCCATGGCAGGCAAAAGTTCGGAGCCCCCGATCACTTTGACCCCCCCTATGACCATATTATGCTTATCTGCCGCATCATCAATAAAACCGACAGGCTCAAAATTACGATCTTTCTTAACAACATCCGCAATATAACGACCCGCGTACCCTGCTCCGACAATAAGCACGCGCTTGCGCAACAGATTGAACAAGAAAACCTCTTCAAAAATGAAACGCCAAACAGGCAAGAGCACCAACAAATAGATCGAACTTAACAATGCCAACCCACGGCCTACTTCCAAGAATGGCACCATATACGACACAAATGCCATGATCGCAAATCCTGCAATGACAGCAACCACAAAACGTGAAAGAAAATAAACGCTTTTATAACGCAAATGCTGTTCGTAAAGATTAAAAACATAAAAACAAAAAAAATACACCCCCACAAGGATCAACAGCGGCACCGCATAATACTGCCGCTCATGCCACTCTAACCCAAAGCGCGTCAAAAAGGCCAATATCGCCGCCGATAAGAGGACAAGAATATCTCCACCGCAAAGAACTCCTGTCCTGAAACGATTATGTTCTTTTATCATACAAAGCCCCTTTTAGCCCCTGCCATCAACGCGTCAAAGGAAGATCGGATATCTTCATATGTAAGTGTTTCTTTAAAAACCAGAAATCCACAACCCCTCGTAAATAATTAAACCCAAAGCAAGCGTGGATCAAACAAAAAGCCCAAACCAAGAACGGAAAAAGCCTTACATCTTCTTTCATGGCTAATTTTGCTGAGAACAAGATATTAGCCGCAGCATAGACCCCAAGATCTGCCACAAACAACCACCAAAAAACAGGCTGAACGATACCAAGCACCGCTAACAACAGGACCGAACTAACAAATATTGCCGGGATCAATTGCCTTACCGTAAAAACACTTCCCAACTTCACCGCTGTAAAGACCTTAAAATAACCATACTGAGAATACATTCTCAAAAGCTTCGAAAAACTATCTCTTGCGTGATAATAAGAAAAGATATCAGGGATCAACATTATTTTCCCGCCACTCTTGATGATCCTGTGGTTTAATTCGCTATCTTGCGCCCGCACCATATCTTCATCGAACAATCCGACCTTGTCAAAGATATCACGACGGAAACATCCGAATGGGACCGTATCAACAGCCGTTGCCACCTTAACTCCCAACTTGTATGAAACATTGCCAACACCAAAACCCGTAGAAACAGCCAGCGCAATAGCCTTTGCTGTCAATGTATTCGCACTAGGCCGCGTGATCCACAATCCGCCCACGTTATCAGCTTTATGTTCAATAAGTGCCTTAACACATTTTGAAATATAATCTTCAGGATACTCATTGTGGGCATCCATGCGAACAATGATTTTCCCCTTAGTCTGACGAATAAGAATATTCAACCCAGTTGGGACTATCTTGCCCGGATTATCAAACCAGCGCACCTGAGGAAACTTCTGAGCATAGACCTCCAGTATCTTTCTCGTATCATCCGTGCTTCCGCCATCAGCAATGAGAATCTCCATCTTCCCCTGCGGATAATTCTGCCCTAAAATACAATCCAGACACTTGGCGATGAATCTTTCTTCATTGCGGCAGGGGATAATGACGGAAATAAAAAAGTCATTCATAAGAAACCTATCAATACCTTAGAAGTTATCTTGAAATTTGCAGGGCAAGATCTATCCGTTCTATCTCTTTTCTATAAAGAGGAAGGACCTTACCCGCATGTATTAAAACCTTTAAAATATCTGACTGCCACCCTGTGTTACAAAAGGCAACGACCTAGCTCCAAGATATTTCTGATAAACAAGAAAAGACCAACTCCCGATCAACTCAACGCCTTCATCGAAGAGCCCGTTCTTTGAAATAACCTTCAGAATATCCCCAATGAACTCAAGCACGCTTCCTCCCTTGAGCACGGCGCACCACTTTCAGCCCTTCCTCAACCTTCTTCAATTCAGCTTTAAGTGCCCGCCGTTCAGCAATTTGTTTAAGCAAATCTGCCGGGTTTTCTTTACCCAAATATTTATGTACCACCTTCTTCCCAATGCGCTTCTGTAAGTAATAATAGATCGCGCCGGAGATCTTGCGCTTTTTTACACTTCCTAATGGTAAAGACTTCAAATCTCTTACGATCCGTTTAGCCAGATCACCATAGTGCTTTTTGCTTTCTATAAGAACGCCATTTAGAACATCCATATCCGCCTCCATTTACACTACAACAATACCATAATAAATATTTGTAGTATAATTATTTTCAAGCTACTTCTTCATTTGAGCCAGAATACGGCTGATCGCATACTGATCGTCAACGTATCCCCTCTTTTCCCCAGACATCCGGCGATGAATTTCTCTTCGTTGCGGCAGGGAATAATGACGGAAATAAATTCAGACATTTTAAATCCTCAGATCTTGTAAATATGTACGGCATAGGGGGCAAAATTATCCACAAAAACGCCATCGACACGATCAACATTGCGACTTTCAAACTCTACGCCAATTTGCTGAACAGATCCTTCGACGCCTAAGATAATACCATGCACAGGTGCATTTAATGTATTCACCGCAAAAAGATACTTCTTGCCATCAAGCTTTTTAACCAAAGAATGTATTGCTTTCTGCCCCCCCCCTTGATCCTGTACATTAATCTTCTTGCCATTTCCTGATGCCAATAAAACAGGTGTGAGATCTCTCAACTCACCCGCGATCCCCTTAACCCCTTCCCAATACTTGGGCGATAACCTCACATCATACTGACTGCCATGATAAGCAAAATAAAAGATCCCCTTAGCCCCATGCACAATGGCAAGGTAGGTCATGCAGCGAACTTCTTCAATAGTAGGCTCTCGCTTTCTTCCATATCCTTTATGCTGTTCATTCTGATAGCCAAAAAGCTGTACTACCACCCAAACGGGCTTTTTATTTTTAACAGCAATCCTCGCCTTCTCAACCGCATCTGAAATCCCAGTCAATGGCTCTTTAGACACGGGATAAGGATCAACAATCATAATATCCGTTACTGGAGCATAATTTTTATAATTATTCGATTTTGCTATGACCAAAGCTGTTGGCCTTGACCGATCTCCTAAATGAATACGTCTTCGCAATTCCTCTACTTGCTCAGGCAATATTTTATTATATTCCGGCTCATCAGCAAGTTGCCAAGCCAAAACAGCGTCCTTCTCACTTAAAGTCTTTACCATCGAGGCAACCTTACCTAATGGGTCGACCTCATCCCGGCTAAGTCTCGTTCCTGGATAAATAAATGCCCTTAAACCAACCTGCTGAGCTTCCCTTAAATAATCTTGTAAATACTTTTTGCTATAGACATACGTCTGAACCGCGTTAAAGCCAGCCGCTTTTAACTCTTTTAACGCCTCAACACCATCCGCTGAATATACGCCATACATTCCGATAGGGAAAAACTCTTTTCCGTCTAAAACCAACTGATGGGACAAGCCCAAGCGCCAACTGTCGGCATGACAAAAAGATGCTAAACACAAACTGTTCAACAAAAATAGCCCTGCCGAAATATATTTAAAATAAAATGTAAAGAATTTCATGTTTACTTCTGCACTTTTGAAGAAAACAGTTCAGCCAAACGTCGGCTAATCATATTTTCTGAAAAATCTTTCTCGATCTTTCTTCGCCCGCTAACGCCCGAATTATTATACAAATCCTTATCCTTCAATAATCGTTCCACAGCATCCGCCAGGTCATCCGCGCTTTTCTCACTCACCAAAAGCCCGCCGCCATCAACCAACAATTCTGGGATCGAACCTGTATCTGTCGAAATAACCGGGATTTGATATGCCATCGCCTCCATTAAAGCGACAGGGATCCCTTCATGTTGCGCATCATTCGTATTAATACTTGGCAAAACGACCAGATCAACTTCTTTATTTTGGTACATCCGCATAACCTTTTCGTGTGGAACACGACCCAAAAATAAAACATCTTCCCCTAATTTCAAATTTATTACCTGCTTCTTTAAACCGGGCTCAAGTTCGCCATCGCCGACAATCCAATACCTTACTTTGATCCCTCTTTTTTTTAATAGATCACAGGCCTCAATCATATACTGATGCCCTTTAACGGGCAAAAGATTAGCCGGCGTCATCACTATAAAATCTTTATTAGAATGGCTGCCATTAAAGATCAGTTCGGGCAGCGCAACACCCAAATGCAGAACCTGCACCTTCTTTTCAAACTCTTGCCCAACTATTGAAATAACATCATTTTTGCCTTTTATGGAAATGCACCGCGCGAAAACGGCTGTGTTTACTTTTTCCTTCAGCATATTGTTCTCATAAATATCCCATCGATGTGAAGTAAAACTATACGGAATGCCTGTTAAACAATGAATGATATATGCCATCGTAGTCGTGGTACCCGCCCAATGCGCATGAATGTGGCCGACATTCTTCTCCTTCAAAATACGCGACAAATAGATACTCTTGGGGAAAATTGATAAATTCTTCAAACATATTTTGAAATTACGCGAATTAAATACGATCTTGATCAAAACTTTCCATACATCCAATGACAACAGCGAAAAAAAGAACACCCTCACTATTTCAAAATTAAACAACGGCAGCCGTAAAGCATTCTTGGCAAGCTCTTTGGCCTTTTGATGGAAAACTTCTTTGCTAGGATTTCGGGGAATAATTAAAATATTGGAGAACAATCCCTTTATTGAGGAGATTTCTTCCAAAACAAAAGATTCAGTCCTGCCAAAAGGGATGAACGCCGTGATATAGACTATCGTCATGAAACACATCCATCCGCAAGGGCGCAGTTCTTTTTCTTCAATGACTGTGAAAATTTATACGCATGGCAAGTACCAGCGGCCAATTTAACCCAGGAAAGATCTTCCTTAGCCAGATTAAAATTCGCTTGCAGTTGACCAGCCTCTTCTTTAAAGAGAGACAAGATCGCGTCCTTCACTTGTGCGGCATCGCATGATCTTGCCAAAGTCCCTACTTTATACTTCTCGATCAAGTCACCTATTCCCCCTACTGATGTTGCCACAACAGGAGTGTCTAAAGCCACTGCCAGATGCAAAACCCCGCTTTGCGAATGAAAGCCCTGCGTATACGATAAAATCACCGCACTATGGGAATCAAACAATGCCGCCACCTCATGGTCTGGAATAAACACATCTATCAACGTTACTTTCTTATCTTGTAACCGTAAGGAATCCAGTAAAGGCGTTACCGTCTCCCTCCAATAAACATGATCCGCGATCTTGCCAGCGATCGTTAACTCAAATCCATCAAGAGACTTCATTGCTTCCAACAAAAGATGCAGCCCCTTGTTTTCTCTTATGGCTCCGAAAAAAAGAAGCCGTTTCTTGTTCATGCGGATCAATAATGGGGTCATCACACTGCTGTTAACCAAGAATAACCCATGCGGAACTACATAGATCGAAGGATGTCCGTTCCCAAGAAATTGAATGGCCTCAGACTTCAATCCTTGCGAATGAACAAAAAGCCCCTCGCATGATCTCCAAACAAATTTGTAAAACTTTTCTTCGATCACATGTGGCATCAAACCCGAATACTTATGGGGTTTAATATTATGAACTGTAAAGAATAAAGGCACCTTCAAGAAACGAAATACCCAAAAGAACATCCCCAATAACCAAAGAGAATCCTGAAAATGAACCCCACAAGAATCCTTCTGTTTCCTCAGCCATAGGAAACAAACTAAATATGATCTTATAAAATGCCCAATCTGCTCGGTCCGCCATAGGGCATTAAGTTTTTTACCACGGACAGGATATGCAGGGAGGTCCGCATGAACAACATAGCCGTTTCTAAAATATTTCTTTTCCAAATCTTGCGGAGCAAGAAACTCCACCTTAACGTCAGCAGAACAATTCTTATTCAACGCAACAATAACTTCATTAACATAAACAGGATGCCCGCCCTTCCCTGTAAAAGAAACCATGAAAATCTTTAACATGCAACCTCATCCGATCTTTTCACACACTTATCCCATACAAGAAGCCAGCCTAAAGATGCCCAAACAGCCGTTAACGATTGATAACAGGTTGTAAATGTGATGCCTAACAACCACACCGAGAAGAAAACAAATCCAACAAGAACAACCCCGGATCTTTTTATAGCATTAAGTCCGGCGACAAAGACCCCTAGAATAAATAAGAGTCCACAAATCCCAGTATTAACGACGTGTGTCATCAATACGCTCCATATCGCATCACTTCCCTTCTCTGCAAAAACGATCCGCGCCGCGTCTCCCCCGCAACCGAAGAATATCCTTAAGAAGCCATAATTAAGCCAAATATCAACACTATCCATGATCGCATTAAAACGCTTCGACCAGGAATTATTCCCAACACCTGCAGGATCAAATTGAGACTCTATTCTTTGGGATGTCAAGTAAAGTCCAACGACAACAATCAAAGGAATAACGGCCAATGTCAGAGTTAAAAGACTCCATCGCCTTTGTCTAACATATTTCTTCACTAATAAAATAAAGATGCCCGACAACCCAAACAAAAGAAAAATCGTATGCCCCGACTTTGAAAAAAAGACCAAAAGAACCCCCAAAAGACCCGCAACCTTAAACATCCTAAGGCATTCTTCATCAACAAGGGACTGTTTGAATTTTATGAGCCCAAATCCAAGCGCAAGCAATAACAATATCCACGGAGAAAGTGCTGCGTTCGTCGCCGAAGGCTCCGGGAACAACCCGAAAGGCCGGAACGTATCACACATTGCTTGTAACCCGTTTGCTGTAAAGTTATACTGTGGATAATTATATAAGAAACCCAAATCAAACGTACGCCCCAAAACCCCACATAACATCTGGTAAAAACCAAATGCAACATTTACAAGAATAATAACAGCTGAACCTTTCAATATCTCCAATCCAAACGACAATGCCAAAACCATTGTAAACAAAAGCGGCAAGGTAGCAATAACCAAATCTCCAAGATACTTTAGCGTTAATCCCGCATCAATAGTCGGGATGAACAATGTGGAAATTAATGCCGGAGAAACAAGTGCCATCCAACATAAAAGATGAAAACTTCTTAATCTTGATAATACAGCTGTTAGTGTCGCAAACATCAAGAAGTGCGCCAACGTAATCCCGAAAATATTAGAAAGAGGGATGGAAGTGCTTGGCAAGCCAAGTGACAACCCCCAGCAAAAAGCACAGAACTTAAGATATTTAACCCTGTCGAACGAAAATCTTAATAACATATTGCCTCGGAATTCCTTCCAAATCTTACCAGATATAATTCTCTTTCAAAATAGTTGCTGGCACCCCGCCCAATAATACATTATTAACACCGAATTTCTTTGTCACAACACTCCCCAGTGCGACCAAAGTTTTATTTCCTATCAAAACGCCTGGGGCAAATCTCACCGCACTTCCCAAATAACACGATTCTCCTATATGAATATCACGATCGGAAACACCGACGCCGTGCGTCCAAAATTGAGACCCCCTCCCCGCAACCCAGGTCCCTTGACCAATAGAGATATTTCCAGCAACATCAAAATAGTGATCAGATGTTATTAAGACCTTCTCATTGATCTCTAGCAAGCGAGCATACTTTTGATCGGAAAATGACCGCTCCTCAACCCAGCTGCCGCACATAAATTGATTGTGATTGCCTATACAGCAACCATCTTTGATCATCACGCTCATCGGGCCATAGAAACAATTTGATCTCCCAACAGAACTATTCTTAATGATCGCCTTATCAACAGCTATAACGGTGCCAAACCCTATATAAGAATCCGAAATTTCATATTTCATGATCAATCTATAAAGAATAACACGCACACAGTTCGACGGGAACATACTGATCAAATGAGCAATAATTTTTTTCTTTTTCATTAACAATCGCTTTCTTAACAACTTTATTAACTTTTAAAAAAGAATTTTAGAATCTTTCTATAGAAAAACAATAACGAATCTGGCACAAGAAACAAACAAAATATTTTTACATAAAGATGGCCGGTTGCCAAAGAAAACGAACATTCGAAACAAAAAACTTTAAAAGCTTCGATCTTTCTCTTCGCCCCTATGAGGCGTCTAACGTAATATAAAAGCGTCCAATTCGCATACTCTTCGCTACTACGCAACAAGCTGGCAGAAATCAACTTTTCTTTCTTCCAGGACTTGAATGTCTTTAAGAAAACAGGATACGGTGGTCCCAAACGAGAAAAAGCATGGCACGCCCCTTCAGTAGTGTTGTGATATATCGCTAATGGCTCAGGAATATATCCCACCAGCGTAACCCAGGCAATACGATTCCACATATCCACATCTTCCCCATAAGCGACACCCACAGGGAATATTCCCGTCTTCTGAAAACACGACCGCCTCACAAGGAGGGCAGATGAAAAAGCGATGTCTTTATTCCATCGCAATACTTGTTTAAAATAGTCTGGGATAATCCCTTCCCAACGTTTTTCCGTTGGGAAGAACGGCTTCCCTGTTGCACCATTCAAATAGTTCGATAAAACAAGCCCTACAGGTTTTTTTGAAATAAACACAACCATCTCTTGGAGGAACTGAGGCATCCATTCATCATCCGCGTCCAAAAACGCGACAAGTTCTGCTTTTGATTCTTTGATCCCCTTATTTCTTGCTACTGAAACACCCGCATTAGCCTGCTGAATCAAATGAATACGAGAGTCGTCAAAAGACCTAACAATATCAGCACTTTTATCCGTTGACCCATCATCAACTACAACAATTTCGCAATCCGATAGCGTCTGAGCCAAGATAGAATTAATCGCCCGGGCAATATATTTCTCTTTGTTGTATAACGGAATAACAATGGAAACTTTAGGCATATTAAACACAGACCTCTAATAATTTCTGTCCCGCTGATAAAGCTTTCTTCTGAAACTCAGGAACAATAGATTTAAGTTGTTCTCGAATTCCATCAGCCTCCGCCAATGTTTCTTGCACTTTTTCAGCTACAAGTTTTGGTCGACAAGCTTTTTTTAAGATACAAAATCTTTCATGCCCAAAAACATCCCGGTTAATCCCTCTAGCTTTAATGCTGTAAACAAAACTCAACGTTGGCACACATGTGGAAATAGCCGCGATCGTCGCGTGCGTCCTAGCTCCGGCAAAGACTGCCATCTTGCTAATAATCCACTTAATCTCAGCCGCGCTATACTTATCATCAATCAGAGCAACATCAACATCATCCAATAAACCCAACACATTCTTCAGAAAAGTATAATCATTAGTATGCGGACTTGTAACATGCGGGATCAAATAAATCTTACGTCCAGTCGCTTCAGACACCTCACGAACAATCTGTGCAGATAACTTAACCCAACAAGAAAGATCGCCATCGGTCAAATATTTGGCCATGAAAGGACTTAAATTTATACCAATAGACTCTGCCTTAATATCCGGAACGATGGCTGGCTGAGCAATCTTGAGTAAAAATGCCGGATCCGCGACAAGCGTTACGTTTTCCTTCACCCCTATTGATGCCAGATACTCTAAAGTTGCCGTTTCACGTACAAATATACCTGTCACTCTTTTAAGATGCTTGCTCATATACTTTTCATAACCAGGAATTCCATCAAACGGCCCTACAGAAGCACCCCAAATAATAATCGGCTTCTTTCGCCTTAAAACCAAATCATCCAGCGTCGTATACAATAATGGCTTGCCATAATCTAACGAATAATTATCCCCTCCAATAGAAAGAACAGCTCTCGATTCTTTAAGCACATGCAACATTTCACGGTAAATAAGCTCAACACGAAGACGCCGCATAGAAAACCGCAATGCCGCATACAAGAACCAGCCTGGCGAAAACCGCCTATTACTACGAAACGTTCTTGCATGTGCTATCGCGCCATCACATTCATGCTTAACTTGAGCCTTAAATTGATCCTCATTCTGAAAATTACTAATCGACAGAAACTCCGGCACATCAAAGTGTTGCCTGATGATCTCCGTTGTTCCCCTTACAATCGCTTCACAACCGCGATTGTCGTATGAACCATTGCCGGCTAGAATAAACAAGTTCTTTTGAACCATACGGAACCAAGTCCTTTTCTAATCTAATTCAAAAATCATAACGGAAGTCGCCGCAAGAACCATCCCTTGAGAATAAGGCGTGAAAGAAAATACTCCGGAATGTTTATTAAGCCCCATACACACCCCTTGCGAATCCAAAACAACCCCTGCCTTCGTTGTAGACCCCTGCAACCGATGGAACCCTTGAGAAAGCATGTCTTGATACGACGGATCAATAATTCCAGCCATCATTGCCTTCTTGAATGCATAAAGAATCATTGCTGTCGCACTAGAATCATATTTGCTCGTTGAGATATTAATGATATCACCCCAACCTCCATCTTTCTTTTGTAAATCGCGTACCGTATTTGCTAACTTAATAAAAGATTGCTGAAAGAACTCGAACTTCGTATTACTTGAAGTTAATTGCGTTAAAACCTCCACTAGACCTAACACATACCACCCCACCCCACGCCCCCAGGAGAAAAGCCCTGTTGGCATATTAGAAAACTCAACATTATACCCGTGAAACGGCAACCCCGACCTTTTCTCTACAGCGAATAAAATAAAATCCTCCATATGCAATACCGCCAACTCTTGAGCATCTTTATTCACAAACTGCGCATTGTATTCAAACAAAAATGGAATAATCATCCCCAGCGTGTCGACAAATCTTACACTTATCTTATCTCGATAAGGCAATGTTGTTTTAGACCGCCTATACTGCCCCAATAGCCAATAAAAGATCTCATCTGAAGCTTGTCGATATTTTTGATTTCCGGTCTTCTTATATAAATACAAAAGAACTTCCCCATGCAAAGCATCATCGACATATTTTAAAGAAAATCGAAAACGACCTTCACTTGTTAAATATCTTGCATAGAACTTTTCCAAAACATCGAGACGCCCACCAGCATAAATATCAGCGACCATAACTCCTTTCGCCAAAAGACCCATTGGCCAACCACGTCGCACCTCCTCACAAACCCTTCGATAAGAAATATAGTTCCATGGCATCCCTACTGCCACATCAAACGCCGGCAACATTGGCGGATCCAAAAGCCATCGTTGAGCGACAGAACTTACCTTTTTAAAATACACATCATTATCCACCCAAGAAAATCTATGCAAAGAATTCCATTTTCTTATTATTTTTATAAATAAATCTTTTAAAGAGTAAAGAAAAAGAATCACCAAGAAAAGAATACACACAGCATTCACTATATTCATTACCCACCCCTCTTAAACAATCCCAGAAACAAGCTCCGGTCTTCTGCTTGAAACAAACATAACCAAACAAAAATTAGATAAACAATTGAAATGCCTAATCCTGCCATGAGAACAGCCCCAAAATTCTCCAATACAACAAATCTCGATAACGTATAAGCCACCCCAGAAACAACAGCAACTGCCACGCAACTCGTTATAAGCGGCCTAAAGAAAGAAAGCTTTGAAATGTTTAAAACATGCGCAAAGTATAATGGCGCAAATATCACATTCTTAAATGTTAAAACAATAAATCCAGCTGAAGCAATGCCGTACAAGCCCCAGCCAAGAAACTTAGCCAAGAAAACCGCTACAAAGATATTTATAATACCGCTTAAAAAAGTAACAATCCCAGGCCACTTAACTTTATTATACGCCGCACTCAGACCAAACAAAGGCAAAACGGCAAGATTAATCGTTAAATAAAAAGTCATCAATCTTAATAAAGGAGCATACTGAACAAAGTCCAGCCCTAACCAAACACGTAAAATACTATCAGCAAACCCGAACAAAAAGCCAACAGGCAAGGCGACGCCTAACCCCATATATTTCACCGCACATTGAGACATTCGAACAATCCGCTCTTTTTGATTCAATGCATAACTTATGGTCACTACCGGAGCTAAAACAGCAGCCACCACACCCGCCATACTTCTTAACAAGAAATTCCATTGAATAAGCGCCGCGTAAACACCCGTATCATGGGCACTAAATAAAATATTGCAAAGAATAAGATCAATCTGCAAGAAAAACAATGTGCCCGTTTGACCAACAACAAGCCATCCCCCCATAGACGTGAGCTCCCGCAACTTCGAGAGATCAAAGAATTTCCGTGAAATCTTTAAAGATGGTGTTAATTTCCTAAAAAAGGCATGCCCAAGGAGTAGCGCTATCAATGCACCAGAAAAATATGCCACTCCGACATTAGTCAAACTTGTCGATACAAAAGTAATAGATATAATAATAAGTATTGCTCTAACAGAAAGACTGCTCATGTCGATCAAATTACGTAAATCAAGACGATTATTAGCAAAAGTCGAAACATAAAATATCGAAGAGAAAACAGAAATAACAAAAGACAGTAATATCATGAAAAAAAGTCCCTGCACCTGAAAAACAAGGTGTACTGGCACATGAAATATTCTTGGAACAAACCAAGAAAATACCCCGACTAAAGGAACCAAAATAACTGAAAGAAACGCAAGTGCCCAGAATGCAGTATTAAATATTTTATTCGCCCCTTCGACATCATTTTTTTGCAATGCTATGACAAGATATCGAGACACAGCGCCATTCAGCGCAAGAGTAATTAAGCTCACATAAGACGTAACTGATGAAGCTAACGGAATGAACCCGTAACCTTCAACACCCAGATGCCGGATCAGAAACGGCACCATCCATATCCCGATCACCACGTTCAGGGCAAAATACCCGACGTTGGAGATAAGGTTGATGGGAAGTTGTTTTTTAAAGTTTTGAGAAATAATAGTGTCAGAAATAATAGTGTCAGAAATAATAGTGTCAGGTCTCCTCATCTCACTACGCCTCAACAATTTAAGTTATAATTACAACATTTCAATGTTCATCTATCCCGACGTGTCATGGCACCGCTGATGCGATCGCGGTGCTGTACCGGGCGCAGGCTTGGGCATAGGCCTTGCTGTACGGCTTCAGGGCCGCGGCCAGGCATATTTCGGTGACAGCCAGCTGATCGCCGGCACGCGTGCGCGGCAACGGCTTGAGAACGGCAAGGCCGTAATACATATGATACTGCGGCTTTGTTGGCTCAAGGCGAATAGCCTGGTGAAGGGCGTTGATATGGCCCGTAAGGCGGTATTCCTCATAAAAATAATCCGACACCAGCGGGTTTAACTGCTGGGCCTGTTTGATGAACCCGGCGTTCTTGTCCGCCTGGCCTTTAAGAAAAAAGAACTCGCCCGCCCCTGTGCACAAAAGAAGGGCGGCGAATAAAAGACTAAAGACAATAACAAGGCTGCGCATATTAATTTGCCCCTTCGCCTGGTCCGGGACGACGCCCGTCGCCACGGCCAGCCACACCATACAGCCCGGGTGTCGTGTCGGACTGCCAGAATTCTTTGCTTTCCACATCCATGATGGAGAGCTTTCCCGACCAGCCCGCGCCTGTGTCCATGGCCCATACATTGCACGCCTGAAACGGAACGGTACTGCCAAAACGCATGGTCGGCGTATGGCCCAGGAAAATTTCCCTGTAACAGCCTATAGGCCCGGTGCCGCGGCGCATCACGGCGATGCTCAACAGCGCGCGGTCCCACGCCAGGCGCCGAAGGCCCTGCTCTTTTAAAGGCCGGTCAGGGTCAAAGCCGGCATGCACAAACACCCGCCCTGCCACCTCAAGCCAGGGCAAGCCCCTGTTCAGGAAATCAATATGGGCCTGTGGCATCGCCGCGCCGCCATAAGAAGCCATGGTTTCTGCCCCGCCCTGCTCAAGCCACATCGCTGGTTTGCGGCCGGTCATCGCCCAGTCCAGCGCCCAC
The DNA here is from genome assembly GCA_903860135.1 of Candidatus Omnitrophota bacterium. Lineage (GTDB taxonomy): Bacteria > Omnitrophota > Gorgyraeia > Zapsychrales > Fredricksoniimonadaceae > Fredricksoniimonas > Fredricksoniimonas aquilentivivens. Next base: position 12,081 of record CAIOPG010000007.1, on the reverse strand, counting down.
AGATCATGGTTGCCGATGATAAAATCACAGTGCTTCAACGACAGCAATGTGTCGATGCAGGCGTTCACCTGCGGATAAACATCGCAAACATCGCCGAGCACGATCAGTCGGTCGAGCGCAGGATCAAAGGGCGCGCGCGCCAGGCACTGCTCGAGCGCCTTGTAGGCCCCGTGGATATCGCCCATGACAAAAGTCCTCATGCGAGCTTCCTCGCCACACGGATATACGCACCTGTATAAAAGATCATGAACCCAAAAAGAAAGATCATCCCGCCCGCCCCCGTCTCGGAAACAAGCTGAAGATAATCATTGTGGGTGTAGCGCAGATAATCCATGCGCCCACGAAAATCAAACCAGCGGTAACGGGTAAAATTCGTACCAAAAGTGCTAAGCCCCGTTCCAGTGACCGGAAAATCCTTGATCACATGGGTTGCGCCGACATAAAAACGTATACGGTCAGCATCCGATCCTTCCATCTTGACGATCTTCTCTATGGAAGTCAGGCGAAAGCGTTTAAGAAATGCCTCAGGGCCAAGCCAGATCACCATGACGCCGATAAGCAATGCAACGGTAGTCAGTATCCCGACGAGCCGGTGGCCTTTGCGCGCCCGGCCTGCAGCCCACGTCACAGTGGCAAAAAAGATGATCTGACCGAGCACAAAACTCATAATCCCCCCGCGCGAAGTTGACATGAATATGGTAGCCGCCATCACCACGGCCATGAATAAATAACGGAGCGTCCTGTTGGCTTCAGCTGTTGCCAACCAAACAACCTTCTCAATAAAGCCCTTGCGGCGAAAAAAAGATGTGTGAAAAACACCGGCCACAGCCATACCCACCGCAACGGCAGAGCAAAGTTCCATGAACCCGGCATAATGATCATAATTGCAATAAGGGCCAACGGGATGCCCGCCATTCTTCATGCCGATCCAGTAAATACGGCCGTTATAACTGAACTTCTGGACGATGGCAAAAAGCGCGACCATAAAACCGAAGATGATAATAAATTCCACCATGCGCCTGAAGAAGGCATGGTCATACGCCTGCCCTGCCGCTCCGACGCCGAGCGCCAGCAGGACCGTAAAGTAAAGGCCGTTAGCAGGTATGTGCAGATTAAAATCGTAAATGCTGTGGAATAAGAGCGACAGGACGCCGGTCAAACAACCCAGCTTTAAGTATTCCGACTTCTGCCAGCTGACTGAATGCACATTTTCTTCGTGCGCAGGATCAGGTTGAAGGCGCATTAGGATACTCATAAAAAAAAGGCCGTACATCAAAAACTGGATGATGCCGCGCACGGTGTCTGAGGCATAAACTGAAGATGCCACAGGACCAAGCAAAACATCAGGGCAATACCGGGCGTAAAAAACATAGAGCGCGGGAGAGAATTTCTTGATAATGTCCGGCGACAAGGGAAGAAGCTGAAGACCGGCGAACCCCGTCAGGAATAATCCCAGCCATACCCATGGCGAGCCAAAGACCCTGCCCAGCGACCATGGCCGTGCCAAATATATCAAATTAAATGCAATGAGGGAAAACAACGCCAGCAAAAGCAGTGCCAGGAAATGCACCGAACCGTAAAGCAGGGGAGCCAACACAAGGCTCAGGAAAAGAACCCCGTCAACAACGGGCAGCATCAGGTTTTCTTGTTGCGCGGATCGATCCTGGCGAGAAAATCGTTGGCCTTGGATCGTCCGGCGACCTTCTTATCCGCGTTATGGCCGTAGTGATAATAGTAGTAATAATACGGATTCTGGGCACCGTTGGTGATCATATTGAACACCGCCCCGAGCACGTTGGCGTGCACGGATCTTAAGGCCTCAACGCTCCGTATGGCGGCTTGACGATGGGTGCTCCCGGCCTTGACGACAATGATCGTGGCATCAACCTGGGTGGACAAGACAACCGCATCCGTTGCCGCCAGCACTGGCGGTGTATCGAAAATAATGCGGTCATACATTGTAGAAAGCTTCCCAATAAGGTCTTTCATCTTCTTTGACCCTAAAAGTTCCGACGGATTGGGCGGGACTTCGCCGCATGCCAGAAAATCAAGCCCCTTGATATTTGTTTTATGAATGAACGCGGCGATGTCCGCCTTGTCAAACGCAAGGATGTCCGTGATCCCATTGGCACGGTCGATCTTGAAAACGCTGTGCAGGCGCGGATTGCGCAGGTCTGTATCAATAAGGATCACACGCTCCTCGGCCTGGGCAAAAACAGTCGCCATATTGACCGCCACCGTTGTCTTCCCTTCAGACGGCGAAGAGCTCGTAATAAGGAATGTTTTCTTGGGAAGATCGGGATTGCTGAAAATAATGCCCGTGCGCAGACTGCGAAACGCCTCGGCCATGGTCGAATGGCGCGCTTTGTCCGCCACAAATTCCGGAGACGCGTCCGGGTGCGTTGCGTCGGATTCATAACGCGGGATCGGCACAAGGCACAGCAACTTGAGCAGTGCCTGCATATCATCGGGCGTCTTGATCGTTTGGTCAAGCGATTCAAACAGGAACACCAGCCCCACCCCCGCGAAAAGACCGAGCACGAGCGCCAGCACCACATTAAGTGCCTTACGCGGGCGCGATGGGTGATCAGGAATTTCAGCACGATCAAGGATCTTCACATTGGTGATATCGCTCGTCAGCGCGGAAGCCCCTTCGTCCTTGCTCAGCCGCTTACGTTCATTATTGATCTTTTCGTTGATAGCATCAATCTCGTTCCTGAGGCCGATGATGACCGGATGTTTATCCTTGAGGAATTTGAGCTGTTGGACCATGTCGGATTCAAGCTCACTGCGGCGCTGAAGAAGCTGATCTTGCGATGAAAAAAGCACATACGCGCGCGCCCAGCCATTGGCAATGCGCGCCGCCATGACAGGATCCGGATCTTCCGCCGACACTTCAATGACCTGGGTCATGCGCACCGGCGATATCTTCACATGCTTTAAAAGAAAATCAATGCGTTGGTTTTCGGTAACAGGCTTAAGTCTTTCTGCAGGCTGACCGCGGCGCTCCCACATTTCATAATGACCAAGATCCTTGAACACAAGTTCAGCGACCGTATGACTCTTCAAAATCTCGATTTGCGAATTAAAGAAATTAGTACGGTCCGTATAGTCCGGGAGGATCGCGCCCTCGATCTTGACGATCTTGGGCGGTTTGGGTTCAACGAGAATGCGGCTGGAAGCGCTGAAAATGGGTGTAGCCGTAAACGAAAAAACAAGTGCAAGGACCATGCAGATCCCGACCGTTGTCATGATCGTCTGCCGATGCTTGATGATCTTGTGCAACACATCCCGCAGATCTATTTCAATGACATCTGACGACTCGTTGGACTGTAATTCAGGCATGCAGGAACCCCTTAAAAAAGGCTTTCAGGAACAATGACCACATCCCCCGAACGCAGAACAACTTTATCTTGGCCAGAGGCATCCTTGTTCATCAGGTCATAAACACGGACAGGCGTTTCGTCCTTGGTGCCGTCGGGATTGGTATGGATCACTTTAACTTTGTTGGGGGCGGCTACCTTGGAAAACCCTTCGGCCAGCGAAATAAGCTCGACAACGGTCAGTCGTCCCTTGATGGGATACGCGCCGGGCTTGTTGACCTCGCCCATGATCGATACCGTGCTGTATTCCTCAATGAATACCGTGACCTGCGGATTAACCAGATAATCTTTTTCCAGGAGTTGCTTAAGTTTATCCTGCACGGCGGCAACCGTCAGACCGATGATCTCGACTTCCCCGATGAGAGGGAAATTAATGACCCCGCGTGAAGAAACACGCACTTTCTGGGATATCTTTTCGCTCTTGCCGTAATAAACATCGATCTGAAGGGCATTCTCCGGCCCGACCTGATATTCTGACGGAATGGCCGTCGGCTTTACCGGAGCCTGAGCCAATGCCACTCCGGTTAAAAAGACCGTGATTAAAACATACCCTGTAAAGAGCCGCCGCATTGTCATATCCCCAGAACCATCTCTTTCTACATCAGAAGATCGAACCGCATGGAAACAATATTATCGTTATACGCCTTGGCATCAATGTTGGACATCAGCTCCTTATAATCATACCCCAGGCTGACCTTGCCATAATCCTTAAACTTATACTGAAGGGCGGCGCCCTCCGAGATCAGGCTGTCGGCACGTTTAGTGTTGTAAATCGTATCGCTCTCGGGATAAAGGTTGCGCGAGAAACCCGACTTTAACAGAATATTAAAATTGCCCATCAACTTCTGGTCAAGTTCAGCACTCAAGATATTGGCATTATAGTAATTGTTATTACCGAAGGAAGATTCCATGATCGTGGTCACATACTTGAGCGTCAATTCGGTGCGCTCGGAAAGAGAGCCGATCAAACCTGCCTCGGAAACAAAACCATTATAACCGCGCTGTCCGGCCGCATCATAATTCCTCGTCTGATACCCTGCTTTTACAATGCCGACGACCTTGCTGGTCAACTCGCCTTTCAAACCAGCCATGAATTCGTCATAAACAGAATCGCGCGTGCTGTCCTTGGTATAATTCACAAAGCCGCGGTCATAGGACAACAAGGCTTTTGTCTTGGGCAACAATTGATAGTACGCGATCCCGGAAACAACATCCTCGTTGTATTCAATGTTCTGGTATGTCTTGTCGTAATACCTTTTTATGAAGTTGGAATACCCTAATTCATAGGAAAGCTTGTTGACCTCGATACCGAGGGTGGCCTGGGCCTTGTTCTCCTTGCGGTGAACCTGGCTCGTAAATTCGGTCGCGGCACGGTCAACCGTATCTTTAAAATCATTGTTAACATTCAAATAACCGAAAGGCAGGCGCAGATTGATATTGGTGGCCGCATTCTGGTTAAGGTAGTTCTGGTCCTTCTGATCGGAAAAAGCACCGGCATCTGCGGTGTACATCAGCTGAACAAGGTGCCGCTCGTCGATCCCCAGGGGAAGGTCCAACAGGAACTTGGGGCTGGTGATGCTGATATAATCCGATTTCTTGTTATTGGAGGTCAGATAAACATTGCTGTCATAACGGCCTTCGGTTGAAATGCCTGCCTTTAAGCTGGCCTGCCCGATACGATAGCCCTTGATGTCCTTGAATTCATGACGTCCAATGCGCACGCCCTCTTCCCTAAAAGATTGAGCGAATACAGGCTGACTAAAAATAACGCTCAGAATCAACGCGGCGAATCCAAATTTAAATAATTGCATCATTCCCTCTCTTTTTTGTAAAATGAACTTTTTAAACAACATCAAGACTATCGAACCACAGGGCTGATATCGGCCGCGGTTTCTTCAGTCTGAACAGTCGTGTCAACATCATCAGTATTAGGGAGTTCCGGCGGCGTATACCCTTCAACCGTTGTGGGCTCCTGTGTGGTCGTTGTCCCGTCAGGTTGTGTTACTGTTACCTGCCCCCGGATCACATCAAACCCTGAACCTGCCGTAACGCCAGCACCAACACGGACCTGATCGCCGGCGTCAATATGCGCCGTCCCGCCGCTGGCGGTTACGATATTAGCTGAACCCTCGGTCACACCAACGATCACCGCTCCTGTGGCCTCAAAGCTGATGCTGATCGTTGAAGCCGGCGTGACATTAATGGTCTGTCCACCAGCAACGACCTGAACCGTGGACGCTCCGGTCGTAGAAATTTCGGCAATACCAGAAACAACTTCCAGCGTGGCGCCATCAGGAATGACCGGAAGCGGATCGCCGGGCGCAATGATGAGCACCGTGCTATCGGGCATGGTGATCTTCAACGTTCCCGTTCTCTGCCCAATATTGATCGCGGCAAAAGCAGAAAGCTGGAAAGCCATAAAAAGAATGAACATTAACCCAAAAATTTTCTTAAGCATACTTCCTCCCATGTGGTTTTTCTTCAGAAAATATTTTAATATAATAACAAAAGCTCATTATAAAGTCCAGATAGAAAAAATTAATGGGTGGGCATCATCCCAACCCGCTCCTGCCGGCGAGCCAGCATAGCACGGATGGCCTTGACCAGATCATCCAACTGAAAAGGCTTGGACACATAAAGATCCCCGTGTTTTAGCCCTTCTATAATAGATTCCGGAGATGAAGCCACGGTGAAATACATGAGCGACACATCCTTGAGCAAGGCATCCCCCCGGATCTGGCGACCAATATCAAACCCTTCTTTTCGGGGAAGGTAAACGTCAAGGATAATCACGTCCGGTCGATGCGCACGCGCCATCGCAAGGCCTTCGGCTCCGGTCGTCGCGACCAATGGCAAACAACCCGTCTGCCGAATCGCCTCGATCAAGACCCTCTGGTCGATCGGATTATCATCGATGGCTAATATCTGACGTGGCTTTCTTATAAACCATTGCTTGATCTTGTTCCAACACATAAGGCGCCTCCGCTTAGATCAATGCCTGAAGGATCGTCCGTACCGGTTCGGTCTTGTTCAACGCATAAAGATGGATCCCCGGTGCCCCACCGGCCAAAAGTTCACGGCATTGCCTGATGGCGAACCGGGTTCCCGCCTCAAGGGTCTTGTCCTTATCGTGCGCCACCGCCGCAAATATCTCATGGACGCTGGCAGGGATAGCCGCACCGCAACCCCGGCAAAAATTGACGGCCGCTTCATAATTGGTGATAGGCAAGATGCCGGGGATGACACGCGCCGTAACACCGAGCGCGCGCAGGCGTCGGACATAATCAAAATAAAGCTGATTATCAAAGAAAAGCTGGGTCATGACAAACTCCCCGCCGACAGCGATCTTCCTGGCGAGTATCCGGGCATCCGAAGCAAGATCCGATGCCAGCGGATGCCCCTCAGGGAAACCGGCCACGCCAATGGCAAAATGATCACCGTAATTATCCCGGATGAATTGCACCAGGTCAGAGGCATACTTGAAATGCTCGGGTCCCGGGGTCCAGTTCGGCTGATCTTTGGGGGCATCGCCGCGCAGGGCCAGGATATTGCGGATATCCTGCGCACGCAACTTGTCGAGAATGGCCCGGATCTCAGCGCGCGTATGCGCCACACAAGTAAAATGATGCACCGCCGGAAGGTGATATTGTTCCTCGACCAGCCGCACAATATCAAACGTCGTATCCCGGCTAGACCCGCCCGCCCCATAGGTTACCGAAACAAAGTCTGGTCGCAGTGCCGCCAGATCCGCCAGCGTCACACGCAGGGCGTCCATCCCCTTATCCGTCTTAGGAGGGAATATTTCAACAGAAAATGTCCGGGCTTTCTCTTGGAAAATATCGGTGATTTTACGCATATTTTTGGATTATATCATAAAAAGCCCGCAGGCATTACTTTAACGCGCTGGTCCACTTTCGAAAAATCCAACCAATACCAAAGGGCATCAAATAAATAATCGTAGTTCGCACCAATATCTTTATTTCAAAAGGAAGAAGGACTAGATTGATTTTCTTGTCTATAGGGAGAAAGTTGTAAATCCAGGTCTTTGCCGGAAAACCGAAATGATGATTGATAATATAATAAAGATAATGCAAATAACTTATTCCTCCCTGATAGATCACCCAAAAGAACTTCGAGGGGGTTGTAACAGTCTGCCACACGACACCTTGATAAGTAGCGTGGCCATAATCAGATCTTCCAAATGACTGCTGTATGACGCCAAGGTAAAGCCCCGGATGCTCAAAACACCACATAGACATCAGCGGCATTAATAATATCAATAGTGAACCCCATTTCCACCATATACCCACCCTCTCGTCCAGCCATTGAAGCAAAAATGCCAGTGGTATTACAAAAAGAGGGAAAGCAGATGCAATGAAATACCTGTAACCATACCAGCCACCCTGCGAACCAAAGAACACTATAACAAAGAAGTTAACTAATAAAGGTGTTGAAGCAAACAACAGCCTTCTTTTGAACGGCATCTTTATAAAAAATAAGCCCAATAATCCAAAAATAAAAAACGGGGCCGTGAAGATGAGCCCCCAGTCAATACCGATAAATATATGAACAAGACGTTGAAGAATATCCTGCCACGGCGCACCCACTAACATATTACCAAAAGCATTTGAATACGGCGTATAGTGATTATAGGCTTCAGGTAAAATCTTAAAAATCATGACCATAAGAATGAAAGGAATAAAGACACAACATAGCCGGCGCAAGAAACGATGAAGCCCTCTATCTTCAACATAGCGACCAATAAACAATAGCGGCCAGATCAATGCAAACATGATGTTGTTATTCCTGGTCAAAAAGATCAGCGCCGCGCCAATCCCCAGCAACACATAGGTCCACCACTTTCTTATAAACGCACCGCATGACACTTCATTTCTTATAAACAAATACACAAATACACTTTGCAAAAAGAATTCAGGGATTTGGCTGAAAATGGGCCGTCGGAAGGCAAAGAGTGGCATTCCCTGACAAATAACCATCAGGATGACCGCCCAGGAAGCAAAGACAGGACCGACAAGTAAGGCCGCCCCGCGAAACAATAACAAACAAGCAACCGAGAAATAAAAAATACTCGCAAATATAAATCCGAACTGAGACCAGCTTTTAGGAACATTATCAACCGTACGTTGTTCAACGATACTCGAATGTTCGACACGATCCAGCAAAGAAAACATAAAAACAAAAGGGGCCGCCAGCATGCCTGAGCCTATTGCGCCCATAGGGCCTTCTTTCAAATTCGTAAAAAACTCGTTCTTATACGACGGGAATTGGCCAAAACTCAAAAAAGAAGCTTGGGCAAAATAATCATAATCATCATTGGGATACCAACCGCCCGTATCCTGTAAAGAAAAAGGCCTTAACAAGAAAAAGGCGGCCAGAAAGATAGTAAATACGATTTTCTTCATAGAAATTGTCCTTTGAAAACTTCCTCAAACACTTGCCCATGAGTTACAAATTGTATCATAAACCCGGATTGTGCAATAGCCGTCTTTCGTCGACGTAACCGTTCGCACTAAAACATGCCTGGAAAGTGGCAAAAGTCTGTTGAACAAAATCAAGAGCATCAACAAGATACAGAAACATCGCCCACAAGCACTTGCGGACTACCCAGGCAGACCGACCGCCATAGCCCAATAAAAATACGCCTCGGGAACAGTAACCTTGAGCTTCTCAAGAACCTTATACTTTTCAGGAATAACATAGCCCTCAACCGCGCGCATATCTACCTGTTTAACAAGTCCGGCCTTATCACCCCGGCGAAGAACGCTGATCATATAAACAATACGCGCAAAAGCGATCTTGGTCTCATCAGGGTTAAACCTTGCCCGCAGATGATTAGCAACCTTGGCATTCCCGTCGATCAGAAGCTCGATCTCCACAAATGTATTGTTACCTCCCCGAAGACGCGATTGTGAATACCGAAATGCCAGCTCCCAAATGTCGCTGAAAATATCCTCGTTAGTATATGCGCTGTTCCGGAAACCATTCTCGACCGCGACAGTCTTCAGAAAAGATCTGTTTAATTCCTCAACATCGTCCACAACCATAAAAAGCGAGCCAAGATCAATGATCTGTTTCATTACCTCCATGGCGCGATCCTGAACCAGCGGAATCCCCAACGTTTTCGGAGACATTGCCGTCAATTTATCACCGAAAAGCCCGTTCACCGTCGGAACAGTGACAATCCCGCCTGACTCCGCAAATGCCATAGGAGTGTCGGCGAGATTTTTCCGCTCCAATCTGCCATAAGGTGCTTCTGTAAAAACCACGTCCAACAATACATACTGCTGGATCTTGGAGAAATGCGATTTAAACGGAAACTTAAAATGAGCCTTGGGAATATCCTTCCCCTTGCGAACAGACTCTTCCATATCGCCAAACCACTGTGAATCCTGAGCCACACGGGCCAGACGATCAAAAAGCCCTTCTTTTGCTGCCACAGGCAAAAGAATATCAATATCGATGGACAGCCTCACTGGGGGATAAATGTAAAGCAACAGCGATGTCCCGCCTTTAAAAACCAACCCCGGATAAGCTCGTAACACCTCACTCAACAAATTTAGCGCGTAGACTGACTTTTCAAATATGCCGGAATCCTTGAACCCCAGCTCTTTGCGCAATGCTTCTATCCTATGAACATCAATTTGCCGTTTTCCCATCTCAACCTCTGAAAGTTACTTTCTACACAGATTTCAAATATGCATAGAAAGTAACCTCGCTATCTATATGTTTTTCAATTAGTTGCGATACTATGTCGCGAAAGTACCTGCGCGTTTTTGCATAAGTTATGATGTCTGTCACATTCACCCTGTAAAAGTCATCAATGCTCTCCCAAACCTCCCAATAATCAGAAGCCTGCATCGTGGAATACTTGTCTTTAATGACGAACAGATCAACTAGCATCTTTTCAAGACTCGCCAGATGTCCCTGTCGGGGCGAATTCCTAGCCATCAACCTGACAACAATCGGATCATGCGTGATATCAAACCCCTTCACCGGCGTGCGGCTAGACTTCTCGATCATAACAAACCGGTAATCCTTAGACAGCCTGTCGTAAATAGAATGGACAGCATCGTACTCAACCTCAACAAAGGTAATATTATGAGTCTGCTGATGATGATAATACGGCTGAAAGGTCAACGTATTCCAAATGATAAAATCAAGCGATGGATACTCCCTTTGGATCATCTGACGAATCTTCTTTACCCTGTTATTTTCCTGAAGGGGAAAAGTATCTTTGACAGAACTGTAAATACCGCGTCCTGCCGAAAAAACAATCTTTCCATCCTTCAGCTCCTGAAGATAATTCTTGGCGATCTGGACGCTGATCCCCGCCGCCTTCACAACCTCTTCGAGGCTGAAGTAACGATGACTCGCCGCATATTCTTTGACTAAAGTTTTTTTATCCAAAGCCTACCTCCTGGCGACAGCGTTATGTCGTCTTTTTCCTTTTCTTGCTCACAGGCTTCGTTACGGTCTTGAGCAACTTGACGAGATCACTCCGCCGATAAAGCCTATAATTATTGATGGGATGCCGCAGGGCACGTAATTTCCCCGCAACATCCCACCTGTGCAAGGTCATCACCGTGACCCCGACAAACTTGCCTGCCTGCTTAACCGTCAAATAGTCTTTGAAATTAGTCATAACAACAACCCTCTACAACAGTTGTCATATTGTAAGAAGGTTGTTTGGAATGGTCAACCGAATTGTTACGGAAAGGCAAAAAGGCAAAAGAATTACACTGATAACAATTCTGAACATACAACTTGAACGGCATCAGGTGTTGTGGGAAATCAGAATACTCGATCTTCTGCTCGACCAGAACACCGGCGGAACAGCCAATATCGCCGACTCGACCAGACTGAATGAAAGAAGCCGTATCTTCATACTTCAAACCTGCGATCTCATCCATCTGGCGTACGTAGCTGTTATAGTCACGGGTAGAAGCAATATCCCCATCGTCCCCGATCATCCGATCACTGAAGAGCATCTTTGCCTTCTGGCCAAGACGATACTCCTGCCAAATACTGACTGAAGCGGGATGGATCTTGCCCACCAGCGCCTGGTCCTTCTCCCAATCAGCAGACCGCGCGATCCGCTCGACCAGATCCCAGGGATTTTCCGTCTTCATCTTATATATTGCCCTGTCGGCTAACTCCGCGGGCAGAATACGAAATCCGAGCTGAGCGTACATTTCCAAAACTGGTGTTGAACACAACACCACTGTATTCGCAGGCGACAGGTCAAAACGTTCATCGCTCTCATGCCTGATCTTCTTGATCGTATACCGGGCAAAGTTATCCAGATGACCAACGTCATCGACGCCGTAGATATAACTTGGGACACCCAAGCCGGCAGAGAAAACCTGCAGGCCCATGGCCCTGAGATAAAACGGAAGCGGATTGCGGCGGGTATTGGAATGGTTGGCGGAAGTCACGGCAAAGATCAGACCGCTCACTTCCATCTTCTGGAAAGGCTTCCCATCAACATCAACGGCGCCCTCAAACTGCGTCGCAATGACCTGTTTCAAATAATCGAACTGAAAACTGGTCAATAAATGATGTCGGCCTGGGAAAAGGATATACATAGCAATTCAACTTCGTTTTTTGCTTACTTTTGAGGTTCATTCCCCGCATGAATCAGTTCGCCAACTTCGCATTATGTGTAAATTACGAAGTT
>CAIOPG010000006.1 GCA_903860135.1 Candidatus Omnitrophota bacterium | reverse complement strand
TCCAGAACTTCTTCCACGAATGCCCCGTCGGGTCAACCAGATTAATCGGATTGTTATTGCAATAACTATACCGATTCAAGGTCTGCGGGTTATACGGCGACTGGACGATGGTATCGGGCGTGATGAAACGTCCGAGCTTGGGGTTATAGTACCTTGCCCCGAAATATATCAACCCCGTCTCACTGTCAGTCTTTTTGCCCGTAAAATACAGCCACGCCACTTCCGCCGTGTTGCCGAAATTATCGTAACTCTTGACCTCGCCCCAGGGCGTGTATTCGATCTTTTCCTTGACGGCTGATGTTTCATCCAGGACTGTTGAAGCACTCCCCAGATGATCGCCGATGAACCAGCGAATCTTGGTGCCGTTGTAGGCAGCCACGCGAAGACTGCCCAGGAAAAGATAATCAGTCTTGATCCCGGCAGATTCTTCATAGAGGTCACCGACATAGGCGGTTGACGCCATTGTCAATGTTGCCCCACTCTTGGTGTATGCCGTCTTCGTGGTACGCCCGCCGTCCCCGTCATAGGCGAAGTCTGCCACAGCATATTTCAGGGCGGCACCCGCATCCATCGCCTGCACATTGACCAGACGATTGGTTGAGTCATACGTGTAATACTGCGTCTTGGTGGCTGTTTTGTAAGTCGCCATGTTGCCATTAGCATCATAGGTCATGACTGACCCGTCGCTAATTGATGTTACCGCATGCGGACCGGCACCGTTCTCGCCATAAACATAGGCAAGATTACCCTTATTCATGATGTTGCCGATCATGTCATATTGATAGGCGATCACGCCAGTGCCGTCATTAGAAGAGATCATCCGGCTCAGGGCGTCGTACGTGTAGGCTTTGCTGGTATTCTTGACACTGTCTTGAACCAGCAAGATATTGCCTACCGCATCATACGTGTAAGCGAAATACTGCACCGCCACACTACTCGCATTGGTCACCACATGCGTCTGCAAGCGCAATGTGAGCGGATCATAGACGTACGCCGCCACAGCCCCGTTGCCGTAAGTGATCTTCTGAACACTCCCGTTAGCGGTGTAAACAATGCCGGTGATGATTTTCTTTGTTATTGTGGTTGTCCCGGCGGTGACTTTAAGAAGAATACTATTTAACCGGCCAGCGGCATTATAAGAATAAACGACCGTGCCTTTGCCATCAGGATAAGCTATCGTCTTGATCCGCCCTAAAGCATCATACGTGCGGTTGACGCTGTATGTGGATGCGCCAACTAATTTGGAAGAAAATATTTCTTCGCCGATATTGTCATAATTAAAAACAGCGTTCCCTGAACCATAAGTTGCTTTGGCCAGGCGGCCTTTACCAAACGTTGCGGCCGTATCATAGGTGTACGTCACACTATCAGCCCCAGTATCCGCCCTGGCCTTGGATAAAACACGGTCCAGAACATCATAGGTGAACGCAAACGGAATGCGCTTGGCATCCGTTTGTTTAACCAAGCCTCCCATGACATCATACTGATAACTGACAGCGTGCATGTCAGGATCATTCATCATGAGCTTGCGGCCCAGGGCATCGTAGGTCATCGTCGTGACATTGCCCTTGGCATCGGTCACACTCAAAAGATTTCCCATCACATCGTAAGCATATGTTGTGGCGGCATAAAGAGCAAATGCCTGCGCCGGATAGGCCGAAGACCGCCCATCAGCCCCGGACCATTCTTCAACACGGATGATCCGCCCGCGCGCGTCAGCCTGCTGCACCGCCTTGTGCCCATTGGGATCAATGGACGTGGATGTTGTCGGCGTGAAACTGCTTGTAGTGTAACTATTATCCGGGAATGTGGTCTTAATGCGACGGCCCATGGCGTCATAATCATAAACAACACCCGGCCAAGTTATAACAGGAAGCTCCAGCACAGCATAACTGCTCGTCGAGAAATACGGTGGATAACTCTTGGTCACCAGTCCGCGGCTGTTAACACTGGTATGCCCGGAAACAACATACGTTCCGACTGTGGCTGACGGCGTCTTTGCCGCCAGGGTTTTCCCTAGGCCATCAACATAAGCATAAGAATTAAGCGTAGCGGCCGCTCCATGCTCAATGCGCCTGTGGGTGACAAATATGCGGTAATTCACTTTGGTCTGGTATTCGTACGTTGTCGTCGGAAATGCCGCAGAGTCCAGTGGGTTGATCTCGGATAGTGTTCGTCCGAAAGCATCATAAGTGAATGTCATCTTCTGGGCATTAGGATCAGTGGCACTCTTAAGCGAACCCCAGAGCCCACCCGGTAGCGCCACTCCATTCACTCCATAATATTCATTCGTTTTAACAAAACCAGCGGCATTCGTCGTGGTGAGCGGAAACATGGACCAGGTCGCATCATACGTGATCGATGTCACATTACTCAGAGGGTCCTTGCTCGTCGATAATTGCCCGTAGGCATTATAGGTGTTATACGATGAAACAAGCGACTCCACGGCACCGATCTTGTTCCAGATACTGTTCTGCGTGACAAGCCCTTTGGTAATCGTCCCCGAAACAGCAGATCCATCATAATAAGCGTATGTTTTTGAAAGAATCTTTCCGGCACTGTCATACGCTATTTTGCTTGTGATAAGCCCGTAAAGATAACTGGCGGCATTGCTCCCGTAGGTCAGCACCGTACGGATATAATCCGCCTTGGTATCAGCGCCGGTCGTCCAATCCACTTCCCCGTAATCACGGACTTCAGTGGGAACACCCAGGGCAATATCATAAGTAGTTTCGGTCGCGGTGCGCACCCCCGTCGATGTAGCAACGGCTGTATCATAAATGAAATTATCCACGCGTTTGGGCGACACAAACTGCACATCCGTCCTGCCCGTGATAACCGGATTAATATTCCACTGGTATTTACTTTCCTGATACAGCTTGCCGTCAGCACCATAGGTTGCCGTACGGTCCGGCCTCCCCCGCATATACAGAGATGTTTGATTGAACTGGCTTAACGCATAATTCCCGTCGGCATCAATGACGCGCGTTTCCTTAAAACCGTACATCTCGCGTTCAGTGGGATTAAAATAGCCGCCGGCATACCCATAACTGGTCGTAAAAACATCACCGAGATTGTTCGTTGCCGTGACTGATTGAACTACCGGAAGCGCAAAAGGCAGATAGGTATTGGCATAATCCGACGATGAGCCATACGCAATGCTAAGCTTGCCGCCAAAACCATTATCATAGGACGATACAAGATCCTGGAACTTCGTTCCTCCCGAGATCGCCAAGTCAGAACGTCCCATGCTATCAAAGGTCATAAAATCCATGAGGCCGTCGCCATTAAAATCAGCCGCCTGGATTTGGGTTGTTGCCGGGTCAATGAGAGAAAAGCTGAACGTCTTTGTCTGTGCCGCGCCAAACCCGCCATTGATCGACGACCTGTAAACGACCTTCTTGTTGGCGGCGTCATAATAGCCAATATCCGCCCGACCATCCTGGTTCATGTCAGCGACAACCGGGGCCATGTTCGTCCCAAACCCGACCACGCTGTAACTGCCTACAGCATTAAATCCATTGGTATTTAGATGCACCGACCATGTTCCCGTTGCCTTGTTGAACGCGACAAGGTCAGTCATCCCGTCACCATTAATGTCCGCCGGCATTGGGGTGCCTGTGAGCGCCCCCAGCGTCGGACGATAGCTCGTGCCCATCAGGAATCCCGTTCCCGTGCTCCTGGCAACCTTAATGAGCCACCCCGAAGCATCCTGTGACGTAATATACAGATCAGTCAACCCGCCGCCATTAAAATCGCCTGTAAGGACAGTTGATCCGGCCGCTATCCCGCTCAGCCAAATACCGCTATCAACAAACTTGGTCCCGTCTGACGTTGCCACACGGACCGTGCCTGCCGCAGAATCATACGCGGCAATATCCGTACGCCCATCGCCGTTAAAATCCCCTAGGATCAATTGTTTGCCAACAGCAAAGCCACTGATCCAGGCTGTTTTAGGCAAGAAGCCCGTCCCATTGGAAAGCGCAACTTTCAATATGCCTGTATCCGCAAAAAGAGTAGCTACATCAGTTTTGCCATCGCCATTAAAATCAGCGGTTAATTGAGGGTAAATGGCTTGAGCGGAATTCATGAGATCAACTTGATCAGCCAAATCTGTATTTAATAAAAATGAAGCGTTAGCAAGTTCTAATGGAAGAACAAAACCAAGCACAAGAAACTTTATCGAATTATAACCTTGATTTAAACTAATGTTCGGAGCATAGCTCATTTGCCATGCGTTATTTAAAGTTATAAAAGGAGTAGCCGCCATAAACGTATTGGCTCCAGTATAAGAAATTGGTATTTTAACAATCTTTGATGTTTTTACAAATACATTTGTGTTGCACTCAATCGCATTCACTCCAGCCTGTGCAAATACATTAATGTTCCCTTTAGAATTAATATTCCATTGAACTCCATGATCATTACCAATGTTTTGAGTATACATTGGCGATTTATACGTATTACTCGCGTTAAGCGTAGAAGTCACCTGACAATTCCACAAATTATCTCCCAACTGAGCATCAACGATCGAATTCACTGCATACGTCGTTACCGCGGTGTCATTGTATTGCAAGTTGATCACCGTCTGCGTCGTAACACCGTCAGCCCCGACCTCGACCACATTCTTTAAAATAGACTTCCCTGTCTTGACACTTGTGCCATAGGTGAAATTGTATTTCTTAAGCAGGTTCCCGCCACCAGTGATGCTCAGACTCGCAATAAGGCGCTTCTCGCTTACGGCAAAGCCCGGTTTATAATCGACATACACATCCGGGCGATCCGTTGTTTGAGCCACGGCATTGATCACATAGGCGAAATTCGTTTTCACATTTACATCGGTCGTCGTATTCTTGCCCGCCATCAACCCATAACGCACTTCAAAACTGTTATCTGCCGCATAATCCACCACCAACACATTGCCAAAGAGGTCCTCAATGCGGTCCAGTTTCCAGCGGAATATCTTGGTGCCGCCATCTGTCACATTAGACCCCGCCCGGCTTCCGAAATAATACGTCGTGCCGCTTTTATCCTTGGCACTCCACACATTGGCATTAAGGAAGAATCGCACCCGGTCATCATCGTATTTGGAACGGTACTCATTCCCGCCAAGGCTGACAAGCTCGAAATTCTTCCCGCCCAAAGACACAAGGAATGTATCGGTGGCATCATAATTGGGCGTCCCGTTCTTGGTTGAACGCACGACCGACTCCATATCCATGGCCATGCCCCAGCCAAAAAGCCCATTACCGTTGGTGGGCGCATAAGCGAGCCCCAACGACGGCGACACCCCGCCCCGGCCTTCAGGGATATATAAAGGAACAGCCACCGCCGCGCTCCCGCTCCGGGGATCAACCGACAATGTCTTTGAAAATGCCTGCGCCCCACTGCCCGATGAAGCTGTTGTAGACGCCGCCGCAAGCAAGGCAGCGCCTTGTACCACCGGAGTGGTTTTGGCAGAAACAGGTGTTGATGGCACGCCACCCAATAAATCCGTCAAGGCAACCTTGCTTTTAGCCGCTGGAGCCTTTGGAGTAACAGCTGCAAACGCATCATGTGATGTTAAAAAAAGTAAAGCAATAACAGCCCCTGTTATTCTCTGGTAAAGATTGAACATGCGACGTCCTTTCTTTTAGAAAGTTTATTCGTTACAAATTCACCCGTTCAACCTGCGCTAGGACAACAAGGTCGCCGGAAGGTTCTTGGGGGGTCACTGTGAACGATGGGAAAATAAAAAGGTAGGATGTTCCTTCGGCTGTCTGCAGGAATTTCATGATCTTGACCCAGGAGCCCCTGAGGGACAGCTCATAGCGTGTTGTCTGCTCTGTTTGCACGGGTCTGAGCATATCCACCTGAATACCTGCCACTTTAGCGGCGGCATCAAGATCGGCCATCACCCGGGTGACGTCATTGGAACCGAATAATTTGGGATAACGGACGTAAACTTCCTTATAATTCATTTCAATCAAATTTGAACGCTTCAGCATAGCCTGGGTATAGTCCCATTGCTGTTGAAGTTCACGTTCCTTGTTCTGCGTTGCCGTCATGGACCGCTGCCATATACGGATAGAAAAATCTGCGGTCAACGCCATTAAGACAACAACAACACCCATCAGGATAATTTTTTCCCTTTTCGAAAACTTTTTACGCGGTATCATCTGACCACCTTCATCGTCATGCTGAAAACAATAATTTGAGCAGTTTCCGTCGGACGTTTATCAATGCCTTCAAGCCGGACAGATTGGAACGTGCGCACGGTCTGCAAAGCTCCCTGAAAACTTCGGGCCGCGTCAAGGTCATCGGCTTCCCCTCGGATATTCAGCTGGCCATCTTTAAAGTCAAAACTTGTCAGGTGAACACCAGGAGGCAATATCTTCGACAAGGAAACCAAAATCGCAGAAACTGACAGGCGTGAAGCCATATAGCTTTCAACCGATGCAACAAGCTTTGATTTTTCTTCGAGGCCTTTAACTTGAACAGACGCTTGACTGATCGCATCGTTGAGGACTGAAATGAAAAGAGTCCTTTGATGGAACGAACTTAATGTTTGCAACAAAAGACCAAAAAGGAACAAAAAAAGGATAACAGCACCGTGAACGATCAATTTTTTCTGTTGTAAACGGATGCGCTTTGTTTTAATGCTGACAGGCGAAAGATCAAAAACCTTGGCGTGGGTATCTCCGGTCAAAAGGAGGTCAAGGAACGCCGTCGGAGATTGTTCGAATGCTGCTTGATGCCTTGCTGTTCGAACATAATTTGAAAGTTCTTCGACATTGATCAAAACACCGGATATGGCGCGTTTATGGCCTGTCTGGTCGGGCGTCCCTAGGAATAAGCCGTCCATGATGGTTATGGCTGGGAATTCCTGCTGACAATATTCGATAAAAGCATTGATCGTATTACCTGAAGACTGACTTTCCTCACGTGAGAAATAAATGTCACCTTTGACAAAAAGACTGAGGCTAAAAGTCCCGTTGAGCCAAAGCCCCAGGATCTTACCTTCGGCAATAAAGAAATTTTCCCAGACAATCTTGGCTAATGGCAATAATCTCTGGCTGTTGGGCGTAATAACATCCGGCGTGATCCCTGCTTTCTTCAGGATCTCCAGAAATGGCGTCAGGCGATCCCTGACCATCATGGCACCTGAAACAAGTGACTTGCCCGGAGGTACCGCCTCGAGTATCCGTACATCTACAAGGAGATCTTCTTTCTTGTAAGGCGATGACCGTGAAAATTGGAACTCCACCATTTTTAACAACTCATCATGGTCGTGCGACGGAAGGCGGAATGTTGCCACAAGACAAGAAGTTCTCGGTGACAACGCCACGATGCGGGCAACACGATTCTGACGCAGGAAAGAAGCCAGTTTCTTAGCCGCAGCCTCCTCCTGCCCCTGGACAATCGCAATGGCTTGATGCTCGACAGATTTATTAACAGCAGTTACCCGGATGCTATCCTGGGCATATTCAATGACGCAAGTCCCTTTTTTCTTAAACATAAGGCCCTTTACTTTACGTCACCGGATATGATCTTGGGTGTGATAAAAATGATGATCTCTGTGCGCTGTGTCCCACGGGACTCATTTTTAAAAGCGCTGCCCAAGAGGGGGATATCACCCAATAAAGGAACTTTGGAATTCGAACGGGACTTTTCTTCTTTGATAAGCCCGCCGATCATGATGGTAACACCATCTTTGACACGGACCATTGTTTCAACTTCAGACTTCTCAACGATCGGGATAACATTGTTCTGGCTCGTTTTGATCGAGTCAATGGCTGAACTGATCTCGGGGCGTATTTTCATCGTTATAAAACCATCCTGATGAATGATGGGCGTTACACTCAACTTGACGCCGACATCAATAAACTTCACTTCTTCCGCCACCGTGTTTTGCCCGGAAACCGGGGTCGACGTCGTGGTCGTCACGTAAGGTTTGGATGTCCCGACAAGGATATGCGCTTCCTGATTATTGATCACCGCTATCCGTGGATTGGACAACACATGCGTCTTATTGGCTGTTGCAAGGGCCTGGATCACGGCATGATAATTATCGGTCGATAATGTACCGATCGCCAGAGACCCGTTGGTTGTTGTACCTGTCCCCCCCATGGTGCTTTTGATCTCAAGGCCATCGATCCCTTTGGCAATGGCTTCGAAATCAACGCCCATCTTGAATTCATCTTTCAGGACGACCTGAACTATACGCGCTTCGATCAAAACTTCTTTTTGCTTATGATCAAGCTGAACGATGATCTTGGCCAGTTCTTTGATCTTGAATTCAGTGTCAATGATGATGATCTGATTTGACGGTTTGTTGATTTCGATGGTTCCAAGTTCAGGTGTTAAATACTGTTTTATAACGGCACCCACCTCCTCGGCTTTGGCGTAGCTAAGTTCAAATACCATGGGGGTGCGCGGGATATCAATATCTTTAATAAACTTTTCTACAATCGCAAGTTTCTCCGCGATATCCGTTACAAATATCTTGTTGGATTGTTTATCCGCTTTGACACTGCCTGTACCTGGTGTTAATAATGAACCCACGCGTTCGGCGACAACATCTGCCTGAACGGAATTCAGGGTAAACGCCTTGGTTTCCACCGGCAAGTCAATGTCCCTTAAATACTGTTCAATTTCTGCAAGTTTCAGCGGGGTATCTTCAACATAAAGCGTCCCGGACACATCGTCCGCCACAACCTTGCCAAACTGATTTTTGAACCGTTCAAGTAAGGCTGCCGCTGTCATTGCTTTCATCCCTTTAAGGCGGAACAAGCGCGTGGTGACACGCTGACTAAACGGGCGTCCGTATTTATTTTGATAATCCTGATCTGTCATCACCTGGATCAATCCCGAATCTTCATCAAATCCCCCGCGGGACATTTGCAGAATCGTCGCCAAAGCGTCTTTGGCACGGATATTCTCAAGATAAACCGTAACACGCCCCTGGACAGCATCGCTGGTGACAATGTTCAGCCCGGATTTTTGCGCGATCAATTTCACAGCATCCTTGACATCAAGATCCCGTACATCCAGGGTTGAGATCAAAGGATTCAGCGGCGCAGCCGTCACAGGCAATGATTTTTCCTGACTTAAAGCAAAGCCTGTGAAAAGTAAAATAAAAACAAACGCTATGATCGATCGGTTCATGGTTGTCCTCCGGCAAGCGGTAAAGTGATTTGCTTCCCATTAAATTCAACTGTTACTGATGACTTCGATATTTTATTGAGCACAATGCCATCCATGTTTTCACCTTCTGACAAAAAATACACCGCCCCGTTAACGGTATCTTCAATAACAACGCCATTCTTTGTCGAAAGGATAACCGCTTTCAGGCGAAGCCCGTAAGGATCTTGCGCGGTAATCTTTTTGCCAGTCGCAGGCACAAGGACACTTTTTGAAAAAGGATCGCGTAGACCAGGCGTATCATCAGGGACAGGAATATTTAATAAAAACTTTGAATTTACCGATTCTTGGAGCTGAAGGGTATCTGGCGTTAGAACTTGAGCAGGCGCGCGTCTGAAAGAATTAACGGCCGTATTAGCCGTTACAACAAACCAGATAACAGCCACGGCATACCCGAATACAACGCAGGTATTTTTGTTCAATAACTGATGGGTGGGCATTCTGGCAAATGATTTAAACATTGATTATGTTGTTAATATTAATGGTGAATATAAGTTAACGCGCACCTAAAGAGTTAAAGTCGATCAGGAAAGCTCTTATTGTTTTTAAATGATCTCCCTGAATTTCAATCGTCCCTTGATCAGCATCACAATAATATGTACCGCCGCTGGCGGTCTTCGCTTTAATGTCTTTTGATAGATTTCTCAGAAGATCTTCATCACCGGGTAACTTTTCAATTAACGTTACCACTTTCCCTTTACGTCCGGATTTATCCAGACGGAGTTGCGGTGTTAATTTTGCCTGACGCGGTACGCGCGGCTGCCATGACGGACACGTGCAACCGCTTAGACAAAGACGGCACTTGGGGCAAATAATATTGCCTTCACCGTCGGTCGGAAATATAGAATCAGGGATGTCGATCATGGCCATATTCCCAGTAAAACGGTAAGTCACGTGAGCCATAGGATGCGCTAAACATATAATTTTAGCACAATAAACGTATTGAAACCTGCATTAATAGAAAAATATTATCCGGAGGTACGACCAGGATCAGGAGGATAATCCACTGTGGGCATAAAGATCTTCGACTTTTTTTCTGGCCCATGGTGTTCGGCGCAGGAAGGTAAGGCTGGACTTGATGCTAGGGTCTTTGGCAAAACAATTGATCCGTATACGGCGGGACATATCTTCCCAGCCGTATTTATCAACAAGTTTGACGAGGATATTTTCAAGCGTTATCCCGTGCAATGGATCTTTCACACAATGAGGCATACTCTTTATCTCTAACGGACTGTTTTTGAATACATCGCCTGTAATTGGGTCACTTTCGGGAATTCCGGATAATATTCTCCCTGAGGGCCTGTAAAGCCCGTCCCCGATCGCTTGATGATAACGGTAACATAACCACTGCCCTGTTCATTGGGAATATTGAGCGTGAACGTTTCATCGGCGGGTACGGGGGTAACAACAGGAACCACTGGTACCACAGCTGACACAGGAACGCTCTGTTGTGCCGGAACGCTAACGGTTTCAATCACTGTTGTTCTTGACGCGTTCTCATGGGGGATCTGTGCTCCGGCGATCCCGCCAGCCGTCGCTCCGATGGCACCGCCGATCAAGGCGCCGCCCAATTCATGATGACCTTTCATCTGATGGCCAATGATGCCCCCCGTCAACGCGCCGATGATCCCGCCTAAACCAATGCCTTCGGCAACCTTGGTCTGGTTCTGCGGTTCAGGTGCCAACGGCACGGTGCGTGTCATAATAACAGGATCCGCGATCCGTTGCACGAGCGGAGCCTGCACAACCTGGTAACCATAACGGGTTGAAATATAATAAACACAACCATCAGTATAGTAAACAATACCGTTGATGACCACAGGTTCAAAATAAGGCGGAAGCATGGGGATAATCGCCCCCACCGGCGGAGCCACCAGGATATACCCGTTGCTGGCAGGAGCATAGTAAGCACCGTCATAATAATACCTTGAACCCCCGACCATGATCAGCCGGCTGTTATGCGGCACAAGATCGATCATCATGCCGAATTCCCGGCGATCCTGATAAGGGTAACGATGATCACGATGCCCTGTCCAGGCATAGGATAATGCCGGTTGGAAAAGAATACCGAGCGCTACCGTGATACCAACAATGTATTTGAAACATACAGTATTCAACATGGTCCATCTCCTGTTCATTGCCTTTATGAATATAACATGACGCGGGACTCATTCATTTAGACAACAACAAACTCAAAAAAGTTTCATGGAACACAGGGCTGTTAAGCCGTAAACATCATTTAGTAGCTTCTTCCATGATGTCCATCATGCGTTTAATATAATCGGACTTTGACGGCAATTCCCCGTCGATCATTTGCGCACTTTCATAAAGTTGCGTGATGCATTTCTTCATGAAATCATCCGAGACATTGGCCAGGTAACGGCGTGAAAGATTCTTGATCACCGGATGGTCAATATTAACCTCCATGATACGCTTGGATGCCGGTGCTTCCTGCCCCATCATTTTCATCATCCGTTCCATTTGCCGATCCATCCCGGCATCACTGGTCACAAGCGTTACAGCGGAATCAACCAGACGCCGGGAGATCCTGACATCTTCAACCTGCCCTTTGAGTGTTTCTTTGAAAACGGACACCAGCGACTTTGACAGATCATCATCTGTCTTGATGGCTTGATCATCCGCATCGAGTTCAATATCACCTTTATCGATAGGCTTGACCGTCTTCTTGTCATATTCATTGATCGACGGGATAACAAAAACATCAATGGGATCAAACAAGAAAAGAACTTCGATATTATGTTTCTTAAAATACTCAGTATTCGGATTGCTTTCGATCTGCGCGCGGCTGTCGCCGGTCAGATAGTAGATGTCTTTCTGTTTTTCCTTCATCCGGCCGACATAATCCTTGAAAGATGACATTTCACCGGATTTTTGCGTTGAACTTTCAAAACGCAGCAATTCGATCAATTTCTCGCGGTTGGCAAAATCGGCGTTCAATCCCGTCTTGAAGAGAGGCCCGAAAGTCTTGTAAAAAGTCAGGTATTTCTCAGTTTCCTTGTTGGCCATCTTCTGGAGCCACTGGATGATCTTGCCTGTCATCGCGGTCTTGATCTTGGTCATGGCCGGTGAATTCTGCACAACTTCACGCGACACATTCAGCGGCAATTCACTGGTATCCACAACACCGCGCACAAACTGCAGGTATTCCGGCAGAAGATCCTTGCAATCATCCATGATCAGGATCTTATTGGTGTAAAGTTGGACCGTCTTGTGCTGGCGGGTCCGCATCAGATCAAACGGTGCCTGGCGCGGGATAAATAGCAAGGCCTTGAATTCAGCCCCGGCCCCCTCGACCGACAGCTGGAGAGACGCCAAAGGATATTCATAGTCATTGGTTACAAATTTGTAGAATTCATTGCGTTCCTCATCCTTGACATCGGACTCCCCTTTGCGCCAGAGGGCTTCGACCGTATTGATCTTGTCCTTGCCGACGAAGATAGGAAAATCAGCGAAGTTGGAATACTTTTTGATGATCTCCTTGATCTTGTAATCATCAGCGAATTCCTTGAGGCTTTCTTTGAATTTAAACGAGATCGTCGTGCCGCGCTCGGCCTTGCTGATCTCTGCGATCGTAAAGCTGGCCTCGCCCGAAGAAACCCAGCGGTAACCTTGGGAATCCTTGTCGGCATGACGGGTTTCGATCGTTACCTCGTCGGTGACCATAAAGACAGAATAAAAACCAACGCCAAACTGCCCAATAAGGTCGCCGGCGTTCTTTTTTTCTTCTTTGATCTTATTCAGGAATTCGAGTGTTCCTGACCGGGCAATGGTCCCGATATTTTCTGTCAGATCCTCGCGGGTCATCCCGATACCATTGTCTGTGAGCGTAAAACTCATTGCTTTAGGATCCACACTGATCCTGATCTCCAGATCTTTCCCGCGATCGAGGATGGTTTCATCGGTCAATTGGATATAGCGGAGTTTATTCATCGCATCAGATGCGTTGGATATCAATTCACGCAAGAAAACCTCGGGATGCGTGTAAAGTGAATGGATGATTAATTGAAGCAACTGTTTCATTTCAGCCTTGTACTCGAATGTCTGCGCGTTCTTGTTTTCCATCGATCCCTGCTCCTTGTTCAATGTGTTGAGTTGAATATTTGATGTGTTAGCGCGTTTGAGTTGAAAGAAAAGAAATATTTTAACATAAAATTGTTAGAAAATCTTCTCGAAACTGATCCTTGCCCTGTTCCCATGATCGCGCGCGTGCCTCATGGCTGAACATTGACTGAACGCTGAAAGGAGGCGAAATCTTCCCTGTTGGCCAGCACCAGCAGAACATCCCCGCCTTCAATAACGGTCATGCCCGACGGGATCACAAACTTTCCGTCACGGGAAACAAGCACGATCAGGCATTTTTCAGGCACCCCCAGGGTGGCGATCGTCTTGCCGACAATCACTGACGTATAAGGGACAATGACATCGGTCAGTTCAGCGTCGATGGCTTTGGTTTTCTCGAATTCAATGGGATAGTTGATCTTGGCGGTCGAGGGGACATCGAGTTTTAAAAGTTTTGAAACAAAAGAAAGGGACGCCCCCTGGATCAGCACCGACGTAAAGACAACAAAGAATACAATGTTAAAGATAGTGTCGGCCTGGGTAATCCCCGCCATATAAGGGAACGTCGCCAGAATGATCGGCACTGAGCCTCTGAGCCCGCCCCAGGCGATCATGGCTTTCATTTTTACATCGATCTTGAAGGGCAGTAAACACAGAAAAACGCTCAACGGCCTGGCCACAAACATCAACAGAAGCGTGATCAGGATCCCCGCGCCCATCAACGGGATAATATGCGACGGGGCAACAAGCAGGCCCAAAGCCACGAACATCACGATCTGCATGAGCCATGCCAGCCCGTTATGGAAGCGCATGA
The DNA here is from genome assembly GCA_903860135.1 of Candidatus Omnitrophota bacterium. Classification (GTDB taxonomy): domain Bacteria; phylum Omnitrophota; class Gorgyraeia; order Zapsychrales; family Fredricksoniimonadaceae; genus Fredricksoniimonas; species Fredricksoniimonas aquilentivivens. The sequence goes on along the minus strand of CAIOPG010000006.1, from coordinate 175,804 downwards.
TCATTTTCTTATTCGGGAAGTCCGCCTGCCCCAGCATCAAGCCGGCAAGGTAAACCGCGAGGATGCCATTACCCTGCAGATAAACAGCCATGACATAGGTCAAAAGAACCAGCGAAAGCATGATAACCGGATAAAGGCCTTCGTATTCGAGTTTTAGACGATTGATCAGAAAAACAATGAACCGGAACATCAAATAGCCGGTCAGAGCCCCCATCCCCATATCAATAATAAATCTGGGGATCAACGCGGCCATGGGCATATCTTTGACCGTTAAAAGGCTGATGAAGCCCGCTGTCAGAAAGAGTGCCATAGGGTCATTGCTGCCCGACTCAAACTCAAGCAACGGTTTTACGGGTTTCTTCAAGCCGATTTTCTTTGATCTTAAGATGCCGAATACCGCCGCCGCATCGGTGGATGATACGATCGACCCCAGAAGCATCCCTTCAAGGAATGAAAACTTGAGGATATAAATGGCAAAAAGGCCCGTTACAAGTGCTGTGAGCAAGACGCCGCATGTCGCAAGAACGATCCCCTGCCATACAATGGAACGGGTGTCTTTCCATTCGGTGTCAAGCCCGCCGGAAAAGATGATGAAGATAAGGGCAACAATACCGATAGATTTCGCCGCGGAAGGGTTGTTGAAATAAATCTTCCCGACCCCCTCGGAACCCGCCAAGATGCCGATGGCCAAAAATATCAGCAAGACAGGGATGGCAAACCGATCCGACAATTTGCTTGATACAACACTCACAAATATGAGCACCGCCACCCATAACAGGATCATGTCAATGGCCATCATGTTCACCCCGAATGTCATGCTTTTTCTTTAAGCGTTTTGAGAGACAGCAGATAAACAGTTGCGGCCATGGCGATCAGGATCATAAGCGTCTGCCCGAGGAGGCCATGGACAAAGAATATCGATGAAAAAATGATCCCACCCCATTGCATCGCGATCAACAATACCTTGGTCTGCCACGTTATGCCGTTATTCTCGTGGTAATTCTTTATGTGCGGTCCGACCAACGGATTATCCAACAACAGATCATGGAATTTCTTTGAGCTTTTCGAGAAACAATAGGCGGCAATGACCAGGAAAGGGATCGATGGCATCACCGGCAGGAAAGCACCAAGAATGCCAAGAAGCACAAATAAAAACCCGAAGGACAAGAGAAGTAATTTTTTAATTTGTTCCATTTTGAGCAATCGCTAGAACAACCTTTCGACGAAGAATAACGTATGAAATATGTGATGTCAAGACATATGGCCTATGGCGAATATTTAGAGAATCGAGAGACTGGACGTAATTGACACCTGCGGCACTACAGCATTTTTTCTATAGAAGCCCTTTTGGCGGCATACGCTTTACCCAAACCGTTTTCAATGGCCAGATCACAAAAAGAAAGAGCCGCTTCATATTCACCCGCTTTGACCGTGATCGATATCCCCCGTTCGATAAAACGGAGTGCAGGCAGGTATGCGGTTAATTCGCGGGTATTTTTTACCCGTGCTTCTTCCAGATATTCACCGGCACGGTCTACCGCTTGCCGGCATAAAACAAGATCGTCGACCTGATAGGCGTCATTAGCCAAAAGATCATAGATGAAAAACTTTACGGCGTTGGGGATAGAGTTGAACTTGTCGAGAAAGTTCAACAGGTACCGCTTCCCGTTCTCATGGCCATCTATCAGCGCTTCGCGATGCCCGGAAAAAACATTTTCCAATATTTCATCTGACTTCTTAACAGGCGGTCTGCGTCGATCCGACATTATTGTGCTCCCGTTTATCTAAACCTTTAAAAACAACGAAAACGATATTACCCTAATCCCCGAATATCCCCAGATTATACGTAAGGATTGATCACTTGAACACCTGTCGGTCCAAAATCTTTAACATTCCCCGTCATAACGGAAAGACCATTGCAAAGAGCCGTCTTATAGGCCCGATAGATATCTGAAATAACACAAGTATCCAAAGGGCTGCTAAATTAAAGTTACATATAATTCTTAATTATATTGATTAAACTCTTATTCTGAATGTGATGCCCCAAGGTATCGTATTTGTCGAGTTTTTTATTCAAGTCTTTGGGCGTATCATACTGAAAATCTGGAAGCGCTTCGTCGTAGAGCAGATGGTCGTAGATCCCCCAGCTTGTGGCATGGTCATGATTTTTATAGGACCATATTGACCAGCTGTAACCGTATTGGTTGAACTTCTGCAAATAATATTGCCACACTTCTTTCTGTCCGAAGCCGTTGAACTCACCGATCATGACGGGCACGTTATAGGCGGCCTGACGGGAGGCGGCCAGATGGGTGTCAATGTATGCTTTTTGATAGGTGATCTGATCCTGGGGTGGCTCTGCCGGGCATTGTTCACCGAGGACGGCTTTTTGGCCTTCGGCAGGGCCCCAGCAGTAATAATGGAATTGATACATAACATTCTGCCATTTGTAAGTTGTTGGCGATGGCAAGGAATCCCAGTTCCAAGCACCTTCCATGACAATAACATGGTCGTTATCGGAGGCTTTGTTGGCATCCCTGATCACATGATAAAGCTCATTATAAAGGCTCCATAGTGCGGTGTACCCGGATGAATAAGCTGTAAACCCGACGGGCTCATTTAAGAGGTCAAACCCCATGACGGCTGTATTGAAGCGGTAATGCCGGGCGATCTCCAGCCACAGCTCCTTGGTCCGGGCACGGTATTCAACCCCCAGCGCATCGGGGGCGAACAATTTGTTATATCCGGTACGCCCTGTATGGAATTGATCGCTTTGAGCTCCGGGGGCTCCATGCAGGTCGAGTAAAACAGCGATGCCCCGGTCAGCGCATAAATTTACAATGCGATCCAATGTGCTGAAATTAAAAGTACTGCCATTGATCCACTGCCCCGTTTGATCATTGATATCACGGATATCACGGTAATAGATCGGTAACCGGATAAAATTCGCTCCTGTATCCATGATATTATCCAGGTCAATATCCTGAATATACGCGTTCTGATAAGTTTGCATCACACTTGCGGCGCGTGAACCCAATGCCTGACGGATGCGCCAGTCATCAGGTTCCATGAGCGTTTCAATTTGCGTGAATTGTTGGGGTGTCAAGCCCGGGAACATGGCCCGGAAATCATTGTTCAACCCGGTGAACGGGTGTCGGACGCGTACGTTGCCATCAGCGCCGGTGACAGCATAACCTTTTGCTATCAGTGCCGGAACGATCACATCATAATTCAATCCAGCGTCGGTGAAAGCCTGTCGTTCCAACGTCCATGACAGGCCTGTCATCCAGTATTCAAGGAGCAGATAATTCCCGAGGTTGAACCCACGTAAGGTTACAACAGAACCTGCTCCATTACGATCTCTCAATACTTTCTTTGAAGCGCGGATGAAATTGGAGGGATCAAACAGCAAGGCCGGGCTCCACGGGGAATATTCCACAACCTTGCCTCGGGTATCGACAACCTGCCCCCGCACACGATACCATTTACCAACTAAGGCACACAATGGCGGCGGGACACGATAGCCCCCTTCGTAAACTTTAACCCATGGGCCTATTTTGGATGCTCCCTGCTGGAGAAGATATGTCTGGGCTTGCGGGATATGCGACCAGTCCAGGTATCCGTACTGCCGCAACAGCTGACTTGAAAGCAGGACAGGGCGCGGTTTGTAAAAAGCGGCATCGCTCCAATCTGAATAATACGGCACCAGTTTCCCCGCCGGATCTGTGGCTGTTTCCCAGCGCACCCTGAGCCATGAAGGCGCCAGATGGGCTATGGAGAATACAGTGTCTGCACCGGTATAAATATTTCTCCACCGGCCTGTTGGCCCGGTGGTACTTTCCTGTAACGTATAAACAGCCGCGCCGACAACCGGAGCCCAGGAGACCTGTCCTGATGACAAGCCTTCGTTGGCAATCCTGATTTCCTGCCCGCGGGTCACACGGATATCATCGAAATAATAGGTACCCGGCCAGTAAGATCCCAGTTCCAGCTTGTTGATATCCGATAAATTGAGTGTCGGAAATGCAGCCTTAATGCTCGTCAAAGGCACGGACAGGCGCGTCCATTCATTGTATGTGCCGCTCTTGGCGGTCCATATCCCCGCGCCTGATGTGCCGTCACGATAATTAGCATGATCGAACAGTTTCAACTCGATATTGCTGCTCATCCCGTTGCTGGACAGCGGCTTCAACCAGAACGTAAGGTGCTCCGCCGTTGACGGCATAAGATGGTTTGCGATCATATCCACCGACCAGGGATCCTGATAGGAGCAGATGTTAACCGGTGAAGAACAGCGTTTTTCCTGCGACTTGATCCCGGTACCGTTCCATGTCCAGTTACCGATCAGTTTCCATGACTGAAGGCCATTGTATACCTGGTCAACAGCCACACTGGTTGTCCCGTTCCAGGCCCAGCCGCAATCACCACCGGGGCAAGACCATGATTCGAAATCCTGATAGGTTCTGTCCTGGGATTCGATCTGAATATCATCAAGATAATATGTCCCGGGTAAAGGCGCCGTGTCACGGTCATTCACAAAAACAAACTGCAGTTTATCCACGTTATTCAGATTGAAACCACTGGGTAATTGAGTGAACAAAATAGATACCTGAGTCCATTGATTATAATTGGCTTTCTGTGTGGCAGAAATTTCGAAACCGTCTGTCTGGTAGACACCACTGCCTTTATCAAACAAACGTACCCGCACGGTCGTCTTGGCGTTAACCGTATTGGGCTTGGCCAATACCCAGAAGGTTAAGCGGTCATGGCGCTGCGGTTCGGCTTTGAAATTATATGTTTCTGTTTGAGACGGGATGCCGGTGCCGCCCCATCCGTCGGAGAATGCCACTTTCCAGGAACGCGCGCCGTTATGACGTGCTGTGGTGTCCAATGCCGTTTGTGCTCCGTTGATCGGCCAGCCGTATTCGGGGGTCAGCGGATTCCCCGCCGGAGCAGGCGTTCCGTTGTTGCTTTCAAAATTCTGGTAAACTTTACCCAGGGTGTAGGTGTCATAGAGTGCCCGGATCTCTTGCGGTGTCAAAGGGCGATTATAAATACGGACTTCGTCGAGCAATCCGCTGAAAGACGGCTGATCCTTGGGGCGTTTGCCAATGTATAGATCAAAATCAGTTTGAGGTGTAAAACTTCCCATTTGACGTTCTTGGGTTTGAACACCATCAATAAAAACACGCCCGATACCGGCCTTGCCATCATAAGTGACCGCCAGATGATGCCATTCATTCTTCGCTTGGTCCGCTATGCTGATCACATGGGTGACCTCGTCCCTGCGGGTATCAACGAGATTGGCACCTGTTCCCTGGCCGTTCCACTGGTAACCGATCACATCCGCCCACATATGCGCCCCTGCCAAAGTCCCGTTGGAATATTCCAGGATAGGATTCTGCCGGTTCGAAGGCGGCAAGGCAGTGCGGTCATAAGCCTTGTACCAGACCGCAAAGGTCAACGCATTGCCAACATCAAGCGGTGCCGATTTTTTGACAAAAAGAAAACCATCGGTACCGTTGAATTCCAACGCGCCTTTCCATTTTCCGTCCACCGCGCGATAGGCAACGCCGCCATGAACCACGGCATTATTCCCCAGTCCGCTCTGGTCGGCCACAACACCATTCTGCGGTGCTGTATCAAAAGGATAATACAGGACAAGGGCATTATCATTGTACCTGTAAAGCCGTAGCACTTCGTTATTGGAAATGGCCCTGTCATAGATGCGCACGTCATCGATCCAGCCCTTCCAGAAACGTCCCTGTTCCATGGAATAACCGTTGCCGATAGCCACATTTCGTAAATTCAGTGCCATTTGCTTGTATTGGCCGGCGGTTAAAGGCAGGTTGGGATGTACCCGCGACGCCGCGTTGGGATGCGGTGCCTTGAACATTAACGCCCCGTCAAGATACCCATAAACATAAAGCGCATCCCAGGCATAGACCACATGGTACCAGCGAAGGGCAACCAACGCATGGGTATACCAGCCGCCACTGCCGCCAAGTCCCAGTCCGCCGCCGGTAAAAATACCATCACTGCTTTCCTCAAAACGGATGCACGCATCCCAATCAGCAAAAGCCGTAGTCAACGGATTGCGCCAATTCTCGAGAGCTTCCGCTTTCATCCAGAAAGAGATCGTACCGGTCGGGTGATAACCCAGGTTTCCAGCCAGGATATAATTGTTGATCCCATTAAAATAATAGGCGCCACCCCAGCGGCCCTCAGGAGTAAATGTTGCTCCGTTAACAACGCCAGGATGCCCTTGCCCGCTGGTATCGGCAACAGAACTGCCCGAGTTCGTATCGAGCGTGTAATGCAAGATCAGCCCGCGTTCTAGATCGTCAGCGGCTAAGACTATGCGCGGCAACACGACGAACAAAATAAAAAATCCTATAATAAGTTTTTTCATTTTCTTCTCCTTGGTTGTGGCGCATTTTTCAAATTTGAAGAGCTGATGAACGTTACTGCGTTAAAGCTGGAACAGGACATGGGATCCTGTTGTTGATCGTACGATCACGGGAGTTATGTTAATGAAATTTAATTAATTTTAGGCATTATACAGAAGAAATGCAACTGATATATTATGTGAAATTTTACAAATAATTAACCACAGCCCCGGCAAATGCTGACGTTAAATTTTTCACCGTTCTTTCATCAAAAGTAAAAATAATCAGTTGCCAGCCATGGTCATCGATGAATTTCTTGAGCAGGCTGATCATGGCCATTTCCTTGTCGGGATCCAGTGAACGAAAAGGTTCATCGAGGACAAGGATGTGTTTTTGGGAGGCATCGCCCGACCGTAATGCAAGGATAAGCCGGATCCCTAGGATAAAAGCTTCCCTGGCTCCGGTGGACAACTTCTCGGCGGTCCGCAAGGCCCCGGCAGCATCATCGACCAGGATAGATCCCTGTTTAAGGTCAGCGACCCTGATCTTCTTCCACGCCGGGATGATGTCACCAAATTCAGCGGCTACGGCATGACCCAGCCGACCGAGCACTTGCGACGCATCGTGTGAAAATGCGCCAAAAATGTCGCCGAGCATTTTGTAGGCTTTTATTTCAACCTGCATCGTCTCGATCTCTTTATCAGCCTGCAATATCTGTCTTTCAAGAGCCACGATCTTTTCCGGTATATCGGCTAGGCCGCCCATCACCTTGCCGACATTGCCGGCCATATCTTTGGCGATGCCAGACTGCGTTGCTTCGAGTCCCTTAAGATGAGCTGTTTCATTTTCAATTTTAAACCGCAACTGACGGACTTCTGTATCACTCCAGCCTTCCTGAGGCACTGCTTTTTCATCGAGTACCTTGAGTTTGCGTTCAGCGTCAAGGCGCAGGGTGGACATATCCTGCAGACCCGCCGTATCCTTAATAACTTGAATTTTCTTGGCAGACTCCGCCTTGCGTAGTAACAAACCCGCGTATTCCGTCCGCTTCACCGCATAGTCGTCACGTGAACCAACGCGATAGCGTTCCAGCCATTGCCGGCGTGTATTTTCTTGAGCCGATAAAAGTTCAACAGCCTCGGTCCGAAGGAGCTCTTTTTCTGACACATCCGCTTCTCGCTGTTTGAACTCACTGGCTTTTGCCGTTAAGGCCCGTCCTCGGACATCATTTTCAAGGTCAATCTTCTGGTAGATCTCGGCTTGCAGGCTTTCAAGCGTTGTTGACACCAACGTAATAGATGCCCCGGTTCTAACAGCCACCTCACTTCTGATTTCTTCGATGAACTTGCGTTCTGTTTCAGCATCGCCGCCGGTTGTCAGCTTTCGTGCCAAAGCCATCAAGATCACAGCGATCACCATGCCGGTCAGCTCCGGAATGAAAGATTTTGTCAGAAAACACGCACCACCACCGATGACGATGCACCCCGCCGCCGCACCGATCAGACGCAGATCCCATATAATTTTCCTGATCTGGCTTTGACGGATCAGGAAATCCTTGATCTTGCTGATATTGGCACCTGAAATGCTCAAGAAGTTGCTGAAATGACGCCGATCATCTTCTGATCTATCCATGGCTGTTTTGGCCCTGCGCCATTCATCCTGGGCTACGGAAGCGGCGGCTGTTTTTCTTTGAACATCATCACCAATATTTTTGATGGTTTGTTCAATAGCGTCGATCTCAGCCACCGCATTAACCTGATAAAGTTCGAGCCCGCTGATCTGTCTATCGATACTTTCCGCCGCGTCTATTTCCTGCATAATCATGTTGTTGTTCTTGCGTTCAACGATATTGTCCTGCAAGCCGAGTTCTTCTTTTAGCCGGTCAATAGTACCGATCGACACCTTGATCTGTTCGTCCAGTTCTTGGCTGCGCCCTTCAGACTGATGCGCCGTAGCTTCGTCGGACAATAGCGCAGTTTTCTTTGCGATAAAGCCTGCAAGCTCATCCGCAAGCTGGTCGCGCCATTTAAGGGTATTATGCAGGACCTTGTTATGTTTGAACGATCCCTTCTTGTCATCGGCTCTTTGCATAAATTTACGACGCATAGGCTCAGGATCAATGCCGCCCGAAAAAAGATTATTCTTCAATGCCTGCATCCAGTCTGAACCTTGAACAGGTTCAAACCTGATATCGCTCTCGCGGATCGCGTATAGATCAAGAAAACTTCGTGGATCATAGTGCCGGGGCTGTGCCAAAAATTCCAGAACAACCTTGCACTCGGGGGCGTCTCCATAGCGGGCGTGCAGGTTCTTACCTTCGACGTTGGCTTTCCCCGGAGCGCAGAGCGCATAGAATATGGCATCAAAGAGCGTGGTCTTACCCGCCTCATTCTTGCCGTGAAACACCGTGACAGGACCGAGGCTAATTTCCTTTCGGCTGAATTTCCCGAATTTATCTATGTTGATCTTCTTAATCATGCCGCGACTCCAGCTCCTCTTTGATGGCGATAAGCCCCAGTTCCCTGGCCTTAAGCCATATTTCCCTGCCTTTAGGATCAACAGGTTCTTTGCCTTTCCATATCTCAAGGAACTTTTCCGCCAGAGGGTGGGCGGCGATACCCGCGGCGATGCTCAGTCCCGGATGGTCGATGTTAAACTTGCGCACCCTGGACTTGTATTGCTTCCTTAGCGCCTCTTCGGCCTGAACAACAAGACCTTGGTCTTCAACGATCCCCAGGCATTCAATAGACACCCAGTCCTTGATGCCCCATCCCTCAGCAACAGCTGGTGCGATGTCGATCTTGCCGTCAAGACTTACAGGGATGGCGTAATGATAGTACTGACCGGAGCTTTTGAGTTCCCTGAATTCAACCGCGACACGATCATCGATGGTGACAAGATTGACCCCGCGCGGGCCGTCTTCATGCTGCCGCCAGACCCTGGCTGAACCAGGATAGTGGATCAGCGTGGAACCAAACGACTGAAATCTTCGGCCGTGAATATGCCCCATGGCCACGTAATCCGCCTGGAACCTGGTAAAAATATTCGAATCCATGGCTCCATCTTCGACCTCATCACTGCCGCCGGTATAGATCGCCATATCAGCGACAGTACCATGGGCGATAGCCACCCGACGCTTACCGGGGGCTTTAGGCGGTACAGGCCAGTTGACGTAATCTTTCAGCGAACGCTGGAACGGAATCGCCAGGAATTCTACGCCGCATCGTTCGATCAACTGAAAAGGCTGTTGCGTTAAGGCAATAACCTGATTACCAAAATCAACCCTATCGATTTTGTTAGCCCCTATCCCCTGAAGGTCATGATTGCCGGGCAGTACGAGGACGTCGCAGGTCAAGGTGCCGACTCTTTTTCGAAACTCCCCCGACAGGATCTCAACGTCGTGAAACGTATTAAAAACATCCCCGGCAAACACCAGCAGATCCGCCTTCTCCTCGACCGTCACCGCGACGATGGCATCGAGTACGGACAACGCGTATTCTTTTTCATCTTCGGACAAATGCAGATCAGCGCAATGGATCATCTTCATAGATCACCGTTATCCTTAGCTTCATGGTCATTTTCATAAGAAAACCGGGACTGCCCCCCCACAGCAATCCTTCAACGCTACCATGTCGATCCAACGCATTATACCTCTACATTTGAACTTCGACTTCCGGTTTAATAATTTGCTAGAATTGAAACTATAAAACAAAAAAACCCTTCATTACTATGAACGGTTTCTTTATTATCATCTTTGTTGTGCTGTTGACCCGGAGAATCTCTTCAATATTTATCACGGAAAAATGATCGTCAAAATATTCATGAGCCCTGACGGAAAAATACCAAAATACAAGACGGCCAGCAGGCAAAAAATAAAAAGAAATAACCCGCTCAAATGAAGGCTTACCGGCTCCTGCGATGAACAATCTTCAAAATACATGGTCTTGATGATCTTAAGGTAATAAAAGAAAGCGATCACGCTATTGGCAACGATCGCGCCGGCCAATACATAATGCGCTCCGGCCACAGCGGACATGATCACAAAGAACTTCGCCATAAACCCTGCCAGCGGCGGAAGCCCTGCCAATGACATCAGAAAAATAGAAAAAATAAGCGCCGCCAACGGTGCTCGACGCCCCAGCCCTTTGAACGCAGTGATATCCGAATGACTTGCCTCCCCGAAGAAAGCCGCACAGGCAAAAGCACCCATATTCATGAACGCATAGATCACAAGGTAAAAGAAAGCCGCTTTGAGCCCCATCAAGCCAGTCGCCATGGCCGCAAGAATATATCCGGCCTGGGCGATAGATGAGAATGCCAACAGGCGCTTGACACTTGTTTGATGGAACGCCGCAAGGTTACCGAGCGTCATTGTCGCGATCGCCAGCAACGCCGCGAGCCATGCCCATCCGGATGACATCAATACAGCATAACTAAAAAAGACTTTTATCAATAAAACAAAACCCAATGCCTTAGGACCAATGGAAAAAAAAGCCGCCACCGGCCAGGGAGCTCCTTCATACACATCCGCTACCCACATATGGAATGGCACCAGCGAGGCCTTGAACGCCAGTCCCGCAAAAACCATCAGCACCGCCAACACCAATAAAGGCAGATCTACGCCACCAGCTGCCAGCCGCACACCGATCCCCTCCAGATCAAGCGTACCCAAAAGCCCGTAAACAAGTGATATCCCGTAGAGCATGATCCCGGTCGATAAGGCACCAAATAGAAAATATTTTAAGCCAGCCTCGGTCGAATAAAGATCCTTCCTGAAAGAACAGGTCAAAACATAGGAAATAATGGACAAGGTTTCAACCGCCAGATAAATCATCAACAGGTTGTCGGCACTGACAGCGAGCATCATGGAAACTACGGCGGTCAAAAGCAGAAAATAATACTCGCCGGCGTGCTCATCATCAGGCCAGCGAAAATTGATCGACATGAGGATCGCAAGACCTGCGCCAACCAGAACAAATGCCCTCATCGAAAATCCAAGAAAATTAGCTGTCAACATTCCTGAGAAAATATCTCCGGGTATATTCATTGTCTCGGGTAAGAAAACGATGGCGGCTACAACCGCCGTTATGGCCGCAGCACCGAGGAACTTGCGGCGTGCACCCAATACCCCCCCCATGAGAACAACCAATCCAAGGGCTAATACAATGAGTTCAGAAGAAATAAAATTCAAAGAGTTGATCATAAGAAATTCACCAGGGTATCAACAGCATTTTTTTGAAATTGCAAGACAGCTTCAGGATAAAATCCCACAACAAGGGTCAAAACAACTAAAGGGAAGATCACGCCGGCTTCGAACACGTTCATGTCCGGCCAGGCAACGCCCTCACGCGGCTTGCCCCAAAGCACGCGCTTGATCATGAGCAGGAAAAGCGCGGCCACCGCAATGAGCCCCACGCAACCCACGATGCCGATCTTGGAATGATACGGAAAAACCCCAGCCAGCGTCATAAATTCCCCCACAAAGCCGCTTAACCCGGGCAACCCCAGCGATGCCAGTGCCATGAATGTCAGAAAAAAAGCATACCGTGGCATGGTTGAGGCAAGGCCTCCGAATGCGGCCAATTCACGCGTATGCGAACGCTCGTACAGGACGCCCACCAGAAGGAACATCGCCCCGGTGATGATCCCATGATTAAACATCTCAAGGATAGCACCATTGAAGCCTGTGGCGTTCATGGCCGCAAGCCCCAGCAGGACAAAACCCATATGGCTGACCGATGAATAGGCGATCATCTTCTTGAAATCAGTCTGCGCAAAAGCCGCGCAGGCACCATAGATAAGATTAACAACCCCAAGTATCCCGATAGGCCAAGCAAAGATCAGGATCACATCAGGGAACAAAGGCAAACAGATCCTGAAAAGCCCGTAGGTACCCATCTTGAGCAACACCCCGGCAAGGATCACGCTCACAGGCGTCGGCGCTTCAACGTGCGCGTCGGGCAACCAGGTATGAAAAGGGAATACCGGCACCTTAACCGCAAAGCCCAGGAAAAATAACAGGAACATCACGCACTGAAAACCAAAATTGATACGTAGGCCAGGATTGGCTAATGCGATCATATTGAAAGAATGCGGTGTGGACGTAAAATAAACCCCCAGGATCGCCAAAAGCATGAGCACGGAACCTGCGAGTGTATAAAAGAAGAATTTCCAAGCCGCATATTCCCGCCGCGCCCCGCCCCATATCCCGATCAGGAAGAACATGGGGATCAATACTGTTTCCCAGAAAATGTAAAAGACAACCAGATCCAGCGCCAGAAAAGTCCCGAGCATGCCGATCATCAATACCTGGTAAACCAGATAATATTCCTTAACCTGCCGCGTGATGGTCCCAGATGCCAAACAAGCCAGCAAACCCAATAGTGCCGTCAGAAAAACAAGTGCCAAGCTGAGGCCGTCAACACCAACGCTATAAAAAATATTTAATTGAGGGATCCACGGATGACTTTCAGAAAACTGCATACCTATTTGCGTCCGGTCAAAAACAGCGCACAACACGACAACAGCCACCAACACAAACGCATTAAATCCTATGGCTGTCGCGCGGATACACTTTTCATGCCTCGCCGGGATAAGGGCCACGGCCAGGGCGCCAATCAGCGGAAGAAAAATGATCCATGTCAAAAAATGTGGCATAATTTCCCCAAGATAAATAGCAACAGGATCAAGAGGCCGGCGACCTGCATCAGCAGATAATTCTCAACGCGGCCGGTCTGCAAACGCCGGCCAAAACGTGCCAGCGCGGCTGTCAACACCGCCACGGCATTAACAGCCCCATCGATCCGATCCCGGTCAAAACGCGTCAACGCCGCACAAAGCCGGTTAAATGGCTGAATAAAAAGAAACTGATAAAGTTCATCAATATAATATTTATTTTCGACCACACGGATGAGCCATTGACGGCGCGGACAATCATCCCCCGGGCATTTGACCCCGCGCATCACACCAAGATAGGCCAGGCCAATGCCCGCCAGACTGATCAAGGTCGAGAAGATGATCATCCCCGCGTTTAAATGAACACCCTCCTCATGACCCGTGATGAACTGCTGGAAGGCACCCTGGCAAAAAGGTGAACCGATAAAACCTAGTCCGGTGGCAAACAAGGCCAACACCACCAGCGGCCCGGTCATCACGGCCGGTGATTCATGCGCATGAGTCTCCGCACGCGGCACTCCCAAAAAGATCATAAAGATAACCCTGGCCATGTAGAAAGCCGTCAGGAAACTCGTCAGCACAGCGGCTCCAAAAAGCACCGGATTACCGTTTTGCCACAGGGCCATGAATATTTCATCCTTGGACCAGAACCCCGCCAAAGGCATGACCCCCGCCAGCGCCAGCGCGCCCACGATGAACGTTATCGCCGTGATCCGCATCTTGTGGATCAGCCCGCCCATCTGGCGAATATCCTGGGTATGCACCGCATGGATAACCGATCCAGCCCCCAAAAAAAGCAAGGCTTTGAAAAAAGCATGTGTCATCAGATGAAAAGTTCCCGCCGCATAGCCGCCAGCACCTAAAGCCAGCATCATCAAACCCAGCTGACTGATCGTCGAATAGGCCAACACCTTTTTAATATCATTGGCCGTACAGGCGATCGACGCCGCCATCACCGCCGATATGGCACCAATGACCGCCACGGTCTGCAGTGCCAGCGGATGATCCGTAAATAAAACATACGAACGCGCCACAAGATAAACACCGGCCGCCACCATGGTCGCGGCATGAATGAGCGCAGAAACGGACGTCGGACCTTCCATGGCATCGGGCAACCAGACATGCAAGGGGAACTGCGCTGATTTACCCATAGCCCCCAGGAAGATCAACAGGGCTGCCACCGCCATTAACATTTCGGAACCGGAAAAACCGCCAAAATCAGCAAAGCGTAATGAGTGCCCCGTGGCCAGGAGGATCAATATCCCGATCAAAAGGCCGGTATCCCCCACGCGCGTGGTGACAAACGCCTTGACGCCAGCCGCTGCCGCTGACGGCTTCTCATACCAGAAAGCAACCAAGAGGCAGGAACACACCCCCACGCCTTCCCAAAATATGTACAGCATCAGAAGATTGTCCGCCAGCACAAGCCCGAGCATCGACGCCATAAAGAGCGATATATAGGCAAAATACCTGGAAAAACGGACATCCCCGCCCATGTAGCCGATCGAATAGATCTGGATCATGCTCCCCACCACGGTCACGACCAGGAGCATCATGACCGCGAGGCTGTCGACCATAATGCCCACCGTGACCGGCACCCCATTGATCGTAACCCAGGGGGCAAGGTCATACGCCACCGCCCCGTGCCGCAGCCCCAGGAAGACAATGACAGACAATGCCGCCGACATCAATGATGCCGCAACCGCGATATACGCAGATCCACGGCCAAGCCTCCGGCCAAAGGCCAGGTTGAGCCAGAAAGCAATGAACGGAAAAACAGGTATCCAGTGGGCTAATTTTACCATTTTAATAAATTGAAATCGTCGATGAAAACTGATTTTCTGAGCCTGTAAACCGCGATCACGAGGATCAACCCGACAACACTCGCGGCCGCCGCCACCGCGATGACAAAGAGGGCAAATACCTGCCCGAGGCCGTCGGGTGTCCCCCAATATTTATTGAATGCGACCAGATTGATGTTGGCGGCATTGAGGATAAGTTCAACGGAGATTAAAAACCGTATCGCGTGCCGCTGGGTCAAAATACCGTACACACCCACACAAAAAAGGAACATGCTTAACATGACAATGTGGCCTAAAGGGATCATCGCCGGACCTTTCCTATCACAATCGCCCCTACCAATGCTGCCAATAAAAGAAGGGAGATGAATTCAAACGGCAACACATACCCGGTTACCAGGGACCGGCCGATCGTCTGAAGATCCGTGATCACCGCTGACGCCTGCGCATGCATCCAGGAGCTGTCGACAACGATTTTGAGTAAAACGGCGCACAGGACAGCCGCGATCAAAAGCCCGGGCCAAAACTGCGCATTGACCTGCGGGATCTTGTGGTCCCCCATCTTGGAAGTCAACATGATCGCAAAGACAAAAAGAGCCATGATCCCGCCGACATACACCAGTATCTGAATGACCCCCAGGAATCCGGCATCGAGATAAAAATAAAGGAACGCAATGCCCAACAGCGTCATGGTCAAGGCTACGGCACCATGAAAGATATCCCGCACGGTCACGCTCAAGACCGCGCTCACAGCGATAAAAAGGGCGATCATATAAAAAACAACAGCATTCATGGCCTGAGCTCCTTCACCTTCGGCGGTGCGAGATGAACATATTTATCCGCTTTCAACAGGTCGATCTTTACCAGGTCATCATGCCTGTAATACGCCACTTCATAACATTGATTGAGATATATGGCGGCCGTCGGACAAACTTCCTGGCACAACCCGCAGAAACAACACAATTCTTCATTGTAAGTAAAAACCCCAGGGAACTTTTTCCTGGTCTCGGGGTTAGTCGTGGCTTCAAGCTGTAAGGCTGCCGTCGGACAGATCTTGACGCATTGGGAACAGGCGATGCACTGCTCCGGATGCAAGTCGACCAGGCCACGGAATCTTGCCGTCATGGCCGGTTTTTCAAAAGGATACTCGATGGTTACCGCTTTGCGGAACATATTCTTGCCGGTAACCCCAAGGCCTTTGAGGATACTGACCACCCCTGCGACGATGTCATAGACTTTTTGGCACATAATCAACCTTTGCCCGCCAGCAGCCATCCGGTTACCAATACATTGATGAGCGCCAGCGGTGTTAATACTTTCCAGGCAAAAGACATCATCTGATCCATGCGCACCCGGGGCAATGTCCAGCGGATCCACATCAGAAAACTGATGATGCCGTAAACCTTGATCAGAAACCAAAAAACAGACGGACGCAACGGCCCCAGCCAGCCGCCGAGAAAGAGTGTCGCGGCAACAGCCGAAATGATAAAGAGATTGGCGTACTCGGCGAGAAAGAACATGGAAAACTTCATCCCCGAATATTCCGTGTGATACCCGGACACAAGCTCTGACTCGGCTTCGGGTATATCAAAAGGAACACGATTCACCTCGGCGGTAGCGGAAATCATATAGATCAGGAAGGCCAGCAGGACATTGGGTTTTAAGCAGAACCAGCCCAGTTCCTGGGCATGCACGATGCCCTGCATTGACAAAGTGCCGGCTTCCATGATAACGACCAGTACAGATAAAAGCAGGGGCACTTCATAGCTGACGATCTGCGCCGCTGAACGCATCCCTCCGAGCAGGGAATATTTATTATTCGATCCCCAGCCCGCCATGAATACCCCCAGCACGCACAAGGATGTGATCGAACAAATAAAAAGGATGCCCACATTAAGGTCAGCCACGATCCACTCCTGGCTGAAAGGAATGCACAGGAAAGCCGCCACCGTCGGTACCGCCACAAAGAAAGGCGCCAGCCACCAGATCAAACGATCCGCCTCGGCCGGGACAATGTTCTCTTTCAGGAGAAGTTTCACCGTATCCGCGATCAGCTGCAGCGCCCCATGCGGGCCGACCACCATGGGTCCCAGGCGGTTTTGGATCTTCGCCGATATTTTGCGTTCGAGCCAGATCAAAAACATGGCATTGACCGCGAAGAAAGCAAGGATCGCCACGCCTTTCAGGAGAAGGGATAAGAGCGCCAGCCAGGGTATGTTCATCGGTCGATCTCCCCCATCACGATGTCAAGACTGCCGAGCACACACACCGCGTCAGAAATATTCATCCCCTTGATCATCGCCGATAACACCGAAAGGTTGGCAAAAGAAGGCGACCGGACCTTGAGCCTGTACGGTAAAGGCCCGCCGTCACCCACGATATAAAAACCCAGTTCGCCGCGCGGGTTTTCCGTCCGCATATAGGCTTCCCCGTTAAGGCGAAAAACCTTGTTGACCTTGGCCACAGGATCCCCCTCGGGCAAGCCGCCGAGCGCCTGTTCGATGATCTTCAAACTTTCCTCGATCTCGCGCATCCTGACATCATACCGGTCCCAGGAATCGCCGTTGGCACCTGTCACGACGTTAAAATCAAATTTGTCATACACCAGATAAGGTTCATCTTTGCGCAGATCCCAGGCAACACCCGAGGCGCGCAAATTCGGCCCGGTGACGCCGTAATTGATCGCTGTTTCTTTGGGCAATACGCCGATGTTTTTAGAACGCGCGCAAAAAATAACATTCCCCGTCAAAAGATCATGATATTCCGGCAAGATCCGCCTTTGATACGCCATGAAATCCTTGATCAGCTGATCCGCCCCCGCAGGCAGATCACCGGCAACACCGCCGATCCTTAAATAATTATAGGTCAACCGCTGGCCGCAGATCTTGTCGAATATCTGAATAATTTTCTCACGGTCGCGCAGGGCATAAAAAAGCGGCGTGGCATACGCGCCTAAGTCCTGGGCAAAGGTACCAATGGCCAGCAGATGGCTTGCCACACGGTTAAGCTCGGCAACGATCACCCTTAAATACTGCGCCCGCGGTGAGGCGGTGATGCCCAGCAATTTCTCCGCCGCCAGGCAAAAACCAAGGTTGTTGTTCATGGACGCGATATAATCCAGGCGGTCGGTGAACGGCATGAACTGGACCAGCGAACGGCTTTCGGCGATCTTTTCAATTGACCGGTGGAGATAGCCGATATGCGGCTGGCAGTCCACGATCACTTCCCCGTCGAGCTTAAGCTGAAGGAAAAGCACCCCGTGTGTCGACGGATGCTGCGGGCCCATGTTGATGGTCAGTTCCTGGAAATCCATGGCTATTTCACCGGCCTTGGGACAATGCCATCCATCTGAAAATCCTTGCGCAACGGATGCGCTGTCCAGCTGTCGGGATTAAGGATACGGCGCAGATCCGGATGCCCCTCAAAACGGACCCCGAAAAGATCAAAGACCTCACGTTCCAGCCAATCAGCCGCGCCCCACAATAACGTCAACGATGGCACCTCAAGCTGGTCATTCCCAAGGATCACCTTCACGGTCAGCATCACACGGTGCGCGAACGAATGCACATGATAGACGACCTCGACCGTATCTTTACGATCAACCGCCGTAATGCTATGCAAGCTGGTAAATGCCGCCGGGCCATTCTTCAGGAATTCAAATACTGGCTTGACAACTTCCTTTGTAATAATGAGCTGGTCAGCGGATGCGCCAACAACGATGCCGGGAAACTTCGCCTGAAGGCTGTGGATGATCGTGGTTATGTCCATCAGGCTGTCTTTACTTTTTGGCTGTTGATCTTTTCCTGGAGCTTAATGATCCCGTGCAGGAGATTCTCGGGGCGCGGCGGACAGCCGGCCACAAATACATCCACAGGAATCCCCACCGCCTCGGCGCCCTTAACAACAGAATAGCTGTCATGGTAGAAGATCCCGCCGCTGATGGCGCAATTCCCCATGGCGATCACGTATTTGGGTTCGGGCATCTGGTCGTAAAGCCGTTTGATGCTGTCCTGCATTTTGACGCAAATCGTTCCCGAAATGATCATCACATCGCACTGGCGCGGGCTGGCACGAAAAACACCGGAACCGAACCGGTCAATATCATAATGAGGACCGCCCGTGACCATCATTTCAATGGCACAGCAAGCCAGGCCGAAGGTGAGCGGCCACAGTGACGAACTTTTGGCCCAGTTAAAAAGATCTTCGGTCTTGGCAAGGACAAAGCCGCCACCGGGGACTTTATCTATCAGTTCAGAACCAAGGATCTTCTCGTTCACAGCCATTCCAGGGCCCCTTTCTTCCAGGCATACACAAGGCCGATGGCAAGCACACCAATAAAGAACACCATCTCAAAATACGCCGCCGCGCCCATCTGCCGGAAAACAACCGCCCACGGGATCGTGAAAAGTATTTCCACGTCGAAGATAACAAAGATGAGCGTGACAAGGTAATAACGGATATTGAACTGAACGCGCGAATTCCCTTTGATGACTTCCCCGCATTCATACGGCGCATTTTTGGCCTGGGAAGGCGCGCGGGGACGAATAAGCCACGAGGTCACAAACGCCGCCCCGACAAAGGCAATGCCCAACATGAAGAAGAAAACTATATTAAAATAATCAGGAAGCATATGCCGTAATATACCCCAAGATGCTGAAGGAGAAAAGGGAATTTAAGAACTTTTTGCGCACTTGATCTGGAAAAGAAACCCCCTGATGATGCTGCCATCATCAGGGGGGAAAAAGAATTTAAAAATAATCTTTATTGACTAATCCTCCCGGCGCTCTTCTCGCTTTTCACTCTTGAAATTGATCCGCCCATTACTTTCAGGGACAATATCCCGGGCGGTTTCAACCATGTCGATGAACTCCTGGCGCTGGCCGGATCTGTCATCTCCTTTGGCTGCCCTGGCGGCTTTAAGGACATGATCGAACGACGCCCTGGCCCGGCTCGAAGAAGCCTTGATCAGCATCCCGAATTCGGCCACGGCGGCAGACCAGGCGAAATCGCCCGATGGTTCCAGCTGCAACCAGGACTTGCCAACACCTTTGGTAATAAGCTTGCTCACATTCCCGTCCGGTTCCTTATAACGCAATTTTACTGTCAAAACTTCCGCACCGAATGACGGCCTGGTGCGGGCATATTTGAGATCATCCACACTCACAGGCACATCATCAACACCGGGGGGCACCAGTTCATACAAGGCGGTGACCGTATGCCCGGCCCCGATCTCGCCGGCATCCTTGGCGTCATTATTGAAATCCTGCTTGGCCATGATGCGTTTCTCATAACCCAGCAAGCGATAGGCCTTGACCTGCGACGGATTAAATTCCACCTGGATCTTCACGTCCTTGGCGATCGTGAATAAAGTGGACCCCAATTCATGGACCAGGACTTTCTGAGCTTCGCGGATAGAATCAAGGTAGAAATAATTCCCGTTGCCTTTATCTGCCAGTGCCTGCAAACGGTCATCCTTATAATTCCCGTTGCCCACGCCCAATATCGTCAGAAAAACACCTTCGCGGCGTTTATCCTCGATCATGCGCGTCAAGGCACCGATATCCGACAAGCCCACGTTAAAATCCCCGTCGGTGGCCAGGATCACGCGATTGTTCCCGCCCCGGATAAAGCTTTCCCGGGCCGTCCGATACGCCAGCTGAATCCCTTCATTGCCGGCTGTCGAACCACCGGCTTGCAGATTATCAATGGCATTAATGATCGCGTCCTTGTCATACCCCGACGTGGTGTCGAGCACCTTTCCGGCATAACCCGCATAAACAACGATCGATACCCGGTCTTCAGGGCGCAATTGACGCACCATCATCTTGAAACCTTCTTTAAGAAGGGGCAGTTTGTTGCCATCTTGCATGGAGCCGGACACGTCAATGAGAAACACCAGATTGCTCGCCGGCAGCGTTTCTTCGTCTGGCACCCGCCCCTTTAGCCCAATGCGCAACAGCAAATGTTTCTGGGCCCATGGGCACACCGCCAGGTCCGTCGTGATCGAGAACGGTTCCCCATTTTTGGGATTGGGATAATTATAAGAGAAGTAATTGATCATCTCCTCGAGCCGCACCGCATCCTGTGGCGGCACCTGATTCCGGGTCAGATAACGCCGCAGATTGCTGTAAGAGGCCGTGTCAACATCTGTCGAGAATGTGGACAACGGGTTCTGGTCGGTGGTCAAGAATTCATTCTCATTGAAGAAGGGGTATTCTTCGGTGTAGGAAGGCGTATATTGTTGATGATCAAGCGCACTGACGCCCCTCTGATAATTAGCGTAAGTAGCGGTAGAATACTGATCGCCGATATCATTACTTACTTTATCATTCTCCCCTCCAAAACCAGCGAAAGAAGATTTTAAGATGAGAGCCCCTTCTACAGGCGCTTCGAAATAGACAGATGTATCAACCCCCGGCGCAACACCCCCATAAGCATCTTTAGCATCAGTACCAATAGACTTTGCGTTACGGGACATAGTATCGCGCATTAGACCGCTTGAATAGACAGTCGAATCAACATACCCTTCCGCATGCTTTACAGAAGACTTATCCGAAGCGGCACTTGTATTTGTATAATACGGTTCATACTTCAACGTTGATCCAATACTGTCACGAAACAGTACATTCGCATCCTTTAATCGTCCCTGCAATGTCCTGTGTGCATAATTCTGCATTACCAAAAACGCGACCACAATGGTCACGCACACGGTTGCTGCTGTCTTCCATGTATTGGGTTTCATATACGTTGTCTCCTTGTGCAAGCGTTGGATGATCTGGATCTCAGCATCGGGAGAGAGCTGTTCGTCCTTCACCACCGACAGCGACATGGAAATCTTACGGATGTCCTCGAGGTAGGCCCGGCACGCACGATCACCGGCCAGGAGGCTTTCGGCACGAGCGGCATCGTCTGGAGAGAGCGCGCCGTCGGCGTAAGCGGATATGAGGAGCTTGTCTTGCTCGTTCATAGGGTTTCCTCCTTCATCCAGGCGGCCAGGCTTACGCGCAAACGCTCGCGGCCGCGGAATATAAGCACTTTAACATTATCAAAGGAACAGCCCAGGATCGCCGCGATCTCGGCATAATCCTTGTTGCAATACTCACGCAGGATCAACGCTTCTTTCTGCATCGGAGGTAAGGCCATAACGGCCTGCTTCACCATCTTGGCTTTTTCCTTATTCCTTAAAGCCTCACCTTGATTGCCCGCAGGATCAGCTATCTCCTGTTCCTCAAAACCATCGTCGCCGTCCCGCTTGAACCAGAAAGACCCCAGCATATTGCGGGTCCTTATCCTGGACAGACAGGCATTGCGCGCCACCGTAAAAAGCCAGGTGGTGAATTTGGCCTGCGGGGTTGCCTGATAGCGCCTGTTAAAGAGCTGAAGAAAGACATCGCTGGTCACATCTTCGGCATCTGCCCTGTTGCCAATAAGCCGCAAGGCAAAATTGAAAATGCTCCCCTTGTGCCGCGCAAACAACAGCCCCACAGCGTCCGGTTCGCCGGAGGCATACGCGCGGATCAGTTCTTCATCCGTTCTTTCCATATCGCCCTCTCCTACCCTTTAAACGCGCCAGCAGGCTGAAAGTTACAAAATAAACCCGGTTTGTGCATTAAAACCAGTAAGTAGTGTGTCCCGATTTTTCAACAAATATACATTTTCATGATCACCCGTTCCACAGCCCCGTAGCATTGACCTTTTAACAAAACATCTCGATACGAAGAAACTTCGTTAAATCCCATATTCTTGAAAAACAGCCGATCCTTTATCGCATCCCCGAAGGCGGTGACAGAAACTGCTTTGATCCCGGCACGACCGAGGATAAGAACAACTTCCTGGAGCAATCTCGTTTCAACCGCTGTCCCTCGATATAAAGGATCAATATGCGCTTCATACACCCACCAGCCACGGTGAAGGCAGGACTCTGGCTTACGGACGAATGACACATACCCAACAGATCTCGCCTTCACTGCCACGTGCAGGGACCATTTGGCAACAGGTTCTTCAGCGCTCAACCGGTCGAGCAATCCTTCACGGGAAAGTTTCTGAAAAAGCCGGCTGTCCGGCCTGGCATTGATCGGGACCTGCAGAGAAAATTCAACCTTCTTGTTCATAAACAAGTATTGCGCGAAGACCCGGTAGAATGAATACTGTTGAATAAGGCTTAAATGAAAAGAAAGCCAAGCCCAAAGCTGACCGGCCAAACGATACGGAAGAACGTGAATATCGAGGAGTATTCTATGCAACAGCGGGTATGTTTTGCGAACAATACCCAGTATCTTTCCCTTGCGTTCAAGGCGCACCACAACCCCCAGAATATCCTCATCGAACGTCGGACCATCATCACCGCGCGGTGCCGTATCAGGGCGGGTGATGATATAATGGGCACCAAGCTTTTCGCCTGCGCCAATAACACGGTGGGCAAACAGCCGGTTGAACCGGCGATACACCGCAATATCCCCAATCTTGACCTGTTCTATCGAGCGCGATTCTATGTGAAGCCTGTCCCCGGGCCGTATGCACGGGTACATGCATATCCCCTGCGGATGGAAAACCATCTTGTTCTTGTCGACGATCTCTCGCCCAGAGTCAAAAAATCGCACAACCAAACCGGTATCACTTTGATTTCTTAAAGAACACGCCGCATTGACCGCGTCCTTGCTGTTGATCGCCTCACAGGCCGGGGCATATTTATAAATATGCCCGCAGAAATCCTGATAATGACGGTTACAGCAACGCATAAGATACCCTCGCTTTTAGGCGTGTTCTGTCAAAAGTTCTAGCTTCCAACTCGCAAAACCCTTATATCTAAATAGCTTAAAACTCCCTCCCACGCTGAAGCGGGGAGGGGAATTCATATCAAAATCCTTTTTTATGCACATTCTTCATAAAACTTTTGACACTATCCGATCAAACCGCAGGGACTTCTACTACAATATTCTTATTCAACAATTCCTGCACAATACCGGCAACATCCTGTTCGACTTGTCCGGGTGCGGCGTCGTAGTTTCCGGAAAGTTCCAGCCCTATTTCTTTCAGCGTCCTTTTGCCGTCGAGGTGATCCCAGACAACGCGACCAGTGTCGTTCATTGTAAAAATGTCATCCTGACCGTCACCGATACCGCTCGTGATAGGTATAATGACAAATTCGCCTTGGACATCCCGCGCCACCACATCTTCCGAAGGCTTGTAAATACTTTCTAATATAACGTGTTTCTGCATCCGACCTCCTTAACTATTAACGAATTTCTCAATCCTTTGCTCCGCGTCCACTACTTCCCATGCCTTCTCACCTTCACCGATCAATCCAAGGAAGCGCGCCTGGGCGTGTGCTACCTGGCAGAAATATTCAACGGGCGTATCGAGGGTGCCGTGCTCGGCCCATGACTTCGCCGGGCACTGTTCACACAAGCCTTTAAGAAAACACCGGGCACACCGTTGCAGATAATCCTTATTCACCGCCGTCGTGTTACGGCAAGCCGGAAAAGATCTTTCAAGCGCATCTTGAAGCGTGCCCTGTTTAAGATCATAGACCGTATCAGGATGCAGGAGCATCATGCACATCTGAAACCCGCCATACGCATCAACGCACCCACCCCCTTTGCCCGAACCACACGAAAAAAGTTTGTCGCCAGAAGGGCGCATGAATTGGGAGCAGAATTGCTTTTGGTCTTTTAGAAATTCTTCTTTTCTACGCGTCATGAATTTAACCCCGTTCTCCGGCGTCGCTCTTACCGCCATTATACTGCGATTTTTACCTTCCTCCCGGCGGCATCGCAGGTCAAAGAACATGGAATACCCAGGCAGTTTTTCCATCCATGGGATGGTCGCGGCCCAGGCCTCAAATTCATCGACATCATCCTTATTATCCGGCAACAATGCCCCTTTGACCACAAAAGGAACTTTTCTTTCCTGAAGTAAATGAATCCCCCGCCAGGCTTTGGCAAAAGAGCCTGGCACGCACGTCACCGCCTCGTAAGATTCTTGCTTCATCCCATACACCGTGATCTCGATCTTTTCTTTGGGTGGAATACGCGCAAAGAGATCGGCAAGGTCTGGCGTGATGCACGTGGCATTGGTGAAGATCGCCACCTTAAGCCCCTGCCTTCGGGCAAAAAGATAGAGTTCCCCAAAATCCTCGCGTAACAGCGGCTCACCACCAGAGAAACGCACCATCATGCACCCTAACGTTACGGCTTCTTTGAGGATATTCTTTATTTCATCCGTCGATAATTCTTTCTTCCTAGCATCTAGGTCGCCGGATGGAAGATTTATGTAGCAATGAACACAATTATTATTGCAACGCTCGGTAAGGATCATATCCAATCGTCCTAAAAGACGCGGCGGTGATATTTTTCCTGAAGACGGTTGGTTAACATTCCGTCGAACAAGATAAGCCTCAGCGGTCATTGCAACTCCTTCTGCAACAGGTCTACCACTTTGCCGCTCCGGTCGAATTTGAGCACATAACAGGGTACATTATCAACGACCCTTTCCACGACCGACAGGGTTTTATGCCACCAATCCGCGGTCACAAAAGGCCTGATGAGGCATTCGAGCATCCTGCGTATGATTTCCTTCTTGTCATGGAGACGGATAAGCCTGTTAGCATCGGATTTTTCCAGAAACATGATCGCCCGTAGTGGCGCGGATCCCGCCGACACATCCGGCACATCCCCATGGCTCCATGTCCCATGGATATCGAATCCCTGGTCCGTGCCGGTTCCCCGAATGATCATCCGGTCATCACAAAGGATGTCAGCCCGGTCTTTTAACATAGTGGCCGTGGTGGACTTGCCAGCCTCGGAGTGCCCGGCAAAAAGAAGACCCTGACCGTGGAACCTGACACCGCAGGAATGCAGGTAAAAAGCATTCCTGTCAGCCAGGACACGCGCTATCAGAATCTGGTCCGTCGGAAAAAAGGTCAATGAATGTTGTTCACCTTTCAGAAATTCATCCTCTGTCATTTTATCATTATAGATCGTCACCTGCGTATGATCATCATTACAGCGAACAACCCGGTGCAGAGAATTGTCTCCTTCCGTCGGTGCAATACCAAGATATATCCAGGAATTTCCCTTTCTGTAAATAGCCCACGGTACCTTACGATAAACCTCACGGCCAAGGTCTTTCCCATCAAGGTTCGGCAAACTAAAATGATGCCTGATCGTGATCATGTCAGCCTTAGGGACTTTGATCTCAAAATGCTTAAATTTCAAATGAAAGGTCTGGTCGGACATCGGCAAGTCAGATTCCACCCGGATCGATAGACCGGCGATCTGATAAAATCGGCAGTGTTCTCTATGCGACGCACACGAACCGCAATTTTCCATGAATTCCATGCGACCATCGAGCGGTATCTGCGGTAAATCAGAAACTTTTCGAGATGGTAAATAAACCTCAGGCATGTTCATTCTCCAGTGCTGGTATAGCATGAATATGTTCCCGATCATTGTTCATCTGACGGGCGAAAAGGGCACGAAACGCCGCGTTATGCTGCATAAGATCCGCAGGCTGACCGGTTATTACCGGCCGGTCACCGTTAAAATATAGCACATGATCACAACTGGACACTGTCGACCAGCGATGCGATACAAGCAAGACCTGCGTGACCTCCGGGATCGCGCGTAGAACCGCGATGATCTGCTCTTCACTTAAAGCATCGATGGACGACATGGCTTCGTCCAGGATAAGGATCTTCGGCCTTTTGAGCAAGGCCCTGGCCAGAGCGATGCGTTGCTTCTGCCCTTCGGAAAGCAGGCACCCCCGCTCGCCAATGAGCGTGTTATAGCCGTGGGGCAGTGACCGAATCATATTGTTCACCCCGGTCATCTGAGCCACGCGAGCCATCTCATCATCAGATGCGTGCGGGCAGGCATATTTCAAATTATTCGCCACCGTGTCATCCCACAAGAAAGGTTCTTGTGTCACGACGCCAAGCTGGTTTCTCCAAAAAGCCAAGTCGATGGCACGCATATCATGGCCGCCGACGAATATCTGCCCCTGGAACGGCTGATAAAACCCCAGCAGAAGATTGATGATGGTCGTCTTCCCGCAGCCCGAAGCGCCAGCCAGGGCCACCCAGCCGCCGGGTATTTCAAACGCCGTATCCCGTAAGATGATCTCAGAGGGACGATACCCGAATGACACATTTTTAAACCGAATATCCACGGCATCGCTCATGTTGACTTTTGCCCCGTCCGCGTGAAGCTCTTGCGGCGGTTGGTTCAACAAGGCGTCCAGCCGGCCACAACAAATGAGCCCCATACTCACCCGCTGAAAAAGGAACACAACACTACTCTGCAACAAGACCAGTTCCGCCAGATAGACCAGCACCGCGGCCAATGTCCCCAGCGTCACCTTGCCTTGCATCACCTGCCAGGCACCGAACAAAGTAAGAACAGCGATGATCGCGCGATTGAGGCTGCCGGCCATGAGCGTATTAAGCACCTCAAGGCGAATGTTACTGAATTCCCAGCGCATACGGGCGATCACCGCGCGCAGGTATCCGCGTGTCTGTGCCCGCTCCTTCCCGAATACCTTAGCCAAGTATATGTGCGAGAATATTTCTCCCATCTTCCTGAAAATGTCCTGGGATCTGTCAACCATGGCGCGGTACACCTCCTGCATCCGTTGGGTCATCCGGTTGACAGGCCAAAATACCAATGGCAGTACCAGCAGGGCAACAAGTGCCATCGACCCATCCAGCCAAGCAATGATCACAAACGTACACAGGAATTTAGGGAAAATATTGACCGCGTCGCGGGGAATAAAACTCAACAGATCCGCCACCCGGTCCACATCATAGTTGACCTTGAACATATGTTCCCCAGTAGACCTGATCTTGAAGAAACCCAAGGGGAGCCGCTGAAGGTGCGTGAATATTTTCCTGTTAAGATCAAAGCCAAGCCTGATCCTGATATCCTTGGTGATGTATTCCGCCCCCGCGTTGACAAGACTGTTCAGCAGGAATACCCCAGCACCGATCCCACCGAGGATCAAGAACATCTTCACGTCTTTGCCCATGATCGCGCGATCCACCATCAATTTAGTCAAGTAAGGATTGACAAGGCTGAGCAGGACACCGGCAAGTGTCAGCACCAAGGCGACACCCTGTTTGCGGTAATAAGGGACAAGGAAATGATAGAATTCTTTTAAAAGATTCCAAGGAGGGTTCATCGTTGTCTTAAGTTGGTTTAGTTAATCTAATGCTACAAACAACTCCAAGTTGTCTGTCAATATTATCAGTGACCGTATTGAACAAATTACAATTTAACTTGTTTTACTTCATCAGTTTGAGGAGTACTGACACTATTAATTCGCATGTCTTACGACGGTGAATATGCAAAACAAGTATAAGCAGACATATCGGCCTCATATGTTACACAATCTCTATAAATCGGACCACCAGTCATATAGTATTTGCACACCCCCAACACACCCTCCTCCTCGCCACCTCTAACCAACTGAATCAACTGCGGCGTAGTCCATTTCTTATCCATTTTCTCAGTCATATGAACCCTCCGTAGATTTATGACGCCCATTTAACTAACTTTATTATTCGCCTCAAGCGAAGCTTGCCGTGCATGCGCTATATCGCAAAAAAATTGGACTGGCTGGTCGAGCCGACCGGTCTCAAGATGCGCGTGCGCTGGGCACCAGAGACAGAGATTGATGATCGGGCACACGCGGCACTTTTCCAGGAACTCCTTGTTGTCGGATGTCATCGCGCGCACTTGTGGCACAAAGCACTCCCAGGCTTCTTTCAGCGAACCTTTCTTTAAGTCATAAACACAATCTTTCTGGCACAAAGACGAACACAAGCGGAAAAAGCCGTCATAACTGACATAAAAACTCCCATTGCCTGACCCGCAATGGAAAAGATGATGGCAGGCAAGATGCTCCAGCGCAGGCACAATGAGTTTATCGCAGTTCTTCTCGAGTGCTCCGAAACGTTCCGCATCCGCTTTTTCAAGGGCCACAAACTCGGCGGGCGACAATCGCTCGGAACGGATCTCTTCATTCCGTTGAATATCCCCATCACAACGCAGATGCAGGGATGGGTCGAACCGGAAATAATCGCGGGTCCTTTCACGGCAGAAAGTAGCAATCGCCTGCATTCCATCAACATTAGAACGCAAGGCCATGGCTTTGAAACGCACCTTGACGCCACCTGTCATCAACAGATCCACCCCACGCATAAACCGGCTAAACGAGCCCTTGACCCGGCTGACATCCTCATAGGTCGCGCAGGTCACGCCATAAACCGTCACCTCAATTTCGCGTGGCGGATATTTCTTGAAGAAGGCCACATGCTCCTCTGTGATCATGGTCGCGTTAGTAAAGACCGAAACCAAAAGTCCTTTGCTTTTGATGTAAAAATAAATATCAAAGAAGTCCGGGCGCAACAGTGGCTCTCCGCCTGTGATCAGGCACCACAACGCACCCATATCAACCGCTTGGTCAACGAGGTGCTTGATCTGATCTAGAGAGAGCTCCTTCTGTCGGATCTCGTTACAATCCGCCGGATAATTCACATAACAGTGACGGCAGTTGTTATTGCACCGGGCCGTGATCTCCAGATCAAATGCATACAACCTTCTTTCCGCCTTAAACTTCTGCCATAACGAGAATGCCGCTAAAGGCTGATTGATCGAAAAATTATTCTTCATGACACCTCCGGTCAAACCATTTCCATAATCTTCTCCAATACACCAGAACTCGGCGGAATATCACATAAAAGAAACTGAAGTGATACAGCCACCTTGTCTTCCTAGTATATGGATCGAGTTCATAGAACTTGGCAAACTGTTCAATAGGGATCACCAGAATATAAACTGCCGGCTCCCAAATGTCATCATATAACAAAAAATGCACCTTTAGAAAACGGTCTTTTAAATTATAATCCGGATCATCCCAAAAGGTATTCCTTCTTATAAAACGCTCGATCATCTTTTTCTGGAAAGATGGCACAGCCAAAACCGCCATCACCTGCTCAGGAACATGAATGTCAAAGAAGAATTTCACCTGAAAAAGCGCGAAATAAACCGTGGCGCGCAACCTAGAACTCCTGCTCTCCCGAATAATATAATCCCAGTCAAAAGTAGCCGCGTATTTCTTCAGCAACCGGCCCATGTCACATACATCCTTAAGGTTGAGGACCTGACCAAACCGCCGCTGGTGCAAAGCTAAGCCAAAGAACGTATCTTCCACCGAAAGAATCTTGACCTTTCGCCCGCCGACGGCGATCTCCCTTAACCGGTTAAACTTCTCCGGTAATAAAGGCCGCCCTTTGCGCGGATAATCAATATCCCAATGCACCTCGACCACTAACGGCCGCCGGCCATGGACATTCTTCCGAAGAGCAATATGATACTGTGTCCTCCAGTAAGACTCTTTCAGCCCGGATAATTCTTTTTCAAATCCCAGCCCCTCCATGACCGTGATAACCTGATCAATATCCTCCCGGTGCACCAAAACATCAATGTCACAACTTGGCCGGACAGGATTTTCCGCGTAAAGATCCTCAACGATGGCCATGCCCTTGAACGGTACCATCAACAGTCCTTGTTGAGCACATGCCGCTTCCAAAATAAAGAAATGCTCCTCAAAAGCCACGACCTGTTTTAAGGAAGCATAATATGTTGCCTTTAACGTACCGACGATATCAGGCGGCAACGTGTCCGCATACGCTTTCAAGCTCATGTACGCCAACGGCCCTAGGCCATGATACCCAAGACCGCGCTTAAAAACATCCCAATCGATCGTCGATGCCCCGATCAGGGCGGGCATACGCTCGTCCTTCTTTTGGGTCACAACTTCGCCAATTATCGCGCACAACAGCCGCGTGGCCGGGGTGCGATGATCGCTAGCGTTATGGGCGCGCATAGCGTACCACCATCAGTCCATCAAATTCCCTGGAAAATTCCTGAACCATATTCTTGTCCAGCCAGTCCTTGGTCGATTGCGAACTTGGGCCAAGGGTTTTGTCCCGCGGCCAGTCCGAGAAAACCACCCATAATTTATTGAATTTCAACCCGCTTGCCTTGTAATACGGAATGCAACGAGGACTTTCCTGGATCGGCCGCTGCCAGTCGGTCTCGGGGAACCTTGGATCAAATAAATAATAATATAAAGGTAGACCTTGATGATGGTAGAAATACAAAGATCGTAGAATAGAATTATTTGTAAACGCCAAGGCATCATCCGACGCCAGATGCGCCTTCAGAAAAACCCCTACAGGCTTAATCGGTTTCTTGAGCCAGACCCCCACATGATGTTCAAAAGGCATCACCATATGATTCTTAAAGAATGCCGCGACCGACGTTAACATCAATCCCGCCAGAACAGCCACCGCCAAGAACCTGAACCAGCGCGAGGCATAACCCAGGCCTACAGATAAAACAAGATAAAAGAAAGGCGTGAAGATCAGAAACGCGCGATCCAGGTAAATGGAGAAAAAGTTTATGGAAAAGATAAAAATGCAACCAATAGGGATCAAAAATAAGACCAGGCATACCAGAAAATTCTGGTACAACTTCTGCCGATAAGCATTCCAGCAGGCTGCAACGAACAAGATGCCTATAACGATGTCCGCTACCAAATATAATGCCGGCCAGCCATTATATCCCAGCAAAAAATTCTCCAACGTTATTAGTAACGATGCAGGCGATGGCCGGGGAACCCAAAACCCATGCGCAATATAAATGAACTTCTCAAAGAAATGTGGCAGGTAATAAGAAAAGGCCAGCACTGGAATCAGGAAAGAAAGCACTTCCAAGAACTTTATCTGATGCCTTTTAAAAGCCAAGACCACACCGCCCTGTGCCATCAGCAGAACAGCATAGAAATAATTTGTATACAGCCCGATCATGGAAACTAGCGCGAAAGATATCCAGAATATACTACGGTCCTGCTTCAATGCCTTGGCCAACAATAAGGAAGCGCAGACGCCTAGGCACAAGACCATAGTGTAATCCCTGGCCTCTTGCGCATACCATAAATGAAAAGGCGACAAACCCATGAACAAAGCCGCACAAAAACCAACCCGCGCGTTGAACAACTCTTTACCAAGAAAGAATAAAAAAACAACGGAAGAAAGACTGAAAATGAGAGAAGGAAACCGTAAAACAAATTCAGAAAATCCGAAGAATTTCACCCACCCATGCAAGAATATCCAATAAAATGGCGCATTCCAGTTACCCCACGGGTGCTGGGCATAACCTGCCGAAGCGACCTCGTCAAACCAGAGGTCATGATAACCCAGCTGATAGAGCCGCAAAAGAAAGCAAATGGCAAATAAAAGACACACGAAAAAAGGTCGCACCTGCGACGCTTTCAGTTGATCTTTGCCCATTTATTTTACCGCCCTGAGCGTCAAGGCCACATCTTTATCCGTGTGGCTAAAAGAAAGGAACTGCGCCTCGAACTGCGACGGCGGCAAATTGATGCCCGCATGAAGCATGGCCTTGAAATACGCCGCATATTTCTTCGTATCAGACGTTCTTGCCGTCGTAAAATCTGTGACGGGCTGAGGTGTAAAGAAAACAGTGAACAATGACCCGGCGCGATTGATCGTGACTGGCATATGCTTGCGTGTGAAACTTTCTTTCAACCCTTCACACAGGCGCGCGGCCTTGTGATCGAGCGCGGCATAATCTTTGGTCTTGAGCACTTTCAGCATCGCCAGTCCCGCCGCCACAGCAACGGGATTGCCCGACAGCGTCCCGGCCTGATACACCTGGCCTAAAGGTGCCACGCAATCCATGATCTCTTTCTTCCCGCCGTAAGCGGCGATCGGAAGCCCCCCGCCGATGATCTTGCCGAGGCAGGTCAGGTCAGGCTTGATCTTCTGCAGGGTCTGCACCCCGCCAAAATGAAAACGGAAGCCTGTGATGACCTCATCATAGATCAGGACAATGCCATGCCTGGCCGTAAGGTCGCGCACTGCCTGAAGAAAAGCCGCATCGGGCATCACAACGCCCATATTCGCCGCCACCGGCTCGATGATCACACAGGCGATCGACGCCGCATGCTGGGCGACAATCTTACGCAACGCACTTATATCATTGTAAGGGCATACCAGCGTATCCCGGCTGAGGGCCGCTGTCACCCCCGCGCTCCCGGGGATGCCCTGCGTGGCCGCCCCCGAACCAGCCTTGACGAGCAAGCTGTCGCCATGCCCGTGATAACAGCCATCAAATTTGATGATCTTGTCGCGCCCCGTGAACCCGCGGCTTAGACGGATCGCGCTCATCGTGGCTTCCGTCCCCGAACTAACCAAACGCAGGCGCTCCATCGACGGTATTGCGTGTGAAATAACCGTTGCCAGCTTCGATTCGGACTCAGTCGGCGCGCCGAAACTTGACCCTAAAGCCGCCGCCTTACTGACAGCCGCTACAACTTCCGGAACCGCATGCCCGAGGATCAACGCCCCCCAGCTCATCACATAATCAATGTACGTATTCCCGTCAACATCGGTGATCTTCGACCCGGCGCCTTTCTTGATAAAAAGAGGGCTCCCGCCCACCGCACCAAAGGCACGCACCGGGCTATTAACGCCGCCAGGAAAATAACGGCAGGCCTCCGTAAAAAGTTTCCTGGATCGATCAAATTTCATGCGAGTATCCCTTTCAGATCACTTTTGATCTTTTTGAATTCCTTGAGCGTTGTCCTGATCGTGTAATCCTTAATCCCCGACTGCTGCGCCATGGCCTTGATCGTCGCCGCCAGCTCTTTAGCATGCCGCGCGTGCACCATGGTATAAAGGCTGTACGGCCACTGCGGATACGTCTGACGCACATAGCAGTGAGTAAC
Organism: Candidatus Omnitrophota bacterium; assembly: GCA_903860135.1. Lineage (GTDB taxonomy): Bacteria > Omnitrophota > Gorgyraeia > Zapsychrales > Fredricksoniimonadaceae > Fredricksoniimonas > Fredricksoniimonas aquilentivivens. Next base: position 142,128 of record CAIOPG010000006.1, on the reverse strand, counting down.
TTGAGGAAACGTGGCCAGTAGTTTGCCCTGAGCCTCAAGATCAGCTTCGGCGACATTCCAGCTGACCAGCGCATTGCTCGTGTATCCGGCCTTGAAATGCCCCAGAACAACACCCACACGGCGAATAACGCCCGCAGCCTTGCATTGCCTGATCTTGGTTAAAAGGGTCGCTTCGTCGATGCCCAATTCTTTGGCGATGGCGGCATACGGTTGTTTAACCAGTTTTAATGGCGCCGCAAGGGCAAAGATGATTTCTTTGGATATTTTCATATCATTTCAATTCAAAGACAGCCTGATTCTTAAAAACCCGCCGCGTCCTTAGGTCCAGCATAGCTTTAATACCGCTCTTCTTGCGGATATCTGCCAGGATCGATTTAAGACGGCGTTCCGACGCCGCACTGACAGTGAACCAGACATTGTACTCACCTTCGCGCAGATAATTATGGCTTACATTCGGATACGCATTGATGATAGCCACCGTCGCATCAAGTTTGTCCGCAGGGACGCGCATACCGATCAAACTTGAAATAATACCCAGCGCCTTCAATTCAAACATCACCGCGATATAACGCAGGACACCTTGTTGACGCAAATCCTTGAAATAAGCCAACAGCTCCGCCTCGGTAACTCCCTGCTCTGCCGCCAACACAGCAAAAGGCCGGGACACCAACGGGAAATCCGTCTGAAGCTTCCTGAGAAATTTCTTATCTTTTATAGTCAACATATAATAACCATATTTCCGACTAGCTTTTACCGGTTTAAGGCTGAAGAGTGCCGCCGTCGCGAGTTCAGAAACCAAGCTTTCCTTAAAGTATTTCAAGAAAAAGCTGTTTCTGCTGTCTGAGCAGCAAGGCATCCGCAAGCCTTAAGAACCGGTAAAAGATCACACTGATATTTTCAAGCAACACGCACAATTAATAAATGCACTCCGGGTCAAAATCCATGTAATTGCCCGTCGCGGCATAGGCCCGGGCACGGCACCCGCCGCAGGTCGTTTTATGCAGACAGCCGCCGCAGTTACCGCTATACTCCCCGTCGCGCAACTCCTTGAACAGCGGATGGCTTTTCCACAGCGCGCTGAATTTCTGTGCGCGCGTGTTCCCAACCTTGATCGGGAAATAGGGACATGGATGCACATCCCCATTGGGCAGGATACAGCAATAGCTGACCCCCGCCAGACAGCCGCGCTGAAACCGTGTCGGCTGATGCATGTCCTGTGCCAAGGGTACAAATTGCGGCGCGCACACCGGTTTTAATTCGATGGAGACCGCACGCTGTTTGTGCATGATCTTTTTCAAGAGCGCCTGATATGCATGCGAGGGGATCAGGGCTTCAAGGTCTTTGCCTCTGCCCGTCGGGACAAGAAAAAAGATATGATGCGCCTTGGCGCCAAGGGTAACCGCCAGGTCCGTGATCTTCTCGACATTCTGATAATTATACGTTGTCACCGTGGTGTGGATCTGAAAATCCAGGCCTTCATCGAGGCACGCTTTCATCCCAGCCAGGCTTTCTTGCCAGGCGCCCGGATACTGGCGGAAGTTGTCATGCACCGCCGCATCGGTGCTGTCGAGGCTGATCCCGGCCCGCGTGAGCCCGGCTTCCTTGAGCTTCCGTGCCACCGTGCGGTCGATCATGCACCCGTTGGTCCCTAATACCGGACGCAACCCTTTAGACCTGGCATGCGCGATCAGGTCATACACATCCGGGCGCATCAACGGCTCTCCGCCGCTGATAATGAGGATCTTGAACCCGGCGAGAGCGATCTCGTCGATCAACTCCTTACCCTCCGCCGGAGTCAATTCATCGGCTTCTTTCGTGCCGGCATCCCGGTAACAATGCAGGCATTTCAACTGGCAGGCCTTGGTGATATTCCATGAAATGATCATTTCTTTGTCTCCTTAAGCCACACCGCCGCGTCACAGGCATGGTAACTGATGATGATGCCCGCGCCGGCACGATGGATCGCCGTCAATATTTCAAGGACTGTTTTCTTCTCGTCGAGCCAGCCGTTGGCCGCGGCCGCCTTGACCATGGCATATTCCCCGCTGACATTGTACGCGGCCAAAGGGGCCTTAAACTTTCTTCGAACCCGCGCGATCACATCAAGGTACGGCAACGCCGGTTTAACCATGACAATGTCCGCCTGTTCATCAATATCTGCCGCCACTTCCTTGAGCGCGATCAGGGCATCGGCCGGATCCAGTTGATACAAGGAACGGTCGCCGAACTTCGGCGCTGACTGCGCGGCATCACGGAAAGGCCCGTAGAACGCCGAGGCGTATTTTGCGCTGTACCCCATGATCGGGATATGTTTAAACCCGTTCTCATCAAGCACCGCGCGGATGGCGCCCACCTGTCCGGGCATCATGGCCGACGGCGCCACCATATCCGCTCCCGCACGCGCCTGTGTCAGGGCTGTGACTGCCAATAGTTTTCGTGTTTGCTTGAGATCAATGAAATCAGCGAGGCGTGCCGGCATGGCGCGTCGCCCCGTCATGTCCTTCAGCACACCGCAATGGCCATGGGTCATGTACTCGCACAGGCAAACATCGGTGATGACCATCATCTCCGGCACGGCCTTCTTCAGGGCATGCACGGCCTGTTGCACGATCCCGTCAGGGGCATACGCCTGGGTTGCCCGCAGATCTTTATGCGCTGGTATCCCGAAGATAAGTACAGCGGGAATCCCCAGCTTCCGGGCGAGCGCCACCTCTTTGATCAGGTTGTCGATCGACAGCTGGGCAACCCCCGGCATGGATACAACCGGATTCCTGATGCCTTTGCCTTCAATAACAAAATACGGCATGATCAGGGAAAAACCACAGGCCGCCGGTGCCAGTTTTTTAATAATAGCTTTTCTGGCAGGATGCGTCATTGTCCCGGAACCTTTACAGCTGGCGTTTCCGTTTCAAAGACTTCCTTGTCTGTCAAATAACACGCCGGGTCATCGGCCCAGACATCGCCTGTCGCCGCCCAGGCACGGACCCGCAGATTGCCATTGCAAATATCCAGGAACTTGCACGTGGGGCATCTTCCCTTCAAATGCGGCTGACGGTCCTTGAGCTTGCCCATGAGCGCATGCGATGTGTCCATCCAGATATCACCGAACTTGCGTTCCCTGACATTACCGAAAGACACCTTCTGCCAGAATTGATCACCATGCACATTCCCGACATTATCAATATTGGAAATACCCACCCCCGACGCATTGCCGCCATTGGCCCTCAACAAATGATAAATGGCCTCGGCCATCACCGGATCCGCGCGTTTGACTTTCAAATAAAGATACGCGCCGTCAGCATGGTTATCGACGGTCAACACCTCTTTGGCGAGCGCCCGCCGTTTTAAAGAAAGGACCCATTCATAGATCTGATCAATGGCCTGCCGCGTTTCCTCCAAACCCAGGTCATTCTCTTTAAGATCTGTGCCGCGCCCTGAATACGCCAGGTGATAAAAACAAATACGGTTCACCGCTTCTTTCTCGACGAGATCAAAAAGCAGCGGCATGTCGCGGTAATTGTGCCCCGTGATCGTAAAACGCAGGCCGACTTTCTGCCCGACATCGACCAGATTCCTGATGCCATTTAAGGCATCCTCAAAAGCCCCGATCTTGCCGCGGAACCGATCATTGTTCTTGCCGATCCCGTCGAGGCTGACACCGATATATTCAAACCCTGTAGCTTTGATCTTGCGCGCGACTTCTGGCGTGATCAATGTGCCGTTGGTCGAGATCACCGTGCGCAGGCCAAGTTCCCGGGCATAAACGTTCAATTCAAACAAATCAGGGCGCATCAACGGCTCGCCGCCTGAAAACAAAAGGACCGGCACGTTAAAATCCTTAAGGTCACGGATCATGGCCTTGGCTTCATCGGTCGTCAATTCTCCGGCATAGGCGGTATCGCGCGAATCCGCGTAACAATGCACACAACTCAGGTTACAGCGCCGGGAACAATTCCAGACCGCGATGGGGCGGCGGCGCGACGGATCCGCGTGACGGCGATAACGCAGGTTGTCCCCATACGAGGTGATGTCATTCAATAATCCGGTAAAACTGATCATGTGGCGTCTTTCTTTGATTGACGGTAATAGCCCACAAGCGCATGGGTAACACCTTCGATCGTCGACTCCTGACTTTCCACCGCCACGGCCAAGCCGGCCTTGCGGATGGTTGCCGACGTGATCGGACCGATCGACGCCATAACAACATCCCCCACCGCTTGCTTCAGGCGTGAACGGTCAAACACATCGATAAAACTTTCCGCACACGATGAACTGGTGAGCATGACCGCATCAACTTTGCGATCCTCAAACAGCTTCTTCACACGCCGATGATTTTCCGTGACCGGCCTGGTGCTGTACAGATCGAGTGTATCCACTTTAAGCCCGGCGGCGCGCAGACGCTGTTCAAGGACCGTCCGGCTTCCGGCGGCATGCGGCAAAAGGACACGCCTTGACCCTGTGGCAATGGCCTGGATCATGGCATCGGCCAGCCCTTCCTGAACAAACTCCCGCGGCGTCAGGTCCACCTTGATCCCGGCGGCTTCCAGGTGCTCGGCCGTCTTTTTACCAATGGCCGCGAATTTCTTGCCCTTCAAGCGATCAAGGCTGATCTTGTGACGCCCCAGTGCCTTCAGAAAAAAAACCGCTCCGTTGACACTGGTTAAAACGATCCAGTCATACTGGTCCAGATCATGCAGTGTCGACCTGATACCTGCCACATCCCTCGATGCAACGACGGTGATGAGCGGTATGGCGGTTACACTGGCCCCCTGACGTTTTAAAAGATCAGCCAGCACACTGGCCTGATGCACGGGCCGCGTCACAAGGATCCGCTTGCCTTTCAACGGAAGTTCCGGCTTGAACCAGTCGAGTTTCTTGCGCAAATTCACCACCGCCCCGATCACAATGATCGCCGGGGCCTTCATGCCTGACGCTTTAACTTTCTTCACAATATTGGAAAGGACCCCTGTCACCACCAGCTGTTCGGGGCGTGTGCCCCTGCTGATCAAGGCCACCGGCGTCTTCAACGCTTCGGGTGTCGTTACGATCTGCCGGACAATAGTCTCCAGATTGCCAAACCCCATCAGAATAACAAGCGTGCCATTTTTATCGAGAAGCTTCTTCCACGGGATCACGGCCTTGCCTTTATCGGGCGTTTCATGGCCAGTGACAATATTAAGCCGCGAAGAAATATTGCGGTACGTGACCGGGATCCCCGCATAAGCCGGAACCGCATAGGCAGAACTCACACCCGGAACGATCTCAAAAAGCACCCCGGCTTCGGCCAGCTCCAAGGCTTCCTCGGCACCGCGGCCAAAAAGCAGCGGATCCCCGCCCTTTAAACGGACCACCGCTTTTCCCTGATGCGCCCTGTCGATGAGGACCTGATTGATCTCCGCCTGGCCCAACACATGATCGCCCGCATATTTTCCTGCAAACACAAGCTCCGCGCCTTGCCGGGCAAAAGCCAGGATTTCAGGATTAACAAGCTGATCGTACACCACCACATCCGCGGCCTTCAGAAGATCAACCGCTTTGAGTGTGACCAGCCCGATATCCCCAGGCCCGGCACCGACAAGATAAACTTTACCTGATCTCATAACCTAATGTCCCGATCTTTTCATATATTAAATTACGCCTAGCTTTTACTGGTTTAAAGCTGGAAGTATCCCGCCGTCGCGAGTTCAGAAACCAGGCTTTCCATAAAAATATTTCAAGAAAAAGCTGTTTCTGCTGTCTGAGCAGCAAGGGCTACTGCAAGCTTTAAGAACCCGTAAAAGATCACATTCTAAGTTGTTATTTCTTAGAATATGGACTTTGTAACGCTAGCTTTATCCACGCCCCGTCAGCATCCCATAATTCCCTGGCCAACGTTTCGCCGAGCGCTTGCGGCGCAGCCATAGGACCTGACACACTCCGCCGGATCGCTTTCTTCCCGTCAGGATCAACCACCTGCCCCGTCAGGGTGAACACACCAGCTTCCAGTCGTGCCAACGCGCCCACCGGCAAACTGCAGCCGCCGCCTAATGTTTGCAGGAAGGCTCTTTCTGCCGTCACACACGCCCGCGTCAACGCATGGTCAAACCGCGCGGCAACCGCCCTGAGTCGTGCATCATCGTGCCGGATCTCAAGGCCCAACGCCCCCTGGCAAGGCGCCGACAGCATCATATCCAGCGACAAACGTTCTGTAATGCACGGCTCCTGCCCCAGGCGCACCAAACCGGCACAGGCAATAACCAGGGCATCCACCTCGCCCGCCTGTAGTTTCCTTAGCCGCGTATCCACATTCCCGCGCATCTCAACCACCTTAAGGTCGGGGCGCGCGAGGAGAAGCTGTGCCCGACGGCGCACACTGCTCGTTCCGATCAAAGCGCCTGGCTTCAGATCACATAATGCTGACCCGTCGCGCGACAAAAACGCATCGCGCGGATCTTCACGCTCACCGACAGCCCCCAGGGCCAAACCATCACGGATAGCACACGGCATATCCTTCAAACTGTGGACCCCAAGGTCGATTGCGCCGCGCAACAGCGCTTCCTCGATCTCCTTGACAAAAATTCCCTGATGATTAAAGAGTGCCGCAGGTTCCATGCTCCGGTCGCCTGCCGTCGTAATCGTCTTTAATTCAAAGTCATAATCCGGGAAAAACCCTTTTAAAACAGTTATAACGCCATTGGTCTGCGTCAATGATAACTGACTTTTCCTAGCCCCGACAATGATTTTCTTGTCGATCATACCCGCCCTTTGAGAATAGACAGCAAGACCTTCCGCGCCGCAACAGCCTTACCAGCAAGCACAAGATCAAGGATGTTCGAATCCATGAGCTTCGCATGCACCGCCTTACGCTCCGGAATCGTGGCGTACTGCCGCTTGATCCTGGCACGCACCGATCCCATCATGCGGACAAAATCCCCGTGCCGCGGCGTTCGGCAGGCTTCACACATTTTCTTTTGTTGCTGCGCGAACATCGGGCTTTGACCGCTGGTCGATATCCCCAGTACCAAAGGCCCTCGCCTGACGATCGCCGGCACAATGAACGTGCACAACTCCGGTACATCCACCACATTGACCAGGATATTGCGTCGCACCGCATGCGTGAATACCATTTGATTCACCGCCGGATCATCGGTGGCCGCAATGACAACCGCTGCCCCTGCCATGAATTTCTGATGATATTTCCCGGCTATATAGCTGATCTTGCCTGATTTAACCTGGCACCGCAATAACGGGTCCAGCGTCGGGCTGATCACCGTGACGACCCCGCCAAAGGCCATAAGCGTGAGCGCCTTGCGGGCCGCCACTGCCCCGCCGCCGACCACCAGGCATCGTTTGCCGTTTAAATCCAGATTAACCGGATAATATACCTTATACCCCATGCCTACCTCTATGATGGAAATCCCCGATCACACGACCGGGGATTTCATGGAACGCTTCAACACCCTCGTTGATCGATCAATAAAATAAATGCACATCACCACGTCACATTCACATCCAGCCAGATAACATGCGCGCTGTAATTGCCGGTAGATACGCCTTCAAAATTACGGAAAGCATAATACGCATAATGCGGTTCAATGGTCAGGCTCTTGGTCGGCAGCCATTTAACCCCATTGTCAATGCTGTACCATTCCTGGTCGAGCCCCATGAGCATGGGTCCCATCGACGCCAGCGTTGTCGTAATGCTTTTCCCGTCAACATTCGTCTGGTTCTTGGCCCTTGAGTACTCCAGGGAATCGAAGAAAATAAATTTCTCCGTCGGCGCATAACTGCTGCTCAACGCCCAGGTATACACATTGGCGGTATACGGCGGCGGGGCGTAAACACTTTGATCCCCGATCCCGCCTGTCTTGGATAATTGCAGTGCATACGACAGGTTAACCATCACCTGATCCGTCGGCATAAGATTAATGCCATAGATAAAATCACGCTCGGTGCCCGGCATCTTGACCTTGTTAAAGTTCATGGCCTGGATACGGTAAAGGTTATCCACCGCCTTGACCTTAAAAGAATTCTCCAGCCATTTAAACGGCTTCCAGGCCAGGCGCGTTGATACCTCCTCAGAAACGGTATTGAGCTTATTGATATACGTCGCCGCAGAGCCCGTGACCTTATCCAGCTTATCTATCTTTTCTTTATACTTAAGTTCGGTCGTCAGGCTCACCTTGTCAACCGGGGTTACGCGCATTCCCAGCGTCCCCACTGTTTCAGGCACATGGTTGATCGTTTCCGAAAGCAACAGTGCCGGATTCGGTGCCGACGTCGACCATGATGTTGGATAATTTAACGCCTTCCAGTTCCGTTCCTGGCTCAACTCAAGGTCCGCATAAAGGCTTGTCCGTGCAATCCCGGCATACCTCAGCGAGAAACTTTCAGCACTGTTGGTCACTTTGTCTTCATTCACCTGATAAAGATCCGTCGTCCCTACTTCAGCGCTATTCAAGAAATACTGATGGCTGGTGCCATAACTACTTTTTAATTCTCCCTTAACCCTGGAGATCAGCGTCAACTGATCGGTCAGGTTCGATGACATCATGCCCGTCACCGTATGCGTATCCTGAATATTCTGGGCATATCCATCCTTGAAATTTCCGGCTGACCACAACAAGAGCCCTGTCGCTGAATTATAATCCCTGGACACATAAAGCATGGAATTACGCACATGGCCAAAACGATACCCCATGGCCACATACGTCTTATCATTCAATGACCAGCGCTCGGCGCGGATCACCGATGACAATTCCTTGGTCTGCGGTGTTTCCGTCTGACGCGTGATCTTATTCTCAGCCGTGGTTGCCCCTGCGCTGCCGTAAACACGCTCTTCACGTAAATTATTACCCTTGAAGAAAACATACTTCTGTTCACCCTTGACCTTAAATCCTGCCACATCCACCTTGCCTTTAACAGTCAACGTGTCCGTGATTTCATCTTTGGTAATAAAGATCGGTGCAATCTTTTTGCGATTAACCGTCGCATTGGCATTATACGCATAATCTTTGACATACCCCCAGGTCGTACTGTCTTTGATACCATTCTTGGTGGCGCGTTCATAACCAACGCTGAAATCAGGGTCACTGGCAGTGCCTTTGCCGATCTCAACGGCAAAATGCCCCACATCCAGCTTCAGATCTTGAGTCAATGTCTGTAACGCCATCCCCGCTGAAGGAAAAGGATAGTACCCACCCTTATTATCATAATACTTCCGGAAAGAATCATAATTGAACTTCACATACCCCAGGTTCTCTTTGGTAACCAGCATCCCGCCGGTATAATCCGCATCACCGACCATGCCACTGCCCTCAAAAGACACTGTGACATCTTTTGTCGGTTTGACATCAAGGAGCAACGCCTTGATCCCGGATTGTGCGCCATCCTTGGTCCAATTGATCGCCCTGAATTTTGACACGTCCCCTTTAACAAAAGCCGTCTGAACCGGCCTCAATGTCAAAACCACCGCGCTTTCCTGGGCAAAAGAAGGTACACTCCATGCCATCAACATCACCACAGCCAACATAAATCTGACTAATTTAACCCCGAAGTGATCGCGCATCACTGGACCCCCTTTTTAATACGTAAATTTTGGCGCAAAATTAGACCCATGCGGCCGGGTGTGGCACTCCCAGCAAGCGCCTGCCCGCTGCATATTAGTTGCGTGATTGTCTGTAACCAGCGTCGGGAAATTTGCCTGAGAATGACATTTTACACAAAGATTGAAATCCCTGGCCAGCAACATTTTCGCATTAATGGATCCATGCACCTTATGGCACGAGGTGCAGCCTTCACGCATCGCTGGATGTTCATACACAAACGGCCCCTGTTGATCCTTGTGGCACTTGAAACACGTCTCATTGGGCCCTTCCATGGACGTTGCCGATGCTTTGGCATCAGAACCATGCATTTCATGGCAATCCACACAGCTCATCTTGCCCTCGAGCACCGGGTGATGATTGGGCAGGCGGAATTCCATCTTCTTTTCCGTATGACACGTGAAACAAATCGTTGGGTCTTTCTTGGGATTGGTGATGGCATTCCCTTTACCGCCGCCGTTCTCCGCATGGATACTGCCCGGTCCATGGCACGTTTCGCACGCCTGAGGCACATCCTTTGTGCCCTTTGTCACCAACCTGGCGTGCGGTGAAAGTTTGAATTGCTTTGCCTGATCCTCGTGGCACGTGGCGCAGGTTTCCATGCCCACATACGTTGCCCCCTTCTGCGACACAGAAGGAGCTTTCTGCTCGACCAGTGCCTGAGCATTCGATATTCTCCCGGCGCAAAAGACCAAGCAAAACAGTGCCACACTCAAAAACATGGCCCTTGTTAAACATAAAAAAAAAGAATGGTTAGCTCTCATAAACCTCCTTCGGTATCTTTATTTTTTGAAATCTTCGATCTTACCCACACGCGTATACGTTTCAGGTGTCGGACGAGGTTCATCAGCTTCATCGCCCTTGATACCATCCTTTGCCACTTGCGCCATAACAGCTTTGCCGTAATCGTTCCACTCATGCGCCGCTTCTTCTTTCTTGGGAAGCTCGGCCACATGGCAATTGATGCACTTGGGCTTTGTTTCGGGAAAAGCTTCTTTATACTTTTTCATCTCGGCGACATCCGCGCGTGCTGGCAGGTTGATAATAATAAAACCTGCTGAAATCACGGGAAGTATTGCAAATAATTTTAGAAGTCGACTGCGCATACGATTCCTTTTCTTATTGTTTTTCATGGGATCAACGCCCCTTGTTGTTAGATTTCTTATTGATGAAAACAAAAGCTAAAAAGACTGCTTCAAAGATCAAAAAATAAATGATCCAGGTCAAGCCACCGGAACCCGTACCATAACTGTGCAGACCGCGACCCAGGACAAAGTTTACGCCATACCATGTCATCACCACCAGCAAGAATCCAAAGATTGCGCTGACAGCCAGAGCAAAATCATTCAACCGTCGACTATGACGCAAATGAAGAATGGCCATATATCCCAAGAACGTGATAAAAGCCCATGTTTCTTTGGGATCCCAGCCCCAAAAACGGCCCCAGGCCTCATTCGCCCATACACCGCCGAGGATCGTGCCCGCACCCAAGGCGATCAAGCCAGCCTGCAACAAACGCAGGATCGTATCCGCCGAGATCTGCTCTTCGTGCGGTGTAGGCTTGCCACGTGCCGACAAAAACAGATGTCGATGCGCCACGGCCATGGCAAATGCAAAAAGGCTATAGCTGGAAATGATCGTGATCACATGCACCGTCAGCCAGTAACTGCTGCGCAGGACCGGCGTAAGGACATCCAAGGACTGATCGACCGGCAACAATCGGGCATAAAGCATGATCAAAGCACTGACCAAGGCACCGCTCGACAAGAAGGCAGGACGCTTGCGCACGATCACAAATACACCCACCGTCACCATCAGGATCAAGTCCATAAAGATCATGGTTTCATACATATTGGCGACCGGCGGCCTTAACAAGATGGTCCAACGCAAAATTATTCCCGTCAAATGCCCCAGGAAACCCGCCAGAATCAGAAACTTCCCTGTCTTTCTGACCCACGGTTGCCTAGGCAATAAAAATATAAAACCACCCAGATAAAAGATCCAGGCCAGATAAAAAGGCTGAAATTGATAATAGATCCTCTCCATCTCGATACGGAACTGCACCGCTTTGCTGATAGAGCGATGACTCTCGACGATCCATTGTTGGACAACCAAGTCACATCCGGGAGCCTTGACAGCCAACGCATGCACAAGCTTTTTGAAGGCTTCAGCAGGTGCTTCTGCGGATTGAAACGGCGATAACCACACCCTTTCCGCCGGGATGACCGTGATCGACGCTCCTGAAAATAAACTCTGAACAACGGTCACACGTTGATACACCGTTTCTGCCTGCTGTTCAATTGCCGACGGCCGCTTGTCTGCCGCACGTTTGTCAGCAGCACTGCGCACCAAAGCCAGGAGTGTTTCCTCGGCTGACATGATCTGTTGATAAGAAACATTGCCACTTTCTAGAGGAAGGCTTAGCAACTTTCTCAATGCCGGATGATCGACCCTGATAAACGGCAAATCAAGGAAACGTTGCGGATGATCAAGATTCGTAAGGAATAACGCTGTTGCTGTTTGCCCCTGCCAGTGGTCTTTACCGCTGATCAATTGCAAGGTTTCCTGGGCAAAAGCAGAAAATGGCTTGATCCGGCCATGATGCTGGATAGCGATACCTTCAGGCTTGGCAGATGCCAATACCGGATAAGCGACCATTACCCACAACAAACCGATACCTGCCGCAAAAATTATCTTTTTCATGCCACCTTCTTTTGTTCAGGCCCATAGAACTGAAATATAGCACCGAGACACGCCAGGATCGATCCTATGTAAATCCACGGGATACCTGGATTTTTTGAAACGGTAAAGACAGACGCCTTGCCCGCTTCCGGATCATTGAAGTATGACGACTGGAATATCTTGTAACCGTCATATTCCAAAGGATGATTCATGACGACCGTGCGTTCCAATGACACCTTGCGCACGGTATCGACCAGGACCACATCGCTCTCGTAGCTTGCCGCGTCTTGCGTCCCTGGATAATCAACTTTCCTAAATTGTTTCAACGTCAAAGCAAAAGGCATTGCCCGTGTTTCAGGCACCAGGGAAAGTTTAATCTCACCCTGAGCTAACCGCACCGGTGTCCGTCGTCCTTCAAATACCCAAAAAACATCCGCAGGACTTGCCGCAGGCACCGTAACCGCCGCAGCCAACACCCCGCCCTGGCCATTCTCCGATGGGGCTATATCATAACTTATCTGAGCCCGGGACATTGTTTGGCGAACACAAAACTCTGCATCGCTCCATCCCGCCGGCACGCAAGCACCCGCCACCACATTCCCCTCGGCCAAGAATTTATCCTGAAACTTTGTCCGGTATTTCCAACTATTTCCCTGATCGTACACAAAAGAAACCTGCAAACCATCAAACGGCTCTTCGACCGCTTGCGGTTTACCAGCTTCAAATTTTATCTGGACACGCGCGGCTGTTTTTGAAACCTGCGGATGCATGGACTCAAATTCCGGGAAAAAAGCGAACTTGACCTGGCGCACAGACACTTTTTTAGCATCAACCAGATTAAAAACAACAGCCGGATTCAAACGCTTGCCTTCAGGAAAATTAATCAGCTTATTCGCCGATACCGTGGCATAGGGATAGTATTCAAGATCTTTGATCGTCAAACCTGTTTTGCCCAGGCGAATACTTTTGGCCAGCCCGGTGTCACTCACATTAATAGCTAGAATCTCCTTGCCAGCTTGATCAACAATATGGAGGATCGGTTGCTGCGCCGGTGCTGGTCGAACATCCGGGCGCATCATCAGTTTGATCGGCCCGGCCATGGCCGTATCGGCCCCATGATCCTGGGTGTCATGTTCAACAAGCCATACCGCAGTGTCCTGCGCCAATTGCTGGCTATGAACCCTGACCTCGATGGCATGATTGACCGGTGCCTGCGCATCCCCGATGATCACTTGCCTGCGCTCGGATGCCTTTTCTATAATATTCACAATATTAACATCAACCATTTGTTCCGGGTGTTCCCTATCACCGACGGCCTTCTTTGGTTCAAGCGGGCAAAAAGGCGCCGCGGCATTCAAGCGTTCGCGTGTCAACGCAACCTTAATATTCCCTTGACGCAGGTCGGACAAAACTTCTTCCTGATTCGGGAACGTGGCACTTAAAGCATACCCCGACTGCTTGATCGCATTCCTGGTCTCGCCTTCAAAGATCGTCATCTCGCCTTCAATGCCATACATGCGCGTCATCAACGCCCCGGTCAAAAGTAGCAGTATCCCGCTGTGTGTGATCAAAAAACCGATCTGCCCTTGCTTGAACGGGAACCTGAGCACCGTAGAACAAAAAATATTGATCCACAATAAAGCAACCACCATATCAAACCAGCGCGTTTGATAAAAGGCTTTCTGCGCAAACGGCGTCCCGTGCACCGCTTCCATGGACGTCGCGATGATCAGAAGAAGGATCAGGGCAACGCTGATCATAACCGTAAACCCGACAGATCCCAATTTCTTGATAACAGACATCATCAGGCACACGCCCCTTTCGATACACCAGATTCCTTCATCAATTCATACATCGCCGCCTTGTCAAGGGCCCTGTAAAATTCATGCATCTTAAGATTAATGATTTTCTCTGCCTGTTCAACCGCCGTATGGCGCTTGTTCATACTGTCCTGCACCGTCTGCGCAAGGTCATCCACAGCAACCAGTTTCACGCCTGCGACCTCAGCCACCAGAGGATCAATATTGCGCGGCACCGCGATGTCGATGGCGGCAAGCCTCCTGGCGGGACGCGCGGCCATCACCTGTTCGATCAAATCCTTGTCCACCAAATAATGGGGTGCTCCGGTGGAACAAATGCACACATCGGACTGCTCAAGGATATCCCGGATCTGCCAGAAAGGCACGGCTTGCGCCCCGCATTCATCCGCGAGGGTTTCCGCTTTTTCATGCGTCCGGTTCATCACAAAGATCTTTTTTACGCCTTTATTCTTCAACTGCTGGATCGCCAAAGACCCCATTTTCCCGGATCCCAGGACCAGCACTGTCTTATCTTCGAGTGACCCGAGGATCTCCTGCGCCTTTGCTACAGCCGCCCAGGACACAGATGACCCGCCGCAGTCGATCAGCGTATCCCGGCGCACTTTCTTGCCGGTCTCAATCGCAAAATTGGAAAGGATATTCAGGGTGCGGTTGAGGATTTGCCGCTCTTGCGACAAACTCACGGCCGTCTTCACCTGGCCTAAAATTTGTTTCTCGCCGAGGATCATGGAATCAAGCCCGGCAACAACACTGAAGAAATGGGCAACGACATCCTTTTCATGACGCACGTAAAGGAAATGCTCCAGATCCGGTGACTGCGCGAGGCCTTTAAAGGTAAGGACAAGCTTGAGGATAATGGACGCGTCAAGGTCAAGGAGGTCAGCGTAGATCTCGGTGCGGTTGCATGTCGACAGGATGATGGCGGCCAGGACACGCGGATCGTTCTTGAATTCAGCCAGCAGGAGCTCTTTTTCCGTCGGCTGAAGGAAGAATTTTTCCCTGATCTCGAGCGGGCAGGTCTTGTGGTTGACTCCGATGAGCACTAGGGGCATTCAGTGTCTCCGTGACATAGCATTACGAACCGCTGTGGCAGTCCGCGCAGTTCATTTCTTTCCAGGACTCGTCACCATCAAAGGGATGGCGGAACGGAAGACCATCCACACTTTTTTCCACATTATCTGCCGGTCCTTGCGCGATGATCGCATGACACACACGGCAATCACGGGTGACCACCTTGCCGGCATTAGACTGATGCTCACCATCATGGCAACGGAAACAGCCAGGAGATATCATGTGACCAATATTATCAGGATAAACATCCCATCTAACCTTCATCTCAGGGAACATGTTGTGCTTGAAAAGATCAACCACGGCATCAACACTGCCCTGAATATTCTTTTCATGCGCTGTATAAAAGGGTGCCTGTTTTTCCTTATAATATGCCAGCAATGAAGTCCTGATCGCGGCAACAGCTTCATCTTCCGTTGAGTATTTCCTGGCAAGAGCGGCCACAGCCTTATCCTTGATCAGCGGGATCGCAGGATCGATCCTGCCTTCGGCTATAGCACGATTCACCAACGGCATAGGAGCCTCATAGTGATGGGACGGCCGTGTGTGGCAATCCATGCAATCCATCTGACGGATCTTGCCTTGCGGCGGTTCGGCATTCTTGTAAGGTGAATCCTTGGTCGTATAAACAGTCGCCACGCCGGCATCATTCACACTCCTGATCCATGTGATAACCTGACGCTTCTCGTCACTGGCAACATAAGAGACCTTGTTATTGGCCGACATGTGCGCGTGGATACCCTGGCTGTTCCCCTCTTTGGCACTCACATGCATCAACATGCGTAATGTCCAATGCGCAGGCTGTCCGTCGCTGCCTGTTGAATAATACTGCCGGTCCTGTTCAATGTTGCCAAACGATTTCCCGGGCCAGTGGCATTCTTCGCATGTTTCTTTGGCCGGGCGCAAATTGTGTACCGGCACAGGGATCGGCCTTTCATAGCTGTTCAATAACGTCTTTACCACCTGTCGAGCCCCCGATATCTTCGAACGCACATACCATCCGGCTCCGGCTCCGATATGACAATCCACGCACTTGACCCGGGCATGCGGCGAATTTTGATAGGCCACATATTCAGGTTTCATCACTTCATGGCAAAGAAGGCCGCAGAAAGCGACCGATTCCGTGTAATGAAAAGCTTTATACGTACCGATCGCTGTCATGATCATAAAAATAACGGCAGCAACGACGATGATAATGCCCGTATTGCGGGTCTGCGGTTGAGAGAAATCAAAAATAAAACGCCCCTTTTGATCGCCCGCAACACCCATTCGCGCCTTACGGCGTTCAAGCAGGAAACCAAGGAATATCATCAATATCCCGAGGATAAGAAAGGGCGGCAATACAAGATAGGTCCCCAACCCAAGATAAAGATTGGAATAATGCCCGTAAAAATCAATGCCAAAAAGCACGAACTCCGCCATCAACACGAGGACGGCCAATATCGCCCCGATGAAAGATAATGGATTATAGAAGTATCCCGTAATTATTTTCTTGCCGTCACTTTTCATTGTTCAATAACCCGCATGAACGTTTCTTCGGAGAATGCTGAAAACAATGTTTAATAATAACATAATGATCTTATTGCTCCAATCAAATTTCTGATCTTTTCTTTACAAAAGGTTGCATTATTTAATGTCTTTTTACTATACAATGAGCCTATGCGATCTCTATGTTATCTATTGGTATTTCTTGGCTGCCTACTTTGCCCTCAAGGCACCGAAGGGCAGGAAAGCCCTCTTTTCCAGTCACAACAAAATTTGAAACTGTCGCTTGTCACCATCAAAGCGTTTAACATGAATTTCTCTGGTGTTGACAGCAATATCTTGCGCGCCTTCGGGCAGGAACACCGGGGCAATGGCATTATCGTCGATTCTTCGGGGATCATTGTCACCAACAACCACGTGATCGCCGGTGCTAGGCACATCCTTGTGACCATGTCCGATGGCAAGACAGTCGAAGCCCGTGTGCTTTATAATGGAACGCTGGATTTCTGTTTTCTAAAGATACCTCAACCCTTGCCATTACGTGCCATTGCCAGGGCCAATTTCTCCGAAACAAAACCAGGCGACCGTGTCATCGCGTTGCCGTACGATCAGGGCGTGATCGAAGGGAGCATTGTCCGGTTGATCAACGGGGCTGCGTCAGAAACAGAATTCCTTGAACTTGACCTCAACCTCCATCCTGGCGACAGCGGCGGGCCGGTCCTCAGCGCCCAAGGCAGCCTGCTCGGCCTCATCATGGGACAAAAAAAGAGCGACACTCATAAAAGTTATGCGATCTCATCGCAAAGGATATGGAAAGAATACCGGCAGTTCAACGGCTCAGTGCTCGTGGGCGCCGAGTAACGCCTTAAAGTGTCCCCGGTCTTGATTCCCGGATAATAACCGACGGGTCTAGGATCAGCGCGATATCTCCATCGGCAAGGATCGATGCCCCTGATATCCCATTCACCTTGGAGAAGTGGCACGTAAATGATTTGATCACGATCTCTTCTTTCCCTATCAACGCATCAACCAGAATACCCAGACGGACATGACCATCAGTTATGATAACGATCCTCTTGCCACCTTCATGCAGGACCGCATTGGGTTTTACGTTGATCACCTTGGCCAATTCAACAAAACTCAAGGCATGATCCCTGAGTTTTACCATTACCCATCAAAGAACTATCCCGCGCGCCGCAAAATAGGTTCGATCGCTGCCTTTAACTGCTCTGCTGTAAAAGGCTTAACGACATACCCCTGCAAATTCGGATTCGCCGCCTTTGCCTGAGCGATCATATCTGCCGTCCCTTCGGTCGTCACCATCACCACCGGGACTGCCGCAACCGCCGGTACTTGAGCTATGCCCTCCACGAACTCAAGGCCATTCATATTAGGCATATTCCAGTCACACAATACAATGCCAATATCTTCAAAATGTTCTCCTCAAACACCAATGGCTTCGAGACCATCTCCAGCTTCAAGTATCTCGTTCTCAAATCCAGATTTGCGGATGATCTGGATGATCATTTTTCTTTGAACAGTGGAATCATCCACAATAAGTATTTTCTTCATCGTGTCATCTTTTCCATTAAAAATTACGCCTGTCTAAAAGGGACACGCCCAATACATAATTCCACGACAATGCACTTTTCATTCCAAAAAAAGAAAGATATTTCCTGTTTGGAGTAAAGCGCATAATCAAATGGAACCCCTTCAGGAATGGCATTCATTCCCTTATAGGGAGCTGACATGAAAAGATTGGCGTATCCGAGCTTTGTCAATTCATTCGACACATTACCGGCAAGAATATTGCAGAATTCAGCGACATTATCCATTTGAAGGTTTTCATTCTCCGCGTCTTTGGATGAAAGTTTGAAGGCTTTGGACAGCTTCTCGACAACATCATCTTTGACGCACAAGATAAACGTACCTACGGCGATCTCTGCCTGGAGATCTTTTTGCGAAAGATAAAAGTTCACGTAAGAAACATACGCCGGCGCGTTAAACTTTTCCATGGGGGAAACGCGCATCCGGCTTTTATACTCAATGATATTTTTCTCAACGGCAACAGGCGGTGCACTAAATTCAACCTGGAGCATCTTTTTAAAAGTATCTTTAACCACTTCCATCGCCATGGTACTTAAAACTTGTTTATCCAAATCTTTTGGCATTATAATACCTCTTTGACCTATCTTGACGTGTTCATCGTTCCGTACTGTTTTTTAGAACGATCGTCGGGGTCTTCGCATCCGCGTCAAGTGTCTTGAACAGCGCGGCCATATCCCGTAATGTTTCGGCCTGTACGAACACATCCTCGGCAGATGCCGCCAGCTGGATCGAAGCCGCTACATTGGACTAGGTTATCAAATTGTTCTGGAACATGGCCAGAGTCTGTTCCTTGGTAGCCGAAGTAGCTGACTGCAATTGTGTTTATATTTCTCCAGCCCGGGAAGGTCCACCTGAAGCTTAAGGATGGTCCCCATCGCCAGCGCTTCAACTGACTCAAAAAGCAAGCCCTCCTGCGATAAATTCTTCGTGATCATATGCCCGAAATTCTTTGCTCCAATTTCCAGCCCACGCATATCAAATATCTCACATACAAACACATCTTCTTGTGCGATACGCGTAAATCTTCTTCTTTCGGTAGTTTTATTACCATTCAATGTCATGCTTTTGATACCTTCAAGACTTTAATCCAAAGGTGAACCCTTCACGGATCTTGGCGATAAGCAGTGGCAATGTCTCCAAATATCCGCCGACGACTCCATAATCCGAACAATCGAAAATATGCGCATGCCTGTCCTGATTGATCGCCACGATCCTGCCGGACTCCTTCATGCCGCTGACATGCTGGATAGCACCCGAAACAGCAACAGCAATATAAACCTTGGGGCGCACGGTTTTTCCCGTCTGACCGATCTGACGGCTGTACGGGGCATACCCATGGTCAACCGCCTGGCGGGTCGCTCCCCAAGCCGCGCTTATGCCTTTTTCTTCAAACGCCTGCACAAGCTCCTTGATGAGTTTGAAATCATCCATTTCTCCACACGGACGCCCTCCGGCAACGATCACACTGGCCGAAAACAACCCGTCGTCACCGGCTTCCTTGCGTTCCGTGCTTAATATCTCCACCACAAACAATTTATCATCAAGCACCGGGATAAAAGCTGTGATCTTGCCTTCACGTCGTTGATCCGGTTGTAAGGCTTCAAAAGTTCCCGGCCGCGCCGTGGCCATTTGCGGGCAGCGAAAACCGACGATCGTGGCGAGCTTGCTTTCTCCATACGTCGGACGGATCGCTTCAAGGCAAGGCGACCAGATGGTCTTCGATGAGGGTTGAACAAACTCTCCCACCTTGAGGATGGTACAATCCGCCGTAACACCCGAACCCAGGCGGCTGCCCAAGCGCGGGGCCAGTTCACGTCCTGACGTCGTCGCCCCGAAAAGGCTTATCTCCGGACGGCGTTCTTTAACGATCTGCTCGATAACACTGGTAAAGGGAAGGATGGAATATTCTTTTAAACGGGGGTCCTCGACCACGATAACCTCATCGGCACCATGGGCGATCAAGCGAGGTGCCAGGGCTTTAACATTATGCCCGATCAAAACCGCGGTCACGGTGGTCTTCAATTCATTCGCCAGTTTACGGGCAGGATTGAGGATCTCAACCGAAGATAATGACAGTTCACGGCCAACGACCTCAGCCCATGTAAAAATGCCACTGGCTCCCTGGCGAAAATCCTTGCGCGGAAATCTGTCCTGTTTAGGTGCCTCTGCCCCTGCCGGCGTATCCGCAACGGCAGGCTTATGCAACGTAGCGGCAATATCAAAGGTCTTGACCAGGTTGCCTGTAACTTCGGTACAATTATTTCCGCCGATCATGCTGACCGGGGGGCGATCGCGCGTGATATTCACAACCTTGGCCACACTGGTCGGCGAACCGTTCAACCCGACCACCGCAGGATCAAGGCCGATATGGTCAAGATTGTAGGACTCAATGCTGATCTGGCGTGCCTTGATCGCGCCGGACAGCGATGGGCGGCGGACATGTACCGCCGTCGGTGCCACAGAAATCACACACGGCAAAGGCACCTTGAGCGTCTGATGCCCGCCTTCGATCATGCGTTTGACAATAAGGTACAGCGGACCATACTCAACATTAACCGCAAAAGTCACCTGAGGTATCCCCAGATTCTCGGCGACCTGCGAAGGGACGTGCGCGGTATCTCCGTCGCTGGTCTGCCGCCCGGCAAAAATAATATAAGGCTCCCTGGGGTCCGCGGGCAATATCTTGCTCCGCAATAATGTTGCAATAGCCAGCCCCGTTGAAAACGTATCAGAGCCTCCCAACCGGCGGTCAGAAAGCAGAACCGCGCGATCATAACCCAAAGAAATCGTCTGCCGCAACGACTGGTCAAAGCTCGGCGGCCCCATGGAAACAACGATCAGCTCCGCATCGGGGACATGCTTCTTGATCTGAAGCCCCTGCTCAAGCCCAAAACAGCAATCCGTGTTGATCATGGACTTTGCCTTGGTGCGATCCATCAACCCGTCCTCGCCCATGCGCATCTGGGAGAATAAAGGAACCTGTTTCATCAAACTGATAACTTTTAAGCCCATATCACCTCACATATTTTCATATTCAGGGCCGTCACCGCCATAAGGTGTTGCCCAGATCACATTAGAATAAGGATCCTTAATATCACACGTTTTGCAGTGAACACAGTTGGACGGATGCAGTTTTAAGCTTTTCTTGCCTGTATGCGGATCAGCACTGATCTCAAAAACCTGCGCCGGACAAAAATGCTGGCAAGGGCCGCCGTATTTCTTGATGCATTCATCACAGACGGCATCACTTTGAACTTTGATATGCGATGGCTGTTCCTCGTCGTGCTTGGTGCCGGAAAAAAAGACAGCCGTTTCTTTGTCGATCCCGGACGACCCGGCACACGATGCGGCTTCGCGGGGGACACCCGCTCCCGCACAACATAACGGCCGGCAATGCGCGCGATCCTCGGCCATCGCCAGTCGCCCGCCCCATGACAACCCGCGCCCGCCGGTGAATATCTGGGTTCCAAATTGGAATGCTCCCGACACTATATTACCCGTAAAAGCCTGCCGAAAATTGCGGACAGGATAAAGTTCCTTATAAACAGGACTTTCTTTAAAAAGCTTCGCGTAACGTGACAAGCCGGCGCTGGATGTGTCGTTTTTCTTGAAAGCCTCATAGGCCGTTTGAGCCGCCAGCATCCCTGAACGCATGCTCGCATGCACGCCTTTAAGGCTTGGCATGGCCAGAAACCCCGCCGCGTCGCCAACGATCATAACATTGTCATGATACAACTGGGGCAGGGCAAAAAGACCGCCCTCGGGGATCGTCTTGGCGCCGTAACGCAACATTTTTCCGTTCTTGATGACCTTGCTGACAAAAGGATGATCCTTGTATATTTGTAAGGCACGCTGTGTGTCGAAAGCCGGATCTGCGATATCAAGACCAGCCACCATCCCCACCGCCACCAGCGTTTTGCTTAATCCGTAGATAAAGCCGCCGCCGAACTGATCCATCCCGAAAGGATACCCCAACGAATGAACCACCTGCCCCTTTTTAAAGACGCCCTCGGGGATCTCCCATAATTCCTTGACACCCAGTGAATACACTTGAGGGTTACGTCCTTTGGCCAGGTCGAACGCCTTGACCAAATCCCGGGTCAAATTCCCGCGCGATCCCTCGGCCAAAATAACGATCCTAGCACGGACATCCGTCGGCGGTTGATAATTAACCATCGGCTTGCCGTTATGATCAAGCCCCGAGGCCCCTGTACGGATACCCGCCAGTTTTCCGTTGTCGAGGATCAATTCATGGCCGCTGAACCCGCTGAATATCTGCACACCTTTCTTCTCGGCGATCTCGGCAAGCCAGCGCACCAGCTTGCCCAACATGACAACATGATTACCTTTATTAGACATATACGGTGGAGCAAATGGAAGTTTAAAGGCTCCATGCTTTGTGAAAAACATGGTGTCATCCTGAATAACCGGAGATTCAAACGGATAGTCTTTAGGATCAACATCCGGTAAAAGTTCTGCAAAAACCGCAGGGTTGATAACCGCACCGGAAAGGGAATGATGCCCGATCGCCCCGCCCTTTTCAATCAGCATCACGCGGCCTGGCAATTTTGCCGTATTGGCAGGATCTTCATTGTATTGACGCACCATGTCCGCATAATGAATGGCAAACGCAAGCCCCGCGGTACCACCTCCAACAATCAAGACATCTGTTTCAATCACAGCTATACCCATCTTATTCTCTCGATTTGACATGTTAAATATTATAGGAGATCCCCAAAATCCCCCGTCAGCAACAACCCTGTCTATACGGAAACATTTTCCGCCAACGCCAGCAAACTATCCTTGAACGGTGATCCTTTCAAACCGCGTATACTTTCTTGAGCTTTTCGCACATAGCCATTCACTTCATTCTTGGTTTTCAAGAGTGCCCGTGAATTCATAAACTTTTGCCGTATTTCTTTTAATGCTGCCTGCCTGTCAGGCTGACGCATTAACTTCAAGGTCGACGCCCTTTCTTCGCTCTGGGCCAGAAGATTAAAAACAGGCAACGTCCACTCGCCAACATGAAAATCGGCACCGGAAATTTTACCCAAGACCTCTTCTTGCCCAATCAGATCAAGATAATCATCCCTGACCTGAAAAGCCATGCCGAAATTTGAACCATAGTCCTTGAAGGTCTTTTGGTCTGTCAAGTTTGCCCCCGCCAGCAGGACACCCGCATGACAAGATGCCGCAAACAATGCCGCTGTCTTTTTTTGCACCATCACAAGATATTGCCGTTTGAGCAAATCAACATTGCCCCTTTCGCATATCTGAGACAATTCCCCCTCGCACATCAACTTTGTCGCCGTGCCCATGCAATCAAGTACACCGGCATTACCACAGGCAGCAACCAGACGAAATGCCTCGGCGTAGAAATAATCACCTGCCGCGATAGCGACATCCTGGCCCCATCGGTGATTGACCGTCGGCTGGCGATGCCTTAATGCAGCATGATCGATCACATCATCATGAATTAACGAAGCCTGGTGAATAAGTTCCACCGCCGCCGCCAGCTCGACCAACTTTCCATCCATTTGCCGGGATATGCCTCGCCCCCTGACAGCTTGCGCCGACAAGAAAACCATGGCCGGGCGCAATTTCTTTCCGCCAGACCCAAGGAGAAATTTGTTTATCTCAAGAATCACCTTGCTGTCACGTCCTCCGAGCGAGGTTTTCAACATCACGGCTAATTTCTTGAAATCTTTTGCGATCGGCTGATAAATCTCTTGAAGTTCCATACCACCTGAATATTCTGAAATACTTTTCCGTTAATTTATAAACCCGGATCGTGCATCTGCCATCTATCAACGAACGATACCGTTGGCACAACAACACGCCAGGGAATACCCGGGATCAATATATTTTAATAGTATATATAACATCAAAGAAATTTACACAAAATAAACAGGAAAAATAGGCACCCTATTCCAGGCTGATCTTCACGTAGAGAAAATCGTTCATCGGCTACTGGATAAAAAACACTAGGATATTTTTATCTTGAAAACAAGTTTTTTGACAAGCTCCGGGACTGATCCTCGCTGGCACATGGGGCGATGCGCCTCTCCGGGAAAATAAACAACAAATTCCCCGGGCTTCACACAAACATCGGTGATGTCATGATCCGCTGTGAAGAACTGAATATCCGCCACAGGATCATATGCCGTTGCCGGCAATAAAGCATCCGCAGGAACAGACTGCATGCGTTCAACACCGCTGATGACATACTGAACATCCATATAAAGCTGATGGACTTCAAAACGCCCCTCTTCAGGAAGCCGGGTTGAATAAGCCGCAGGACGAACAAAAAGCTCACGTCCGTTGATGGCGTGTTCAACCAAAGGCAATGCATGGGCGGGATTCGTCCGAAGAAACTCAAGGATAAGACCCGCCCCCGGCAGAGAATAACGCAAGAAATTATCAATATAGTCGTGGATCACAGGCAATAACCTCAAATAGCTTTTAATTTATCCCGCAATAACGGAAAATTACGGTCAGATGAAAGGATATAATGATCTTTCAATCTCCAGGCTTCATCAAAAATACCCGGTTCCAGTTTATCCAAAGGCAAACCTGTCTGCACCGAGCGAAACCTGAGCCCTGCCTGTAGGGCGATGGGCCATGAACCGGCAATATCCCACACAAAGACCCGCGACAAAGAGCCACAGCCGCGGCCGATCGCTGGCCAGCAAAACTCGCTCACCGCAGAAGCAAAGATCATCAAGCGGCAATCTTGCGAACGCCAGGCGAACTTCTCGACGACCTCATCGGTCGCAATGAATACTGAACGACTCGAGAGTACGGCATCAACTGGAACAATACGCCGGCGCCTAGCCCTGAACCCGAAAGGCTCCGTCACAAACCAAGCATCTTTGCCATCACAATAAAACAGCTCACGCATCGTCGGAAAATACACAGCACCCATCCATGGCTTTTTATCCTTCATGAGACCCAGCGACACCGCATATTGAGGCATGTTGTTGGCGTAAGGACGTGTGCCGTCAATAGGGTCGATAGCCCAGATAAACGGTACATCACGGGCAAGGACATCGGCAGGTTTACCTGTCCGGGCAACTGTTTCTTCATCAATAAGGATATGCGAGCCAGCTTTGAGAAAAGGTCTGAGCCGTTCCTGCGCCAGCGCAGATACAGCCATATCCGCACGGGTAACCACCGACGCATCGGATTTGAGTTCTGGGTGGCAATCATCGATCAGACGCAAAGCGATACGCCCCCCATCGCGAACGATCGACAGCATGACATCCATTTCTTGCGACATAAACCCCCTATATTTTTTCTGCCAGCACTGACATGATCCAGCCGGACTTACCATCCGAACGCTCGATCTTGGCCCAGCCATCTTTTTCCCGATGTATCCGCACCTCGGTCCCTTCAGGAACATTAAAATAAAGCGTCGCTTGGGCATTCGGTTCAAATCGCGCCTCGGCCTTACCAACACAAACCGATGCCCCTATTTGATCTAGCGTATGGGCAAAAGAAGCCGCCGAAAAATATCCGGTTACCAAAACCAGAAGGACTGTACCCTGAACCACCCTCTTCTGAGGGAACCCCGCATAAAGACTTCCAAGGAAGAAAATCCCCGTTAATGCCAGCAACGACAACGCCAGCCACTGAAGCTCATTACCGGAAAATAATCTTTCCAGCGGCGCGAATGCCGATACCGACCTGACCGGTGCATAGTTCTCGACCATGGTTCTGGCAAATGACAGATTCGCCCGAATATCGCTATCGCGCGGTGCTAGGCTCCGGGCGCGTAAATAATTCAGGATAGCTTTCCCTATCCGTCTGGATTTAAACGCCGCGTTCCCGAGATTGTAATAAACTGCCGGCGATGAAAAACCCTGTGCCAAAATAGCTTCATTCAATGCCACCGCATCGGTATAATGCGCCTCGTGATAAGCTTTAACAGCATTAATAAAAAACTTCTCGGCTTCCGCCCTGCCCGCATCCGCGCGAGCAACTGACAGCCCCATGAACATAACAACCAGAAATAAAAGCAACATCCTCCATAATTTCATCGCGACCGCCTTTCCACAAGCCGAACAATATCCTCCGCATCAGCCAGGTGGGACTGCATCCCCTCAACGCCCCCCGGCATACCGGCAAAACGGGCATGTTCGGCGACTTTATAAATATCTTTAAGACGCAAGATATATTTCTCGTCAAGCTGCGCCGCCCGCAAAACCTCTTCCACAGATAGTATGTCAAGGTTCCCTGAAGGAAGACCGCATCTGGAAGAAAAATAATCCCTCAACCCGTTCTCCAGCACCTCATAAAACCCCTTGGTATTCCCGTCAGCCAAATGCTCACGGGCGGCCTTAAACACGGCTCGCGCTTCCCTGGCCGCGGCCGCTTGCCGGGCGAAGCGCGGGTCATTCATTAATCTGCGCCGGCGAAGATAAATAACCAAGAAGGCACCCCAGGCCTGGAGATAAAGCGCAAGGATGACATAAAATGCCATCTGCCATAGCGGGGCATCCGCGCGCTTTTCAAGCCGTCCGGGATGATCCTTGATGAACACAATGTCTCGACCAAACGTTTCAGGAACAGAAACCTCAGCCGACCTTGAAAAACCAACAGCCTGGAATTCATCCCCCTTAGAAGCCGGTGCCACCTGAAGCGGAAAAGGGCCACGTTCGATCATGCGATAAGCCCCTGACTTCACATCAAAATAAGTAAATTTCACAGGAGGTATGGCTGATAGCTTCACATCTGTCGGAATAAGAACCTGTTCAAGGCTTTTACGGGCGCCTTCATCCTTGATCTGCGGATCATAAACTTTAAAACCGTCAGCTTTGAATACCGGCAACGTAACCGCTTTCATACTGCCAACCCCCGTGAGCTGCATGCGTAACGTGACCGGATCACCAGCCTTCACTTTAAGAGGAGCTGCTTCAGCTGTAAATTCAAACTCACCCACAGCCCCCGAAAAATCCGCTGGTTTACCTTCCTCGGGCAAAGGAAGCGCATCCAACGTTACCGCATTGGACGTCATGGTAACCGGACGTTTCTGGTAAGAGGTAAAGAAATTGCCGAAAAATCCGTCATCAAAAAGGCCGCCCGACGTATCTTTGGATGACTCTGCCTTAAAAAGAAGGCTTCCTCGAAGGACGGCCGGAGATATCTTGATCCCGCCGGCGCGCGTGGGATAAAGCAATGTAGAAAACTCGATCACCTGCCAATTAATGCCATCCATGGCTTCCTGGAACTGCTTGGGCTCCGAAAAAGACTCCAGGCGAAAACCATCGTGCGTTATTTCAGGAAAAGAAAGTTCCTGAAGAGAAAGCTGATTCACATAAAGCCGAATGGTCAAAGGAACAGACTCTCCCGCGTAAACCCGGGCTTTCGATACCGCCATCAACACTTTTAAACGGCTTTCAATGTCCTGAACCTTATCTCCGCCCCCATTAACTGAAGGTGTTTCATCCACGGCGGTAACAACATCGACAGCAACAGCCTCTGTCGTAAACTTCTGGCCCTTAACATCCACCTCAACCGGCGGGATAGTCAAACTGCCTTTCTTTAAAGGAATAAGAACGTAATTAAAAGACTGCTCAACCGAATATACGCCATTAATAACGGCCACATGCGTCGCCGGCCCGCTGTAACGCACGTCAAGCCCGTCTATGGGTGGCAGTGCCGGTGGCTGAAGATCCTGCGCTCCGTTGACGGTAATGGTATATGACACGACCGATCCGAAAGCAATCCGTGCCGACTTCACCGTCGCCTTAACCGTTATATCCGTCGCCTGAGCCGTACTGAGCATCAATGCAAACAACATGATCATCACTGATTTTCGCATATGCATACCTACCAGTCTTTCTCAACAGGACGCGGATCGCGCGCCTGATGGATAAAATTCAAAAACCCTTTGGGAAGTTCATTGCGTTCAAAATCATCCACAAGATCGTTGGCCTCTTTCTGTGATGATATCTGCCGCTCAGCACCTTGTCCAGTCAGAGGCTCTTTCTTTTCTTCCGAAGCATTCTTCGACTGGCCCTCACCGGAAGGGGATCCATTCTCCTCATCCTTCTTAGGTTCCGCTGATGACGGCGTTTCACCATCCTTCTTGTCTTGCGAAGACGACGCTTGTTGTTGCTCTTTTCCTTGCTGGCCGTCTTTTTGCTGTTGCTTCTGCTGTTGCTGTTGCTTCTGCTGTTGCTGTTTCTGTTGTAGCCGTATTATTTCCTGTTTAACAAAATCCCTGTTATGGGCCGCATCCGCATCATGTGGATCAACTCCCAGCGCTTTCTCAAAACTGCCCACAGCTCCCTCAAGGCGCTGCAAGGCTTGTTCCAGATTCTTATCTTCACGGGACATCCCAGCCTTGTAAAACGCATTCCCAAGATTGTAATGAACATCCCGCCGAAAATGATCATCTTCGGTCAAAAGGCTTTTCTGAAAATGATCGGTAGCGGCATCAAAATCCCCCGCCTTGTACGCCGCTGTAGCAATATCATACTCAATCCTTGCCTCTGCAGGATCCTTGCGTGCGGCAGATTCATAACGCAAACGCGCTTCAGGGAACTTTTGTTGCTTGAACAGGCTATTCCCTGCCGCAACATCCCCTGCCGCGCCAGACGCATGCACCGGAACAGCCATAAGGCAGATCATCAGTGCCATAAAGAAAATTTTCACGTTTCAGGCCTCCTGACCGATAACATGACCTCGATCAACAATAAAAGAAAAGCCGCAAAAAGAGGAAACTGAAACCGTTCATGATACCGCTGCTCCATCCGGCTCTCAATGTCGCGTTTTTCCAAATGCGACAAATAATGGTCATAAAGATAATCCAGCCCAAGTTCAGCCCCGCTGGCACGCACATAAGCTCCCCCCGTGATCGCGGCAATTTCCTTGAGCGCACCTTCGTTGAGCGAAGATTTAACAAAATTTCCTGAGGAATCCTTGAGAAAACCGCCGCTACCGCTCTCATCCGTAACCTTGACGAGTTCCCCCTCGCGTGTGCCAATGCCGACGGTATAAATTCGGACATTCTTTTCGGCTGCTGTCCTGGCCCAGCGTAGCGGATCACCCTCCAGACTTTCACCATCGGTCAAAATAACAATAACCTTGTACTGCGCCGGCACATCGACATACCCTTGCAATGCCTCTTCGATGGCCCGGGCAATATTCGTTCCGCCACGGGGGATCGTCTGAACACTCACATCATCAAGGCTGAGGAGAAATCCGCCATAATCCGTGGTCAACGGGCATGACAAGAAAGCATCCCCGGCAAAAGGGATCAGTCCCGCCCTGTCGCCTTGAAGTTTCTTCACGAGATCCTTAACCGCAAATTTAGCACGCTCGAGGCGATTTGGCTTGACATCCTCGGTCAACATGCTCTTTGACGTGTCCATCACCACAAGGATATCGAGCCCCTGCCGCTTCACACTCTGCCACTCAAAGCCCCATTGAGGCCGCGCCAGGGCAACCACTGAAAAAAAGAAAGCCGCAACAATCAGGGCTTCTTTCCAAATGAACCGTTGCCGCTCGAAACTGCGCGCCGTCACGCGCGCCAGCATCTTGTCGCCAAAGCGGTAGCTGATCTTACGCCGTAGCCTGGCCAGAAAAACCAGCAAGAAGGCAACAAAGCCAACACCCAAAAGACCGTTCCAGAAAGAAGGTTGGGCGAAATGGATCACGGTATCCTCAAGAATATAGTCCTGGCAAGGATGAGCTCGATCAAAAGAAGCACCAGTGCCGCCAGCAACACAATGTCAAAGTAACCTTCAACCTGACGGTAGCCGTTCTCATCAAATTTGACTTTCTCAAGTTTGTCGATACGCTCATAAATGCGCTTGAGTGAGTCCGTATCAGTGGCCCGGAAATAGGCGCCTCCCGTTTTCCCGGCGATCTTCTGAAGCACATCCTCGTCAATCTCAACTTTAATATTCTGATAAATTGTCCGCCCCAACAAATCCTTCACCGGATAAGGTGCCATCTCGCGCGTCCCGGCACCGATGGTATAAACCTTAATGCCCAGCGTGGCCGCGGTATCTGCCGCCTCCAGGGGCGCGATCTTCCCGGCATTATTAACACCATCGGTCAACAGGATGATCACCTTGCTCTTGCCTTCAGTCTTGCGTAACCGCGCAGTGCCCGCAGCGATGGCCGAACCGATCGCGGTCCCATCGTCCATCAGGCCAAAACGTACGCGTTCCAGATTTTGTAAAAGCCAAGCGTGATCGGCCGTCAACGGACTGACCGTATACGGGCGCGCCGCAAAAGCAAGCAAACCCAAACGGTCACCCGGTCGCGCGGCAATAAAATCCTTCAGGACAGATTTGACAACATCCAGACGGTTGATCCGTTGACCGTTGACCGTAAAATCCTCAGCCGCCATGCTCGTTGATGTATCCAGAAGAAGAACCATGCTGATCCCTTCCGAACTCGATCGCGCATCTTGCAGGACTTTCTCCGGGCCGGCCAGCGCGAGGATAAAAAGAGCCAGCACCGCTATCCTGAGAAAAAAAGGCACATGTTTCAACCGCAAACGCCATGTCACCGGAAGTCCAGAAACAAAAGCCGTCGACGGAAAAAGGAACACCGGCGGTCGCTTGCGAAAATATAAAAAACCCAGGAACGGAAGAACCAGGGGGATCAAAAGCAAGAACAACGGCGTCTTGAACGTCATCGTACCTCCTCGACAAACGTCCTGGCCAGTGCCATCACCTGCCGCATATCATCACCCGACGGAGCAAAACGGGCGAACTTGACCATATCACTGGCGTTCAGGAAATCTTTGAGAAATCCCCGCTGGTCTGTGGTCAACTTCTCCGAATGACGGATCGCCTCCATGAACTCCTCGGTTGTCATTTCCGGCGCGCGCACATCAAAACGTTCCTCAATATACCCGCGCACGATCCCGGAAAGACTGGAATAATATTCCTTCGCACGCCCCTGCCCGATCAAACCAGCTTTTTCCAATACCTGCAGGGCCAAGAGTGCCGTCTCCCAGGCCGGTTTCGGGATGACAACGGGTTGGGGGGTTGCCCGTTTGGAAAAATGACGGGCTAACCAAAAAAGAAGAACCAGAAAGATGCCGGCTGAAAGTAGCCAGAGCCAAAGCCATTCACCTGGAATAGCCACGGGCCCGCGGATATCACGTAACCCTGCCTCAAGCACCCCGGCCCTTGTCGCAGACGCCCCGTTCATCCCAACCTCTTGCGCCGGCGAGCAAAGAAACGCACCAGGCTGTCGGCATAAGGCACATCTGTTGATATATCGATATGATCCACCTTCATCGAACCAAAAAGCCGGTCCCGCGCCGTGAGGCGCTCCCTGTCAGCACGCGCATAAGCCGCTCGGACACCCGGATCATTTGTGTCCACGCACACAGACTCACCTGACTCGGCATCTTCTAATTCCAGCAAGCCGCAAGGCGTCAATTGCTTTTCACGCGGATCATTGAGCGTCACCGCGATGATGTCATGCCGGCGGTTGGCGATGGCCATGGCTTTCACAAAACGTGAACTCCAGGATTGACCTGCCAACGGCTCAATAAAATCAGAGATCAGGAAACATACCGCCCGGCGATGATTGACCTTGGTCATGAATTCAAGTGCCGCCGCGATATCTGTTCCACGCCCGGCGGCTGAAAAGCACAGCACCTCGCGGATGATGCGCAGGACATGACCGCGCCCCTTGCGTGGCGATATGAACTTCTCGACGGAATCCGTAAAAATCTGAAGGCCGATCTTGTCATTGTTGCGGATCGCGGCAAAAGACAGTACCGCGGCAATCTCGGCGGCAAGGCGACTTTTTAACTCTAGGGCCGTAGAAAACCGGCAAGACAGCGATGCGTCCACAAGCACCATGACCGTCATCTCGCGTTCTTCAACAAATTTTTTCACATGCGGGATGCCTGTCCGGGCCGTCACATTCCAGTCAATGCTGCGCACATCATCTCCCGGCTGGTACGCGCGCACCTCGTCAAACTCCATGCCTCGGCCCTTAAATACACTATGGTACTGACCAGCAAACACATCGGTGACAAGGCGATTGGTCGTGATCTCTATCCGGCGGACTTTATCAAGGATATCTTTGGGGATCATAACGGAACCTGCCAGATAACGCTTACGGGACTTGAACCTGTTCAAAAATACGCGCCACAATATTCTCGGAGGAAAGGTTCTCAGCCTCGGCTTCATAACTGGGAGCCACGCGATGCCGAAGCACATCCATACCAATGGTCTTCACATCCTGCGGCGTCACATAACCACGCCCTTGAAGGAACGCATAGGCCCGGGACGCAATGGCGAGATTAATGGTCGCGCGCGGACTGGCACCATATAAAATAAGCGGCTTTAAATCAGCCAGCGCATACTTTTCCGGCGACCGTGTGGCCTCAATGAGATCTACGATATAATGCTCGATCTTTTCATCCATATAAACTTCGTCAACCACCTTGCGCGCACGTAAGATGTCGTCCAAAGAAACGATCCGGTTAAGATCGATCCGCCGGCCGGTATTGCCCATACGTCTGAGGATCAGCAATTCCTCTGCCTTATTGGGATAGGTCACCTTAACCTTGAGCATGAAACGATCGACCTGCGCTTCGGGCAACGGATAGGTCCCCTCCTGTTCGATCGGATTCTGTGTGGCAAGAACCAGAAAAGGCTCGTCAAGCTTCATGGTTTCTTCGCCAATGGTCACCTGTCGTTCCTGCATCGCCTCAAGCAGGGCGCTTTGAACTTTGGCAGGGGCACGATTGATCTCATCGGCAAGGATAATATTCGCAAAAACCGGTCCCCGTTTGACGGAAAATCCGCCGGTTCGCTGGTCATAGATCAATGTCCCTATCAAATCCGCCGGCAACATATCCGGAGTGAATTGGATGCGCTGAAAACGGGCATGAATGGTATCCGCTAAAGCCTTGACAGCGGTCGTTTTGGCAAGCCCAGGAACCCCTTCGATCAAAATATGCCCATTGGCAAGAATCCCGACCATCAATCGTTCGACCAAATACCGCTGGCCGACAAGAACTTTTTGCATTTCGAGCATAACAGCTTCAATGAAAGCACTTTCTTTCTTCACTTTCTCACCAATAACAGCAATCCCGTCAAATAACATAAATATTCCTCCTAAATATCTCCTTCTTCGAATAATTCCATGATCGCTTCAACCGGTGCAGGATGATACCACACACCGGAATAACGTTCAATCTCCTCTATCGCATATTCCCGCGTAAGCGCGGCACGGTATGGCCGATTCGTCGTCATGGCGTCAAAAGTATCCGCCACGGCAATGATCGCCGATATCATGGGAATATCATCGCCTTTGAGGGCATCCGGATACCCCGAGCCATCAAAGCGTTCATGATGATGTCGCACCCCCTCCAGGCATCCTTTAAAATCGGGCAGTGCGGCAAGGATATCGGCACCGCGGACAGCATGCGTTTTCATCACCGAATATTCATCGGGCGTTAAATTCTCTTTCTTGGCAAGGATAGACTCCGGTATGCCGATCTTACCAATATCATGCAAAAGGCTGGCAATGTGCAAATTCTCAAAAAACTTTTCAGTCACATTCAGTGTGCCATTGGCAGCCATCCGGCGGGCGATCTTTTGGGCGTATTTTGTAACGCGCTCGGTATGCCCGTGGGTGTAGGAATCTTTGGCCTCAATGAACGACCCGAAGGCGATCGTTGCCTGAATAAAAAGATTCCGGCTATGGGCCACTTCCTGCTGAAGGACTTCAAAGAGCTGGGCATTGCGTATGGCCATCGCCACATCAGAGGCCAACGCAGAAAAGAAATCCAGTTCGTCCTGTTCAAGGCGAGAACCATCGTGTTTGGCACCGAGGAGAAGCACCGCCAATAGCTGATGACGATAAAAAGCTGGCACACAGGCCACACTATTAAGCATGGGCATCTGCTCGCTGATGTCGCGCAGGATCTCACGCGAACCATTGGCCGAACCCAGGACAGATTCATGCCAGATCATGCGGTCAATATCATCAAAAACAAGCGCATTGCGGGTGTCGATGAGATATTTGTATTCCTTCTGATGGAAAATACGGATGATCGGATGTGTTTTTTCGAAACGCAAGAAGCGTTCAGGGATGCGGGATCCTGCTTCACCACGGGAAACAGCCAACACATAGGATTCAAGAGCTGGCTCAAACAGGATCATCCCGGCATGACGCAACTTGGCTTTGCGGACGATCATGCGCACCAGCAACTTGATCAAAAAGACATGATCATGGATCATGATCATGCCTTTGCTGGCGGTCTCGAGTTCTTTCTTGTAATCAATTTTGATTGTCATGATTGAAAAGAGAATTCGCGTAGAACAACCTTTTCCAACTCCTCAAGGATAAGCGGTTTGTGAATGAACCCTAATGCGCCCAGCGCAACCGTTTCTTGGATGACCCGCTCATCTTCAACGCCTGAAACCATCACAACCTTGACAACATTATTGCGGCGGCGTAATTCTTTCAAGACATCAACGCCTGACATATCCTCCATGCGAATATCCAGGAGAATCAAGTCTGGGCATACCGCCTCTACGGCAAGCAACGCTTCAGCGCCTGTTGAAGCCACAGAAACATCAATGCCACGCTTGCGAAAAAAATGCCGCGCGAATTCCCGTACATCAAGTTCATCATCAACAATCAATAATTTCGACATAGGCTTATTATAATACAAATCGTTTATTTTCAAGCATCTTTGTTAAAATTAACTCAGGTAACTGGCGGTGTATCCTTACTTGTCGCCAAAGAAATGGTCATTTCGGTCCCTTGGCCATAGACTGAATGCATATCAACCTTCCCACCATGATTATCCTCAATGATCTTCCGTATAACATACAAACCAAGTCCAGTACCTTTTTTGGTCGTCGCCTTGGTCGTAAAGAACGGCGTGAAAAGCTTATCCCTATCCGAAGACTTGACCCCGATGCCATTATCACTGAAAACGATCTCCAGAAGGCCATTGACCTCATGGGCAGAGATAGTCAAGGCACCCGCATAATCTGTTTCCCGCAAATCGGCCTTGCGCTGGACAGTCGCATCGTAGGCATTATCGATCAAATTAAAAAACACTTCCTGCAATTGAGTGAAATTGCCGCGCACACGCGGGATAGTCTCGGGATTAAACGCCTTGAGCAACCTGAATTCCAAAGAACGGATCTTGAACTGCGCCATTTCGTAAGCACTCCGGATAATCGCGTCAATGCTGTAAGCGGCAAAGCCTTCTTCCCCTTGACGGGTATAGCGCATGAGCCCCTGAACGATCTCGCCGCCGCGCGTCACATTATCCTGGATACGCGATAATGAATGCTCGAACTCCTCGGCCAAAGGTCTGAGTTCTTCCGTAGCAAAAAATGCCTTGCGTAACTTGAGTGTGTCGAGCATGTCGCTGGCGACAAAACCCATGGCATGCAACCGATTATTGATCTGATGCGAAAGGCCGTCAGCCATAGTGCCAATGGTCGCCATTTTTTCGGCTTTAAAAAGTTGTTCCTGTGTCTTTTTCATGTCTTCATACGATAAAGCATTTTCAACAGCCAGCGATGCCTGATTGGCAAGGATCGAGAAAACATTAAGGTCATCCTCGGTATAATGACGTCCATTTGATTTTTTCCCCATGATGACAATGGCCGTCATGTGCGTCCGTATAAAAACCGGGAAAGCAATTTCTGCCCTGAGTTCGCCCATATTCTGATCAATAGCAGCAAGACCGGCGTCCTTTTCCTGACGGGATCTTAAAGAAACATCGTCGCGGACAAGCGGTAATGAAATAGCTGATAAATATTTCACAAGTGGATACCCGGACTCTATGCGCGCAATGGCTGGTTCTTCTGTCCGGTGCCTGCGCGCTGCCGCAAGATGAAAGTCGCCGGTATCACGGTCTATGAAATAGATCATGACATGTTCAATGCGCACAACGCGCGTCAGGATAAAAACAATAAGGTTCAACAACTTCTTTAAGTCGCGGATACGTCCCATGCCGGCCGAGGCCTGACGCAACGTTGTTTGATATTTACGTTGTTCCGCAAGGAGAGAAGCTTCAGCGCGACGCTGGATCCATAAATATAAGAAAGGTCCACCCGTGGCAAGAACAGCCATGAGCGTAACCGGAAAAAGCCAGAGCCCCTGCCCCATGATCCCCCACCCGACCCATACGGGTATTCCCAGGACAAGCGTATAAACAGTGAGAAATATCCCGGCACGGGTAAAAGCAAGCCGAATATCCATGAGGCGGTATTTAACGATCGCATAAGCCAACATGGAAAAAGAAAAGAAAAGAACATAATCATCATACGGATACGTCTTTACAATGCCCAGTATCGACAAGAAGTAATCAACGCCAGCAGCTAGGGCTACGGTGTACGCAAAGAAAATATAGTTGATCTGAAAAAGGGCGGTACCCCGCAATTGCCCTTTCCGAACAAGCAGAAGCTTCAAACCTTTTAAACCAATAAGAGCAAAACCGGAAATAAAGAAATAATAGACTAACCCCGGACGCTCTATGGTCATCCCGTCGGACAACTGCCTTACCCCGGAAATAAAAGAATTGCCCGGCAATGACAAGAGGAGCCCGGCTACAGACACAATGGAAAACCACAGCCACCGCGGAGGGATTTTTTGTTCGACAGCATCATGAGTAAATCGCAGGAAGAAATAAAAAAGAAAAAAAGCAAAAACATAGCTTATTTTCAGCAACAATAACCCAATACTTTCATGAGGATAGAAATTAAGAAGGAAAGAACCAAGGCTCCACGAGCCGATACAAATATTGAGGCAAAAAAAAGACCGGTTTATTTTACGGTCAGGATTCTTGACTAAGACAAAGAATCCAATAAGAAGATTAACAGCCCATGAAAGAAGACCACCATAGACGAGAAAACTAAGCTTGTTCTCCATAATCTTCCCACGCCTTTGTTCAATTTCCTATGGCTGCCATTATTTCAATCATCATCCTGCAACTTTGAAATAACAACAGCGGCATTCTTCCCGCCAAAAGAAAGGGTATTGCACAGGGCATGCCGTAATATGGCCGGACGACTCTTGTGTGGCACATAGTCAAGATCACAAGCATCATCTGGATTCTCAAGGCCTACGGTCGGCGGAAGAAACCCATGCGTGATGGCCGCAATGGCCGTGGCAACCTGAGCCGCACCGGAAGAGCCGATCGAGTGCCCGATCATGGATTTGATTGAAGAAACAGGAAGGCTATACGCATGTCGACCAAAAACTTCCTTGATCACTTTTGTTTCATAAACATCATTGATCCTTGTCCCGTTGCCATAAGCGGCAAAGTAGTCGATGTCGTCGGGCAAAAGCCCTGCCGCTTTAATCGCCTTCTGTAAAGACAAGCATATGTACGTCCCCGCAGGATCCGGCGTTGTGGGATGATACGCATCGCAGGTGACACCGAACCCTTTCAACTCGGCATAAATCTCCGCATTCCGGGCCTTAGCCTTCGCATACTCTTCCAAAACAAATACCCATGACCCCTCAGCGATCACAAAACCATCCCGATCCCTGTCAAAAGGACGGCTTCCTTCAGAAGGACGATCATTATAACCCGTGGATATGACCCCCATCCTCGAGAAAGCCGCAATAATCCCGGGAGAAACGCAACAATCCGCCCCTCCGCTGATCGCGATATCGGAATCTCCGGATAAGATACTCGCGTAGGCCTGTTCCAAGGCATCTGTCGAACTGGTACATCCATTGGAAATGGAAACGCTTCGTCCGTGTAGCCCCAACCTGCGTGAGATCTCACCGGAAACTAAACCACAAAAAACCGCGATGCCCGAATAGGGGCTTACTTTGGACACCCCATGATCAAAAAAATGCCGGAACTCTTTTTCGGCAAAGTCAAGCCCCCCGACAGAGGTTCCTATAATAACGGGGCAAGATGCCTTTTCCTCTTCGTCAAAGGGAACACCACGATGCTCAAGAGCCAGCATGGCCGCCGCGATCCCCAGCTGAGCCCCCCGCCCCATTTTCATCACATCTTTTTTCTGAATATATACAACAGGATCAAAATCAACAACCTCGCCAGCAATCCTCGACGGCAAACCTTCAGGAGAAAAAAGAGATATGGGACGGATCGCTTTTTTCCCTGCCTTCAATGCAGACACAAAACAATCCCAGCCAATTCCATTGGGGCTCACTGCACCAATACCCGTAACAACGACCCTGCGTCGCTCTTTCTGTTCATCTTTCATCCTGTGCCTTTC
Source organism: Candidatus Omnitrophota bacterium (assembly GCA_903860135.1). Classification (GTDB taxonomy): domain Bacteria; phylum Omnitrophota; class Gorgyraeia; order Zapsychrales; family Fredricksoniimonadaceae; genus Fredricksoniimonas; species Fredricksoniimonas aquilentivivens. The sequence continues at coordinate 103,668 of CAIOPG010000006.1, read as the reverse complement.
CCGGGATTCCTCCCATACGCCACCATCGGTCGTATCCATTATTACTAAGAAGTCACAGCAAGTCATTCATAAACAATCAATACTTTTCAAACATGATGTATTGATATCACGACACCCTTTACCGGTCAAAACCTGTACGTCACCGTTGCCGCAAGGATATTGGTCCATTGTTGGTATTTCCCGTCTATTGGACCAACAGCATCGCCCACCTGATTATTGATCGTACGCGTGTCATAAAACATGGCACTGTAAGTAAAATCCAGCGTCATCGCCTTGGTGATGTCATACCCAAACCCCGCCGCGATTGAATGCGAATCGGCATCCGGGATCGTCGGCTCCCATGTATCCTGCGGGATAGGGCTTTGATGGAAGTAATACCCACCTCTCAAACGCAGGCGTTCCACCAGCTTATATTCTGCGCCCAGGCCAAGCGAAACAGCGCTCTTCCAGTCGCGGTTAGCCGGATTTCCCAAATTCAGAAACGCCAGGCGACTGGCATTGGTCTCATTGGGATAGGCCAGTTCCTCTTTCTTGATAGAAGCCCAGTCCATCCACAGGATGTCCGCGTTCAACGTCAGTTTATCTGTTGGACGATAGCAATAGCCGATATCCACGCTCTGAGGTAGTGTGGCCTTGGAAACAACATCCGTTTCGTACGACGAACCAGTGAAATTAGGATCGAATTTATATACACCAGTCAAAACATCATTGTTAAACCCATCCAGATGAACCTTGCCATGGTATTTGCGGCGGATATCACTGCTGTACTGCACACCGAACTGATGCCTGTCACTTACTTTATACAACCCTGAAACCTGAAACCCGGCAGCCGTATTGTCTCCCTGAAGCTTAAAATTAGCATCCGGGATAATGCCCGCCTGGGTGATCTTTTTCTCTTTCTCGATGCTCGAAGCATCAACAGTAACGCCCAGCCCCAGCGAAAACTTTTCCGTTAATTGATAAGCTCCACTCAAAATGTAATCCTCGTTTTTCAGAGAAGAACGGGTGGAAACATAACGTGCAAAAGAGTCCTGCGCCCAGTCCGTGGAAAGCCCCCAGTTGGAAGTAACGCCGATACCCAACGACATCTTTTCAGCGACGGGTGTTACAAAAAATAATCCCGGGATAAAGAAATTCTCCTGCTGCATCTTTGTCTTTTCCCTGACAGAAGGCTGAGCCACACCGATGGGACGGATCATCGAAAGATTGGTCGAAACCTCAGGTGACTTTATTTGGGTCATCCCTGCCGGATTATAAAATACTGCAACTGGCGTATCAGCCTGCCCCACAACAGCACCTCCCAAAGACAAAGCAGCCGCATCGGGCACTTCAACACGGTAAGCCCCCGAACCACCCGCAAAACTTTTTCCGCACATCACACCAACGGCTACCAGCCCCAACAAAACGATCCAAACCGCTTTTGACATACTAGCCCCTCCTTTTAACTTAATTAAGAAGTAATGGTATTATCTTATGACAATTAAAATCAAAAAGTAGCAATTTAAAAAGAATTTCAGAAAAGTTATTAATAAAGGAAAGACGTGATCTGACCGTACTAGCTCTTTTTATTAAAGAATGCGCGTTAAAAAGACAGGGTGGCGATATCTGTAAAAGACTGAATATTCTGAACATTGATCGACGTGTCGATCTTGCGGATCAACCCCTTGAGTACCCGTCCCGGGCCGATCTCGATGATATCCATAATCCCCTGCGTGGCAATAAACCTGACGCTGTCCACCCATTGCACCGGCGAATAAATCTGCCTAGAAAGATTACTACGAACTTCTTCGGAAGAAAGCTGTGGTTTTGCTGTCACATTACTTATAACCTTGGTATCAGTCATCTGCAAGGGAGCACAAACCAGCTCTCCAGCAAATTTATCAGCCGCCACACGCATGAGCGACGAATGGAATGCCCCACTGACATCCAACGGGATCACTTTTTTCCCGCCCGCTTCGGTGATCAACCGGCACGCCTCGTCGACCGCGGCCCCTGCTCCCGTGATAACGATCTGATCAGGCGCATTGAAATTGGCGACTTCACACCCCGCCTGAGCGCAGATAGCGACGAGTTTATCTTTATCAAAACCAATGACCGCAGCCATTTTACCTGGATGAGCTTTGGCGGCTTCTTCCATGTAAGCCCCGCGTTTACGGATTAATTCCAATGAATCTTTAAACGAAAGCACACCCGCCGCGCACATAGCTCCGTATTCCCCGAGGCTCAACCCCGCTGTATACGCCACAGCTACAGCCGAAGACTTCTCACTGGCACGGAACGCCGCCAAAGCCGCCATGCTCACCGTAAATATCGCCGGCTGGCAATAAGCGGTTGACATTAATTTATCTTCAGGACCTTCAAAGATGACCCGCGCCAGATCTTCGCCGAGGATCGCATTGGCCTGGTCAAAGACAGCCCTGGCCGCAGGGCTCTGGTCATAAAGTTCTTTGCCCATGCCGATCTTTTGCGCTCCCTGACCAGGAAATATTAAAGCAATCCTTTTCATATCAGTAAGACCACTCCATGATGGTTGCCGCCGTCACCAGCCCTGCCCCAAAAACCGTGAGCGCGATCTTGTCACCTTTTTTGATACGACCCGTTTCAACAGCTTCCCCCAGCGCAACGACGACGGATGCCGCAGAAATATTGCCGTATTTATCTATATTGATAAAGAAACGTTCTTTGGGAATGCCGGCCCTCTTGGCCACACTGGCGATGATGCGGTCATTGGCCTGGTGCGGTACAACACAGGCAATATCATTAACCGTCAAACCGGCTTTAGCCGCCGCAATGCTTACCGCTTCTGCCATCCCCGGCACCGCATGCTTGAACAGTTCTTGCCCATTCATCGTCACATAAGGCAACAACGCCGTATCCAACGTGTTGTCATCGGGCGTGCGCGCGCCTCCGGGAACAACCCCCATGAGCGGGGCCCCATCCCCGTTGGAGATCATATAATCGGAAAGAATACCGCCGGAAGGAACATGGGTAAGAACGGCCGCCCCGGCGCCATCACCAAAAAGGACACAGGTATTGCGGTCTTTCCAGTCGATGATCGAGGTGAACCGATCCGCGGCAATAACAAGCGCATTCTTCACTGCCCCGGTAGCGATGAATTGCCGGGCCGTGGTGAGGGCGAACAGGAACCCCGAACAAGCGGCACTGATATCGTAAGCAAAAGCCTTGCGGGCACCGATCTCCTTTTGAACAAGGCAGGCGACAGAAGGAAAAGCACTATCAGGTGTAACCGTAGCCACAAAAATAGCTTCAATATCTTCTGCTTTTACAGGGGAATTTTTTAAGGCATCACGCGCCGCGGCAACAGCCAGATCGCTCGTGCGTTCACCCGAAGCAGCAATACGGCGTTCCTTGATACCCGTACGGGAAACGATCCACTCATCGGATGTTTCAACGAGCTCCTTGATATCGGTATTGGTCATTTTTCTCGACGGAAGATACCGACCCAAGGCCACAATGCCCACTCGACTCATAATACTCCTCTCAAGCGCTAACGATCGCGGAACGCATTTTGTCAAGGATCTTGTGTTTAACCTCGTGCATGGCCACACGGATCGCGTTCTTGATGGCCTTGGGTGTGGAACGGCCATGGCTGATGATCACAATGCCGTTAACCCCCAAAAGAGGCGCGCCGCCGTACTCGGAATAATCCAGCTGTTTCTTGACCTTACGCAAGGAACCCTTCATCAAAAAAGCCCCTAAGATGGCCAGCGGACTCTTCCCAATCTCACGTTTGATGACCGTCGAGGTTGATTCCATCAAACCCTCGGAAACTTTAATGATCACATTACCCACAAAGCCGGTACAGACAATGCAATCAGCCTTGCTGGTGAACAACTCATTGGGCTCGACATTGCCGATAAACCCCGGAAGCTTTTCCTGCAATAACTGATACGCCTGTTTTTCTAGACCGGAGCCCTTGCCCTCTTCTTCGCCAATATTGACGAGTCCGACAGTCGGGTTCTCTTTGCCCAGCACATGCTGAATATATACTTGACCCATCTGTCCGTAACGGTATAAATGTTCAGGCTTTGGCTCAGTATTGGCGCCAACGTCGATCAGAAGGGAAAAACCATTGATCTGGGGAATGACAAGACCAATGCCGGGACGATCCACCCCCTCGATCATGCGTAAGAAGAATGTCGAGGCAGCCACACACGCACCGGTATTGCCGGCCGAAATAAAAGCATCGTAACCGGGTTCTTTCAATAAATTCACACCGACCGTGATCGAACAGTCACGTTTCTTACGGATAACATCCGTCGGACTGTCCTCCATACCGACCACTTCCGGCGCATGGACGATCTCGATCCGGTTGATTGGATAATCATACCTGGACAGCTGTGCCTTGACCTGATCTTCGATCCCGACCAGCGTGATCGTCACATCAAATTCCTTCACAGCCTCCACTACGCCCGCAACGATATTCTGCGGCGCATAGTCTCCCCCCATCGCGTCGACAACGATCCTCACGGCATTCTCCTCAAAAAAGGGAATTATTCGGCTTTCTTCACCTTGAGCGCGACAACCTGACGGCCCTTGTAGCAACCCGTGATCGGGCATACGCGGTGGCTGAAACCGGCCTTACTGCCAGTCCCTGTTGCGGCAGCGGCGATAGTCTCTAGCCCCTGGTGGGTACGGCGCCTGCGCGAACGCGCCTTGGAATGTTGTCTTTTTGGATGCGGCATGTCACTGACTCCTCTTTTTTTTCATTACCCCGTTCAACGGGACATCACACTGGCATTTTTCTGTATTCAAATCCGCCCCGCAATCCGGGCAGATACCCAAGCAATTCGCGCGGCACAAAACCCGCGGCATATCCTCCAGGATCATCTCTTCCCGGATACGCTCACCGAGATCAACCCACTCATCGCCGGGAACAATATCGAAATCGATTTCGTGCTGTAGCGCCGCAGGACGGCTAAAATGTTCCAGGCAACGCGCACAAAAAGCTTCACGCGTATAAATAACATGCACCTGCGCGATCAGGACATTGTCAACTTTTTGAAGATCCGCCGAAACTTTAAGCGGTTTTTCAGGATCCAGAAAATCTTCATTCTCAAGGCCGATATCCGCAGGCTTGATTGTATATTCAATCTGATAGCCGCCGGCAACAACATCACGGATCCGGATCTTCACGCGCGCAACTTTCCTTTTAATCGTTCTTCCACACAACGCGGGACAAAAGACGAAATATCCGCATCAAATTTCGCGACTTCTTTCAACAGCGAAGAAGACAAAAAGGAATGCCTTTCCGAAGGCATTAAAAAGATCGTTTCAATATCCTCTGCCAAGCGCCGATTCGTCAGGGCGATCTGGAATTCATATTCAAAATCCGAGGTCATCCTCAGCCCGCGAATGAGAACATTCGTCTTTTTGCGGCGCGCATAATCAATGACCAACCCGTCAAAACTCTCGACTTTGACCCCCGGCATCCCGGTGGTGGCTTCCTTGAGTAGATCAACACGTTCTGCGAGGCTGAACATGTATTTTTTGCTTGTATTATTAGCAACAGCAATAATGACCTTGCCAAATATATGCGTGGCGCGTTTGAGCACATCGAGATGCCCGTAAGTCACAGGATCAAAACTTCCGGGATAGATCACCACTTTGCCCACACGACCTCACTTTGCCTCGCAACGTTCCAGAACAGTCAGATTTGAAGTCCCATACTTCTTATTTTTGATCACTTTAAAAAGACCACCCGCATCTTCAAGGGCTTCATCGAGACCATACTGCGCCACTATATAAGAATAAGGCGTCAATATATCATGCGTCAAAAGGGTTTTCAAGGCTTTTCTTCCCAGTTTCTGGTCAAAAGGAGGATCAAAAAAAACAATATCAAACATCCGTTGCTCGCGGGCCAGGGCCTTGATCGCGGCAAAGGCATCCTGTTCGAGGACTTCAGCTTTTAACCCCCTCTCGGCGGGCTTCAACAGAGCAAGATTTTCCCGGATCACCTTCACGCACACCGGATCCCGTTCCACAAAACACACCTCGGCAGCTCCGCAGGACAGTGCTTCCATCCCGACAGCCCCACTGCCTGCGAAAAGATCTAATAAGCGAATCCCTTCGAGGTCATGACCGATAATATCAAACACCGCTTTGCGCAGGATATTCTGTGTCGGACGAATATGCGCCGGCATAAAAAAGTTGCGCCCTGACCAGTCACCCAGAATGATCTTCATGAATACACCTTCCGTGACAAGTTGTTTTTAAACTCAGCTACATCGCCCCGATACACAGGCAACTCGACCACAAAGCACGCACCACACCCCTCTCCCGCTGACTCTGCCCAGACAACCCCATTGAAAAGATCCACGATCTTGCGCACACGGTAAAGGCCAAGCCCGGTCCCTTGCGAAGACCCCTTGGTCGTCACCGAAGGTAAAAACACATCCTTAAGAAGTCGCGCGGGGATACCTTCCCCGTTATCCGCAAACTGCAGGCACACGGTGTCAGGGTTTTTAAGAAAGATCTTAAGCGTTAGTCTTTTCCCCGCTGTCTTTTCCCTTACGGCAAATATGGCATTAACAGCAAAATTCATAAGGATCTCTTCAAGCTGGACCTTGTCGCCAAAAATCACCGGCAGATCAGGTGCGATATCTTTAACCAGGACAACGCCTTGTTTTTTCATCTGAGGTTTGATAAGGATCTCAAACGCATCAACAGCTGGCTCGATCCTCACAGGCCGAAGCGAACCATGACCCATGCGCGAATACTCCAGGATGGTGCGCACCATATCCGCCACACGGTTGGACGCCTCAATGATATAGGCCAGCGAACTTTTGATTTCCCTTCTAACACCCTCGGTCATCTCCACCCCATGCGCATCGACCGCTTCTTCGACGAGTTCCGCCTGACCAAGGATGACGGCATTGGGGTTGTCGATCTCATGGGCAATGCAACTGGCCATCGCATCGAGCGATGCCATCCTGGCGCGCTGTCCGCCTTCTTCCAGGCGCTTGACGGCATCGATCCAATACAGGCTGTTTTCCATGGCCAACGCCGCATGATCCGCGATCACAGAAAAGACCGTGAGGTCACGCTCGACAAACGTACCTCCATCTATCCTGTTGCCCAAAAGGATAACGCCCAGCCTATGGCCGTCACGCATCACCGGCAACACCGCCGCCGCCGGAGACACATTCATACCAACGGCTGTATTGTTACCGGGACCGGATTCCTGACACCACTCGTCGGTCAGAAAAGCGCCGGCAGAGGCGAACCGCATCATGCTGGTATCATCTGCCACAATTTCAACAGGATAAATTTCACTGCCCGATGAATCTTTTAAATATAACTTTTGATCTTGATAAAGATAAAACGCCGCGCCTCTTAAACGCATCACTTTTGGAACCATCTGCACCGTGAACCTGGCAATATCTTCCAAAGACCTCAAACGGGAAAAGCCCTGCGAAACCCTGACGAGAATATCCCGGTAAAGCCGCTGTTCCCCCTGCATCGACGCCTCGACCTTTGCTATTAAACGCATGTAAATGAATGGCGCCACCGTTGCACACAACGTCATCATGACCATCGCGGCAAAGGCATACCCTTTATAAAAAATATAAAATGGCAGGCCGATCGCTGGAAAATAAACAGCAGAGAACAGGCCGATACTTGTCAATAGAACACGGACATCCATGAGGCGATGACGGGTCGCCGCGCAGGAAATAATAACAGCGGACAACGCCATCAAAACAACCGGATAAAAATCAAACTTGATGCCGATGATGGCAAAGAACGTGAGACCTGCGCCGGCATACGCCAGCACAAGCCCGGCGAGGATGTGCCTTGCCTGCGCCTTGACAGCCCCCGTCGACTGACGTGATCGAGAATATAATAACCATGCCGCCGCAAGGAACTGGCATGTGAATAAAAGCGGGAAAGCAGCATAAGCCCTGCCCGGTGAGCAAAGCGGTGCCGGATCAAGTCCAGGCAATGCCTGCCTGATAAAAGAATAAGGTGAAACAATAACAAAATGAAGATACGCGACTGATAGGCAATAATTAAGGATCAGGAAATCTTTATGCGGCCGGTTCTCTTTGGAAAGAAAAAAAGAGGCGTGCAAAAAGAATAACGGGATAACCATCGCGGTAAGATTCAACATCCGAAGCCAGAATACCGCCATCTGCGGATCCATCACGCTGAACGCCAGATACAGGCACCCACCCCATAAAGTCAATGTTAAATTAAACAAAGACCACAAGACTTTAACCTGCATTAAGGCAGGTCCGCGCAAGACATAAACAAGGCATCCAACCCCAACGCAACCAACGACCAACCCTGAGAATGACAAAAAATTCATTCTTGTCCCCTAGATTATAATGGCCTCTTCCGTGAACCTGATGACATGTTCCATCATGGCCACACAACCGACCGGGTCATGCCCGACCGCACTCTCGGCTGAAAGCATGACAAAATCCGTCCCGTCGAGGATGGCATTGGCGACATCCGACACCTCGGCCCGCGTAGGCAGGCGGTTATGGGTCATGCTTTCGAGCATCTGAGTCGCCGTAATAACAAATACGCCCGCCTGATTGCATTTCCGGATGATCGCCTTCTGGATCATGGGCACTTCATAAACCGGCAAAGACACCCCCATATCGCCACGCGCGATCATGATACCATCGGTGACGGCCATGATGCGATCAATATTACGGATCCCGTCGCGATTCTCGATCTTGGCGATCAAAGCCGGCGGATGATCGTGCTTACCGATAAATTTCTTTAACGCCAGGATATCCTGCTGATCCCGGACAAAAGACTGGGCAATAAAATCAACGCCGTGCGCCAGGCAGAACGTGATATTGACTTTATCCTTGGCTGTGAGCCCCTTGAATGCCAGCTTGAGCCCGGGCATATTAACGCCCTTATGTTCTTTCAGGATTCCCCCGACAACAACATGCGCCTGCAATCGATTTTTGTCAACCCCGTCGGCTTCAAGGGCAATATTCCCGTCATCAATAAAGATCGCCTGCCCTTTTTTAATACCTTGAAGCGGGCCGGTATAATCAAAAGGAATGACACCAGCGGCTCCCTCAACATCCTGCGCCGTCAGATGAACTTTCTGCCCCTTGTTCAATGCCAGCGGAATGCCGCCTTTCAATTTACCGATACGGATACGGTACCCTTCAAGGTCCCCCAGGATCCTGATATGCCGACGGTATTTCTTATTGATCTGGCGCACCGTCTGAATATGCGCCAGATGCTCTTCGAGCGACCCATGAGAGAAATTAAGGCGCACCACATCCATCCCGGCCTGCATCATGCGCGTCAATACCCCCGCCCCCTCCGACGCCGGACCGAGGGTGCATATGATCTTCACTTTTGACATGAATAACTCCTTATCCTTGGCCATATTGATGTGGTCAACATTTCTTTATGGTCTCCATCCATCAACCAGGCAATTTACTGACGCCCCATTGATAAAACCGCTCAATTTGTTTCAAAATATCCAACGCATCTGCCTGGCGAAAATCCCGTTCTTCATATTCAATCACTGTCCTTTTCGCAATGATCCTCGCCAGATTCTTACTCTGTGCATCTGCCCCCTCGAAGTCCACTTTATAAAGCAACGCAGCCGCCGTCGCGTGGTCTTCCCCGGCATTGCGCTGACCTAGACTATAAACGGTGATCGCATCATTCAACGAAATTGCACAAAGAACCGCATTAACACCGACGGAAGCCCAATGCTCGTTCTTTTCAGCGTGACGCAGTGAAACATATAACTGCTTCGCGCGATTAAGATAAATCGTGTACAGTTGCTTCTCCACCTGTTTGACCTTCATGAGCTTTGGGGTCATAAACACGCCCCTAAAGTCTTCCCTAAAATCACCTTACCTGACCGGATCACGTCTTTAATAAACGTTAGTCCGTCTTCGACCTTCTCTCTCAATTCAGAAACGGCATAAACATGGGCATCCAGACTCAACCCTGTTTCCTCAATAACACTACGGTTCATGTCAATGAATAAATCCTCAATAGATTGTTTCTCAACGCCGTCTTTGAAGATCACAAGAAGATCAATGTCGCTGGTTGGCCGTTCCTGACCGCTCAATATGCTTCCAAATAGACTAACCGAAAGGATCTGCTCACCAAGATCAGAGACTTCCACGTGTTGACGGATCTTGGCCCACAGGTATGACTGGTATTCAGCTTCAACGGAAAACATTGGCTTTAATCCACGTTCAACCAGCCAATTCTTAGCATTCAGGCTATAGGCATAGGCTTTCCCAAAACGCTTGCGTTCTACAATGCCTTCATTGTAAAGATCCGCCAAAGCGATCTGAACAGGTGATGGCGCAACATTCAATAATTTTGCGACTTGTCGGCCAGTACTTTCTCCTCCTGCCGAGCAAAACAACCGCATCACTTTGATCTTGGTTTCTGAATTCAGAATTTTGTTCAATGGTTTATTCAATCGCATATATCCTTCTTTCAATGCATACGACCTTCATCAAGGTCATGTGTCCTTAGTATGTTTTAATATAATACCTTTCATAAAATACCTTGTCAACGCATAAAGAAAAGAACCGAGGGACTTGTTTATACCTACTACGCCAATCATTGGGCAATCAAAACAGAATTACTGACTCCCAGCGCCGAAGAATGCCTGGGGATTTTTGAGGGGGGTTACGCTGAGGATGACGGGGTTAAAGCCGGCGATCTGACGGTCAAGGGCCGCCGCGTCCACCGCCCCGCTAAAATCAATCTTCCCGCCGGTTTCATTCAATTTAAGTTGACCGGCGTTGAGGTCGATACCGCCGTCTACAACACCAAGTGCCCCCTTTGCTTGAGCGCTGTCAGGTGGTTGCGTAATTACATCAAACTCCATGCCTGACAACTGAACTCCGTTTAAAAAGTAATTCCCAGATATTAATTTTAACTTTAAGGTATTGACAATATACCTATTCTTACGTTCGATTAATTGGATCTCTAAATTATCTCGATGGACGTGAGAATAAAATAATACTCCCTCCATGACAAATGTCTCCCCTTCATTCAGGTTTCCAAAAGATATCCGGATGTATTGTTCAATGAGTCAATGGGAGAAATAGAATGTTCTATGCAGATTGTATTGCTTGTTGTTAATCTGCATGGTATATTAACAACATGTTCACACGTTTGCTTGAAAATAACCTTCCTACAACCAGTTTCTTTCTATTTGGCCCGCGCCAGGTAGGAAAAAGCACGCTGTTAAAGACTGTTCACGCTGATCTGACCATTGACCTGTTAAATCCGGAACTTCAGCTTACCTATAACAAAAACCCAAATCTCCTCTTGCAACAAGCCAAGGCGCTTGCCCCATCAAGCACCATTATCGTTGATGAGGTCCAAAAAGTTCCGCGCCTGCTCGATGTCATCCATGCCCGCATTGAGCAAGATCCTTCCACTCGGTTTATCCTTTGCGGATCATCGGCCAGAAAATTAAGGCATGGCAGTTCAAACCTGCTGGGTGGCCGTGCTGTTTACCGAAGCATGCACCCCTTGACCATGAAGGAAATGGGGGACCACTTCCAACTGCCTCTGGTATTGTTTTACGGCTCTATGCCGAGAATTTACACCTTACTGCTAGAGAATAAGATCGATCAGGCACAGGATCTTTTACGCGCCTACACCGTTGCCTATCTTAACGAAGAGATCAAAGCCGAAGCCTTGGTGCGGAATCTTAACGGATTCCAGAATTTTATTGATATGGCAGCGGCTCAATTCGCCGAACAGATCAATTTTTCATCCGTCTCCCGAGAATGCCAGGTTTCATTATCTACAGTCAGGGAATATTACTCCATCCTTGAAGATACACTCATCGGCTTTTTTATTTTCCCCTATTTAAAAAGCCTGCGCCAAAGAATGAGCCATAGCCCGAAGTTTTATTTCTTCGACAATGGCGTCACGCGCTCGATCCTCGGAACCCTTAGAGACAACAATAATCCGATCCAACAAGGCCGACTGTTTGAACAGTGGATCATCCAGGAATTGACACACCTTAATGAATACCACCAGCTCGACTGGAAATTTAATTTCTGGCGCACAAGCAATGGCGCTGAAGTTGACCTGCTGATCAGCCGCGGGACCTCTATCCTTTATGCCATCGAATGCAAATCAACCCCGCATATTGCCATGCGCGACCTGACAGGACTTAAAGCTTTTCATGCCGAGCATCCTGATGTCCCCTGCTATTGTGTCTGCCCGGTTGAACATCCGCGCGTCGTCGATTTCGTCCACATCGTTTCCCCGCAGGAACTTGTATCAACCCTGCACACCTCAAGCAAATAAAAACAAATTCAAGCCCCCCCTATAAAACATGAAAAATAGGAAGCGTGCGTAATTTCTTGTCGAAGGTGTAGGTGATTAATCCCCGGTGAGCGGCCGCATAGCCGATCAGGGCATCGCTGAAATCCAGTTTACTATGGGTTCGGCATGCCGTAACAGCATCGCGGACTTTAATGTCATTCTCGACCGTAAAAGAAGGGCAGGACAGAATATCTTCCACCGCGTCATAAAAACGCGCGGGTTTCCATGCGTAAAGGCTGGTCAGCACCCAATTCATCTCAAGGATCACCAGCGTAGCGACAAAGATGTCTCCCTCCCCCGCATGCTGACGGAATAAATGCTCAACCTTGATGCCTTGTTCTTTATCGTCTTTGGTTAAAAACCTGACAAGGATATTGGTGTCCACCGCGATCATACGGCAACTGCCACCTTGCCCCAGCCCTTGCGGATCACCGCATCCATCGCCTCAACAGATACCGGCTTAGGTGGCACTGTTCTGTACTTCCTGGAAAGCGTCATGATATTCACAGAATTACGACGGGATGGTAAAATGCGGACAACATCCTTCTGGACATCAAACACGATCGAATCCCCGGCACTGATACCCAAGGCTTCCTTAATCATGTCAGGGATCGTAACTTGGCTCTTTGATGTAAGCTTAAATTCTTTGGTCGTCATGATATTACTCCTTCACATGAAAATAGAATAACATCAAACAGTAATACTTTCAAGTAATACCTGCGCCTTGACCAACGCCAACTTCAATAAAGAAATCCGAACATATACAGCGGAATCCTGTTCCCCTGGCCGATCTCGATGCCATCCACAGCAAGATAAGCATCTTTAAGGCCGCGGACTTGACGAAAACTCTTACCTGAGCCGCCTACTTCAACAACATATTTATCAGCCAGCATGAAATCTCCCCGATCATCAGGACTAACACCGGTAATCGTTGACAGCTGATCAACAAAAAAAGTCTCGCGGAGGGAACCTTGTTCACTTGCCGACCTTAAATGACTGTTGATCGCAACAAGTAAATTGGGGTTGCGCAAAAACATCTTTTGAGGCTTGCGCACCAGCGCATACCCTTTGCCCGTCGAATGGAGGCAATGAATAAGCCCAGCGCTTTCCAGATAATTAATATACTCATAGACATATTCCCTGGAAATAGCCAGATCCCTGCTCATTTTATTGATATTGACGGTGAACGAGCTCGACGTCGCTAACAGCCAAAGGATCTTCTTTAAGACCGGAACATTGGAAGCTTTGACTTTTCCGTCGATGACAACATCCTCGTAGAGAACTTTCTCAATAATATTGAGAACCTTGCTTAAATAGGCACTCTCACTCTCCATGAAGAAAGGATAATATCCACCGGTTAAATAATGTTTAAACGAACGCAAGATCGACCCTTGATGGGCGATCTTTTGTGCCATGCTCACGTGGTCTTTCAACAGTTTTTCCAATGATACCGGTGCTATAACAAGCCCTTCTTTAAGTTCTAAATACTCCCTAAAAGAAAGACCGCCAAGATCATAACTGTCCAACCGCCTTGAAAGGTCTGCCTTTGTACTCTTTAAGCCTAAAGACGAACTCCCCGAAACAAATATCTTCTTGTCCTTGAAGGTATCCAGGATATTCTTGAGCTCTTGTTGCCAGTCAGGATACTTATGAACTTCATCAATAATAAGTGCTAACCCGCCGTACTTGAAATATTCCTTGGCCGTATTTAAAAGCCCGTTGGCCGCCACTTCAATATTGTCAGCTGAAATATACAGGCACTGCTCAACATCGCCATACTTTTCATGATAATGCTGGATCAACAGCGTCGTCTTACCAACACCTCTGGCGCCAGTAATACAAACAGCCGGCGAATCCCAGTCAATGCGCTCATAAAGATACCTTTGAAATTTAAGAGGCACATTCATTACAACCCTGTTATGCATATAAAAAAGCTCTTCAAGCATATTGCCCCCCGTTGCACTGCACTTAGCAGACAAGTAGAGTTTACAACAATTCAAGCGAACTGTCAACTGTGGTTTACATCGTTTGTCGCTGAAAAATTAAAAGTAGACACTTTTGGGTGAATTTAACGTTTAAAAGTAGACACCGCAAGAATGTTCCATACTTGATAGAAACGGAGGTTCAAGTATGGGAGCCCATGTTCACACCAAATTCACAGATGATCAGGTCAAAGAACTCTTGCAAAAATACATTGATGGCGGCGTTAAGCGAAAATATTTGCAAGAAATCCTTGGGATCAAGAAAGCCATGTTCTTCAGATTGCTTAAAAACTATCGAGAAGACCCTTTGGGGTTCTCCGTCGTATATAAACGTGCCAAGTCCACGCGCACTATTGATCCGGAAATCAAAAACAACATTGTTAAAGAGCTGGCCATTGACAAAGTAGCGATTAAGAACAAGGATGTGCCGCTTTATAAATACAATTACAGCTACGTTCAGAAACGGCTGGAGCGAAAATACAAGCAGACAGCTTCAATACCAACAATTATTCGCTACGCTAAAGCCAATGACTGCTATTTGCCAAAACGAAAGAAAGCCAAAACCCATGAGCGCGAAGTTTTAACCACCCACATTGGCGAATTAATTCAACATGACGCATCTATTCACCTCTGGGCTCCCGATTCTGGCAAGAAATGGACACTTATTACATCCCTGGATGACTACAGCCGATGCCTGCTTTATGCTCAATTCGTTGAACATGAATCTTCATGGGCACACATCCAGGCATTACAGCACGTTGTCCTCAAATATGGTGCTCCATTGGCTTATTACACAGACTGTCATTCCATCTTTCGATATGTCAAAGGTCGTGACCAGCGGCACATGAGTTTTGAAAAATTTACCGACGACGTCGACCCTCAATGGAAAATGGTTATCAAAGACTGCGGCATCAAACCGATCTATGCCTTATCGCCTCAAGCCAAAGGAAAAATTGAACGGCCTTACGGCTGGCTTCAAGATCATATCGTCCGCACTTGCATCCGCGAAAATGTCAAAGATATCGGCCATGGTCAACGCGTCCTCAACTATGAATTCAACCGCTA
Source organism: Candidatus Omnitrophota bacterium (assembly GCA_903860135.1). Classification (GTDB taxonomy): domain Bacteria; phylum Omnitrophota; class Gorgyraeia; order Zapsychrales; family Fredricksoniimonadaceae; genus Fredricksoniimonas; species Fredricksoniimonas aquilentivivens. Next base: position 88,303 of record CAIOPG010000006.1, on the reverse strand, counting down.
CAATCACCATCAAATGCACACCACAACCAAAGAAATCCCAAATCGAAGATTTAATTCCGCAAATGAGGCAAAAAAATCTTTATTCCGCTCCTGGGTCATTCCCAAGCCTTTTTTAAGCGTCCGCGACATCTTCGCGCTACGAGCCGTCCGCTATATCGATAACTACATGACTGTAACGATCAGAAATCACACGTTCAAACTATCAAACATCGAACCTCAACGTCCCGTCGACATTCGCATCTATATCCTTGAGCCATTCTTTTATGAACTCAGATTTTGGCATAACAGCAGGCTGGTTAAGGTTGAACGCGTCAAAGACTCTGACCTTTTACCTGTCCACTTTTAAACGTTAAAGTGTCTACTTTTAAAATTTAAATAACACTGTGGTTTACATCGTTGACTGAACTCATGGCGAAGAAAGCCTAGAATCATGGTAGATTAATGGCAGGAAAATCAGAACACACCGCTACTCAAATCGAAGATTCTACGAACATACTGCCCCCCCCCAATTGTACTTGCGCCCGGGAAAACTCCGCTTGTAAGGTTTGAACATATTTGCGGCGGCAACCGTGTTACCCCCCTGAAAGGCCTTCCAGATAGGCGGGGTAGCGTTGGTGGATCGTGTCGCGGATAAGGGCATGCTGGGCAAGGGTGGGGTCTTCTTTGAGGATGGCGGCGGCTTCGGCGCGTGCGGCTTCGAGTGCCTGGCACTGACCCAGGGGATTGATGACCTTGAGCTCGTTGAGCCCGTGCTGGTGCCGGCCGAAATACTGCCCCGGCCCGCGAATTTCAAGATCCTGCTCCGCGATCCTGAACCCGTCATGGGTCCTGACAAGAGCTTCAATCCGTTTTTTCCCGTCAGGTGTTGCAGGATCGCCCAAGAGGATGCAAACGGCATTCTTTTCACTGCGCCCGATGCGCCCCCTTAACTGATGCAGTTGGGCAAGCCCGAAACGTTCGGCGTGTTCGATCACCATCACATTGGCGTTGGGCACATCGATCCCCACCTCAAGGACAGTCGTTGTGACCAGCACATCAATCTCATGCCGCTGAAATTCAGCCATCACCCGGCGCGCTTCTTCGCGCCGCAACCGCCCGTGGATCAGGCCGACGCGCAGTCCCTTGAATTCATGTGCTTGAAAATGCGCGTGCATATCCACCGCCGCCTTGATGTCCAGCTTCTCCGATTCTTCAATGATCGGATAAACGATATACGCCTGGGTTTTGCGTTCCACGACCCATTCCGCCACCTTGTTGTAAACACCTTCAGCTTGTTCGCCGGTAAAATGATAAGTCTTCACGGTGCCGCGGCCTTCTGGTTTGGCATCAATCGTTGACACATCCAGGTCGCCATAAAGCGTCAACGACAAGGTGCGCGGGATAGGGGTTGCCGTCATGACCAAAAGGTCAGGCCTTTTGCCCTTGCCCGCCAGCAAGGCGCGCTGTGCAACGCCAAACTTGTGCTGTTCATCAATGACCGCATAGCTGAGCGCCTTGAAACGCACCCCATCCTCGATCAACGCATGCGTGCCAACAACAATATCAACCGCACCGGCCTTGATCGCCGCGTATAATTCAGCACGCTCTTTCTTTTTTAGCGCACTATTCAATAAAGCCACGCGCATCTTGCCAAAAGATGAAGAGGCCAGATACGCGAGGAGCGTCTTGAAATGCTGTTCCGCCAGGATTTCCGTCGGTGCCATGATCGCGGCCTGTTTGCCATTGACAAAAGCCACCACACAGCCCAAAAGCGCCACAGCTGTCTTGCCACAGCCCACATCGCCCTGCAACAGCCTTAACATGGGGCGTTTACTGCCCATATCCACAGCGATCTCGGCCATGACCCTGTCCTGCGCCGGTGTCAATACAAACGGGAATAGCGCGGCAAAATGATCCTTGACTGACGGTGCTATCGTGTGGGCAAAGCCCGGCTTTAAGACCAGGCTTAACCGCCGAAGGATGACACATAGCTGAAAAATGAAAAATTCTTCAAAAGAAATACGACGGGTCGCCTTATCCTGAGCCGCCTCATCTTCGGGAAAGTGAATCCCCGCGATACTTGCCGCCATGCTCCCGAACCCCTGACGCGCGCGCACCGCCGCTGGGAGAACGTCAGCAAGGCTGGTCGCATGATGTTCGAGGGCCAACGCCATCAGTTTACGCAGGTAACGCTGGCCCATGCCTTTGGTCAAAGGGTACACCGGCACGATGCGCCCCATGTTCAGGTGTTCATCATCCCGGGCAATGATCTCGTATTCCGGCGCGACAAACTGGAGGCGATCCTTAAACAGCTCCACGCGCCCGTGCAAGATAACCTTGTCGCCGACATGAAAATACTTGTCAAGGTACGGCTGGTTGAACCAGACACAGTGAATACGGCCGTCCGCATCGCCGAACTCCATCTCAAACACATGTTTCTTGTTAAAGAAAGCCCGGCGCCCGCCTTTGGCCAGCACACTCCCTGTCACCGTGAATTCTGCCCCTGGCTTTAAAGCATGGATCGCTGTCATATGACGACGGTCTTCATAACGGCGCGGAAAGAGATACAGGAGATCCTCAACCGAACTTACGCCAAGCTGGACAAAAAGTTTGGCGCGCGACGGGCCAACGCCCTTGAGGAACTGGATAGGGATCTCGCGCGGCGATGTCATGCGCCCGCCCTAGACCTGGACGGGCTTATCAGTTTCATAGAGGTATTGCAGGACTTCAAGTTCATCCTTGTCGAACCAGACGGCAGTACAGGTGCGGCATTTGTCGACTTCAACCGGGAACCTGGGATTCACAAAACGCCGGTGCATGCACGGGGCCGCATCCATACACGATGGGCACACGATGCTCTTTTCATCGTACACCCCTTCGGAAGAAGCCATCCTGAGAGGACGAGCCTGACGGCGCAACAGGTCAGCTTGATACTGGATAGACTTGTCAAATGTTTTCTCGCGGGTATGCACGATGTGCAGGACATCTTGCTCGGTAACAAGCACACCGCCGCAACCCGCGCACGCCAGGACCGTAGCCCCCTCGTAATCCTGCGGCCTCAGCCGGATATGACAACGCGGGCAATGATCCTTTTCTGATACTTGTCTAGGGACAACGGCCATGACCGGCAAACCCGGTATCGGCAAAGGATTTAAGGTCACCTTGGGCAGAGTTCCATCAACTGACGGCATATGCAGCGTGTCAAACCTGGTAACAGCTTTCAGCAAGGCCGCATCCAGATCCTGACGGCTCGCGTGCGCCATGTCCAGAAGGATAGCGATGCGCTTCTCAGCCGGAGGATGTGTGGTGAAAAGTTCAGCCATGACGCTGGTTGTTTGTTCGAGCGCACTACGGCGGGGACTGGCAATAAAGATGGCTTCCATGTTCTCGCCTGGCATCCCACTGCCTTTCCAGCGATTGTTGATAATGTGCAGAGCTTCAGCCAGCGCCAGCGGATTACGGGTCAACCTGGCCGCCATGGCATCCGCGCGATATTCCCGCTGACGGGAAATGAACATAGAACCCAGAAATCCGATGAAGCGCAGGATCGACGCCAGCACAAAAAGCATTAAAAAGAACAGCATCATGCGCCCGTCATTGGAACGCCGGGAATCCCGGTCATGATACACCGATCCGATATACGACGCCTGACCGGACACCGTCAACAGCCGCTGTGTCATATCACAGATATTATCAAAAGTCTTAAAGAGACAGCTCGTTGTCGTCGTTTGCAAGCAGTCCCCCGAGGCCACATGCCCCGCCTCATGCCCGACAACCGCTTCGAGCTGGGCACGGTTAAGCCGCATCAAAAGGCCTTCGGTTATGCCGATCACAGAACGGCCAGCGAAATCCTGCAAGGCGAACGCATTCATCGCGGCTGTCGGCAGGATATACGGCTCAATCCGGTATTTCCCGCCAGTGGCCACCATGACTTCCTCGACCACGTTCCTGAATATCCGCTCTTCCTGACGCTGATCATCGGGCAGCCTCCCGCCCATCATCTGAAGGATCTTGTTGATAAGGTCGTGCTGGGAGAACTTCCAGTGGATCGTGCCGGCGATCAGTGCTCCGGCGAGTGTCAGGATAACCGTTTGCCCATCGAGCGGCGGCCACCCCGGCAAAGCGCCATACGTGGTATCGAGGGCCGAAAAATAAAACCAGACCTTGACCGCGTAGCCGATCAATAGCGCCGAAAAGAAATAAAACAAAAGAAGAAACGCCAGTGACCACTGGATCGTTCCTGTCTTTTTCTGCTCGATCTGGGTGAATGCGTACGGCATCGGCGCTGTCCTTAATCAGCTAGAACTTCACCTGAGGTGCCTGACGTTCTTCGGGAACTTCCACCTGAAAGAATTCGCCCGACTTAAACCCGAACTGGGAGGCAATCATATTAGAAGGGAAAGCCTGTACCGCGATATTTAACCGATTCACCTCGTCGTTGTAATACTGGCGCGCAAACCCGATCTTGTTCTCGGTCGCGGTCAATTCTTCGTGCAGGCGCAACATGGTCTGATCCGCCTTGAGGTTCGGATAATTTTCAGAAACAGCCATCAAGCTTCTTAAAGTTGAGGTGAGCATATTTTCCGCCGCGACCTTGTCTTTCAATGATCCGGCATCGACCGCCATCTGACGGGCCTTGATAACATTCTCCAGCGTAGCGCGCTCGTGCGCCATATACCCCTTGGCCGTTTCCACAAGATTCGGGATCAGGTCATGCCGCCGTTTGAGCTGGACATCGATCTGCGACCATGCATTCTGCACGCTCACACGCAACTGAACAAGCGCATTGTACACTCCGCTCACCGTTATAATCGCGAGCACCACCAACCCTAGAATGACCAAAAGTACCAGCATCTTGCTCCTCCTTGTTTTATCTTCCCTTTGCGTGATGATGCCAATAATTCAAATATATTTTCCCTAAACAGCAAAGTTATTTTACAATAAAGTCATGCGTTTGCCAATCAATCTCGGATTAAAGCTTTATCTGATCGTCTTTGCGGTATTCGCAATACTTTCCGTGCTGTCCATCGGAGTGCCCGATGGTTCGGCTTTTATTTACTATAATGTGCTCTGGCGTCTCAATCCCGTGTCCATGATCTGGTACGCCTTGGCTATGCTCGATGTTATCGTAACCTGCCTGTGCCTTGTGCCTCTCTTTGAACGCGCTTTTTCACAACCGCCCCGCTGGATCCGCTTTTATCAATGGTTATTCGTCATGCGTGCCATCACCTTCATCGTCGGTCATAATTATGAATTTCTGAATGTTCGTTCCGCCTTCCACGACACACCGCTCAGAGGCTACCTTTACCTAGGTATATGGCTTCTTTTTATGTACCCCTCTTTCAAAGAACATTACACCCATTCGTACAGATTAAAGAAACAAGCTCCGACAACGTAAGAATCGTTCTTACGTTCCTAGGCTCTTCCCTGTCTGCCGTGATCCTGAATTTGGAATAAAAAAGCTAGAAATTAGCTTGTATGGCGGAGTGGATCCTGAAATGATTGTCGCTCAGATCAGGCTTGGCACCAATAGCGTAGGCAAGATCCATGGTAAAGTAAACATCAGCCGCCATACGTACGCGCACGCCAACACCCGTTCCGCGCAAGCTCGTCGACGCTTTCTGGCCGTTGACCGGAGACTTCACCCAACCGAGGCCATGATCATAAAAAAACGCAAAATCAAGCGCATCACGCATACGGTTCTTTGTGCCTGGCATCTTCCATGCATCAGGAATGAAAAAAAACGGCACCAAATATTCCGCATTCATCAACACACCCTGATCAGCAAAATAGTCTCCTTCAGGATACCCGCGCACCGTGTCCGCCCCGCCCAAGAGCATTTGTTCTGACGCCGGCTGTTTATCACCCGACAAATGCGATCTTCCCTTTAAAGATAACCGCGTCTTCAGCGGCATCCGCTGTAGGCGCTCAAGGCTGAAGTCCGAAGCAAAGAAAGCCGGTGTTACTCCTGCCCGCTGCGAAGACCCGCTACTCAGCACCGCCCCCATCGCATTAAGTCCGAGCGAGAACTGATCATCGATCACCGTCATGCCACCGTCATCGCGCAGGGTCAGCGTAGGCCCGAAGCGGATAACCCTAAGCCGTTCACGGCTGTCTGTCCCAGAGAGCACCATGGTGCGGCTCTCTTTAATATCCATCCCTGTGCGCCAATCTAGGGCAAGGCTTTCTGTGGTAATAAACCTAGTCTCGAGCCTGCCCCAGTAATCCATGGAAGTACTGCTGACCCGATAAGGCTTGTATTGCTTCCGGGGTGCGGACTTGGCCATACTAACCCCTGTTTTCCAGACGGAACCCAACGCTTGAATGGGCAAGGCATGCTCCACAAATCCCGAGCTGAACGCCTTCCCGATCATGGTGCCCATGCGCAGGGTATCATCCTGCCCAAACAGATTGTCACGGCGCAAGCCTAGCCCACCACGATGCTGACCGACAGGCTTCGAGCCGCGGTTATCCATCAAAAGGTTTGACGCCAACAATTTGTTTTCATCAACCTTAAAGATAATATCCGTCTGCCCGAGGGCACTGCCTCGACGGATGATCGCCCGAACAACCCTGTCAGGGTGCGCATTGAGCTTAAAGACGGATTCCTGCAATTTCTGGTAACGGAAGAAATCCCCTTCATGGATAACGCAGTAACGACTGAGCACCTCTGTGGAATAATGCTTGTTCCCTTCGAAAATGACCCGACCGATACGCCCCTCGAGCACAGAAACCGTAAAGACGCCATCCGCTATTTCTTGAGGCGCAATATAGGCCTGGCTGCTCAGGTATCCGCGCTTGCGGTACTCAGCCGTGATCATATCTGCAAGACCCTGCATCGCCCGAATCGTCTGCTGGTGGCCCTCAAAAGGCTCAAGCAAAGGCGCCAGGGAAGTCTCTGTCAACAACTGCGAATCTTTCACCTGCACCTTCCTGACAAAAAAAGAAACCCCGTTGTTATCCGGAACAAGCGGCAGAGCCTTAGGCGAAGCACCTTGCAACGCAGATTCTACGGCATCCAGTGCCTCTTTGATCATCCTGGATTTAAACGTAGCTTGGACATCATCCATGGCCTTTTCAATCCCCTGAGGGACACGTTTCCCTATAACGGAAGACTGACTCGCCTGTTCAATGTCAGGGACAGCGGCAAATAGTTCTCCGCTGGCATTGACCAAAAACACCCAAAATCCGATGACAACTATTACCCACATTCCTTTGCGCATACGTACAAGAACCTCACCCTTTATTCAACCATGAACTTATGGGATAAACCAAACATAACGGGCGGAGTTCCCGGAAACGGCACATCCATTTCTATCAAGGATGACCCCAGAAACTGCGCCGCAAGACGAGCCTCATGTGCAACAGCCAGATTAAACGTCAACCCATGAATATCTAGGACATCCAAACGGAAAATACCCGTCGATAAAGCAGGATAATCAGGATCAAAGGCATAACCTGTATTATTGCCACTATCCAGAAAATTCAAAGGCGTGATATCGTCTCCAGTATTCCAGGAGTCCTTCAAGTCAAGCCATTGCATATCAACCGAAGCCGCACGCATCTTCCACTGCTTCCCGGGAACGTCCGAACGCAAGCGCATGTAAACATCCGAACACCCTGTTAATGTCAGTGCCCCCGCGATCGCCTGCACAGATCCAGCCTCAAAAGTCAGTGCCGATCCTTTAGCACTTGTCTTGGTCAAATTATAGAAAGTATTGTCCCCTGCTACCGTCTGGTCATCTCCGGTGAGCGTCACAGTATTATTCCCGTGGATAAAAAGTCCAGCATTGCGCCAGTCCCCCGCAAGTTCAATGGTCTTACCCACCGCATCGAGTGTGGCGTTGACAATGTCAAGATTGCCCCCAACCATAAGCTTCATGCCAAGGGTCACATGGCCACTGGTCAGCGACAAATTCCCGTTGACCTGCATGGGATCCGTCGCTACTGTCCAAGCTCCGCCTTTGCCCCCATCGTCAAAAACAACATCCGCAAACGCCGACGTCCCGGATTTAACGATGTGTCCGGCATTGGACGCATCGAACGTCACCGTGCTTGTGCCCGCGGTAAATGTGCCACCGTTATTGACCCAGTCACCGGCAACATTAATATGCGCCGCCCCGGCCTGAAACTCCGGCAATGCCCAAGCGGCCGACATGGTGTCATACACCGCCTTATGCGTCCCGTTGGCGCGCAACCATCCCCAATAATCTTCACGTGAATCCTGGGTAAACAACGAGCCGCCCTTCCTCATGTTATCTTCAAAACTCATGAACGTTATGCCAAGATTGTTCTTCAGGAACTCATCACGCAACGAAAGAACATTGATGTCCTGCTGTGCCTCTCCACCATCCCAGACCCACGAGGGGAACCCCGATTCAGAGACATAAAGAGGTGTCGCCATCCCCGTCAGAGAGCATGCCGTATTCCAATCAGCTACCAGCGAACTGGTGTTGCCCAACCCACGATAAGTGTTCACGCCAACGAGGTCAACACCAGTCCGGATGGTCGTCACAAAATCTGCTGGAATATCACCTGTGGCTGTTGAAACCCTGACACTGTTGCCGAAGGCCGCGTGAACAGCACTGACCGCCGCCGTCAACGCCGAGAACCAGTTCCGGCTATCACCGCCAAACCACTCCGGATGGAGGTTATACTCATTACCAAACTCGACGATAAGCTTCAGGCTTGAACCCGCCGAGGCGATCCTGTCCTTCACATGCGCGATGTACGCAACATAATTACGATCAACCATATTCACGCGGTTCGTCCCGACGGGGACACTGCCGCCCCAGTAATTGGCCAGCCAGCCATATGCATCCTGGTCATACGGCACGCCGATGATCAAGGTCTTGACCTGACTGCCGGCGATCATCGCATCAAGCACGGCATCCGTAACCGGGTAATAGGTGCGCGCCGTGTTGCCGATCATATTGACCACATCGTTGGCCGTGAACGTGTCGGCATCGAGCGTTAATCCATTAAATCCGGTCACTGCCAATGAATTAAAGACCACATTGCCCGCCACATTGACCGTCGTTGCCGTCCCCGTCGCGAAAATGCCACTGTCCAAGGCCAAGTCGTGCAAGGACAATGCCGTTGTACTGCCCCCCACGCTTAACGTCTTACTGCCCTTGGCCACCCTGATGTCATAAAACACCTGTGCCACGGCAGTCCCGTTGATCAGCTGATCCGCTATGGTGCTGATAAAATTCACCCTGCTCGCCCCTGGCGTGAACGTGCCACCGTTATTAGTCCAGTTACCCGTGATAAAAATATCAGCCGCATTGGTCAACGCGCCTCCTGGATCCAAGACAATATCCCCGTCGATGTCCAGATTGTACGCCCCTGCGTCCAGGGTTCCACGCAGCGTATAGGCAGGACTGGCCGTTGCCGCCGAAGAACGATAAAGGTTCAACCCGTTGACCCCGCTGATATCGCGAAGGACCGACGACGCCGCTCCCCCGGCGGAATCCCTGTCGGCGGAATACAGCGTCAAGGCATGCCCCCCGCCGATGATCGAAGACCCGGTGTTCATGGTGAAAATGCCGTTGCCATCATGGGCCTGCGTCCCGGGATCCGTGTCCGCCCCAAACACGGTCGCACCGGTCAGCGTGATACGGGCGTCGTTGTCAACAATGATATCGCCGGAATCCTCAAACGTCCCGGTATAACTGCCCGTACTCAAAACCGCGGCGCCGTCGGCATTGTCCATGCTGGCCGTCCCGACCTGCACCTCACCGCCCATGCGCCATGACGCCCCTTGCTCCACCAGCGTCCCGGCCGCCAGATGCCCCGACGTTTCTATCGCGCCGTCACTGGTAAGATAAAGCTTGCCGTTGCGCGTTGCCAGCACGCCCGTATTAACAATTTTATCCGAAGCCACGATCCTGATGGTGCCGTCAGCACCTTGCAGGGCCTGATTAGCCTGAATACGCCCCTCAAGGTTCACGCTGCGGTTGAAAACATCATTCAAGGACCTGGCGCTAATCAACACAGTCCCGCCATCGGCGGTGATCGTCCCCGTATTGGCAACCTGCGCGGCGACCTCACGGCCATCCCCGTCAAGGACCTTGCTTTTCACCGGATCCGCGACCTCCACACCGATCAACCCATTGGCATCGAGGCTCAATGTCACGGCATCACCAGCGGCTAGCGCAACCTTGCTGAGTGGCGCCTCAATCACCCCTGCATTCTCAACGGCCTGACCCAACAAAACGACCGAACTGGAACCCATTGTCCTGATCAAACCGTGGTTAACTACAGTTCTGTTGGCGGCTCCGTGCGCAGCATCAAAAGCATACTTCCCCGCTATGAAATCACGATTTTGAATGTCGATCGTCGAGGCAACAAAAACAGCATGATTGACATTCACCCTCGCCAACGCGCCTATATCGATCCCATGGGTGTTCAACAGGACAAAGCTCCCGTAATAAATATTCAAGTTCCCAAGAATGCGTGTACCCGAAGGGTCAAGGACACGAAGAAGAAAGCTGTCGTTTGGATTTGAAAAGCGTACATTCCACGTCTCATCAGGAAGAATGTCGGCCCGGCTGGTTTCACCTACAATATGACCTGACACCGTAAAATCCGTTGTCGATGCCGCAGGAGCCTGCGTCTGGGAAAGAGTGCCGTCACCGTCAACAACCTTAACCTGTGGCGGTTCTGCCAATGCACAACAAGTCAACCCCAGGATCAAACACCATATGCCCAATAAGCTTTTGATGATATGTCTCAGCATTTATATAACCTTAACGCAATCGAAGCCAGTTTCACCCTTTGGCCGACACCAACTCCACCGAAGCTTTATCCAGACCCAACAACGATAAGGGGCTGACCATCGGAACAATATTGAGGATAACCCCCTCAACCCCCGTAAAATTTCCCCGCTGAAACTCCGCCACCATGATCGGATCGAATTTCATCTCAACGCCCTTCCCGTCTTTGGCCACATCCAAGTCCATCAGCTTCCCATTGAGCGCGATACCACCGACATCCGCAGAATGATCCACCTTGAAGGGAACAAAGACCCTTGTAGCATCGGCAGGCGCAAGTTGAATAGGGTAAGTAATCAAGTCGGAATTACTTAAATCATAGAAAAGATCAGCCGGAGGCTGGACAGCAGGCTGACATGCGAACAGACCCGTCATCAGCGCAACCAAAGACAAATGTTTGGCCAATGAAAGACGCCCTCCCAACACCGACGAAAACTTTACCATCAAAAGGAATACTGAAGATATGAGCTGGGTATTTTCCGTCAGATTCAAACGACCCGACTGACGTTCAACTTCCACCTTGCTAGCCAAATCAACGACCCCCCCCGAGAAATACTTTCTGGGCAGAGGGTCATGGGTGACAGCGTCCATATCTTCTTTGATGTAATCGAACACGCCTTTCTTATACGCCTGCAGGTACTGTTCGTAGATCTTGGTGGCTACCGCCGGGTCATCGGAGAGAACCCCGCTGGTTTTATCTTTATTACTGTACACCTGATTCAACAGGGCATCTTTCAAAGCGAGCTTGTACCAAGAGGCGAGGATCATCGAATAGAACATCTGGCGCAGCATTGCAAAATTCTGGCCTTCGTTGACTTCTTTTTCGATCTCGGGGATGACGACGTCGCGGATGACCTGTTTGGCAAGTTCTTCTGACGCCCCCCTCCCTTGCCCTCTCCACACTGCGGCGGGGGCGGGTGTGATAACAGGATCACCTGTACGCACGCCAACAGCCTGCGCAGCTTGATAATCGGATTCGAGCATGACTTTCAGGTGCGCGCCGACGATATAAGCGACATTGTTGCGTTCAAAGACTTTTGCCTTGTCGGAGGTAATCCAGACTTTGTTAAAGGTATCGACCGGGATATCGGTTGTGCCAAACTGTTCCTTGGCTTTGGTGTAGATCCGGTTCCAGAACGCCTTGCCCAGGTCCTTCTCGGGATATATAAGCGAAGCGGTCAATTGCTTGAGGATATAATCCTGCGCCAGCATATCGCGGCCCATCTCGGTCTTGCCCAGTACCTGCGGGATGATGCGGTTGTTTTCATACGGGCTTAAATTAACCCAAAGATCTTCTTCCTTGATGGTCAACGACGCCAAGAAATACTTGATGAGCTTCTGTGACTCCGCCTTGAACGCCGGGCTTTCTGCTTTAAAATTTGATTTCCCGCTGTCCACAATAAAATCAAAAAGAAGCGGATTCTCGGGATGCACCCGCACGCCCTTCATCAGGATCGGCACATACGCCGGGGTCAACCCCACCATAGCCCCGGGCGCCGGCAGGTTCAGTGCCTGCGCGTACACTTTGGGCGGGATCACGGCGGTGGCCAGAAAACTCACCAAAACCCAGATTGAGATCCAGCGAAAGGTTAGCGTTTTTTGTACCATATCTTCCCCTTTTATTAAATAACTTGAAAGAAAATTTCTTTCAGCCAAATTTTTTTGGGCGAATGACAACTAATCTAATTTGAGAAAATAATGACGAAAACAATATAACATATACATGAAAAAAAGGAAAGACACACAAAAGGGCGGGGGTGTCAAAAACCCTTGGTCAATTGCAATACCGATACATACCCTTGATAATGCGCCAGGCGCTTGAAAGCGCCGAACCTTGAACGTTCGGCCGCCAGGCATAGTTTGCCTTCAATATTCTCGCGTATTTCTTCCTGCTTGAAGAGATAATACCCTGCCCAGGCACAAACTCGCCCGAAAAGATTGGTCGGGGCATCAACATCAACAATGATGAGCGAGCCGCCCGGCCTGAGCACACGGAACGCTTCGTCGATGGCGCGCAATTTAAGTTCCATATCTATATGATGAAAAAAGAAAGTGGAAAGGACATGGTCGAAACTTTGATCCGGGTAAGGCAGTGCTTCGGCGGCCACAACGTCAAAACGGACATTACGGATAATCCCGGCTTTCTTCCTGGCAACCTCGATCATGCGCGGGGCGGCATCAATGCCCACCACCTGGCCGCAACGGGCTGTCAATAGCCTGGCGATCTCAAGCGTCAGCGTGCCTGTCCCGCAACCCAGGTCAAGCACGTCATGAATGACCGGATCTTCCAGATATTTCAGGCACGGTCGCGCCATCATTTGTTCCTGCCCCAACAGCATGAGCGGGCTTAAAATATCATAAACAGCCGCGGCGTGATCTAGTGTGCGCCCCCGGGTCATTTGTCCAGGCACCATCCCTGTCAATGAACCCTCGCGATCCAGGCCGGCTCATGCCGCACCGTACGGGTGTATTTTACCGCCGGCTTCCCGAAGACCATCGAAAAACCTATCACATGATCTTCCGGTATCCCAAGTTTTCCCCTCAAGGCAGGCCATATCTCGAGCATAACCCATTGCAACATACCCGACCATACCGTACCCACACCAAGGCTGCTGGCAAAGAGCTCGAAGGTCGTCAAGGCGATCAGGCAATCTGCCTCGGGCGTCGCGCAGGTTTTAGGCGCAGAAGCCACAACGAGGTGTGGAGCACCACGAAATATAATATCGATCTTTTTGTTTTCCCATGCCGCCACAATATCAATGAAACGTTCGCGTCCGGGCGGGAGCTTGTTGTCACGGATCATGCGTGCCAGTGCGCCCAGCGTCTCCGCGCGAAAAGCCTCCATGACCTTGCGGTCATCGATGACCGTCAGCAATACCTTGCGCTCATTTCGGGCACTAGCACCCTGCCAGGCGACATTCAGCAGCCGCGCGATCAAAGCCGGATCAAGATTCTCATCCTGATAACGGCGTACCGTACGACGCCCCCTGATCAGGATTTCGACCTGGTCCGCTGACGGCAGATTCCCTTCGAGAGGGGCGCAAGCTGATGGCAGAACCCCCAGGATAGAAACAGCCCCTTTCGGACAAATCGCCAGGCAATGTTGGCATCTGTAACAACGCCCTTCATCCGCAGTCGCGATCGCAGGACCGTTGTCCCCCATCATAATGATCTTCGCCGGACAATCGCTGGCGCAAAGGCCGCAATTGATGCACGTGGACGTATCAACCTTGAAATTCAGCATGATCCCTCCTGTCAAAACCAATTTTTTTTCTTAAAGTACACAACCATCCCCGTAACAATGCTCAGCATAAGAACAAGGGCCAAAGGATACCCCAACGGCCAGTTCAATTCAGGCATATTCCAGGCCGAAGCATGCGTATTAAAATTCATTCCGTATATCCCGGCAATAAAGGTCAGCGGCATAAAGATCGTGGCAATGATCGTCAAGACCTTCATCACCTCGTTGAGCCGATGGCTCAGGCTCGACAAGTAAATGTCCAACATGCCCGACACCGTATCACGAAAAGCCTCGATGGTGTCCACGGCTTGGATAATATGATCATGAATATCCCGAAAATAAGCCAGCGATTCCTGACGAATAAGCGGCGACTCGGTCTGCGTCACGGTGCGGGCAACCTCGCGCAACGGCCATACAGATTTTCTCAGAAAAATCAGGGAGCGTTTAACACGATTGATCGCCTGCAATGTCTGCCGATCCGGTTTATCAACCAGGAGTTCTTCGATAGACTCAATCCTCTCGCCCAGTTTTTCAAGGATCACAAAGTAATTGTCCACGATCGCGTCGAGCATGGCGTACGCCAGATAATCCGCTTTCATTTTTCGGATCCGCCCCTTGCCGGCACGCAACCGCTGACGAATATCACCAAAGACATCGCCCACTTTCTCTTCCTGAAACGTGATAACAAAATTATCACCCAGGATGATACTCACCTGTTCTTCGGTGATCTCGCCGCTTTCTTCGTTATATTCCATCATCTTGGCGGCGAAGAAAATGTACTCCCCGAAATCTTCCGCCTTTGGGCGCTGATTAATGTTCAGGATATCCTCAAGCACAAGGTGGTGCAGCAAATAACCTTGGCTCAGTCTTTCAAGAATATCCGTCTGATGCAAACCGTCCACATTGACCCATGTTACCGTCGGTTTATTCCGAAAAGGAAAACACGCTTCCACGTCCGTAACAACTTTTTCAATACAGTTGTCCGCATCATAATCAAAAACCGTGATCTTTGCGTCTCCCAGCCTTGGCTGGCCCTGATAATGCAAGGACTCAGACGATCTGGACCTGGCGTTGGATTTTCTTAATAATTTGGCCATAACAAGCCCCCAGAATGAATGGGAATGCCTACAACCTTTCGACTTCTTTTAGAAGAGCCTGGCGATTGAGGCCGATACGGTCCATGGCATCGGCGGGATTTTGACGATAAGCACGGCAGAAAGTGGTCACATCCTTAATCGTAAATACACCACGGCTGTGCAGCCGTTCAAGTACATGCGCGCGGACGATCGTTTCGTTGATAATGTCGCGTGGCTTAAGGCCGGCTTCACGGGAAAGCTTATCGCGATAGATCGTGCTCGGCGACATCTGTGTTATACGGTTCTGCTCGTAATTGTATTTATAGATCGGCGACAGCAGTATCTTCTTCTGCTCCATCCCTCCGGTTTCACTCACCTCGTCGATCACACGGAACACCTTGCCCCCCACATGAAACCGCTTGAGCACCACAAAAACATCGATCAGGTTTATCAATGCTTCAGGGATATTCATCGGGTCACTCTGCAGACGGATGATAGCCTCGCGCGCCGTGAGGGCGTGTATGGTGCACATGCAAAACTTTCCCACATTCATGGCCGTGATCATATCGCGGGCTTCAATGCCCCTGACTTCGCCGACAATAATACGTTCCGGACGCATGCGCAGGCTGTTTTTTACCAGGTCTGCCAGCGACAGCTCATCATCACTCTCGAGGCGGGAAACCGTGTCCATCAGCAGGGTATTGAGTTCAAGGGTGTCTTCAATGATAACAACGTGATCCTTGTCGGGAATGAAACTGAACAGGGCATTGAGCAACGTTGTTTTCCCCGTTCCGGGACCGCCAGCCAGAAGAATATTGGCCGGCCGTATGGACAAACCATCCACATAAAGCCATAACTGAGCCGCCACCTCGTAAGTCAGGGTGCCGCGTGTGATGAGATCGATCACGCTGATGGGATCCACCTTGGCCTTGGTGATGGTGATCTGGGCACCAAACGGTGATGTGATGATGTTTGCCCGGCCGCCGAGATTAGCGAGCTCCAGATCGATCACCCTCTTCATGGAATCACGATTAGCAAAAATAATGAGTTTCTTGATGAAAAGATTAAGCTCGCGTATATTCAAAAACTTTATGCCGGCTTCAATAAACCCGTTCTGGGCATGATGGATATAAATAGGCTGAAGGGAGTTGATGATAATATCCTCAACATCGGTGTCACACAAAAGTTTTTCAATAATACCGTAAGAAAGAAACTCACGGACAAAAATATGCTTGGCCTCTGTGTCGGCAAACTCATTGGAGAACCGGCGGGATTTATCATTGATCAGCACACTCTCCAGAGCAGCAAAAGCTATCTCCGCACGCTCATGGTCAAGCTGGATGACATGAAGGCGACCTTTAATCTTGTCGAGCAACTTATCTTCAAGTTCGAGCTGTATGTTTCTGTTCATTGGATTGCCCTCGATCTAGTATTATCAAATATTATTTTAAAATTTTTTCCGTTACTTTTTATCAGCGGCATGGACGACGGTTAACGCCGCGCTGGAAATATCCAGATAGACCATGGCCGCCTGAACCACGTCGTTGGCCGTCACGGCGGCAATGCGCTCGGCATAGTGAGCGGCATTGGCATAGCCAAGCCCTGCAAGCTCATCCCCCGCCCGCGTCGCAGACTGTGCCCCGATTGCCTGCTGACTTCTGGCCATGGCACTTTGCAGGTAGATCTTGGCCGCGGCGAGCTCCTGTGCCGACACAGATTCACGTCGGATACGCGCAAACTCTTCTTCCATGATCGCCCTTACCAAAGGGATCCCTTCATTGCTGGTCAAGGCAAAAAAACTAATCATCCCGGCATCAACCCCGGAGGTGATCCCGCCGCTGACCGCGTAAGCCTTCCCAAGCTCATCGCGCACCCGTTTAAATATCCGGCCTCCCAGCGAAGAACCGAGAATGTTTACCATCACCTCGGTGGCATAACGATCTGGCGAGGCGATCCATGGTCCACGAAATCCAAAAAGCACCGCGGCCTGGTTCTTTGGCGAAGAAATATCCCGAACCCGCAAGGCAATCCCTGGGGCCTCTGTAAATAGAGGTAATTCAAGTTTGCCAGGCTTTAACATGCCCAAACGGCGTTCAATATCCCGACGGACCGCCGCCTTGTCAATATCCCCAAATACGGCGATAACACCATTGTCCGGTCGTACGCATCGATGAAAAACATCAAGGATATCGGTCCGTGCAACGCGCCCAAGGCTTTCCGCCGAACCAAGGCCGTCTAAGCGAAAAGGATGTGTTTGATAAAGATCCTCTATAAGGGCGCGCGATGATATCTGCATGATATTGTCCTTACGCTCGATCAGCGCCGTCCGCAACTCTTCCCTGGCCTTGGCGATCTCATCGGGCGGGAAAGAAGGACCCGTGATAAACTTCTCGAAATACCCCATCATCAATGGCATGTCTTCGCGCAGGAACGTCATGCCAAGGCCGATGCTGTTGCGCCCGGCATAGCTTGATAAAGAAGCCCCACGCGACTCGATGGCGTTGGCGATCGTCATGGCAGACGCCCCCGGAAGCCCCTTATCCCATACCGCACCCAACAAGGACGTTAAACCATTCTTCTCGAGGGTCTCTAGGCGCATCCCGCCATTAAAGACGGCATTGACAGAAACCAGCGGCAGGGTGTGATCTTCCTTGAGAAGAAGGACAAGCCCATTAGGCAAAACGATCTTATCTATATCAGTCGCCGTCGGTACCTCAGCCACCTTTAATGAACCTTCTTTAACATCAGGTTTCAGGGTCACAACATTCAGGTGCGACGGTATCAAATAACGAACGGCCACGCGCCTGATATCTTCCGTCGTAACCGCGCGAATCCCCTGGATGTAGTGCGCCGAGAAATCCTTGTCTCCCGTGAACGCAAGATCCGCCGCTGACTTCCAGGCCATCCCTTCGGCGGTCTGGCGTTCATAAATATTATCCGCCACCACCTGCCGCTTGACCTTGTTGAGCTCATCGGGAAAAAGCCCCTGTTTTTTCACGCGCGCGACCATAGACTCGACGGCAGATACAGCCACCGCCGGATCCTGCCCTTTGACCATCAATGAAATCTCAAAGAACCCGCGATCCTGCGGTGTGTAATTGCCTGCCGATATAGATTCGACCAGCCGGCGTTGCTTGTAAAGCTCCTGATAAAGACGGGAGCTTTCTCCCTCGCCCATCGCCATGGCCAGCACATCAAGCGCATAAAGATCGCGGTCAAGCAAAGGGACGCCCTGATAAGCCATCATAACGCGCGTCAACTCTGTGGGATACGCCTCCGCAACAGTTCTTTGGCTGATCTGTTCAGGCTCCTGCGGCAAATTCCTCAACGGAAACGACCGCGCCGGATAACCATCAAAGAAGTTTTTAACAAGCGCAACGACCTCCTCTGCCCGGACACCTCCGGCAACAGCGATGATCATGTTGTTGGGGACATAAAGCTGGCGATGATATTCCTGAAGATCCGCGCATTGAAGCGTAAGAAAGACATCTTCCCTGCCGATGATCGAAAATTGATACGGATGAACATGATAAACCGTGCTGTAAACCAGCTCATTGAGCCGACGGTCAGGCTTGTCACGGAGCATCCGCATTTCCTTGATAATGACCTCACGCTCGCGCTCCAATTCAATAGGATCGAACGCAGGCTTCATCACCATATCCGAAAGAAGGTCAAAGGCACCGGACAGTTTCTCTGGAGGCACACTCAGGATATACGACGTATGATCATAACCCGTTGACGCATTGATATACCCGCCCATGGCGCGCGCCTCTTCAGGAATAACTCCTGCCGCACGCCGGGCTGTGCCTTTGAAAACCATGTGTTCCACAAAATGCGTGATCCCACTGCCGATGAACTGCCCTTCATTGGCGGCTCCCGTCTTAACCCAAACATAGACAGCCGCCACCGGGGATGATGGCATTTCGGTAACAAGCACCGTCAGTCCGTTATCGAGCGTGAAACTCTGGACATCGGCTCCGGCTATTGAAGCCAGAAAAAGAATACATCCAGCGATTATCACCTGAAGAATGCGTTGCATGGATCTCCCTATATAATTAGTCTGGATGATGGCGGCGATAATCGTCCATCAGGCGATTAAGGTCAAATTCACTATTGCGCGCGACCTGGGCACAAATAAAAATAAGGATGGAAAAAGGCCAGGTTTCTTCATGACCCGTGACAAGGCCGCAGGACACATTTTCCTCACGCTCAAGTTGATTGGCAAAGAATGACACCGCACGGTCAATCCCACCCTCAAAAACATCAAGGGAATGCGTTGTATTGTTGTATTTCATCGAAGGGAAAGATATGCCGCGCATCATGAGAAAACTGACGACCGCCCCCTGATCCGCATCCGCTTCCTGCCCGAAATCAAAACCGTCAAAACGGGGCATATTGGGAGGAAGGATCAACGACGGCTTCTGCACCACCACTTCCCCTTTACGCACAACCGTATCCCCGTCGTTGATTAAAGAAGGGGATAAAAACATATACGGCACACGGGTATCGTCGAACGTATGTAAAGAGGAAACACGCCGGCGCACGATCTGTGTATTTTTCAGGGTTTCTTCCCATGCTTGTTGAAAATCCATACTCCTCTTATACCACAAAACCAAAACTTTTATTCCGCTTTCTTGAAAATATGATATTATCAAACCTATCTTATATTTTAAATATCATCAAAGGGGTTCTTATGAACAAAAGTTCCAGTTTTTCCCGCAATGTTTTATTGGTATGCCTGACGGTTTTTGCAGCCGTACTGACACTGCCAACCACCGCCCATGCGCAGTTTGTTACCAAGGCGGCGCGCGAGGCAAAGCGCGACGGTGATTTAAAGGTCCTTCAGCAACGCTTCAGCTGGTGGCCCACCGATGCCTTACCGGCTCCGGTGAAGGATGCCCGCGGCGGTTTCTGGTGGTGGCCCAAACAGGCTGGTTCAGTCAAGAAAGACTGGGGCAACCGTGGCTACGTTTATGTACTTAAAGTGATCTATGACTACCAAGCCAATGATGGACAGAACAATGAGGAAGTCAAACCGGTGGAACCCCAGGCAGCTGCTCCCAAAGCATCGCTGCTCATTAAAAAGATCATCCGGAATGTCAAAATTTACTTTGATTACAACAAAGCGGAATTGCGCGATGACCACATCCCTATCCTGAGCAAAGCGGTAAAGACGCTCGAGAAAAATCCCGAAGCATCCATCCTTATTACAGGCAATTGCGATGCGCGCGGTTCAGATGAATACAACCTCAAGCTGGGCAAGAAACGCAGTGATGCCGTCAAGGGTTATATGTTGCGCAGTGGCATCGCCGAAGAACGCATCAAGATCGTTTCCCGCGGCAAGCTCGATGCTGTGGCCCCGGTAAAAGATCTGGCCGGCATGCAGAAAGACAGAAACGCCCAGTTCATGATCGCCGAAGTCGAGGAATTCAATGTCCCCGCCGACCAGATCCCGGCCGATGCTGTTGTTGAAAACCAGGATCCAAACAAATTCACGATGGAGCAGAAAGAAAACCTGGAGTCCGCTCCGAATGTTTCAACACGTGAATACACGATTCAGCCCAATGATTCCCTCTGGAAGATCGCCAAGAATGAGATGGGCAACGGCAACCGCTGGAAATATCTTTATGAGATCAACCAGAACCGCATCAAGAATCCCAACAAGCTGAAAAAGGGCACGGTTATCATTATCCCGATCGAATAAAATATTATTCCTGACCACAAAAAAGGGAGCCAAACGGCTCCCTTTTTTATTTCAAGATCAACTATAGCCGATAAAAGCTGGGGAATCTCCCCTCGCGCTTCGGCAACGCAGCCACCATCTTACGCCAACCACAAAACCCCATCAACACCTTCACCCAACTACCCGATGGCGCACATTAGGTCTGTCGCTTTGTGTCCCCGGGTTTCCCCGGGTTTACCTTTATCGGCTATAAGAAATATAACATACGGGACTTTTACAAAACAAGGGCTGACGAAAAACGATGATTTTCATCTCACACGGTTATCCTGGCATTCTGGATGAACGACATCATCTTGCGATGATCTTTCTTTCCCGGTTCGGCCTCTACGCCGGTGGAAACATCCACGGCATACGGCTTCAACAGCGTCACCGCCTCAAGGATATTTTCCTGGTTCAATCCGCCCGAAAGAATATACGGCTTTTTGATATCGGCCTGGCGGAGCAGTTCCCAGTTGAACGTTTTCCCTGTACCACCAAAAGCATCGTCCTGGTAAGCATCAAACAGGATGCCGTTGACATCATATTTATTGATGCTGCTGAAATCAAAACCAGCCCCCACCCTGAAGGCCTTGATGACCTGGCAGTTGCCGCGTTTCAGGCGGCTAACATACTGGGGATCCTCGTCGCCATGCAGCTGAACCGCATTCAGTCCGGCAAAAGAAATGATGTCATTGACAGCACCCTGACGCTCGTTCACAAACACCCCCACCATCGTGATGAACGGCGGGAGGATCGAAATGATATTGCGCGCGCGCGACGGCGACACATAGCGCGGGCTTTTCTTTGTAAAAACAAACCCCAGCGCATCGGCCCCGAACTTGACGGCCTTGAAAGCATCATCTTTATCCGTAATACCACAAATCTTGATTCTGACCATTGGATCACCCTTTTCTAACCCTTCCCGCAACGGGGACGGGGAACATTAACCGAACATGACTTCTTTGATCTTTTTTCCAATATCCCGCTCACGCAAGAATGTTTCTCCAATCAACACCGCATGCACCCCGGCCTGTTGCAGCCGGACAACCTGCGCGTGAGTGCTGATACCGCTCTCAGAGACAATAACCTTACCCGCCGGAATGCGCGCGACCATGCGTTCGCTGACGGCAATGTCCACCGTGAACGTGCGCAGATCACGGTTATTGATGCCAATGATCCCGGCCCCGCAATCAAGGGCCCGGGCAAGCTCCTCTTCATGATGAACCTCCACGAGGCAGTCCACATCCAACCGTTCCCCCAGGGTCAAGAAACGACGGACTTCTTCGTCAGAAAGTGCCGCCATGATCAGCAGAGCCGCGCTTGCACCACAATACCGCGCCTCGTAGATCTGACCCTCATCAATGATAAAATCTTTCATCAGCGTCGGGGTATTGAACTTTTCGCTCACCAATTTCAGGTACGCCGACTTTCCCATGAAATAATCTTCTTCAGTCAGGACCGAGATCGCAGCGGCACCGGCCGCTTCATACGCACCGGCCAGGACGCCGGGATTAAAATCCTGACGGATCACGCCTTTGGAAGGAGAGGCCTTCTTGATCTCAGCGATCAAGTTGACCGCCCCCGGACGGGCAATAGCCTGGCGGAACAAACCATACCGTGTGTAGCTGGACGCATCTAAATGCTTGCGGATATTGTCAAAAAACGGCCGCTTGCGCTCATTGTGCGCGCGTTTCTTGTCGAGGATCGTTTTCAGGAAATCAGCAGCCACAGTTAGTGAACTCTTTCAGTTGTTCCAGTTTGCGCAGAGCATCGCCGCTATCGATAACGGTTCTAGCCCTTTCCAGTCCGTCGGCCGGCGAGTCAACTACCCCTGCCGCATAAAGGCCGAAAGCCGCATTCATCAGCACAATATCCCTCCGAGGACCTTGCTCCCCTGCCAGTATAGCACGCAGGATGGCCGCATTCACAGCTTTGTCGCCGCCCTTAAAATCAGCCTCTGCGGCGCGCGTAAACCCGTAAGTTTCAGGCACGATCCGGTAGGAACGCACAGTCCCGTCGGTCACTTCACTCACGAACGTTTCCGCAGCCGTCGAGATCTCGTCGAGACCGTCAGTGCTATGAACCACCACTGCGCGCGCGGCACCCAGATTCCTCAAGACATGCGCCATCTGCTCAACCAGCGGATAACTGTAAACACCCATCATCTGACAGGCCGCAAACGCCGGATTGGTCAAGGGGCCAAGAATATTAAAAATGGTTTTAACCCCCAGGGCTTTACGCACAGGGGCGACATGCTTCATCGCCGGATGATGCCGCTGGGCGAAAAGAAAGACAATGCCGACCGCTTCAAGGCATGCCGCCAGGCGCTCATGCGGCATGGCCAGGTTGATGCCCAGCGCTTCAAGGACATCCGCACTGCCGCAAAGGCTTGAGACTGAACGATTGCCATGCTTGGCGACCTTAACCCCGCCAGCAGCAATCACAAATGCCGCCGTGGTTGAAATGTTGAACGAATGGCGCGCATCACCGCCTGTGCCGACAATGTCAAACACGCGCACAGCACCTGTGTCGACGGCAACCACACATTCCCGCATGACCACCGCCGCCGACGTGATCTCCTCGACCGTAAACCCTTTGGCATTAAGGCCAAGAAGAAATTCGCGGATGTCAGCATCAAGAACGCAACCGGTCATGATCGCGGTCATCGCCGCGCGCATCTCGACGTCCGTCAGGTCTTTCTTATGCTGGAGTTTTTCAAGGATGTCTTGCATGGCAAGCCCTCAAAGCCCAAGGAAATTCGCGAGCAGTTTTTTACCTTCAAGGGTCAGGATCGACTCGGGATGAAACTGCACCCCCCAGATCGGAAGCGTTTTGTGGCGCACCCCCATGATCTCATGATCATCTTCGGCACGCGCTGTGATCTCGAGACAATCCGGGATCGTTGTCTCTTCTATGACCAGCGAGTGGTAACGTGTAGCGGCAAACGGATTGGAAAGCCCTCTGAACAAATCTTTACCGTCGTGACGGATCTGCGAGGTCTTCCCGTGCATCAGCTTGCCGGCCCTGATGATCTTGCCGCCAAACGCATAACCAATAGCCTGATGGCCAAGGCAAACCCCCAGGATGGGCAATTTCCCTGCCAACGACCTGATAACATCAACGGAAACACCTGCATGCTCGGGGCTGCTGGGCCCGGGTGATACGACAATACGTTCCGGCGCCAGACGAATGACCTCCTCGACGGTGATCGCGTCATTGCGGTAAACTTTTACTGTCGCCTTCAACTCGCCAAAATACTGGACGATGTTGTACGTGAACGAATCGTAGTTGTCGATCATGAGGATCATGGGGACTCACACCGGCGGGTTCAAAGACCCGGCCCTACCGTTGAACTATTCTTTTTCACGCTTGATGCTGGCACCGAGCGCAACCAGTTTCTTGTCAATGTTCTCATACCCGCGGTCAAGGTGGTACACGCGGCGGATCTCCGTTTTCCCCTTAGCCACTAGGCCGGCCATGACCAGCGCCGCCGAAGCGCGCAGGTCGGAAGCAATGACCGGTGCCCCGCTGAGCTCATGCCCGCCCTCGATGATCGCACTGCCGCCCTCGCGGCGGATCTGCGCCCCCATGCGATTGAGCTCGGCAATGTGCATAAAACGGTCAGGAAAAACCGTATCACGGATAACGCTCACGCCGTCGGCCAGGGTCATCAAGGCCATGTACTGCGCCTGCAAATCCGTAGGGAAACCCGGAAAAGGATACGTCGTGATACTGACAGGCTTGATGACCTTCGCGGCTTTAACGGAAACCATGTTCTTGCCGGCCTCGACGTGAACCCCTACTTTTTGCAACACATCTTCCAGAGCCATCAACTGATGATACTCGATATCCCGGATAACAAAGTGACTGCGCGCCATCGCCGCCAATAACACAAACGTGCCGGCCTCAATACGGTCCGGTGATATTTTATAGTCGGCGCCATGCAATTTTCTGACGCCCTGGATAATGATGCGCGGACTGCCCTGCCCCTTGATCCGCGCGCCCATTTCGTTCAGGAAATTGGCGAGATCTTCCACTTCAGGTTCACAGGCGGCACATTCAATGATCGTCTCGCCTTCGGCCAGCGTCGCGGCCATCATGATGTTGGCTGTGCCCAGCACCGACGGGCCCGAAGCGCCGCCAAGATACACGCGCGTGCCCTTGAGGCGTTTGGCCCTGGCAAGGATATAACCGGCCTCGATATCCACTTTGGCACCGAGCGCTTCAACTCCCTTGATATGCAAATCCACCGGACGCACCCCGATAACACAACCCCCCGGCAACGACACCCGCGCCTCACCCAGCTTTGTCAACAGCGGGCCCAGCACGCAAATGGAACCTCTCATGGTCGAAACGAGTTTGTAATCCGCTACCGGATTCGGTCGCCCGGCGGACATGATGATCAACTTGTCCTTGTCCCATTCTATATCCTTGCCCAATGACTTGAGCAGTTTGATCATGGTGGTCGTATCCAGCAGTTTGGGAACATTGCGCAAAATACATGTTTCATCGGTCAACAGCGTCGCTGCCAGAATCGGCAGGGTCGCATTCTTAGATCCGCTGATACTGACTTCCCCTTTAAGGGGCTTGCCCCCTTCAATGATAATCTTGTCCATAAGGCCTGTTCATGGTTAACGGGTTATATCACTTTCCGGGCCGTCATGATACGGGCTTTCCCGGCATTATCCTGATGAATTTTTATTTTATCCCAAGGCCCGGTGACGGCAAAGAGATTTTCCAACTCTTTTGCCTGCCCGTCGCCAAACTCAACGGCCAGCAACCCACCCGGCACAAGAACCTTCCACGAAGCCGGCACAAGAAACCTGTAGAAATGTAATCCGTCCGGCCCGCCATCGAGCGCCAGCTCGGGCTCATGGCGAACATCCGCCGGCAACGTTCCCAAGGCACTGCCCGGGATATACGGCGGATTTGAAACAACAACATCAAAACGCTCAGCAGTCTCATCGAGAAACCAGAACATATCCCGCTGAACACAGGCCACACGATCCAAAGTGCCGTTAAGAACCGAATTCCGCCGGGCATAAACGAGCGCGGTCTCGGAAACATCAATGGCAACCACGCGGCACTCCGGCAACTCCCTGGCCAAGCTAATGGCCAAACAGCCTGAACCGGTCCCTATATCAAGGATGCGGATATCCCGCCGCCTATCCGCCTTGACGGAACGGATAACCAGCTCAGCCAGGATTTCCGTCTCAGGACGCGGGATCAGCACCCCCGGACCAACCTCAAAACGATACCCGTAAAATTCAGTGAACCCGTTCAAATACTGCACCGGCTCACCAGCCTTGTGGCGAGCCCGCCTTTCATCCAGCTGAAACTGCTCTGCGTCCGTTAACACGCGTGGATGAAGATACAGGTCACTGCGGGTACAATCAAGGATCGCGGTGAGAAAAAGCTCGTCGACGGTCATTACGCTTGGTCTCTGGCGTCCTGTTCGGCCCTGAGCAAAGCGTCAAAGATCTCATCTAGGTCACCTTCCATAACCGCCGGAAGCTGATGGGTGGTAAACCCGATGCGGTGGTCGGTCACGCGATGATCAGGAAAATTATAAGTGCGGATCTTTTCACTGCGGTCGCCGGTCCCTACCTGGGCCTTGCGGGCGGAAGCTTCTTTACGGGCACGTTCCTGCTGGATATGCTCCTGCATACGGGCACGCAAGACGCGCATCGCTTTGATCTTGTTTTTCAGCTGAGACCGTTCATCCTGGCACACCACCACAAGCCCCGTCGGCAGATGCGTGATGCGAATGGCCGAATCAGCGGTATTGACACTTTGCCCGCCGGGGCCTGATGCCCGAAAAACATCGATCTTTAAGTCTTTGGGGTCAATGGCCAGATCCACCTCTTCAGGCTCAAAAAGAACAGCTACGGTCGCGGCAGATGTATGGATACGCCCGGACGCTTCGGTGGCAGGGACGCGCTGGACACGGTGCGTACCGCTCTCCCACTTGAGGCGTCGGGAAGCGCCTTTCCCGCTGACGCTGAAAATGACTTCCTTGTAACCTTTTTCCCCTTCACTCACGGCAATGGGGTCAATCTTCCAGGATTTGAGCGCGACATATTTGCAATACATACGGTAAAGATCGGCGGCAAAAAGGCTCGCTTCCTGACCGCCTGTACCGGCACGGATCTCAAGGATCACATCCAGGTCTTTTTCATTCTTTAACGGATCAAAGAAATCATTGATGCGGGATTCGATCGCTTCGGCGGCTGTGCCCAATTCGGCAAGCTCCTGCCGGGCCATATCACGCAGATCACGATCCAGCTCGTCCGCGAGCATACGGCGCGCTTCCGCGATCTGCGTCATATTCCTGGCATATTCCTGCTGAAGTTCGATGACGGGTTTAAGGTCCGCGAATTCCTTGGCGAGCTTCTGATACGCATCCTGGTCAGCAATAGCGCCGGCTGAAGCAAAGATTTGTTCCAGTTCGGCATGACGGGACCTGGCGTCCGCCATTCTCTTCAGATTACTTTCCTTTAGCATACCGCTTCTGGAAACGCTCGATACGGCCAGCCGTATCCATCACCTTCTTGGATCCGGTGAAGAACGGATGGCAGCTCGAACAGATCTCGACGCGGATATTCTTCTTGGTCGTGCGGGTGTTCATCACATGGCCGCAGGCACAGGCGATCGTTGTTTCCTGATAATCAGGATGGATACCGTCTTTCATAACACCTTCCTTTTACATATAACATCACATCCCGGCCGCCTGGCCGGGCATTTTCCCAAAGAATGGAGAAGTATACATTATCTGTTCATATTTTGCAAGAATTCCTCGTTGTTCTTTGACTGTGACATCTTTTGAATGAGGATCTCCATGGCTTCGGCTGAATTTAGATCCGTAAAAACCTTGCGCAGAAGCCACATCCGCTGAAGCTGTTCCTTGGTGACCAAAAGCTCTTCATGACGGGTGTTGGAACGTTTAATGTCGATGGCCGGATAAATACGGCGCTGGAACAGGCTTCGGTCAAGCTGAAGTTCCATGTTGCCCGTCCCCTTGAATTCTTCAAAAATAACTTCATCCATGCGACTGCCGGTATCCACAAGCGCCGTGGCGATAATGGTGAGAGAACCGCCCTCCTCGATATTACGCGCGGCCCCGAAGAAACGCTTGGGCTTGTGCAGGGCACTGGAATCCACACCGCCGGAAAGGATCTTGCCGGAATGCGGGACGACCGTGTTGTAGGCGCGGGCCAGGCGCGTGATCGAATCCAGCAGGATAACCACATCTCGCTTGTGCTCGATGAGGCGTTTGGCTTTCTCAAGGACAATTTCCGCCACCTGGACATGACGTTCTGCCGGTTCATCGAAGGTCGAAGAAACAACCTCGGCCTTAACGTTGCGCTGCATATCCGTAACCTCTTCCGGACGCTCGTCGATCAGAAGCACGATCATGACAACTTCCGGATGGCTGATCGTGATCGCATTGGCGATCTTCTGCAACAGGACCGTTTTGCCACTGTACGGCGGCGCAACGATAAGGGCCCGCTGGCCCTTGCCGATGGGCGTCAATAGGTCCATGATGCGCATGGAAATATCGCCGGGAGTATTTTCAAGCTTCAGCCGCTCGTTGGGATAAAGCGGTGTCAGATTATCAAAAAGGATCTTGTCCTTGCACTTGTCCGGGTGCTCGAAATTGACCGCCTCGACCTTCAGCAGGGCAAAATACTTCTCGCCTTCTTTCGGCGGCCGGATCTGACCGCTGACGGTATCGCCCGTTTTAAGGTCAAAGCGCCTGATCTGCGACGGAGAAATATAGATATCATCAGGGCATGGCAAGTAATTGTAACCGGAACTGCGCAGGAACCCGAACCCTTCAGGCAGTATCTCCAGGACTCCGGAACCGAACATGAGCCCGTCTTTCTCGGCCTGGGCCTGCAGGATCTTAAAGATCAGGTCCTGTTTCTTGAGCGCACTAACGCCTTCGACGTTCAAATTCCGCCCGACCTGGGAAAGCTCCGGCATCTTCATTTCCTTCAATTCCTCGATGTTCAGGCTCTTGGCCGGAACATCTGCCGCGGGTTGAGGCGTCGCCGCAACAACGGTTTCTTCCTGCGGGACCTGGTTGCGTTCACTTTTAGATTCTTTGGTCATACTGCTTACTCCTGTTGGTGGGTGTTGTTGGCAAGATCCTGCGCCCGGTTAACGGGCCGGCGTGAAGGGACCGAATGATCCGTTCCACTTGTTGTTCTGTCTGAGCGGGAGACCCGCTGTTATTTATAATATAAGCCGCATATTTCATTTTTTCCCTCAACGGCATTTGCCGACGGATGCGCCCGAGGACATCAGCTTTAGAAAGTCCTGTACGCGCCATGGCACGTTTGATCTGGATATCTCGCCGAGCTTTGACGACAATCACCGTATCAACCATGGTGTGCCAACCGGCCTCGCATAAAATAGCCGCATCAACAACAACCATGCGCCTCCCCGCTTTCTTTATCGCCGCCAGGATATCACGGCGCACATACGGATGCACAATGGCTTCAAGCCGTGCCAGCGCATCCTTATCCTTAAAAACAATCCTGCCCAAGCCGGCACGGTCAACCCCCGACGGCCCGACGATCCCGGTGCCAAAAGCCTTGGCTATGGCATCCCGGCAATGTTTATTTCTTTCGTATAGAGCATGAACCACATCATCCGCCTGGATGACCTGAGCGCCCCGCGCCGCGAACATGGCCGCGACGAAAGACTTACCCGCCCCGAAACTACCGGTCAGGCCGATCTTAAGCATTTTTCATAACACGCCACATAATGGACCGCTGATGATTCCCATGTCCAGCGGCATGCCATGGCCCTGGCGATCAAAACGCCCCAATCATCCTTGCGGGCAAAAACAGCACAGGCCCGATCTACAGCCGCCAACAACCCCTCGGGGGTGTAGTCCGGCATGACAAAACCGTTCCCCTTGAGCGCATTCAGGGTGAAATCCGTAACCGTATCCGCCAGCCCCCCCACCTCACTCACCAGCGGGATCGTGCCATAGCGCAGACTGATCATCTGCGTCAATCCGCAAGGTTCGTAGATCGACGGCATCAGGAAAATATCCGCCCCGGCATAGATCATGTGCGCGAAACTTTCATCATAACGGATCACCACCCCACATTGCCCGGGATATTTTTTTGCCAGTCTGACAAGAAGCTTCTGGTACTTTTCTTCGCCCACCCCCATAAAAACAACCTGCACGTTCCTTTTCATCAGATCGTCAAAAGCAATCTCCAGAAGGTCGAAGCCCTTCTGATAACAAAGCCTGCCCACAAAACCAAAGACCGGGATGGCCTTAGCCACCGGAAGATTCAAGGCCTTTTGCAATTTCCCTTTGTGCACAGCCTTGCCCTGAACGCTGCTGGCCGCATACGTCGGATCCAAAAGCTTGTCCGTCGCCGGATCCCACTGCCTGTAATCCAGGCCGTTCAACAGGCCCGCCAGTCGATCTTTGTTCTGGCAAATCACCCCTTCAAGCCCACAACCTGATTCCTTGGTCTGAATCTCGGCCGCGTACTGCGGGCTTACCGTTGTGATATGATCGGCAAAAACAATGCCGGCTTTGAGGAAATTAATTTTTTCATAAAACTCAAGCGCACCGGGGTTGAACAAGCGCGCGTCCAGGCCGAGACGGGGCATTTCCTCTTTCGGAAAAACACCCTGATAAGCAAGATTATGAATCGTCAGCACTGAACGTGTCCGCGCAAAGAACGGGTCATCAGCGTAGTTTTCTTTAAGAAGAACGGGGATCAAGCCCGTCTGCCAATCATGGCAATGAATGATATCCACAGGCTTGCCCAATGCCTTGAGCAAACGGAGCGTTGCATGGCACAGGAACGCAAAACGATCCATATTATCAGGGTAATCACCGCCGGCTTCGCCGTAAAGCTGCGGCCTGTCGAAGAATTCCAGATGACGCAGGAAATACACCTTAAGGTCTTTCCCGACGACACCCATCATGGCATCATCACTGAATGCCGGCTGTCGGCCGACACAACGGTAATACGGCATAATGATGATCACGTCATGACCAAGCCGCTCGAGTTCCAGCGGCAAGGTGCCGCAGACATCTGCCAGCCCGCCGGTCTTGGCGAACGGGAAAACTTCGGAAGCTACAAAGACGATCCTCATATTTTTTTCATCTCCGCCCAGTTGGGACCAACCTTGACAGTCACCTCGACGGGGACTGCTAACGTTAATGTTGTTTCCATGACACGCTTGACTGCCTGCCCAAGTCGCAGTGCGTCGGCTTCGGGCACATCAAATACCAGTTCGTCATGCACGGTAAGCACCATATCCGCCGAAAAAGACTGCGCCTCAAGCATCCGGTGCACCGCGACCATCGCCGCCTTCATCAGGTCGGCAGCAGCCCCCTGCACCGGCGTATTGACCGCCTGTCGCCCGGCGAACTGGCGCACAGCCGTGTTACGGCTGTTGATCTCGGGGATATAACGGCGCCGGCCGAACATGGTCATGGCGAAACCCCGTTCCACTGCTTCGGCCTCACACCGCGCCATAAAAGCCTGTATCGCCGGGTAACGTAAAAAATACCGGTCTATGAAATCCTGGGCTTCACGTTGCGGGACACCAAGGTCTTTGGCCAGGCCAAAAGCGCTCATCCCGTAGATGATCCCGAAGTTGATCCGTTTGGCGCGGTAACGCATTACATCCGTAACCATGGCTTGCGGGACATCAAAGATCAGAGCCGCTGTAAATGTATGGATATCCTCACCGTTGACAAAAGCCTCGCTCAGCCGCGGATCAGCCGCAAGATGCGCCAGAAATCTCAACTCGATCTGGGAATAATCCGCCGACACCAGGACATTCCCGCCTGAAGACGGCAAGAAAGCCTTACGGATCGCGCGGCCAATATCGGTGCGCACCGGAATATTCTGAAGATTCGGATGATCCGCGCTCAGGCGGCCTGTTTCTGTCCCCGCCTGATTGAACGCACAACGCACGCGGCCGTCAGGATCAACAAGCCGGGGCAAAGCATCAAGATAAGTCGAACGTAATTTCGCCAGCTGGCGATATTCCAATATAAGCTTCGGGAGTTCATGCAAGGGCGCCAGGCGCGACAACACTTCTTCGTCAGTCGACGGCCCTGTCTTGGTTTTCTTGATAACGGGCAACGCCAGTTTTTCAAACAGGATCACACCCAGTTGTTTGGGCGAATTAAGATTAAACGCCCCTCCGGCAAGTGCGTACAGTGCCCCGGTCATATCCTCAATGCGGCGCTGGCATTCACGCGAAAGGTCCGCGAGAATAGCGGTATCCAGGCATATCCCCCGGCCTTCCATGACAGCAAGCACCGCGCACAATGGCATTTCAATATTCCAAAAGAGCTCCGCTAATTTCTTGTCATCAAGCTCTGCCTTCAGCGGCGCATAAAGTTTTTCGAGGGCCGCCGCTTGATGCCCTAAGGCATCAGTCCCTTCGGGCAAAGAACTGTTCAGGTACGCCTGCGCCAAGGCCGGAAGGGTGAACGCCGATAAGCCGGACTTGAGCAGGTATCCAGCCAGCATGACATCAAAAACCTCCCCTTTCAGGTCAAACCCGGTCAGAGCCAGTGCTTTCAATAAAGGCTTGGCATCATAAACACACTTGACCACATCTGGCGACATCCACACATCCGCCAGGGCCGCCAATTCATCCGCCTTAAATGTGAACACAACACCGCCGGAAGCCGCCACAACAGTTTCAAACACCTTGCGGCCAGCCCCATCCTCTCCGGTCACAGGCAGGAGAGCAATGAAACCTGTCAAGAGGGCGACGCCCGCACACTGCACCGCGTCATGGCCACCGTCATTGATAGTTGCAGCTGGCATCAAAGCCGGAAGGGACAGCTCCTGCACAGACGCAAACTCTTCGGCAAGCCGCCGGAATTCAAACTCCATAAAAAGCTTGGACAAAGCACTGCGATCCATCCTGCCAAATTTAATATCATCGAGCGTGCAATCGAGCGGAACCTGCGCATCGAGCGTCGCCAGCTCTCGGCTGAGAAGAGCTGAAGCCTTACCCTGCTCGATCTTCTCCCTGAGCTTACCCTTGATCTCCGCCGAGCGCGCCAAGATGCCATCGAGCGATCCGAATTCTTTCAAAAGCTTCTGCGCCGTCACATCCCCGACACCCGCAACGCCGGGAATGTTATCACTCGCGTCACCCGCCAGCGCCAGATAATCGACCACCCCAGCAGGACCAACGCCAAAGCGCGCGAGGGTATCGGCAGGGCCAAGCAGGGCATCACGGCGGCTGTTATAAACACGCACGCCGTCGGAAACAAGCTGCTGCATATCTTTGTCGTCCGAAGCGATGATGATCTCATGCCCCCAGCCGAACCGCGCCACCAATGTCGCGATCAGGTCATCGGCTTCATAGCCCTCTTTCTCAAAGACAGGCACCCCGTAGGCGCGCAGCACAGCCTTGATCAGCGGAATCTGTCCGACGAGGTCTTCAGGCATGGCCGAGCGCTGGATCTTGTAAGCGGCGAACTTTTCACGCCGGAATGTGGCCTTGCCTGTATCGAAGCAGCCCGCCACATGATCAGGCGCGTATGTTTTTAGTATCTTGCGAAAAATATTAATAAAACCAAACACCGCATTGGTCGGTAGGCCACGGCTATTGCGTAAATCCTGAACCGCGTAAAAAGCACGGTAAGCAAGCGCATGACCATCAATGAGAAGGATGCGGTCTGCCACCTCAACGCCCCTTACGGGCTTGGGCAAGCGCCGCTTGGATATAAATATTATCTGGAGTAAAGGCTAACGCCAGCTCAAAAGCCTTGGCCGCGTCCGTGTAACGCCCCAACCGCATCTGCGCCAGACCTTTCTTGTACTCACCCGTGGCAATAATAACAGCTTTATCCATAGCCCTATCAGTAGCATTGTCTGTATTCTTAATCTCCGGCAAAACAGGTTTCATTAAAGAAGGATACCTAGCTTCAAGATCTTTAATGCGTGCCAAATAATGCTGTGAAGATTTGTGGCGTGGATTAGATTTTAAACAAGCCTGAAAAGCTTCCGTCGCCGCAACATAATCCCTGACATTGAAGAAATTTACACCAAGCTGATATTCGATCTCAGCACTGACGTATGCTTTACGACTTTCGTCTATCTTTGGCAAAGCTTTCTGAAATACAAGCTCATTTTCAAGGATGCCACATTCTTTCTGCATTCGCTGTTGATGTAATGCCGGTAAATGATACCCAAGTTTCTCAAGTTCCTGCTGAGCCACAAGTATCCAGGGATCTCTTGGATTCCCATACTGCACGCGGTTGCTGAAATATTGCGCAGACAAATCATACTTTTTCTGATTTTTATACATATAACCGAGGTTGCTGTACGCCGGCAAACATTTGAAATCCAATTCAATCGCCTTTAAATAACATTCTTCCGCTTCTTTGATCCTCCCGAGATGTTCCAAGAGCACGCCCTTGTCGTTAAAAAAAGAAGCGTCAGCAAGGAACGAAGCCTCGGCTTGTTCGTAATAGAAGAGAGCCCGCCCCCAGGACTCCTGCCCTTGGAGTTCGTCGCCACGGGCACGATAAGCCAAGGCATCTTGCATTTCCAATGGGCCTGGAGATTCAATCGCAAAACACAAGGAAGGAAAGAATAAAAATAAAAAAAACAATGTCCTGGCCATCAGAGAACAACCTCCTGGCAAAGAAAGTTCAATTCCTGCGGGTGAAAAAAAGCATCGAGCATATCGCGCTGGCCAAAACCCGATCCAGGCAAACCCGTTGCTTCATCGCACAATCCTGCTACGGCGGTCACGGCCTGAGCACAGCCGGCCATGGTATCCACGCCATATCCACCCATCAATTTCAATTGATCTGCCTGACAGACAGCATCGATGGCAAACACATCCGCAAAAGAAGTCCGAAAGGCATCATCAACAACCATGCGCCCGGATACTCCCACCGCCGCATCATCAAGAAAACGCAGGTCAGCCGACACATCTTCAAGGACAACCATATCGCACGCCACGACCTTACCCGAAGCAAACCGCACCGCTTTCACCTCGGCTTCACCAATGATATCCGAGATCCCGCCGCCTGACGGCAGAAGGCGCACCCCGCGCGCGCCAAGACCCCGCACCAGCATGCCGGCACGGCCTTCGTCGAGAATATCCGGCAGGAGACTGTCTTGCCGCACCGCCACAATGACTTCCTTGCCGGCAGACCTGAGTGCCAGCGCTGCCCGCACACCGGCAAAACCTGAAAATTCGATCACCACCGTTTCCGTAAGCGCCAGATAACGGATCAAACTTCTAACCGATTCGAGGCGCGCCAGGTGGAACACTCCCTGACGGCGTACCCCTTTGAGGGCCGGAAGCCTTATTTCTGGAGCATCCATGATGATCAAACCGTCGTAATCAACCTGAAGCCTTGCGCCGGGGCCTCGACCGGGCACAGGAGCCTCGACCGTAAAGACGCGTTTGCGATCAAAATTAATGCGTGAAAGTTCCTTATCCAGCACAAGCTGAATGCGGGCGGATTGATAAAAATCCACCGGCGCGCAATAAATATTCTTTTCCGCGACAGAACGATCGATCAACCCGGGCAAAAGCATACGGTCATACGGAAGATTCCCGTCACAGCTGATCAGGGTAATGGCCGTCGACGGATCACGCGCGAGTATGGCCAAAATAGCCGCATGAGCTGCCGGCGCATGGCCGATGATAACAATATTTTTCATGCCTGACCAAGATGCTGTTTGAATAATTCTATCCCGTTGCGCATGAGCATGACCGCCGTGACCGGGCCGACCCCGCCGGGAACAGGTGTTATAAACGCTGCCCGCTGAACAGCCGCCTCAAACCCCACGTCGCCCGTGATCTTGCCGTCGACCGCGTTGATGCCGACATCGATAACAACAGCCCCCTCACGCACCCATTCTCCGCGGATGAATCCTGGCTTGCCCATGGCCACCACCAAGATCTCGGCCGCCCTGACATGATCTTCCAAATGCCCGGCACGGCTGGTGCCGCTGTGGCACACCGTTACGGTTGCGTTCTTTTCCAGTAAAAGCATGGCCATCGGCTTGCCGACGATCTCACTGCGCCCGACGATCACGGCATTCCTGCCGGCAAGGTCAACGCCACTCGCGGCCAAAAGCGCCATGGCTGCCGCCGGTGTGCACGGTATGACCTTGGTCTGCCCCATGAACAACCGGCCCCTGTTAACAACCCCCATGCCTTCAAGATCCTTGTCCGGGCTGATCGCGTTGACCGCCGCGTCAAACAATATCCCCGCCGGTACCGGCTTGTGAAGCATCACCCCGTGCACCGCCATATCATGATTGAGAAAATTGATCTGCTCGAGGAGCTCTTCCTGACTCACCTGCGCGGGCAGGAACGTAAACTGATAATCAACCCCGATCGCCTCGGCTGCGCGTTTTTGCGACTTGCCGTAAGAAGCGGCACCGGCATCGTGCCCGATAACAATATTGACAAAACGCGGTATAACACCGGTAAGCCCCTTGAGACGCTCAACTTCCGCCTTTAATCCGGCCAAGGCTTGCAGCGCCAACACTTTGCCGTCCAACAAAACAGCACTCATGCGTTAACCTCCTGCATGATGCGGGCCGCCGCGACGCCAGCCTTCAGGAAAGCCTCGGCCGCCTTGACATCGCTGAGCAAGAAAGGATTCCCTTCCTGATAAAGATATGGCGCCAGCTGAAGGCATGATTGGCACAAGGTCATGATATCGACAGGGACACGGCCGGCTTCAGCCAAAGCCAGCGCGTGAGCGGCCTTGTTTGCCGCCTTGCGGGTCTGCAAAACAGCCTGATAAGCCTCGGCATCACGGCCTGCCAGTGCCAAGAATGACAGGCGCGCCGCATCCGCCGCGACAACAATTTCATTGATCTTCTGCTCAACAGCTTCACTTTTTCCCTTCCCCAGCGCATAACGGGCCGACATCGCGATGAGCGCCGCCCCCAGGGCCCCTGACACCGCCGCCGCCGAACCACCGCCAGGGACAGGCTGTCGCCGTGAAAGTTCAGCGAGATATTGATCCAATGTGTGGTCGTTGTAAGAAATCATGCCGGATCTGGTTCAGGAAAGAATTTTTTGATGTTTAAGGAAAAATAAGGAATGTCCAACGCCAACGATCATACAGCCATTTGCACTGTATGAATAATACCTGATGCTTTTCAATTTTGCAAATAATTATAATTATATTGAAACGCGCGGATCTTACTAATACTGCCGGATCCATTTCTGAACAGCAGGATTCTGGGGATCAGATGGGTAGGGAGCGATCAATCACGGGCATTCCGAAGCGCGTAACACCCGCTTTCCCCGGCCTATCTTTATCTAGGTCCCTCTCTTCCGATTCAAATTTCCTGCGTAATCTTCATCGCACAGAAATCGGGGCCGCACATGGTGCAGCAGCGGGCGGAGGGATCCTGGCGGTTATCGAGGGAGGCTTCGCGGAAACGCCGGGCGCGTTCGGGGTCTAGCGTCAGGCGGTACTGGTCTTCCCAGCGGAATTCATAACGGGCTTTGGACATAGCGTCATTGAGCACAATGGCCATCGGATGCCCTTTGGCAAGATCCGCGGCGTGAGCGGCGATCTTGTGGACAATGATCCCTTCTTTCACGTCTTCCCTGTCTGGCAG
This sequence comes from Candidatus Omnitrophota bacterium, assembly GCA_903860135.1. Taxonomy (GTDB): domain Bacteria; phylum Omnitrophota; class Gorgyraeia; order Zapsychrales; family Fredricksoniimonadaceae; genus Fredricksoniimonas; species Fredricksoniimonas aquilentivivens. The sequence goes on along the minus strand of CAIOPG010000006.1, from coordinate 50,885 downwards.
GGCTAAATGCTCCTTGGGCGTCACATAACAGAGCATGGCGGTCCCCAGGCTCCCGATCAAGGCCGCGCCGATTGCAGATGTCACATGGTCGAAGCCAGCGCCCATATCGATCACCAGCGGCCCCAACGTGTAAAACGGCGCACCATGGCAATGTTCCAGCTGAAGGTCCATATTCTCTTTGATCTTGTTCAGCGGCACATGGCCAGGCCCCTCGATCATGACCTGAACATCATGCGCCCAGGCTTGCGTTGTCAGCGCGCCAAGCACCTTGAGCTCGGCGAACTGGGCGGCATCATTGGCATCATGCGTTGACCCCGGACGAAGGCCATCACCAAGTGAAAACGCCACATCATATAATTTCAGGATTTCGCATATCTCTTCAAAATGCGTATAAAGGAAATTCTCCTGCCCGTGGATCTGCATCCACTTGGCGAGGATCGCGCCGCCGCGGGAAACGATCCCCGTCAGGCGCTGTTTGGCCAACGGCAAAAACGCCTGAAGAACCCCGGCGTGCACCGTAAAATAATCCACCCCCTGCTCACACTGCTCGATGAGCGTATCACGGTAAGCCTCCCAGCAAAGATCCCCCACTTTACCGCCGACCTTCTCGAGTGCCTGATAGATCGGCACCGTCCCCACCGGCACCGGCGAATTGCGGATGATCCATTCACGGGTCACATGGATATCCTTGCCCGTCGAAAGGTCCATGACGGTGTCCGTCCCCCAACGCACCGACCAGAGCATTTTCTCAAGTTCCTCACGGATCCCCGAAGACAACGCAGAATTGCCGATATTGGCATTGATCTTGGTCAGAAAATTACGGCCGATGGCCATGGGTTCGGCTTCAGGATGATTGATATTGGCAGGGATGATCGCGCGGCCTTCGGCAACTTCCCGACGGACAAAATCCGGCGCAAGCCCTTCGCGGATCGCCACAAATTCCATCTCGGGCGTCACCATTCCCCGGCGGGCATAGGCCATTTGCGTCGGCACACAGCCCTTCCTGGCACGCAAGGGTTCCTGGATCACCGCGAACTTCGCATGACAGCCATCCGCCGCCAAAACCTTTCGCCCCGAAGCCTCCACATCCCCGCGCCCCATGATCCACGACGTCCTTATCCGGGGCAACCCCTTCCCGACATCCGTTGTCACCGCCGCATCCGTATACGGCCCGGTCACATCATAAAGCCGCAATACCGGCATTTTGTTGTCGGATAAAGCTACCGCACGCATCGGTACGCGCACATCAGGATGCACGCTTCCAGGTACATAAATTTTTTGTGAACCTTCAAATGAAGTCATCGGAGGAAATGTCATGGCTATGGGATGTTTTGTCATGGGTGTGATTATAGTACATACTTCACGGCGGAACAACGAGAAGCTTCACAAGTTCTTTATAAAGCCCCGCACCTGGCTTTGAGGATATCAAAATAATCGAGTTCCATCTGGAGCATTTCGTCATCATCCTTGCGGAGCCATTCGGAGACCCACGCAAAACGCATCCCGATCATAATGTCCGGCAACGACGTGAAACTTTTCGCCGCAAACAAACCGGAAGCTTTTAATACCCCGATAAAATTATCCGCATACGAGCCATCGAGTGCTGAAGGATCCTCGATCCCCAGGCAAGACAGCATATTGGCGGCATCGTACAATTCCGGCTTCATGCCACAAAATTCCCAATCAATGACAGCATTGATCACCGTATCGCCCCAGATAATGTTGAGCGCATGGTAATCCCCATGGCCAAAGCTCGCGGGCAAAGCCCGGTAGCACGGGTACAGATGCTCTTCTACATGACGCATCATCGGAATAAAAGCCTGCGCAACTTCCGGCCTGCGGCGACGGATCACCGCCCATAGCCCGTCGATATAACCCGGCAGGTCAAACACAAACCCCGCCTGAAGAACCGCTTCGGTATCCGCGACCTTCTTGATGTCCACCAAAAACTGCGCTGACGCTGCCCCGCGCCAGCCTTCCAACGCATACGCCGGACGGTCAAGCTGAACCCCCTTAACATACGGCACCGCCTGCCAGCATTCTCCTCCTACAACCCCGAGGGTCTCACCCGCAACATCTTTGATGAAAGGCACAACCAACGGCAACCCGCGCGCCGACAGGGTCGCCAGGACCCGGGCCATCGACCTTCTATGTTCTGTCCGGTAGGGGTTAATCTGCTCAAGGATGATCAGCTGGCCATCGGGAACTTCGACGACCATGCGGAATTCTGTGCGTTCCGGGCTTCCGGCGACAGCAATGTCAGGGCGGAACCGGATATCGCTAAACCCGAAATGCCCAGCCACACGATGAAGGTCTTTCATAACTTCCTCAATTTCGCGACGAAGAAACCTGTATAAAGATGGTCCGGTTTAACCCGTAAGCACATCGCCATATCAGGCGAAAAGGCATCGCGTCCCCAGCGCGTCACGGCCGGCAGGCGTGGCACTCCCGGTAGCCCGGCCTCCTCGAGCGCAAAAGCCCCTTCACTTTTGTTCAGGAACCAGTCCACCACTTCCTCATTCTCCTCTGGCGCGAACGTGCATGTGGCATAGACCAGACAGCCTCCCGGCTTGAGCAAACGCGCGGCACTCATGAGGATGCCTTTTTGCTTGTAGCTCATTTCCTTGATCTTGCGCGGGCTCCAATATGCATAGCTTTCGGGATCATCGGCCCGGAAACGCCCTTCGGAACTGCACGGTGCATCGACAAGGACACGGTCAAAGAACATATTGTCCGGTAAACGCAGGCGACGGACATCGCACAATTTGCAGGCCACCGTAGCGGCACCCAAAAGCGCACAAACAGAACGCAGGCGAAAAAATCGTGCCTTGACCGCCTCCACCGCGACGACCTCCCCCTCAGGACGCATCATCGCCGCGATCTGCGTTGCCTTACTGCCCGGCGCGGCGCACGCATCGAGCACACGCTCTCCCGGCAAAGCGCCCAGAAGGACAGCCGGGATCAAGCTCGACAAACTCTGGCGATAAATCTTCCCTTCATCAAATAACGGATGCCGGGACATGGCCTCAACGGTTTCAGCACCGACAATCCAGGCGTCGCCGCACCACGGCACAGCGGCCAGGCTCACACCTTCTTCCGCCAGGCGCCCGAGCGTTGCCTCTGCCTCGCCCTTTAAAGGATTGACCCGAAGAATAAAAGCTTCCTTGACGGAGAAAGTATGAACGACACCAGACAAATCTTCCGGAGGGACGATCAGCGACAAACGTTCGAGGAATGCAGCGGGGATCAAGCGGCGAGCATCTCTTTCGCTTTTTCAATCAGTTCACCGGGATTAAATGGCTTGTCAAAACAACATTCCACCCCTACCTCGCGCAGACGCTCCTTGTCAATATCTTCAAAATAAGCACTAACCCCTATGATCTTGGTGTGCTCACAATTGGCCGAATGCTTGATCTTCTGCGCCACCTCATAACCATTCATCCCCGGCATTTTCATGTCAAGGATCACAAGGTCCGGCTTGAACAAAAGCAGTTTGATCCCGGCCTCAAAGCCGTCAAACGCCGCTTCAATTTCAAAATGAGGTTCCTTCTTGAACAAACGGCGCATCGAACTGACCATGTTCTCATCATCATCCACGATCAACACTTTGCGCGAATTCCCCCGTCCGGAAAGGGTTTCAGGGATCGGCATATTATACTGTTTCAGAAAACCGATAAAATCTTCAACCTTGACGCGGCTGTGATTGCCCGGCGTGCGGTACGCCTTCAGCTTACCGTCATGTATCCACTGCAATGCCGTCCTCAAATGGACATGGCAAAGATCAGCAATTTCACCCGTAGTTAAAGGCCTTTCATTGCTCACGTATAAATCTCCTGTTTATCATGTTTCTCATAATATTCTATATTTAGGATAACTTTAATACGTGGTCCTGTCAAGCGATCGTGCCGGCGAACCTTGAAGCCCGAAAAATCAACGGAATGCTAAAGTTAATTGGAAAAACAAGGACACCCTATTTCATGAACAAAATATTTTGAACGAGCACCCTTTTTCATCATTACTTCGCTCGCGGGGGAGGGTGTCAACTAAAGACATCCTCTCGACGCCCTAAACATTTACACGGTCGCAAACAAATCTTTACTCCGCATCCTTGATGCGGTCAATGCTGTCCTTTTGCCCCATGAGGATAAGGATATCGCTGTCTTTCATCATATACTCGCCCGTCGGGATAACACTCAGCTGGTCGGTCAGGACATCCTTGATCGCCATGACCTGGACGCCGAATTTATTGATGATATTGGCCTCTTTCAACCGCTTGCCGATGAAGCTCCGCGGCGGGGCCATTTCGACAATGGTGTAACCGTCGACGAACGGGATATGATCGATCATGTTCGGATTATGGATCTGGCGCGCCACCGACACGGCCAGGTCTTTTTCAGGAAAGAACACCTCGTTGACGCCAAGCTTCTCCAGGATGCGCCCGTGATTTTCACTCTGGGCCTTGGCGAAGATCTTTTTCACCCCAAGATCTTTTACGTTCAGCGCGGTAAGGATCGACTCACTCAAGTTCGACCCGATGCCAATGATCACCAGATCGGCCCGATCCACACCCAGCGTACGCAAGGTTTCCATATCCGTCGAGTCCGCCACCACCGCCTGGGTAACATAAGAATGGATATCCTGGACGCGCGCCTGGCTTTTATCGATCACGATCACCTCATACCCTTTGGTATACAGCTCCTTGGCCAGGTAATGCCCGAAGTTCCCGACACCAATAACAACGATCTGTTTCATAAAAGCTCCCGTTTTCTCCTGTGCCCGTCAGGCATCAGCTGATCATCACATTCTCTTCCGCATAAAAATATTTCTTTATCCGGCGCTGGCTCATCGCAAAGATCAGGGTCATCATCCCAAGCTTGCCGACGACCATCATGATCACCAGAAAAAATTTCCCCAAGCTGGTAAATTTCGAGGTGAACCCGGTCGATAAACCAACAGTCCCAAACGCGCTGACAACTTCAAAAAGAATGTCCAGGAACTTGTCATGCCCGCGCGGAAGAAACGCATTGAATTCCTCCGCCATCTCGACGCACATCGTTACGGCAAATACCGCGATCATGCTGAGAAAGACCGTGCTGATGGCTTTATCGACGAAAGACTTGTTGATGGAACGGTAGAATATCTGCGGTCGGTCTTCGCCTTTAAAATGCGCGATACCCAAAAGGACAAGGATGCTCACGCTTGTGATCTTGACACCGCCCGCACAACTTCCAGGTGCCGCCCCGATGAACATAAGGATAATAACAAAGAACAGCGTCTCATTGGCCATCGCCGCGTGGTCGATGGTGTTAAATCCCGCCGTGCGTGCCGTTACAGCTTCAAAGAAAGACGCCAGGATCTTTTGATTGAGCGGCAAGTTGTGGAGCGTGTGCCCGCGTTCCATCCACATGATGATAAGGGTACTGCTCACAAGCAGTATCCCGGTGATCGAAAGGACCAGCTTGGTCTGCAGGCTGAGCCGCCGCCAGGCCTTCCCCCGGAACTTGGCTGCCCGGTGAATATCTGTCATGACCAGGAACCCCGTCCCGCCAAGGATGATCAGGACCGCCACCGTCAGCGACACCCACCAGTCCGCCCGGTACCGCATCAGGTTGTCGGGGAAAAGGGAGAACCCGGCATTGCAAAAAGCACAAATGCTGTGGAAGAGCCCCGTGTACAAGGCCTGCGGCCACGCCATTTCCCTCAAGAAACAGCAAGCAAGGATCGCCACCCCCACCGCTTCGATCGCAAAAGTCAAGACCAACACCGCCTTGAGGATATCCAACGGTGACCGATCGCCCGTTTGCGTATAGGTATCCTGGATCGTCTGGCCGGCAACAATGCCCGGCTTGCGCCCTGCCATGAGGATGAACAAGGTTGAAAACGTCATGATCCCGACCCCGCCCAACTGAACCAGAAGCATGATCACAACCTGACCGAAAGCCGTGAAATACGTCCCTGTATCCACCACCCCGAGCCCGGTAACACTGACAGCCGACACAGTGGTGAACAGCGCATCAATGAAGGAAATTTGACCTGAGGTTGTTGCCAGCGGAAGCCTTAACAACAAAGTTCCGGCAAAGACCAGTAACGTAAAAAGCGTAATGGCCACACGCGTGGGGGAACGAAAAAAATGCTGGGTGATATATTGACGGACAGATACCATAGGAAAACCGCAAAAGCTCATGGCTGGGCTTTTGCCTCCCGAAGATCAATCTTATATCTTGGGGAAAGAAGCCGTGTCCCCCGCATCGAGAAGAATAGAGGCCTTGTTATTGACGACCTCAAAAAGCGCAGGCTGTCCTGTTTTAAAATTCAGCACCCCTCCGGACAACGGACGGATCTCAAAAGCCCCGGGTTTCAGCGAAGCGATCATGGACGCGTGATCCCGGAGAACGCCAAAATCCCCTGCCCCGCCGGGGACAAAGAGATAATCCACCGGCGCGTCAAAAAGGACTTTCGCCGGTGTTAAAACAGACAGATGCAATGGTACCTGTGGCGTGATCATAGAGTCTCAGCTAGCTTTCAGGGCTTTGGCTTTTTCCAGGACTTCTTCAATGGTACCGACCATATAAAAAGCCTGCTCGGGCACATCGTCCATTTTCCCGTTGATGATCATATCAAAGCCCTTGATCGTATCTTCAAGCTTGACATAACGCCCCTTGATCCCCGTAAAGTTCTCGGCGACAAACATGGGCTGGGAAAAGAATTTCTGGATCTTGCGGGCACGGTAAACTGTCAATTTGTCGTCATCGCCCAGCTCATCAATACCCAAGATGGAAATGATGTCGCGCAAATCCTTGTAACGCTGGAGGATCTTCTGGACCGCGAGTGCCACATTATAATGCACCTCACCGATGATATTCGGATCAAGCATGCGCGACACAGAATCCAACGGGTCAACGGCCGGATAAATACCCAGCTCAGCAATCTGGCGCGACAGAACGATCTTCGCGTCAAGGTGAGAAAATACCGTGGCCGGCGCCGGATCAGTCAAGTCATCGGCCGGCACATAGACCGCCTGCACCGATGTGATCGAGCCATGGCGGGTCGTGGCGATCCGCTCTTCCAGCTGAGCCACTTCCGTCGCCAAAGAAGGCTGATAACCCACCGCCGAAGGCATACGCCCGAGGAGGGTCGATACCTCTGACCCCGCCTGAACGAAACGATACACATTATCGAGGAACAAAAGCACATCCTTGCGCTCGACATCACGGAAATGTTCGGCCATGGTCAACGCGGACAACCCGACACGGAAACGCGCGCCCGGCGGTTCGTTCATTTGCCCGAAGACCAGGGCCGTCTTGTCCATGACACCGGATTCCTTGAGCTCAAGCCATAACTCATTACCTTCACGTGTGCGTTCCCCGATCCCGCCGAACACCGATACGCCGCCGTGTTCGCTGGCGATGGTACGGATAAGCTCCATGACAATAACGGTCTTGCCCACACCTGCCCCGCCAAAAAGCCCGATCTTGCCACCCCTGGGCAGCGGTGCCAGGAGGTCCAGCACCTTCATCCCCGTCGGAAGAATATGAGAAATAGACAGCTGTTCTTCAAAGCTTGGCGCATCACGGTGGATCGACTGGGTCTTCGAAGGATCAGTGACCGGGCCTTTGCCATCGATGGTTTGACCAAGGACATTGAAAATACGGCCCAACGTCTGCGTGCCCACAGGGACCTTGATCGGATCTCCGGTATCCCTGGCTTCCATGCCGCGCACCAAACCTTCGGTGGAGGCCAAGGCCACACAACGGACGGTATTATTGCCGATCTGCTGAGCGACCTCGAGCGTGATATCAATATTCCTGTCGGGATATTCCACCTTGATCCCGTTCAAAAGGCCCGGCAATTCATTATGCGCAAACCGGATGTCAACACTCGGCCCAATGACCTGGATAATCTTGCCCGTAGCCATACTGCTCTATCCTTTCAATGCTTCGGCAGAAGAAATGATCTCGATGACCTCTTTCGTGATCGTCGCCTGCCTGATTTTATTTCGAAGTAATATAAGGTCGCCCATTAATTCCTTGGCATTGTCCTTGGCCGATTTCATCGCCACCATGCGCGCCGCCTGTTCACTGGTGAACGATTCAAGCATCAACAGCCGCATGCGGCTGGCAAGGAACATCGGCAGAAGGTCAGCGAGTATCCCTCTGATGCCGCTTTCAATGATAAAATCCCCGCTCGCCTCTTTAGGCTTGGGATCAATGTGCAAGAAACGCACCACTTCAGGTACATGCTTCATCATCGACTTAAAGACCGTATGACAGACATGGACTTCAGCCAATTCTTTCTTGTCATAAGCGTCAAGTACCGCCTCAACAATGGCCCGATGAAAAACCTGGGAAAGGCGCCCGTGCGCGGCGGGAAAATAACGGTAAACCTCACGCCCTGTCCGGCGGAAATACGACTGCCCCTTGCGGCCATAAACATAAAGCCGGACATCACGCCCTTGATGCGCCGCAATGAACGCATCCGCCTGCCGCAATACCTTGTCCGTATAACCGCCGCAAAGCCCGGTATCCGACGTGATCACCACAAGGGCAACAGCCCCTTTATCGCGCGCACGAAAATAAGGATGCGTTGCCTCAGAATCTGCCGCAAGCAAATTGTTGAGGATATTCTCGATCTTGGTGAAATAAAACCGTGCCGCTGTCAACGGCGCTTCGAGCCCCTTGAACTTGGCCATGGACACCATCTCCATCGCGCGGGTCACCTTCCAGGTGCCCTCGATGGAACGGATACGGGACTTTAACTGCCTTAATTGCTGTGACATTATTTCTTAAGAAACTCTTTCTTGAATTCGATGATCGCGGCTTTCAGGACATCGGCGTTATCGCCAGCCAGATCGCCCGTTTCTTCAATAACCCTGGCAACCTGGGGATAACGCTGGCCCATAAACTGCAAGAACGCCACCTCAAAACGCTTGATGCTCGACGCGGGAAGATCGTCCAGGTAACCGTTGACCGTAGCCGAGATCAAAATGACCTGTTGGCCGAGCGCCAATGTCTGGTACTGCCCCTGCTTCAAAACCTCGACAACGCGCTCACCGCGGGTCAGCTGATCCTGGGTGGCTTTATCAAGTTCGGAACCAAACTGCAGGAACGTGACCAGTTCACGGTACTGCGCCAAGTCAAGGCGGAGTTTACCCGCGACCTTGCGCATGGCTTTGGCCTGAGCCTTGCCACCGACGCGTGATACGGAAAGACCGACATTGATGGCCGGACGCACGCCCGAGAAAAAGAGATCCGATTCCAGGTATATCTGGCCATCGGTGATCGAAATGACATTCGTCGGAATATAACTGGTGATATCACCGCCCTGGGTTTCAATGATAGGCAATGCCGTCAATGAACCTCCGCCCAACTTGTCAGACAGTTTGGCGGCACGTTCCAGCAGGCGTGAATGCAGGTAGAAAATGTCTCCCGGATACGCCTCACGGCCCGGCGGACGGCGCAATAAAAGCGAAAGCTGACGATACGCCTGCGCATGCTTGGAAAGGTCATCGTACACAATAAGGACATCCTTGCCCTTATACATAAATTCCTCACCCATGGCACAACCAGAATAAGGGGCCAGGTACTGCGATGACGCCGATGTGCGCGACGAGGCGCTGACAACCGTCGTATAGTCCATGGCACCGTTCTTCTTCAAGGTCTCAACCACCGCCACAATACTGGAAATCTTCTGACCGATAGCGACATAGATGCAATAAACATCCTTGCCCTTCTGGTTGATGATCGTATCCATGGCCACCGCTGTCTTGCCTGTCTGACGGTCACCGATGATGAGCTCGCGCTGTCCGCGGCCTATCGGGATCATCGCATCCACAGCCTTGATCCCCGTCTGCAGGGGCGTATCGATCGGCTGGCGCGACACAACGTCAGGTGCCGCAAATTCCATGGCCCGGAAACGCTCCGAGATGATGGACCCTCGCCCATCGATGGGCATCCCCAGGGCATTGACCACACGCCCTTTGAGTGCCTCGCCAACAGGAACCTGGACGATCTTGCCGGTACGCTTGACCGTATCACCCTCTTTAATATTCCGGTCAGGATTATCCTTGCCGAAAATGATGACACCGACACTGTCTTCTTCAAGGTTGACCGCCATCCCGAACACATTGCCGGGAAACTCAATGATCTCGCCGGCCATAACATCGTCAAGGCCATACACACGGGCGATTGCGTCACCGACCTGGATGACCGTACCAATAGATTCGGTCTTGATATGCGTCTTGAAATTTTCGAGCTCGTTCTTAAGAATAGAAGAAATTTCTTCGGGCCTCAGGGTACTCATGGAACCACCTTCGCTTGAAGCATTTGTTTTTTAAGTTGCAACAGCCTGTTGCGTACCGATCCATCAATGATGGTATTGCCTATCACGATCTGAACACCGCCCAAAAGGTCTGGGTCCAGTTCCAAATAAAGATTTGCCTTTTTCCGGGCAATCACTTCGACCCGCGCCTTGAGGCGCTCGACGACATCCAGCTCGAGCGGGAATGTCGTGCGCAACAAGACATCCACCACCTCGCCGTGCGCATAAACCACCCGCACATAATCCGTTACGCCATCGAGAAGATCAATACGCCCTTTGACCAGAAGATACCTGATGAACGTGCGCGTCTCCTCTGCCAGCACCTGCCCAAGAACACGGTCAATGAGCGCGCCTTTTTCATGAACCGGTATTTCAGGTGCCCGCAGGAAATGCAGGAAGTCAGGTGTTTCACGCATGACCGTGCGCAACGACTTCATGTCATCAACGCACCGCGCGAGGCCGATCTTCGTTTGGGCAAATTCGATGTACGCTTCGGCGTAGCGCTTGGCGGCCAGTTTATTTTTCATGCACTTTCTCTAAATCAGCCAACAGCGACTCGACAATTTTACGATCCTCGGCAAACGTCAGTTTTTCCTGGATCATCTGCTCGGTCACCTTCATCACCATATCCACCACATCGCCCCGGAGCGCTTCACGGGCGCGCAGGAGTTCAAAATGCAATTCACCTTTGGCATCCTCGATGATGCGGTCAGCCTCGATGCGCGCTTTTTCCCTGATCTCGCGGGATTTTACCTCGCCAAGATTTTCAACTTCTTTCAGCCGCTTCTGCGCTGTTTCTTCAATGGCCGCCAGTGCTTTTTCCATTTCCGTGCGGAACTTAACCGCTTCGGCTTTCAACGCATCCACCGCCGCGATCTCGTCGTCAACCTTCTTGCGGCGCGCCTCAAGGATATCAAACACGGGTTTCCAGAGAAACTTTTTCAACACGAACAACACCAGAAAGAAACAAACCATCTGGGCGGTGATCAGTTGAAAATTCAGCAATTTAAAAAGTTCCATAACTACCCCATCCTCAGCTCCGGTAAATGTCCGGAGAAAAAATTAGATCTTTCCGATAAGCGGGAATACGATAAAACCCAGCACGTAGAAAATAATCGTTTCAATAATGGCGCAACCCAGGAGCATAAGCGTCATGATCTTGCCCATCGCCTCAGGCTGACGTCCGAAAGCCTCAAGCGCGCTGGAAACTGCGTTACCCAAACCAGTACCGACGCCGAGAGCCGCCAGGCCAAGTCCGATCGGTAAACCAATAGCTAATGCCGCGTGAAAATCCATTATTCCCTCCTGTTGGTAATTAATTAGTGATGCGCTTCTTCATGTTTCATGATAAGTGAAAAATATACCAGCGTCAAAATACTGAACACCGCCGCCTGGATCGTTGATGTGAGCACAACCAGGAAAAAATTCGGAAAAAGCCATAAAAACCCGTCCTTAAGCCCCCAGCTCGCAAACAACGCCAGGATCATATCGTCGCCGTAAATATTACTGCGTAAGCGCAGGGAAAGGCTAATCGGACGGATCAATTCACTCACGATATGGACCGAAAGCATGAACACCGGCATGATAAGGGTAAAAGCCATCATCCCGCGCGGCTGGCCCATCAAGTGATCAAAATAGCCCCCGAAACCCAGTTCCTTGACCGCCGTATATTGTACATAAAAGAACACGATAAGGGAAAGCCCCATGGTCGTTGACCATTCGGCATTGGGAGACTTGAAAAAAGGTATCAGGCCGATGTAGTTCATGGCCAGGATATAAATGAAAAGCGTGCCGACAAAAGCCGTGAACTTGCGGCCGCGCGCACCCAAGACACTTTGAACAAAATCATCGACAAAGATAACAAAGAACTCCGCCGCACTCTGCAAGCGCCCAGGCGAACGGACCTCACACCGGCGTGTGGCAACATACGCTACGACACCCAGTAAGGCGATCACGATGACCGCATAGATGGTGCTTTCCCAAAAATGAAGAAAGTGTCCCAGAGCATTATCTTTATTAAGCTCGGCGGCCAGTCCAATGATATGAGGAAATTCGGGTGTAGAAGTCATTTTATTTTAGTGTAAAAATTTGGTTTACTATACCACAAACGAAACCATTGTCAAACCGCGGTGGCTAAAACTGAGCCCCCAGGCGCAAACCCAGTTCCTGGGTGATATTGTCTGGTTCCCAACCAACGATGATGGTGTCAGGAACCGACCCCGAAATAGGCTGTCCTTGCGATGTCCATGGCTCGACACACGACTTTTGAATGTGCCAAAAACGATAGTAGGGTTCAAGGCTCCATTTCACGCGAGGAAAGCTTTTAACCACCTTCAAGGATGTGCGCCAGCCAAACCCCTTGTTCTGTTTATTCCCCAATGGATCAAGGGCCGAGTCTATATCCTCAAGATGTGAAACCTGCTTCCCGGAAATAAAATAATCATACTCGGCATTGTATTCACATCTCCAGCCGCGCGGCAAATCTTTGGCCAGTGTCGCCCCCAACGGCAAGTACCAGTAGCTGGATTCCCGTTCATACCCCCCCGGGCCGGCTTCTTGCATACTATCATTCAACAAACGATAGCCCAGTCCCGTATAAGGTGTCACTGTCCATGCCTGAGGCAGTGCGTACTCATTACCGAGGATCCCGCGCCCTTCAAATACAAAATCATTAACACCATTATAAGTAAACCCGGTAACATTGCCCAAAGAATCCTGCTGAGCGCCTGTATAATTAACACGACCGGTGGCATACCTCAATTCCACACGATAAAGATTGATGATCTGCTCGACCATGGAATCAATGTCGACCGGGCGGAAGGCATACGCCATAAAAATGCCGCTATAGGCGCCTCTCATATGCATGAACTTTGAACCGATCTCGGCGTACTCATGATACTTGTATTGATACCGCTCAATACCCACCTCAAATTCATGTTGCTTGCGCACGACCTTTAACGCCGGAGCCTGCGGCACATACGGGATCACAACCATGTCAGGTGCCTGTTCACTGCCGGACACATCGACGCCTGTCGTCGCCACTGCCGCATCGCTTTCAGGGAGATTATTTTCCCTAGCATACGCATCAAGTCCTTGAGACACCAGATCCATGTCCAGCGCAAATACATCCGTAACCCAAAAACCAAACAACAACAACGATATGAATATAAATGACTTCACATCTTCTCCTTTATAAAGAAATATATTAAAATTATATTTCTTTCAAATCCAGACTCAAGGAGATTGTTACTTATTTCTTAAACATTACATTAATAACAGGGGAGGGGTTTTTAGGCCCCCTCCCCGCCATTGATCATCTAGTGTGATGCCGACATTATTCTGGCATCCCGCTTCATTAGCCGATCGAGATACTCCCACGTTCTTCGGTGCGGATACGGATAGACTGCTCCAGCGGCAGAATGAATATCTTGCCGTCACCCGTTTCACCGGTCTTGGCACCCTTGACGATCGCCTTTACGGCAGCCTCGACATAGGTGTCATTGACCGCGATCTCCAGACGCACCTTGCGCAGGAAATTTCCCATCTCCCTGGCACCGCGGTAAATCTCGGTGACGCCCTTCTGACGCCCATGTCCCAGCACTTCAGTGACTGTCATCAGGTTAATGTCAGCCTTGTATAACTCGTCACGGACATCGTCCAGTTTCCCTGGTTGAATGATCGCAATGATCATCTTCATCGTATTATCCTCCATTTTCATTAATTAATTATTCCAATACCGTGTAAGCTCTTTCATGATGCTGGGTCAAGTCAAGGCCCACATCCTCTTCCTTGGTTGTCACCCTCATGCCCATAACAAGATCTACGACCTTAAACAGGATAAACGTTACGATCGTGGAATAGATCAGTGTAACCGCAACCGCTTTCACCTGGATCATGAACTGCGCCGGATTGCCATAGAAAAACCCGTCATTGCCCGCCGCGTTCACCAGCTTCGTGGCAAAGAGGCCCGTGGCCAAAGCACCCCAGATACCGCCGACACAATGCACGCCAAAAGCATCGAGCGCATCGTCATAACCCATTTTTGGTTTAATAACCGCCGCAGCCAGATAACAAAACACACTCACCAGAAGCCCGATAATGAGCGCCCCTGACACATTGACGTAACCCGCCGCCGGCGTGATCGCCACCAAGCCTGCCACAGCACCGGAAGCCACACCGAAAAGCGTCGGCTTGCCGTTACGGAACCACTCGATCATCGCCCAACTCAAGCCTGCCGCTGCCGCCGCCACATTGGTCACGACAAACGCATTGGCCGCCAAACCATTGGCCGCCAGCGCGGAACCGGCATTGAACCCGAACCAACCGAACCACAGCAACGCCGTTCCCAGTGCCACAAACGGAAGGTTATGCGGCGAAGGAATATGCTTCTCCGCATTCTTGCGCGGACCGATCATGAGCGCGGTCACCAGCGCCGCAATACCGGCATTGATATGCACCACCGTTCCACCGGCAAAATCCAGCGCTCCCATATTACGAAGAAAACCACCGATACCCCACACCCAGTGGCAGATCGGTGCATATACGAATGTAAGCCACAGGACAATGAACACGACAAACGAAGAAAACTTCATCCTCTCGGCGAACGCTCCGATGATCAGCGCCGGCGTGATCACCGCGAACATGGCCTGGAAGATCATGAAAGCCTGATGCGGAATGGTCGCCGAATAATCAGCATACGGATCCAGCCCGACACCGTTCAACATCGACCACGACAACCCGCCCCAGAAACCTGTCCCGGGTGCGAAGGCCAGGCTGTACCCGTAAACAACCCACAGCACACTCACCAGGCACAGGATAAAGAAACACTGCATCAAAACACTAAGGACATTCTTCCGTCGAACCATCCCCCCATAAAAAAACGCCAACCCCGGTGTCATGAGCATGACAAGGGCCGTTGAAATAAGGACCCATGCTGTATCGCCAGAATTCATGTGATTACTCCTTTGTTATTGACCTTTGATTTGTTTTCTACCTTCCCTATTAAAACAACACACGCCCAACAATGCTACGACCTCCCTCCAGAAGGCGAATCCCTTCCCAAACAATTTACTTTCCCCATAGATCCTCCATTTATCTGATTTGAAACCTTCTGCCGATTTTCAACATTGAAACAAAAAAAGACGTCTTCAATTCATTGATGATGAATTGAAGACGTCTTTGTCTTCCGCCCTTTTGGGCCAGCCCTTTGCAGGACTATATCTAAAGCTTCTATACTTTATATTTACGGACAACCTTGCCCGATAAATGTCACGGCCTGTTCGGCCGTGTTAGGTCTTACAACTCAGTGAGACCTTGTCTATGTTTTAAATATACTCTCTATTTATGGAAAATGCAAGGGGGGAAATGATTTTTATTGCTCAACAATCTCAAGAAGAGATTGTAAAAGAGGCCTCACTAATATCCTGCAAATAATCCTTGTACTCGACAAATCGTCACTTGCTCCAACAGATGAGCTATCAGGTCTTGACCGCAGACATTTTAAATTCACGGTCAAACTGCTTTTTCTTGTTCGATTCTCCTGCCACTGAACACCTCCGTTTTTTGAGCTAGTTCTCATACTGTCACCACCCCTTCGTTGTGTCCACTTTTTCGTGGGAAGATCACAAAAAAGCTCCCCCAGTTAAAGAGAAGCTTCTTCGTCGTTAATATGGTGGGCCTCCCGAGAGTCGGTGCCCTCCAGTCGCCCTGCGGGGCTCCTTCTCCTCTCGGTCGGCTCTCAAGAAATAGAAAAGCCATATCCCAAAAGGGATACGGCTTTTCTAAATAGTGGGCCTCCCGAGAGTCGAACTCGGTACCAAGTGATTAAGAGTCACTTGCTCTACCAGATGAGCTAGAGGCCCGCAAGGAGCGGCATAAAACTGCGAGACGATATTATACAAATGTGGAACAAATTGTCTACCGATTTCTTATAATTGTCATATTTATCGTCGTTTGAACCCTTGCCGTTTAACACGGATAAATAAGCCTACCGCCCTCCCGGCTTCACAATCCCCAGAAATGCCGAAAGGCTTTCCATCGGGTGCACACTGACAATAACAGGCGAAATCCCAGAAGCATGCTGCATACGGGCGAGCATCGCGGGGTCGAGGTTGAACGCAATTTCGCCGCCGGAATTCTTTGTACTTAAGTCGATCTTGGCCGGATCAAGGTCGATACCGCCAAGCTTCTCGGCATTGTCACTATTCTTCTGGCCACGATCTATACGTGTAATAGCAGAAGGATTTTGCTTCACGAACACACCGATCCATCCTATAAACCCGGACTTTGCCGGCGATGGGCCAGACTTCTTTTCAAAAAAGAACGGTCTTGTTTCCTGAAGATCCCTAAACATATGCTTAAAGATTCTCCTAGCAGTCTTCAATGGGGAACCATTTTCACCGACAATAACAACTGGTAATTTCCCAGCTGTCATTGCAGAATAGACCTCACTTAACATTGGATTAACCTTTAAGGCATCGACATCTTCCCGAAACAAACGTGATCCTCCCTGACACCTTACAATCAAGATAATTGCTTTAGGTTGCAGAGTTAAATTATTCTTAACAATTACTTCATTATTCTTATTTCCTGCCTTGATTGAAGCCCTAATCAATTCTTCAGGCACAATAGCAAGCTGCCTAGGAGGACTATTGTCAACAATAGTTTGATACATAACATTACTAGGATCACGTTTTAATTGTTTTTTAATGAATTCACGTTGCGTCTCCTCTGTCTTATCAAAGGCCGCGATATCGTTCATCGATGCCAAAATTGCCAGAACATCCTCATCCGCAAAATCAAAGACTAATCCAACATTGCCACCACCACCTCGATTAAATGTTTTCAAATAACTATCACTGATCAAAGCAAGTGAATACGAAATTGGATCGCCTTGTGCTGGTGGTTTTAATAGCCTGGCAAGGCCAGACATTTTTACAGAATACATAAACTTCCGTGGATTGTGTTCAAATAAATCAGTTGTTACCCATTTGCGATTAGATAGACCGGAATTCACTAACAGCATACCCCCATCAACATTTACGATACTGCAATTATCAATATTTACCTCTGCTGGCATGGCCGCATCTGTTACCTCAAAAACCTCCATCGACATATCCGCCCCACCGGAAAAATACTGCCGCGGGATCATTTCTTGAGTCGTCGTGTCTTTCTCTTCCTTGATCAGATTAAAAGCACCCCTCTTGAAAGCTTCAACATATTGAGACCAGATCTTTTCTTTTTCGTTCTTGTCGGCGATGTCAATGCCAGAAACTTTCTTCTGATCGACGTACGCCTTGCCCATGATGCTGGTTTTGACTTTACGCTTATACCAAGTGGCAAGGATAAGGGAATTGTAGACCTGGCGCAGGGTGGCGAAGTTTTGGCCTTCGTTGACTTCTTTGTTGAGGATAGGGATGATGACGTCGCGGAGGACTTGTTTGGCGATGTCATCCCCCCTCCCATGCCCGCCCCACGCTGCGGCGGGGGCGGGTGACGCTGGGGGCGTATTTAATAAAATAGGGCGGGTCACGGACCCGCCCCTACGTGCGAATTCCTTATTTTCTATAGCGGCTTTATAATCGGACTCCAACATGACCTTTAACCTGGATTCGACAACATAGGCGGCGTCTTGGTGTTCGTAGACGGTGGCTTTAGCGGGGGTGATCCAGACTTTGTTGAAAGTGTCGACGGGGATGTCGGTGGTGCCGTAGCGTTTCTGAGCTTCGGCATAGACTTTAGACCAAAATTCCTTGCCGACTTTTTCATCAGGATAAATCACTGACGCTGTTATCTGTTTGAGAATGTAGTCTTGAGCCAGTAAGTCACGCCCCATTTCGGTCTGGCCAAAGGCTTCGGGCACAATGCGGTCTTTTTCATAAGGGCTTAAATTGACCCACAAATCTTTCTCGGGCACCGTCAAAGAAGCGAGGAAGTATTTGATCAGGCGCTTTATTTCAAGTTCGCTGGGCAGCGGTTGATGGACATCCCCCTTATCCAAAATGAAATCAAAACGAAAAGGATCGTTGCGGAACACCTTGATGCCCTTGAGTAGCGGCGGCGCGAAAACAGGGCTCAAGGCCAGGCGGGTGCCGGGTGGGGGAACTCCCTGCGCATAGACACGCACATCTGACGCCGCTAAAGTCAGCATCAAAAAAAGCATCAAGCATCTGTGCGCTATCACTCTTATATTCAATCTTTATCCCTTGCTTGAATAGACTCCATCCATCTAGAAATAAAGATAACATATAAATATCAAATGTACCAAATGACAGACAGATTTTTGGGGGGATTCTATCAGGAAGGCAGGGCGATCAGTCCTGGCCTTTGCCATCGAGCCAAAAAGGATTAAATTTCTTGTCAACAAAGAACATCCAACCGGTCGACGCCAGGCTGACGACACGCGGGTCATGCGAATTCCAGCCAAAAGGGATCCAGCCGCGTTTGGATGAATAGGCATAAGCAGACTGGCCTCCCGGGAGGTCGCGGCGCAGTAATTCCATGCCGACACGCATCTGCTCCGCATCGTGCCCCGCGGCCTGCGCCAGTTCACGATGGGAATTACGATAGAATACCGCCAGTTCACGCGCCGCCATGATCGCCCCTGCGCTCCACTCCACAGAAACACGGCCTTTTTCTTTGGTATACCCCACGCCCATCAATAAGCCTTGATCATTACAGGTGCCCGAATATTCCCGCGCCTTCGCCCAGAATGAATAGGCAACGCCCTCTCCGAACCAGTCTTCAATGGTAGCCGCGCCGAGCGATAAAATACCCCAGGTCTGCACATCCACCGCAAAATTCGAGCTGTTCACCTGCCAGACACCTGCTTTATAGGTCATCCCCTGATAAAAAGTCTGCGTTACCGGATCATAAACCTGCTTGAAGAAACCTGCCATCTTCTGCATCGCCTGGAGATAGATCTCTTTGCTGGTCACACGGTACAGCATCCGGAACGCGCTGTACCAGGAAAGATTATTCTCTGTCGAAATCTGGTTGTACCACCACTGGCCCTGGGTGGACGTTGAATAAAATTCATTCTCACGGTACGTCCCTATCGGTGCCATCCTTATGCCGCCGGTCTCCGATTGCAGGACCATGGCCGCACGCGCCAATTCTTCGGCAAGGCGCAGTTCGACAGGTCCTTCAGGCGCAACGTATTGATCCACATCCGCTTTATAATACTCTTTGTGATACAACTGCATGGCCGCGATCACGATCCAGGCATTCTCTCCGGCAACCGGCTTCCAGTCTTCCCAGTGTAGATCCGGTGCTTCCGGGAAACCCGCCATCCGTTCCTTGCCGTCCAAGGGATCCCGCACCAGGTAGTTGCCATTGGCATTGATGATACGAAAAATAAATCCGCGCCGGCCCTCGTCTGTCAGCAACGACGTCACGACCTCCGGATCTTTGGGATCATAAACAAAATTATAATTAGGATACCCTGCCCGGATACTGATCAGGCTCTCCAATTTTCCTGACCAGTACACATCCAGTTGATGCCTGGCCACTGCTAATTTATCCTCCCCGCCGGCAACGGTCAACGCGATCTGCCCGACAGCGCCATCGTAAATATCCAGCCCTTCTTCGACAATGGTGCGTTCAACGATCCCGGGCACAGAAGAAGCCTCGCCCATGGCACCGTAGATCTCGGCTTTTTCTTCAGGTAAGACCTGAAAACTGAAAAACATGCCTGTCTTGGAACTGACATTAGACGCCATCCAGGCAACCAGGGCATCCCCCTTGGGCAACACAGGCACGGGCAACGGCACAACAGACCCCGTTGCCGGCACAGGCACACCAGGATTAACGGGCATTTGATAAGGGAATGGCATCATGGGTTGTTCCTGCGGCATCATCATAGGAATATCTTCCCTCGCCGCAACATTATGTAAAGGAAATAAAGAAATAATTGCGACTGTAGCCGCAAAGGTTATCGATAAATAACGCCCCATATGCCAGACCTCCTATGCATGCAGGGCGCCACCTCAGGGAAACCCCCTGAAATGAAAAAACCCTTCGAAAAGATCGAAGGGTTTTGCCGTGAGTTAACGTACTCACATCGGCAACCAGACAACCTTCCCGCAACACGACGGGTTCAGGCTCACGGCTTTGCGCCCTACTTTTTCAAGTAGTTTGCCCTTAGACTTTCTTCACAAAGGAAAAGATACCATATACTAATGGGGTTTTCAAGGCACACGGGGGAACAATTTTTAATTCGCTATACCAAACACAACGTGCTTTCTCAAAAACAAGGCAAAGGCGTTGCGTTTTACTTTTTCTTATCGGCCAAAGGAACGTCATAAAGGCCAACACAAACACCAGGCCGTTCGAAGTAATCCAGCCGCTCTCCGGCACGTGAAAACACCTGATCCACAAATAACGGGTAACGGGCATTATTGTGATGCGACAAGAAGACCCATACCCGGCCCATGCCTTTGAGGATCGCGGGCGATGCCGCGGGGACAAACAAAGGGGCACTCGAGCGCCCAGCCAGCCGGAAAGAACGATAATAACCGGCGGCATCATACACACTGAGGGTCTGGCGCAACGCGAGCATCTCCTGCCCAGATTCAGGCACAATATCAGGAAACAGCTGGATCACGGGTGTCACGCGCTCTCCCGATGCCCCCGCCGGATGCATCGGCAAACGGCTGGTGAGCCCCATGCGCTGGCTGTAATACCAGAATGGATACTGGGCTTGAGGGCTTATCGCCACCATGTCACCTGGGCGGTAATGATCTGTCAGGTACTGCATGGCCGCACGGTTATCTTCATGCCCGCGCGGATGCACCGCCTGCCAGGCCGCCGCCGACACAGGATACCACAGGACAGCGGCTATAACGATCCATGACCCCCAGGCCCGCCCCTGCCAGACCCTGGAAAAAGCAACGCCACAGACACCCTCAGCTAGGATGACAAGCACGGCGGGCACAAGGAAAAGAACTAGTCGTTCAAAGAAGGGGTACTTGTCGAAAGCACCAGCCGACAACACCAGCAAGAGCGGTGCCATTAATAGCCACAGAAGCAACCTGTCCCGGCGATAAATAAACCAGCAACCGCAGAAGAAGAAGACCGCCATCAACCCCGTCCAGCCGAGCCCTAAGGGTGAACGGAACATATCCAGAAAAGCCTTGGCGATCCACACCAGCCAGCCCAACGAGAACGCAGGTTCGGGCGAAAACCCGCCTGCCAGACGCCAGTTCCTCACCAGGTCATGATTGAGCATCCCGCTCAACGAAACCTTGTACAAGATTAAAAAACTAACCAGCCATAGACCATAAGCCATCGCCAGCTGACGCACTTTAGACCATTCCTGCCGCTTCAGATGATCAAGGCCGAACACAAGCCCTGCTCCGGCAAGAATAAAGAGCATGGCATTCGACAGCCAGATCACCAAGGCTCCACCCGCCATAAAAACAGCCAAATGCCGCAATGTCCAGCGTTCCTTCAAGGCAAAAAACATTTCATACACCAACAACGCCGCAAAAACATCAACGCCGTACGGTTTGAGTTCTGCTGAAAAATAAACAAGCGGTTCGGCCAGGGCGAAAAGGCCTAGCGCCAGGGTGGCAGGGATGGGTGCCAGCAGGCGATTAAAAAAACGCCGGGCAAGGAAAAGCGCGGCGACCCCGGTCACAAACGGAAAAAACCGGAGTGCCATTTCATTGTTGCCGAACACACCGGCAAAGATCTTTACCATGAATTGAAACAACAGCGGTGCTTGGGCAAAATCAGGAAAAAGAAGGGTGTTATGGAATATTTCCGTGAACGAACGGTTGACAATGCTCAGCGCCAGGCATAGCTCATCCTGCCAGAACGAGCGGTTCTCGACGTAATGAATGCAGCGCAACACCAA
This sequence comes from Candidatus Omnitrophota bacterium, assembly GCA_903860135.1. Lineage (GTDB taxonomy): Bacteria > Omnitrophota > Gorgyraeia > Zapsychrales > Fredricksoniimonadaceae > Fredricksoniimonas > Fredricksoniimonas aquilentivivens. The sequence goes on along the minus strand of CAIOPG010000006.1, from coordinate 28,711 downwards.
CCCGAGGGCAATAAGCCCGATCTGAAAAGATCTCACCGTCAACCATGAAAAAACAGGCCGGTTCATATCATGACCAGCGGTAGACGAGGAAACGCTTGAGGCTGCGCACATACTTCATCCCCATCTTGACAAACTGGAACTTGGACGTGCCAAATTCACGGTTCTTGAGCATGAGCGGGATTTCACGCGAACGCAGTTTGTTCTTGATAAAATAAAGCATGATCTCCATCTGGCACTCGAATCCGTTGGACATGATCGGCGCCTTCTTCAGATGTTGGGCGCGGTATGCCTTGAAACCGGAAGAAAGATCCTTGATGTTCGTCCAGAAGATCAGATCGAACAGATAGTTCGCCAAACGGCTGACCCACACGCGCCAGGCAGGGACATCCTTCATGCCGCCGCCTTTCACATAACGTGATGCGATGCAGATATCCGCATCCTTGAGGCCGGCTGCCAATTCACGGATCATGGCCGGCGGATGGGTCAGGTCTGAATCCATGGTGACAATAACATCCCCGCGCGCCGCCGCGATGCCGGTTTCCAGTGCCTTCCCCAGGCCACGGTTGACCTCGTGGTCCACGAGACGGATGAACGCGTACTTGGCCGTAAACCCGCGCACCAGTTCACGCGTATTATCACGGCTGCCGTCATTGACGACCACGATCTCAAAAGGCAGGTCGCGCCGGATGTCCCGGACACATGCTTCCAGGAAACGCACAATAACCTCTTCTTCGTTATACGCAGGAACGACAATGGATATCATATTTTACCTCGGGATTGATTTTCTTTAAGGTAACTCAAACACGCCTTGGCGATACGTACAGACGCTTTTCCGTCACCGAAAGGATTCACATGGCGCGTGCGTTCACGGTAATATTTTTCATCTGTCAGGAGTCGCTCAGCGGCAGCCGTAATGCGGGGGCGGTCAAACCCAAGCAGTTCCGCAAACCCCGACGCGACAGCCTCCGGGCGTTCCGTTGTCTCACGGGTGATAAGCACCGGCTTTCTTAACGCGCAAGCCTCTTCCTGAATACCGCCTGAATCCGTCACGATCACGCGCGCTTTCTTCATCAAAAGAATAAATTGATCATACGTCAAAGGTTCCAGGAGATGCACCTTCCCGCCGGCCAGCGTTTCCTTGACCTGCGCGCGCACCTGCGGATTCAAATGCACCGGATACACCACATCCACGCCGGGCAGTACGCTGATATCCCGCAAGGCCAGCAGGACCTGGCGCAACCCATCACCGAAACTCTCCCGCCGATGCAAGGTCACCAGCACCAGCTTGCGGCCAGACGCATCGAGTGTCTTCAATAGCGGATGCGTAAAACCTTGTTTGGCCACGGCCGCCTGGCGAAGCGCATCGACCACCGTATTGCCGGTCATGATCACCCGCTGACGGGCAACCCCTTCGCGCAAGAGTGCCTGCTCTGCTTGCGGCGTTGGCGGAAAATGAAGGTCTGCTAGGACACCGGTCAAACGCCGATTTACTTCTTCAGGAAAAGGCCTGTATTTATCTCCCGTCCGTAACCCCGCCTCAACATGCGCCACCGGGATACGGTGATAATACGCCGCCAGGGCACAGGCAAAGGTGGTCGCCGTGTCCCCCTGAACGACCATCAGGTCAACCGGTTCCTGCGCCAGGACGCGCGGCACCCCCTGAAGGATACGTGCGGTGACATCAAACAGGGCCTGGCCTTTACGCATAATATTCAGATCATGATCAGGGGTGATGCCAAACACCGCCAGCGCCTCGTCCATCATGACACGGTGCTGTCCCGTGACAAGCACGCGCACCGTGACCCCCGAGGTGGCACGCAAGGCCATGATCACAGGCGCAAGCTTGATAGCCTCAGGACGCGTCCCCAGCGCAACACAGACGATAAAGTTCTTCTTCACAATAAAGGTCCTTTCAGACGAACCTTGATACCTTCCTTACCCTGGCCATTATACCCTTTAGCCTCAAGCTCTTTAAGCTGACGATCAAACAATGACTCATCCTCTTTCGTACCCGTCACCAATGGCAACCCCGGTTTGGAATTGATCAGGACATTTTCCCTGAGCATGGTTTCAAGGCGGACAGCCTGTTCTTCCCGCTGGTGGCGGCGTAATTGCGTCACAGCCTCGATCACTTTTAACCGATCGCCTTTAAGGAGATTCGCCAGCCCCATCCCGTAATAGATCATGGGATTATCCTGATGCGCGATCACTTTATCAAAATAATCAATGGCCTCATCTGGACGGGACTGCCCCAGAAGATAATCCCAGCCCAGGGAAAATTCAATATCTGTTTGCCCGGGTTTCAGGCGCAGTGAGGACAAAAAAGCCTGCTCCGCTTCTACAAAACTCCCTTGGGTATAATATGTACGCCCCAGATTATTCCAACCTTCAATGTATTGCGGATCTATGTCAACAGCGAGCCTGAAATAGCGGAGCGCTTCAGCCATCGAACCATTCTCGTCTGATTGATGAACAAGCCCGATCCCGTTATAAGCTGGCGCGAACGCAGGCTCTTTCTCAATGACCTTCTGAAAAAGTTCAATGGCACGTTCGAATTGATGTTCTCCCGCCGCGATGGTGGCCAGCTGAAATAACTGTTCCCGGCTTAATGGAAGGGCAGAAACACAAACAGAGGATACCCATAAAAAAAGGACGCACAAGGCAAAAGCCCGGTGCCAGAAGGGGATCATTTTGCCATGTCCGCGTTGACCTCGGCCTTGACAACCTCTTTTTCATGCACAAGGGCTTTGGCTTCGACGGAAGGATCTACGCCGATGATCATTTTGGAAACCGTCAGGTTAGCCTGGACGGTATCAGCTCCGCGCGAATTGCCGGAAAAACTGACTTTCTCAACTTTGATCAATTCCTGCGCATTGTTGATCGTATAGACAAGAGTCATGAGATTCTCAAGCTTGCCCGTACAATCCATGGTCACAAAATATTTGATATAATCCTTCTGCGCTTCCTGACCGGCAGGCGATATCTTCGACAAGGTAACCTGCGCCTGCGATCCCATGCCTTCCATCTTTTTCAGGAAATCCGCAATAACCTCATCTTCACTGCGCACCTCTTGCGTATAGAAATCACGGAAAGCGGCCGCTTGCCCGACAATGCGCTCCTTGTAACCCAGAAAACGAAGATTCCTGCGGACAGTATCTTCTTCTTTGGCGATGCTTTCGTCGAGTTCTTTCATCCGGCCCAACGAAGGCCCCACCAGAAGCCTGTCGAAAAGAGCAAAAAGAACAAACAAGGACGCGACCGTAAGTATCTTGCGTTCATTTGAAGAAAGCCCGGAAATAAATTTACTTATCAAGGCCCGCTCCTTGGTTTCCCTGCCGTGTGATTGTATCGTCTTTTACTCCTGCATCCTTTGTGGCTGTCGAAAGCTTGAACGCAATTTCAAATACCGCGACATCCTTACCGCGATCTTTCCTGGCCGTGGTCGACCGGGTCTTGACATTTTCAAAAAGTGGCGATTCTTCAAGTGCCGTAACCAGAGAGAAAACGCGTGACATCGATTCAGAAATGCCCTGGATAGCAACCTCACCTTTTTCATCAATGCTGACACCCGAAAGATAAATTTCCTCAGGGATGATCCTGTAAAGCTCGGTGATCGCCTCGAGCGGGATTTGACGATCCTGAATATACGTATGTAAAATATCCGTCTTGACGATCATCTTTTCCAGGAGATCAACCTCTTTTTTCTGGCCTGCATATTTCTCAACAAGATTCTGCCTGAAGAAAAGATCCTTGAAATAAACACGGCTCAAAAGCCCCGCGCCGATGAAAAGGAACGCCATCAGGACAAGAATACCTGCTTTCATGGTTTCGCCGCCTTTTTCAGCGACCATCCGCTGATCCTTCAGATCCTGCGGCAAAAGTTCAGCTGCGCACTTTTGTATTGTTACCCCCGCCGCAAGAACGTCAAGGGCGGTATCATCAATATAATCCCTGTTGATCTGCTGTTTCATGCCAGGGAAGCCCTTGGCTAAATTCTGATAAGGCAAATATTCTGCTTTCAGCAAAAGGGCTTCTGCCAGTGGATCGCTCAGGGCTGTCAAGGCAGGATGATCGGATGTCAGGATAAGCCTGGCCGGACGAACCCCACCCTCCTGGACAAAGGCATCAACTGATGCCTTTGCCTCGGCCGCGATCCTCGCGACAGTGGCCGGATCAGCCTTGAGCTGTTCGATCCCGACAGGGATACTGCGCGCCATAACAGCCGTCCCTTCGGCCAAAATAACAAAATGCGTGTTCTGCACATCCACATCAACAATAAAAGCAGAACCATTTTTGCGAAAATTAAGTGCTTGCGCGTAAAGACGGGCTACCCCTTCGGGCACAAATGTGACAGCGGCAACTTCCAGCCCCGCCATACGCATAACAGCGATCTTTTCCTTGACGATCTGACGTTTAACCACCACCAGAAGAACGCTGGTAAAATTCGCACGCGGGGAACGGATCTTGACGTAACCGGTCAAAATCTCGTCCTTACTAAATGGCGTATGGCGCGACGCCTGCAAAGCAAGGATGGCATCTATCTCGTCATTGTCAACGGCAGGAACATCCAGGAATTTTGTAGTGGCCACATCACCGGGGATCACACATACGATCCCAGCCTGCCGTGTCTGAAACCCTGTCAACGCATCGCGTAATACGGCATCCACCGCCCCGCCTGAAATGCTGCGCCGGGAGAGCTTCTCCACAAAACCGCCGGATGTGATCTGCGCCACTTTGACACTGGCCGGGTTGATCGAGATCGTAATGTACTTTTTATATTTATGCGTCATAGTATCCAATCTTTGTTGCGAACATTATAGACTATGTCTTTAAAGGGCATCAACATAAAATTGATTATTTTTCATACCAGTACAATACCTTGCTTTCAAATACACTAAAAACACAGCTGATAGACCTCTTGTATCCGCCGTCAGGCGCAGGCACCCGGCTTAAAAAAGAATAAATACCGGACTCGGTGGCCAGCAGATTCCGGGCATTCAGCTCATTGATCTGGTTGACCTCGCGCGGCTCCAGCGCCACGGCCTTGGCCGTTTCAGCCGCGATATCAAAGGCGAAGGTAAAAACATGATCGTCCGCCGTAGCCTCGACATTGTCTACGCCTCGACGGACACGGAGGATTTTGTCAACCAGCATGGCATCGAAGCCGAGCGCGATAAGCACTGGTCGCGACGCGGTATTGATGTTGACGCGACCGTCACCATAGACAGTCACAAAAGGCGCTAGGCGGTCAAATATCTTACGGTCAAACCCTTTCACAAGGAGAAGCTCATCGACACGCTCAAACGGTTTTTCTTTTACCGGATAGGGAAACTCAAGGCTCTTGTAATAATCACCGCTAAAAAAACCTTCGGTTTCATGTCGTCCGTAATCACGCCAGTCCACAACCGCGTCAGCAACCGCGCGGGCTTCAGCCTCGTTGCAGGCAAGGACCTCTGCGGCCAGGCGTGCCAGCACATCGCGCGCAACGGTGTTGATGTTGAACCTGGACTGCTCGTCCGCCACTCCCCACACCGCCACAAGGCTCGCCGTCAACGCATCAGGTGTTTCATGCACCACCTCGACAGAAACACCGTCGACAACGATGGCGGAAAATTCCGCCGGATTATTGCCCAGACGCTGTTTTACTTGCGCCGAGAATGTTCCCGCGGCATCTTCCATGGCATCAAGGATAACCGCCTGCGCTTTCTTGGCTCCGGCCTCGGCGGCAGACTGGACACGCAGCCGATCCTCGATCCTCTGAAAAAGGAATATCCGCTGGCGCACACCGGCCAAAAGTGTAACAGCAAGCACAGCCAAAAATGCCAGTGTCCATAGTGCTGTTATCAGGATAAACCCTTGCCGCCGCATCGCCGTCATCTATACCCCCGCCGGAACAGCCACATAACGTTTGAATACCTTTGTCCCGTCCGTGGCCACCACAGACAACTCAAGCTCAACACCTGACGGGATACCGTCTGCCGCCGCGACATGGGTGGAAGGCTCCGGCGAGGCTTTGAAATAATATCGCAACCGGAATGATTTAACGCCGGCGACCATCACTTCATCGAGTCCCCAGGTGCCGGCCAGCGCCTGGGAATAATTGGCCTGACGACGCACCAGCGTTTCCTTGAAAGGATCATAAACATAAGAAACCCGGCCAATCTGGTCAACAACGCCTTCCCCGGCGCGCAGGCTCACGCGGTCAGCCGGTGTCCAGATAACGCAGGGAAATGCCACGCTTAATTCATCACCGGAAAAATCTATATTTGAAAAAAAGAATGTGTTGCGAAGATCAGAGGACAGGCGGTCGAACAAAAGTACGGAATCCTCGCCGGACATCATTTGCTTCGCCCGTGCAGAAAGTCTGATGCCATCGAGCAGGCACTTGAAGATCGAAACAGAAAGGATCGCGAACAGTGCCGAAACCAGCATAACCTCAATGAACGTAAACCCGCCCCGGCGCATCAAGTCCCCTTCCCGGGTTCCGGCACAAGCGACGTAACCCCCGAAACATAAACAGTGCGGGAAAGCGTCGTGCTACGCCCATGATCCTGCCACCCGAGCCCCATCTCGAGTTCAAAGACCGATAGCAGCGTCCCCACAGGCTTGAGGCCAACGGTGTAATGAAACTTGACCGGATGATTGTTGATCACCACGTCCTCATCGAGCACACCTATGTCGAAATCTTTGGCAGAACGAAAGTCCTTCTCGACAATGGCCACACGGTCTGCTAGCAAGTTGATCGCGGTAAGCCGTAGGGACAAACGATCAAGATAATCCACGGCGGAAAAAAAGGAACGGTAAAGCGCGACCAAGCCGCCGGAAAGGATCACAACGGTCAACATCACCTCGATGAAGGTGATGCCACACCGACGGCGAAAGAAGCTACTGCCAGTTAACAATATCATCGTCTGCAGCGGCGGCATCCTTGCCCTTGGAGGAAAGGTCATAGTCCGGACGATGCGTTCCCGGCGAAGCATAAACATAAGCATTGCCCCACGGATCCAGCGGATCCTTCTCAAGATAAGGACCATTCCAGTTCCTTGGCGCCGGCGCGGCAGAAGATTTCTCGCGCAAGGCAGACAGCCCTTGGGATGTCGACGGGAAAGAACCGTTATCCAATTCATACAGCTTAAGGGCCGTTGAAATATTCATCAGGTCCGCCTTGGCAACCGAAGCTTTAGCCTGTTCCGACCGCCCGGCCAGGCGTGGAACGATCATCGCGGCCAGTGCCCCGATAATAATGACCACCAGCATGATCTCGATGAGTGTAAACCCCCGGTGCCGGGACATATTTGTACTGTCAATCATATCAACCCTCCCTAATGGTTATCCGTGAACGGTTATGACCGATCATCTGGAATAAAATACCATAACTTAAAAATATGGCTGTGTAAAAAGAAAAAATCAGGAAACGAACATCTCCATCCTAAAGATCGGCAACAGCATGGCCAAGACAATAAACCCAACCACAAGCCCGACGACAAGAATAAGCAGAGGTTCAAGCAAGGTTGTTGCCGAGCGGGTTGTTTCGGAAATTTCCTGTTCGTAGGTGTCGGCCACATCTTTAAGAGATCCGGCCAATTCTCCGGACTCCTCCCCGATGGCGATAATTTGCGCCATAACATCAGGGATGCGTGATGACTCGCTCAGGCACGCGCCCAGCGAGGCACCACCGGCCACACGTTCCTGGCACACGACCAACTCCCGGCGTAAAGGCTCATACTCCAGCGAGGGGACCGCTGTCTCGAGTGCCTTGAGGATAGGCACGCCACTGGCCAGCAGAAGACCGAGCGTGCGGGAAAAACGCTCCATATCCGTCTTGATCGCAAATTCTCTGAGGAAAGGAAGTCCTGTCAGAAAAGACCTTAGCGCCCGGCGCATCTGCGGCGACTGAGCGGCAAAACGGCCCCATACGATCCCGGCCAGCGTCAAGCCAAACAAAACCGGCCACGCCGCACGCACCGCATGGCTGGCGCTCATGACAATAACCGTCGGCCAGGGCAAGGCCGTGCGCATGCCTTCAAAAAGAACCGCGATCTTGGGCATCACAAAGCTTAAAATAAAGAAAACCGTCCCGACGCCAACCACCAGCATGAAAGCCGGATAGACAAGGGCCCCACGCACCTGGCGGGCGATCTCGTCCTGCTTGCGCTCATAAACAGCGAGGCTGTCCAATATTTCCTTCAGGCGTCCGCTTTCTTCACCCGCGCGCACCATGATCACATAAATATCAGGGAATATCCAGGCATGCCCAGCAAGGCATTCTGAAAAAGAACGGCCATTGCTCAAATTCATGGCAACGTCACGGATGACACCCGCGAAATAAGCCTCACGGGGAGATTTCATCTGCCGCGATAAAACCTCAAGCGCTCTCAACAGCGGGATACCTGACCTGAGAAGCTTCGCTAACTGAAATGTAAATGCATGGAGCTGACGCGGCTTGACCCTGCGGCCATGAGCCGCTCCTGTCGATGACGTGTCACCTTTCTCGGCGACACTCACAGGCAATAGCCCCTTGGCAATCACCATATCAAGGGCTTCATCCGCGTCACGTGCTGTCACATCACCCGTTACCGTGGTGGCATCCTCTTTTTTGGCTTTATAGGAAAATACGGGCACCTGGATCAAACCTCTTTCATTGTCACGTTCATCACCTCTGCCGGCGTCGTTATACCTGCGGCCACATTATTCCAGCCATCCTGACGTAACGTGCGCATGCCGCGTGCCAGCGCAATGCGGCGGATCTCCTCGGCGCGCGGTTTATCGAGGATCACCGCGCGAATATGCTCATCGAGTTCCAGTATCTCATAAATGGCCGTACGCCCATAATAACCGGTATTGTTGCAGGCATCACAACCGCGCCCGCGAAAAATCACGATTTCCCCAGAAACCGCACCATCAAGGCTGCCCGCTATTTCCTGGCGGATATCCGTCAGCGGAGATGTATCCTTCTCACGGCAATGCGGACAAATGACACGCACCAGCCGTTGCGCCACAAATGCCTGCACGCTCGAGGCAACCAGATAAGGTTCAACACCCATATCCACCAGACGGGTCACCGCACTGGCGGCATCATTGGTGTGCAGGGAAGAAAACACTAGGTGACCGGTGAGTGCTGTGCGTATGGCGATATTCGCTGTTTCCGTATCGCGAACCTCTCCTACCATCAGGATGTCGGGATCATGGCGCAGGACACTCCTTAAACCATCCGCAAAAGTGAAACTAACATCGGCATTGACCTGGATCTGGGTGATCCCATCCATCTCGTATTCGACAGGATCCTCGATGGTGATGATCTTCCGCGACGGATCATTGATCTCGTTCAAACAGGCATAAAGGGTGGTTGTCTTGCCACTACCTGTCGGACCGGTCACAAAGATCACGCCGTGCGGACGCCGGACAAGATTCCGGAAACGACGCGCATTGTCTGCATTGAAACCCAGCTTCTCAAGATTAAGCAATTCCGAATTCGTCGGCAACAAACGAATGACCATGCTTTCACCATGCAGGGCAGGGATCGTGGAAACCCGCAGGTCCAGGGCCTGCCCCCCCACACGCACCACCGCGCTACCGTCGAGCGGCTTACGCTTTTCGGTGATGCTGAGTTCGGCCATGATTTTGATGCGCGAAAGGATCGCAGCCAAAAAATGTTTTGCTTCCGACGGGAGGTTGGCATCGACCAGCACCCCGTCAACACGGTAACGGAACCGGACTCGGTTACGGTAAGGTTCAATATGAATGTCGGTGGCGCGTTTTTGGTAAGCTTCCAAGATGATCTGGTTGACCAGCTTGGTAACGGTAGGGTCTTCGCTCTGGCGTTCAATATCCTCGATAGCCGCATGATCCCCGGATGTCTCGCGAAAACGTTTGGGATCGCGTGTCAGTATCTTGTCGATGGTGTCCGACGCAAAACCGTAATGTTTCTTCAAGACCTCATCAACATCCCAGGCACTGGCAAGGAAACACGTTGGCTCAAGGCCAAGGTGGGCACGGATATCATCCTGGCTATGAATATCCAAAGGCTCCGCAACAGCAAGGGTCAGCCTTTGCCCCTCAATGGACAGTGGCATAAAACGGTAATAGGAGGCAAACTTAACAGGGACGCGCTCAATGACATTCTTATCAATGACCACATTCTTGAGATCCACTGTCTCGCAGGCGAGACCTGTGCGCAAGGTCTCAAGGATATCTTTGGGCTTGAGTATCCCGGCGCGGACGAGATAATCGGTAAGGCGAAGATTTTCATGCTGGGCTTCGGCAGAGGCACGCCGCAGGCTGTCTTCGTCCAGAAGACCGCCTTTGACCAGTGCTTCTCCGACAGCCTTGTTAACAACGGGTTTTTGCATGTTTAAACCCTCGGGGCCTTGCCGATCATATAAAAATCGGGTGCCTCAAGCTGGTCATAATCGCCCGCAAGAATACGTTCACACCCCGCGATGTTATCCTCGAGATGCACATACTCGCCTTTCTTGCCGGTAAAAACCTCGGATACCGCAAACGGCTGGGTCATGAAATTATAAAGTTTCTCGGCACGCTTGTAGACCAGCTGATCCACCTTGCTCAACTCATCGATACCGATAACCGCGACGATACGCTTGAGCGCATTGTGCTTATTGAAATGCTGAATGACTTCTTGGGAAAGACGGAAATGCTTCAGGCCGACAACCGCCGGATCAAGGTTGGCGCAGGAACTCTGCAGCGGATCAATGGCCGGATACATCCCGCGCTGGACAAGATCGCGCGAAAGAACGATATTGCCGTCGAGGGTTGAAAAGATCGCAACAACAGCCGGATCGGTCATGTCGTCAGCCGGCACATAAACCGCCTGCATGGCCGTGATCGAACCGCCGCCATCAACAGAACGGATACGCTCCTGGACCGCATTAACCTCAGAGGCCATGGTGGGCTGATAACCTGTTTCCGCCGGCACACGCCCCAGAATGGTCGAAACCTCTTGGCCGCCCTGAACAAAACGATAAAGATTATCCATGAACAAAAGAACATCTTTGTTCTTGGCCACAAGATACTCGGCCATCGTCAAGCCAGTGTTCACAACCTCGGCACGGGTCCCGGGCGGCTGATCCATCTGCCCGAACGCCAGCATGACCTTGTGCAAAAGGCCGCTTTCATGCAGCTCATAATAAAGTTCATTGCCCTCGCGGATACGCTCCCCGATCCCTGTAAAAACGCAAGCACCGCCGTGGGATTTGACGATATTATTAATGAGCTCAAGGATAATAACAGTCTTCCCGCAACCGGCACCGCCGATAACACCTGTACGGCTTCCCTTGATCAAAGGATACAGCAGGTCAACGTATTTAATGCCTGTTTCCAGCAGCTCGGGAATTTCGCGCTTCTTGCTGCGCAGGTCAAAGGTAACTTCCTGCACAGGCTGACGGATCGGTACGCGATGGGGGCAATTCTCGAAAGCACCTTTATTGTCCAGCGGACGTCCGCTGGTATCCATGACACGGCCGAAACAGCCGTCCCCGATCGGGATAGCGATGGGCTGATATGTGCAGTAACACGGCGCACTCTGCTGGAGATTCAGGGTCTCTTGCAAGGCAATGCAGCGCACGATCCCCCGCCCCAAATGCTCCGCACACTGCAGGACAACCTTTTTCCCGTCGTACGTCCAGGTCTCGATGCAGTCATACACGGCCGGAGGAGGAACCCCATCATAAAAAGTGACATCGACCACAGGTCCTTGTACTGATGAAATACGGCCCGAGGGCGAACGCTCGGCATCGGGTAGCACTGGTGTCTGCGGGCTGGCTGATTGTTTTTCCATAAAAGTCTTCTTTCCGTTGTCCGCCGGATCACTTCCGGGTCATTAACCTCGACGAGAATGTCTCGCGGAGACTCTTGTCAATGTCGTTTTTACGGGCTTTGCGCCACTTGAGCTTGACATTACCAGCTTCCTTTTTGACATTGATCAAACTGGTATCGAGCTGTTGCGACTGGGCTGCCACGGCTGAAATACTGGTATCGAGCATAAGCTCGTATATCTTGAATGATGTCCACAGCCCCGCCAGATAACCGATCACTTCGAGCGGATCTGATTCCTCGATGACTTTATCAAATTTTTCGACAGTTTGTACCTGTTTCTGAAAAATAAAATCAGCCGGAAGAAGCCTCACCACACGTGCCCTGACTGTCTGCAGATCACGCGGCCACGGGTACACCACAAGAACTTTTCCAAAATGACCGTTGACGACCTGATCAACCAGATAATCCTTGAGAAACACTGAAACGTCATACATCCCTTTTTCAGCAATATCCTCAAAAGTCTTTTCACTCTTGATGCCCAGTGAATCCAGTTTAGCCACACCTTTACGGCCAACGGTCACAAATTTTGCACCGGGATATTCTTCGCCCAACGCCATCGCGCGATTAATAACCTTGTTATTCAAGTCTCCAATAAATCCTTCTTCCGTTGTCACAACAACGATACAGACCTCCGTAAGCTTATTGGAAACCAACGGATGGGCCACTTCAACCCCTTCCAACAAACGGAACAAATCCGCAAAAGATTCACCGAAACGCTGAAACCCTCCTCTGCGGGCAAAAAGCTCGTGGAACTTCATGTCCGCGATATCTTTTAGGACCTGAACAAGTTCCACGAGGTCTCTGACCTCGATAAATTCCCCTTTGACCTTATTGGCTTTACCCATAACAGCCTTTGTCGCAAGCCCGCACCGGGCTAACAGACATTATTTTTTGGAAGACTTCTCAACTTCAGCCTTTAATTCGCCCGCCGCATCCCTGAGCGCCGCCTTCAGACTTCCGTCGAGCTGTAAGCTGCCAAAATGGATCGCAACCCCCGCCACCACATGTGCCCCGTCGACTTTAGCGTGCAAAGGAATATCCCGGCCTGTTTTGAGTTTAATGATATCAGCGATGCGTTTAACATCCTGGCCCCCTAGGGCTTCGGACGTGATCACCTCCGCTTGCTTGACATCAAGGCTGATCTTGGACATATCCACCGTCTTTAACTGCTCGATGAATTCATCGACCAGATCCTTCTCAAGAGAAACCCTGGCACCGCGTACCAAAACCCCTGTCAGGATGCTCACCGCGTGATCGATGATCTTCAACGACATCTGCCGCTCGATATCCCTGCGGATACCGTCAGCCGCGTTCTGGGCCTTGGTGATGATTTCTTCGGCTTCTGCGCGGGCTTTCTGGACCAATTCTTCCTTATGTTTTGTCGCTTCAGCCTCGAGCTCCGTTTTCATCTTCTGCTCGATCTTATCCAACTCTTTCCGGCGAGATGCCAGTTCATCATCCGCCTCGCTGATCTTGCGGTTAAGTTCAACCTCGCGCAAACGTGCTGACTCAGCATCACGCTCAAGGCGTTTCTTGGCCCCATCGGTCTGAGATACATAGAAATAATACAAAAGCCCTAAAATAGCACCAAAAACAACGACCTGCGTTAACACAAAACCTACCATCAATTGGACGTTCATTGCCAGACTCCTTTTTTACCCGTCATTTTCAAAACATACCCCGGGCTTAATCTGAAAAAATACGAAAGAATACCCATAAAAGAAAAAATGAAACCGTTTCAACGGCCATTAACTGAAGACAAACATTCAACTGCATCCGCGCGCTTCTCATCGGATAACGGCCGATATGATTAATAAGCCGTGTGCCAAGGATCGCTACCGCCAGGCATGGCACCCCGACCAGAACCATCAACACGCCTATAAATATAAGCCCCTCGTTCCAATATATAAAATGCTCGCCCATCTGGCACGGCCTCCGGAAACCGTCCGCCGTCAGGCACACTGGCCCGGACAGCGCGAAGAACTCATTTTGCTGAAAAAAGTTGAAAAATAATGAGGATCGAAATGATCGAGATCGCCTCGACAAATACAAGCATGATCGCCATGCCCATAAAAATCTTAGACGCCGCTGACGGGTTGCGGCTGAGTGCCATAATAACCGCATACCCCAGGACCGAAATAACGACCGAAGGTCCCAGTACCGCGATGAACATAACCATCAAAATAATGAATGTTTCTGCCAGCATAACTTCCCTTTCGGGCTATCGCCCTGATCCTGAAATAAAGACAACCATCAGGATGCCGCGTCCGACCTTTCTTCGACCATGATCGTGCACTCATTGGCAAAAAATCGAACAACCCCTCCCTTAACCAGAAGGCGCTTTTCCCAATCTATCACAACATCCCCCGATATAATACCTATAAGAGGATAATGATATGGCAATAATTCATACTCACCGCGGTCTCCCGTGATGAAAACACTGCTAACCTCGCCTTCAAAGATCAACTGCCTGGCACTTAAAATAACACATCGAAAAACACCTAACGGTGACAGTGCCATAAAGAAAACTCCTGGTGTCTAAGCACGATTGGCTTTAGCCAGCGTACGTTCGACGATGCCTGTAACAAGGACACGGATAATCTCGTCGAGCATCTTTTCAACTTCGGGATCAAGCTTGCGGCGTTCACGCATCAACGCCATGAATTCAGGCTTATTTTTCTGGACATGATCGAGGCATGTTTCCTGGAACGTATTGACTTGATCAATGGCAAGATCATTCAAATATTGTTTGTTGAATGCATAAAAGATCAACACCTGCATTTCCTGACACACAGGTGAATCCTTGTCCTGCCTGAGAATGGCTGTCAGGATCGCCCCGCGTTTGAGCTTCTGTTTCATTTCATCAGACTGCCCGGACGTTTTTAATTTGGAAAGCCTGAGCAATTCACGGTATTGCAGGTACTCCAGACGCAAGGGACCGGAAAGGGCTTTGATCGCCGACCACTGGACTTTTGACCCGACACGCGACACCGAAAGACCCATATCAAGGGCAGGCTTTTGACCTTCACCAAAGAGTTGTGAACTTAGATAAATCTGACCGTCGGTCATTGACACAAGATTCGAAGGTACAAAAGCCGTGAGGTCACCTTCAAGGATCTCTACGATCGGGAAAAAAGTCATCGAGCCGCCACCCTTTTCCTTGCTGAGATAGCAAGAACGCTCGATCATTTTAGAATGCAGATAAAAAATATCCCCGGGATATGAATCACGCCCCGGCGGACGACCTAAAAGCAGGGAAATTTCGCGGTAACACCAAGCGTGTTTTGTGAAGTCATCGAAACCGATAAAAACATCCTTGCCGCGCTGCATGAAATATTCGCCCAAAGAACACGCCACATACGGGGAAAGATACTGCTGACCCGGGGTTGAAGATGCGGCAGCTGAAACAATGATGCTGTAATCAAAACAACCGCGATCCTTGAAAAGCTGAACAACTTTAGCCATGGAGGCGCGCGCTTTACCAATAGAACAATAGATGCAAACAACACCGCTACCCTTCTGGTTAACGATAGTATCGGTCACAAACGTTGTTTTTCCGGTCATTTTATCGCCGAGGATCAATTCTCGCTGGCCACGCCCGATAGGGATCATGGCATCGAGAACTTTAATGCCAGTCTCAAGCGTCTTGTTGAGCGGCTGGCGATCAAGGATCGGCGGAGATTCAGGAAAAATAGGTGCCGTGTAATCCGGCTCGATGGGGCCCAAGCCGTCGAGTGGCTCGCACAAAGGATTGACAATGCGACCGATGAAGTTCTTGCCAACGGGTGTTACCAGTGGCTCTATTGAAGCCGTTGCATCGTCCCCTGTACGGATTTTGGAGGATTCTTTTAAGATCAACACCTGAGCCTCATCGTGCGTAAAGCCAACAACCATACCCAGTGTCCCGTAACCAAAACGAATCAACTGCCCATTAATACAATTCGCAAGCCCCGTCACAATAACAATACAGCCTCTGATGGCCTTGACTGTTCCGATCTCTGTGTACTGTAATTTAATGCTCATAATATTTTCCGCCTGGCTCCGTTCATGCTAAGCCCCGCCTTTTTTCTTGCCATATTTCAAATCTTCCTGTTTTTTCTCCTTGGAAGATCGCAAGAACCAAACAAAGAAATAAATAATTGTAAAGAACCCGAGGAAGATCATGACCGCTCCGATCAACTTCCAGGCGGCATTGACCGTCGGTTTCTTGTCAAACATGGCATCCGATACCCTGGCCAAAGACTTGAGTGTCTGTATCTTCTGCATGACATTCTTGATCTTGCTTTTTTCCCGGTCGGCGCGAAAACGTGATAATAATTTCTCAAGGGCATCAAGATCTTTTTTCGCTTGTTCAAACCTTTGGGCATTAAGCCTGTATGCCCCTATATGTTGCTCAATATTGGGTTGTTGCGTTTTTTGCAAAGCATCGATCAAATCAAGGCTATTGATGATCGCGTTATAAAGAACTTTAGCCGTGTTGACATACTTCGACTTTTGAAGCTCCCCCATGGCATAGGAGGCATGATCGCGAATGTAAACTGTCTCGTTCTCAGGGATAAACCAGACATCCTGAATCGCAATAGTGATCTTGCGTTTTTCACCTGCGGTAAAATCATCTTCTTTAAAAAGAAAATACTGTCCTTTCTTTTCATCAAAACGGACTTCAAACCCTTGCCGGTCGATCACATGCCCGGGCTTAACCTCAACAGGAAGATAGTGCTGTTGTTTTACTTTTTTTGTTTTATCACCTGAATTCTCTACCTGAAGAATAAAATTGATAGTCTTGGAAGGTCTTTGAATAGAAGCATCCATACTCCAGTAATCAATGAGTTTAGCCTGAGCCTTGATCGCTGCAATAGCCTGAATGTTGTTGCGATACCCATCAATGCGCGCCTCAATACTACCTGATGACTGATCCTGTTTATCAATGATATTCTTAAGTTGATCGAGAAGTTTTTGCCGAAGAAGGTCGGCATTGGCAGCATTACGTTCGCCGCCCATCTCTTTATAGGAACGCTCGATCTCATCACGCAATAAAGATGTCTCAGCCTCTTTAACAACCCACACATCCCTTACACGCACACGAAAAGTTTTTGTTTCTTTGGCTTCGAGCTCTACTTCGCCATGTAAGAAATATCCGGCATCCTTGAAATTGTAATCAAGCTTTAAGCCCGCATTGTCGATGATGTCTTCGGGTTTGATCTCCCCCGGTAAGCTGAATTCTATTGTTTTCTTTTGCGCAACATCAGACCCATTGACGGCAAGGACATTGATAAACACATCCGCAAAACACATGGAACAACACACGATAAGTCCACTCAAGAAAGCGGCGCATATACTCCACCTCCAGCTGGACAAACCTGCGGTGCGCATCATGCTTTATTCCTCGCTTTCAAACCAGGTCTTAACGACCACTTCATCGAGCTTCATCGCTTCGCGTAAAGCCAGTATCTTGGAATTGATCTCTTCCAGTTTTTCATCAACTTTTTCCATGTCCGCGGCACTCTGGGCAGATAGATCTTCCACTGTCAAACCGCTACCAGCGATACCCGCCTGACCAGCTTTTTGTCCGATGAAATTTTTAACCATATCTATCATTTCCTGCGCCATACCTCCTGTGGCCTCCTGCTTGGTGCCGATAGCCTTTGCTGACGTTTGTATGTCTTTGACAAACGATTCAAGGTTCTTTAATTTTTCATACGCCCCTGGTGTAGCGCCATTGACACCCAGATCTTCGCGGATATTCTTGGCGACACCTAGTGCGGCGTCAGCGCTATCTTTACCTTTTTTAGCAAAACTCTGGATCGTATCCATCTGCGAGAAAACGGTAGAAGCGCTGGTTGTTGTTCCGATGGCTGTTTGAATGTTGTTGATATCACCGAAAATGGTACCTTCAGCCGCTGTATCTGTTGGTTTGCCGAGCGTTGCAAAGATCGTTGATATATCACTTGTGCCGATAGCGTCCAAAACCTTCTGGAGCCTTCCGAACATAGTATTGGCGGAGCTGGTATCTGATGCTGATCCAATACGGGTGTAAATCGCATCCATATTGCTGATGAGCGTACGCGCATTCTTGGAGAAATAACTCATTTCATTCCAATCAATGTTCTGATGCGTCATGTTCGCCATATCCGACCAGTTAACGCCGCTGGTCGTTGATGTTGCCATACCATCCCAGTTAATATCCGTATTGGTCATGAAGGCAATATCCGCCCAATTGACGGCCTTTGTTGTCATCACCGTCAAGTCATCCCAATTGATCTGCTTGGTAGCCATTTCAGCAATATTAGACCAATTGATACCGCCATCGGTCATGTCCGCTATGCTATACCAATTAATACCCGTTTCCGTCATGACGGCAAGATCATCCCAATTCAGCCCCCGGCGTGAAAGATTTTCAATTTCACCCCAGTTAATACCTACCGTTGACATATCGCCGATATTATCCCAATTAACACCGCCATTACTTAATTGACTAAGTCCAGACCAATTGATCACCGCATTGCTAAAGACAGATATCCCTTCCCAGTTAACGCCACTCTGCGCCATAAAGTTAAGTTCATACCAGTTGATCCCGGCATCGGTCATCGATTGCAGATCCGTCCAATTCACATGCGCCTCTGAAAGGCTGGAAATGGCTGACCAATTGATACCCGCCTCGGACAAGTGGGCAATGTCCGTCCAATTGATCGCATTAACAGACATATCGCCGATATTATTCCAATTTATACCCGCAGCCGACATAGATCCAAATTCAGCCCAATTAACAGCAGAAACCGTCAATTCACTCAAATTTGACCAGTTGACACCCATTGTTGTCATGACATTTAAATCGGCCCAATTCAACCCAGCACCTGACATTTCACCCAAATTATTCCAATTGACAACGCTGCTCGCCAGAACACCCAGCCCATCCCAATTAATGCCCCCATTGGTCATAGAGCTGATGCTATTCCAGTTAACACCCGTCGTGGTTAACATCATCAGATCAGCCCAATTCATACCAGATGTTGTCATCGCCGTCAAATTGTCCCAATTCATATTGCTCATATACTGAAAACTATCCCAGTTAACACCGGCATCCGAAAGCAGGGCAATGTCATTCCAATTCACACCCGAAGACGACATCATATCCAGTTTCACCCAATTAACACCGGCATCGGCCATGGTAGCCATATCAAACCAGTTTATGCCCTGAGAAGACATTAAGGATAGATCGGTCCAGTTAACACCTGAAGCCACCATGTCCCGCATGGCTGACCAATTCACACCTACCGAGGTCATCTGCTGCATATTATTCCAGTTCATGCCCTGATTGGTCATTAGGCTAAGGTCATTCCAATTCACACCCGTCGCCGTCATCATGCCAATATCCAGCCAATTCACGCCCGTAGCTGACATATAACCAATGTCTGACCAGTTAATACCAGTCCCTGACATGAGACCGATATCTGACCAGTTTATACCCGTCGACGACATAACACCTATGTCCGCCCAGTTAACACCAGTTGATGCCATGCGTTCCAAATCAATCCAGTTAACCCCCTGGGTCGTCATCATCGACAGATCATTCCAGTTTATCCCGGCATTGGTCATAACCTGCATATTGGACCAGTTCACATCTGTCTGTGAAAGAACCTGCAAATCAGACCAATTAACAGAAGCTGTTGACATATATCCAACATTAGCCCAATTGACACCTTCATTCGTAAGATACCCAAAATCAGACCAATTGATCATGTTGGTCGTCATGGAAGTAATATCATCCCAATTAATACCACTGCCGGCCATGGCGGAAATACTATACCAATTGATCCCGCTGGCGGTCATGACACCAATATCACTCCAATTAAGCCCCTGACGTGAAAGATTGTTGATCTCGTCCCAATTGATCCCCGCCGAAGAAAGATCCCCGATATCTAACCAGTTGACACCGGCTGCACTCATCTCTCCGATATTCAGCCAATTGACCAAGGCTGAACTAATAACTGAAAACTCCTGCCAATTAACGCCAGCATCACTCATGACACCAATATCACGCCAATTGATCCCCTCATCGGTCATCACCTGCAAATCAGACCAATTGATATTTGATGCCGAGAAACGTGCGATATCATTCCAGTTAACACCCGCCGCCGTCATCTGCCCCAGATCAATCCAGTTAATGCCATTATTTGACATTGAACTTAAACTGTCCCAATTTACACCCGCCGCAAACATTACGCTAAATTCATCCCAATTGACAACAGCCTTTGTCATCACACCAAGATCGTACCAATTGACACCCTGATTTGTCATAACATTGAAGTCTAACCAATTAACACCAGCCTCTGACATCACACTCAGATCATTCCAGTTAATGGCACTTTGCGTCATCACACCCAAAGAAGCCCAATTAATATCATTATTGGACATATTGCTCATATTATTCCAATTAATGTCTGCTGTTGTAAGTGCCTTGAAATCTGACCAATTCATACCGGCGTTGGTCATGACTGTGAAATTATCCCAGTTAATGCCGTAGGCCGTCATGACACCGAGGTCACTCCAGTTTACGCCGGTTTCAGTAATAACCTGCATTTGATCCCAATTAACGGCAGCAGTCGACATGACCTGCATATCCGACCAATTGACACCCGCATTGCTTAAATATTGGAAAGTATCCCAATTAACACCTTTCTTGGAAAGGACCGCGACATCATCCCAGTTCACGCCTGATGTTGTCATTTCATCAATGCTTACCCAATTTACTCGAGCCAGATCCTGCAGACTGGTCCAATTAACACCCTGTGTCGTCATATTGCGTATATCATCCCAATTTACGCCCGACTTCGTCATGGTGCCCAAATCAGCCCAGTTAACCTGCGCCGAAAACATGGTGCCCATATCATTCCAGTTTACACCAGCCCCCGCCATAACACCCAGATCAGCCCAGTTAAGACCAGTAACACTCATCCTCTGAAAATCATCCCAATTCACGCCCATATTATGCATGATCTGCATATCATTCCAATTAATACCGGCACTGGTCATGGTTTGAAGGTCTGACCAGTTTATACCCAGTCCATTCATTAAATTCAGATCTGACCAATTAACCCCGACAGCACTCATCATATTTAAATCTTGCCAGTTCACGGCAGAACGGGTCATGGCGGTAATGTCATCCCAATTGATACCGCGTTTGGTCATCGCATCAAGATCGGACCAATTAATGCCGGTATCTGTCATGATCTGAAGATCAGACCAATTCATCCCCTGGGTACTCAGAACCTGAATGTCTGACCAATTGACACCCATCTCACTCATCGACTGGATATCCGACCAATTGATACGGCTATTGAACATGACGCCCATATTGAACCAATTAACACCTGCATTCGTCATAGCATTAATATCTGACCAGTTAATTCCAATATTTGTGAAAACGGTTATGTCCGACCAATTGACACCTTGATCGCTCATCACTTGAATGTCTTGCCAATTAACACCAGCAGCCGACATCACATTAATATCCGACCAGTTGACACCCAGCTTGGTCAATGTTTCAATATCCTGCCAGTTGACCCCCTGGTCACTTAAAACCTGAATATCCGCCCAATTAACCCCCTGATTGGTCATTCTTGAGAGGTCATTCCAGTTAAGTCCTGCCTCTGTCATAACTTGCATATTAGACCAATTCACACCGGCTTGAGCCAAAACTTGCAGATCTGACCAATTCACACCCGCCGACGTCATTAATCCAACACTATTCCAGTTAACGCCATTGGTTGTCATGGTGGTCAAATCATCCCAGTTAACACCACGCGTTGTCATCTGGTTAATATCTGTCCAATTGACCTGCGCATTAGACATCGCATCAATATCACCCCAATTTACACCCAAATGGGTAAGCGTTACAAAATCATCCCAATTTACAGCCGCATTCGTCATCACACTAAAACTGTTCCAATTAACTCCTGCCTCGGTCATGGCTTCAAAATCATTCCAATTCACACCAGCACCGAAAAGAACCGAAATATCATCCCAATTGACACCCATTTTTGTCATCACCTGCAGGTCATCCCAATTTATGCCGACCATTGACATAACACCGAAATTACTCCAGTTTATACCATTGCTGGTCATGACCTGGAAGTCACTCCAATTTAAACCGGTAGACGCCATAACCTGGATGTCGCTCCAATTTGTCCCTGCATGACTTAATACATCAAGATCAAACCAGTTGATCCCTGCCTTGGACAAAACATCTATATCTGACCAGTTAAGACCTTGTTGTGTCATTGCCTGAATATCAGACCAATTAACACCCTGATTGCTTAAGACAGACATATCGTTCCAGTTAATGGCCGTAGAACTCATAACCTGAATATCCGACCAGTTAACACCGGCTTCGCTCATATCATTTAAGTAATTCCAGTTGATTTGAGCATCACTCATGGCCTTGAAATTCTGCCAATTAACGCCCTGATCCGTCATTGTGGCGAAATCAGACCAATTGACGCCCTGTTCTGTCATGATCTGCAGATCGCTCCAATTAACTCCCGCATCACTCATGGCTTCAACATTAAGCCAATTAACTCCAACGCCATGCAAGGCTTGCATATCAGACCAGTTGACACCCGCATTCGTCATGGTTTGAAGATCAGACCAATTAATACCCAGCCCATTCATCAAATTCAAATCAGCCCAATTAACACCTACCGTGCTCATCTTGTTCAAATCCTGCCAATTGACAGATGACTGGCTCATGACATTTACATCATCCCAATTAATAGCATTGGTCGTTAATGTATTCAGGTCAGTCCAGTTAATAGCGGCATCTGTCATGATTTGCAGATCAGCCCAGTTAATGCCTGTCTTTGAAAGGGATTCTACGTCAGACCAGTTAACACCTTGCTGGGTCAATACTTGAACATCCGACCAGTTGATTGATTGATTTGTCAGGACGGACATATCCATCCAGTTAATACCTTGCTCTGATATGCGCTCAATATCAGACCAATTGATGCCTGTCTTTGCCAACACGTCAATATCAGACCAATTTACACCCTGATTGGTTAACACCTGAATATCCTGCCAATTAATCCCTTGTTGTGTTAACGCCTGAACATCGGACCAATTCACTCCTTTATTGGTGAGCGTCTGAATATCTGACCAATTAATGGCTTGATTTGTGAACACCGACATATCCATCCAATTAATTGACTGCCCCGTCATCACCTGAAGATCTGACCAGTTGATTCCTGTTTTTAATAAAACCCCCATATCAGACCAATTCATTCCTGACTGCGTCATCACTTGCAGGTCATCCCAGTTGATCCCTGTAACTGAAAGGCTTTGAATATCGTTCCAATTAATACCACTGCGAGAAATATTATTAATGTCAGACCAATTGATCCCCTGTTGGCTCAATACCAAAATGTCACTCCAGTTAACACCGGCTTTAGCCATTGTATCAATGTCAGACCAGTTCACACCCTTTTGCGTTAACACCTGGATATCCGACCAATTAACGCCCTGTCTGCTCATAACAGCCATATCGTTCCAATTGATGGCGGTGTCACTCATGACTTGAATGTCCGACCAATTAACGCCTGCTTCGCTCATACCATTCAAATACATCCAATTGATCTGGGCATCGCCCATGACTTTGATGTTCTGCCAGTTCACACCCTGCGCACTCATCACCTCAAAATCAGACCAATTAACACCCACCTGACTCATGGTCTCAATATCATTCCAATTCACTCCAGCATCAGTTAATACTTGCATATCCTGCCAATTAACACCAATATTATGCATAACCTGCATATCTGACCAGTTGACACCGGCATTGGTCATGGTTTGCAGATCAGACCAGTTAATGCCGAGACCATTCATGACGTTAAGATCAGACCAGTTAACGCCAACCAAACTCATTTTGTTTAGATCCTGCCAGTTGACGGCGGCAGATGTCATGACAACAATATCATTCCAATTAACACCGCGCGTTGTAAGGGCATTAATATCCGACCAATTGACTGCCGCATCCGACATGACCTGAAGATCCAACCAATTGACCCCAGTTCTTGAAAGAGACTCAATATCCGACCAATTTACACCTTGCTGTGTTAGAACCTGGAAATCTGACCAATTAATACCTGTATTCGAAGATACGCCAAAATCCGACCAATTGATCCCCGATTTCGCCATTACATCGAAATCAGACCAGTTAATGCCCTGATCACTCAACACCTGCATATCGGACCAATTCACACCAATATTGGTCAAGACAGCAATATCCGACCAATTAACAGCTGCCTTTGCCATTTCATCAATGTCCGCCCAATTAATGCCCTGATCACTCAACGCTTGGATATCCGACCAATTGATTGCCTGGTTGCTGAATACCGATATATCCGTCCAATTAACACCCTGATGACTCATGCTCTGTATATCTGACCAATTGATTCCTGTCTTTGCCAAAACATCAATATCCGACCAATTAACGCCCTGATTCGTTAAAACCTGAATGTCCTGCCAATTGACGCCTTGATCACTCAACACTTGAATATCAGACCAATTAATACCCTGTTCGGTCAATACTTGCACATCTGACCAATTGAGACCTTTGTTGCTAAAAACGGCTACATCTGACCAATTAACCCCTTGAGCACTCATCACTTGCAAATCTGACCAGTTAATACCCATCTTCGCCATAACATCAATATCAGACCAATTCAGGTTTGTCTTGGTCAACACTTCAATATCAGACCAGTTAACACCATGATTGCTCATGGCCTGAATATCAGACCAATTAATGCCCGTTTTTGCCAAAACATCAACATCCGACCAATTCACGCCCTGTTTCGTCCAAACTTCAATATCTTGCCAATTGATCCCCTGATTGGTCAACACCTGAACATCGGACCAGTTAATTCCCTGCTCCGTTAATGACTGAATATCCAACCAGTTAATTCCGTCGTTCGTAAATACGGCCATATCCATCCAGTTTACCGCATTGGACGTCATTGCCTGCATATCCGACCAGTTGACACCGGCATTGGTCATCGTTTGAAGATCAGACCAATTGATCCCTATACCGTTCATCAGATTCAAATCCTGCCAGTTGACACCAACCGTGCTCATGTGATTCAAATCTTCCCAATTGACATTGGCATAGCTCATAGCATTGATATCGTCCCAATTAACAGCTTTCTTAGATAGAACATCCAAGTCAGACCAGTTAACCCCAACATCCGTCATAACCTGAAGATCAGTCCAGTTGATACCCGTTCTCGAAAGAGATTCAATATCCTGCCAGTTAATGCCATGCTGACTAATTACCTGAATATCAGACCAGTTGATTGACTGGTTACTGAAAACAGATAAATCCATCCAATTAACACCCTGAATAGTCATTTGCTGAAGATCAGACCAATTAATCCCTGTCTTGGTGATAATGTCAATATCCGACCAATTGACTCCGCGATTGGTCATCACCTGAATATCTTGCCAGTTGATACCTTGATTTGTCAACACCTGAACATCTGACCAATTAACGCCTTTTTCAGTTAACGTTTGAACATCGATCCAGTTAATACCCTGATTAGAAAATACAGCCATATCCATCCAATTGATACGTTGGGTGCTCATCACCTGAATATCCGTCCAATTGATCCCAATTTTCGAAAGGCTATCCACATCAGACCAATTAACACCCTGCTTCGTTAAAACCTCGACATCCTGCCAATTAATACCCTCATGTGTTAATACTTGAATATCCGACCAGTTTATCCCCTGTTCTGTCAATGTTTGCACATCAAGCCAATTAATGCCTTTATTGGTGTACTCAGACATATCCATCCAATTAATGCCCGTGGATGTCATTGTATGCATATCCGACCAGTTAACGCCGGCGAAAGTCATTGTTTGAATATCACTCCAGTTAACACCGGCATCTGTCATGACCTGAATATCCTGCCAATTGACAGCCGAACTATTCATCACCTGCATATCTTGCCAGTTAATCCCTGACTGCGTTAATGTCTGCAGATCAGACCAATTAATACCAATGCCATTCATGAGATTTAAATCTTCCCAATTCACACCCACACTGCTCATGCGATTCAAATCCTGCCAATTAACACTCGAATGACTCATGTTGGTGATATCATCCCAGTTAACAGCGCGCGTCGTAAGCACGTTAATATCCGACCAATTGATCGTCGCGTCAGTCATCACCTGCAAATCTGCCCAATTAATACCAGTTTTCGCTAAAGAATCAATATCCGACCAGTTCACACCGGTCTGGCTCAATACTTGTAAATCAGCCCAATTAATTAACTGATTGGTGAAAATTGACATATCCTGCCAATTAATACCCTGCTGACTCATCATCTGAAAATCAGACCAATTGATGCCCTTCTGGGTCATGATTTGGAAATCCAGCCAGTTAATTGACTGGTTGGTAAATACTGACATATCCATCCAGTTTATGCCCTGTTGCGTCAATACTTGTAAATCTGACCAATTAATAGAAGTTTTGGTCATAGCATTAATATCTGACCAATTAACTCCTAATGTTGTTAAAACATCAATGTCCTGCCAATTAATACCCTGCGTCGTTAAAACCTGCAGATCAGACCAATTGAGTGATTGATTTGAAAAAGCCACGATATCAGACCAATTGATGGCCGATTCCGTCATAACATTCAAATCAGACCAATTGATCCCAGCCTTCGCCATAACATCAATATCAGACCAATTGACACCTTGTTGAGTTAATACCTGAACATCTTGCCAATTTACGCCTTGATTAGTCAAAACCTGAATATCATCCCAATTAACAGCATTCGTGCTCATAACCTGAAGATCAATCCAGTTGATTCCTGTTTTGGACAGTGCATCAACATCAGACCAGTTAACACCACGATTAGTCATTATCTCGATATCCTGCCAATTTATTCCCTGATTAGTCAACACCTGAATATCAAACCAGTTGACGCCCTGTTCAGATAACACCTGCACATCAGACCAATTAATGGCATGGTTAGTTAAAACATTGATGTCGATCCAATTAACAGCTGAAGAACTCATGACCTGCCAATCATACCAGTTAACAGCAGCCGCTGTCATCACCTGCATATCGCTCCAATTTACACCTGTTTCACCCATCACTTGAATGTTCTGCCAATTAACACCGGCACTGTTCATCACTTGCATATCATGCCAGTTGATACCCGTATTTGTCATGGTTTGCAAATCTGACCAGTTAATGCCGATACCATTCATCAAATTCAAATCATCCCAATTGACACCCACCGAACTCATATGATTCAAATCTTGCCAATTCACGCTGGCACGTGTCATTGTGTTAATATCTTCCCAATTAACACCACGCGACGTCAGTATATTAAAATCTGTCCAATTGATCCCGGCATCGGTCATGATCTGAAGGTCAGACCAGTTCATCCCGGTTTTTGCTAAAACATCGATGTCCGTCCAGTTGATCCCTTGATTTGTCAGTCGTTCTATGTCAAACCAATTGATGGCCTTATTTGAAAACACTGTTATATCGGACCAGTTAACAGCGGCATTACTCATGATATTTAAATCTGACCAGTTGATCCCAGATTTCGCCATGGTCTCAATATCGACCCAGTTGACACCTTCTTTGGTCAAAACTTCAACATCCTGCCAATTTATTCCCTGAACTGTTAATCTCTGAATATCTGACCAATTAACGCCACCCTGTGTCAGCACTTGTACATCTGACCAATTGACACCCTGAGTTGTAACCACCAGTACGTCTGCCCAATTTACTCCTGCATTTGTCATGACCTGAAAATCAGACCAGTTTATCCCAGTCTTTGTGATGGAATAAATATCTAACCAATTAACACCAAGATTGGAAAGTAAGTCTATGTCTTGCCAGTTAATTCCTTCTTGGGTCAGGACCTGAATATCTGTCCAGTTAATGCCATGCGCTGTTAATGACTGAACATCTGCCCAATTAACACCTGTTTTTGTTAACGTATTAATGTCCTGCCAGTTGACGCCACCAACACTCATCACACCCAAATCTTCCCAGTTAATCCCCGCACGGCTCAAATATCTTATATCATCCCAATTCACACTACGGCTCATGCGCGTAACTTCATCCCAATTCACACCTGCTGATGTCAGCAAATTCATATCCATCCAGTTTACACTCGAGCGGCTCATCGACATCAAATCATCCCAATTAATACCGCTCGCCGTCATGCCAGCAAGATCAGACCAATTGATCATTGCCTGCGTCATTGTTTGTAAATTAGACCAATTAACACCTGTCTTAAATAAACTATCCATTTCTGACCAATTGATCGACTGTTCGGTGAAAACCTGCATATCAGCCCAATTTATTGCCTGACCACTGAACAATGCCATATCCATCCAGTTAATTGACTGGGTCGTCATAACCTGAAGATCTGACCAGTTTATTGCGACTTTTCCCATAACATCAATATCTAACCAGTTCACGCCTAAATTCGTCAACACATCAATATCTGACCAATTGATCCCCTTGGTTGTCAATGTCTGTACATCTGACCAATTAACACCTTCCTGAGTTAAAACCTGTAAATCTGCCCAGTTGATCGCCAGATTCGTAAACATGGACATATCCATCCAGTTGACACCTTGAGATGTCAAAATCTGAAGATCCGACCAATTGATAGCTGTCTTGGTCATCACATCAATATCCGACCAATTCACCCCTTGCCGGGTTAAAACTTCAATGTCCTGCCAGTTGATCCCTTGCTGTGTTATTGCCTGAACATCCGACCAGTTAACTCCCTGCTGTGTTAGCACCTGGACATCCAACCAGTTCACGCCTTGATTCGTAAATACCGCCATA
>CAIOPG010000005.1 GCA_903860135.1 Candidatus Omnitrophota bacterium | reverse complement strand
GAAGCGGCACGAGATTCCGAAGACGAAATGTCCGACGTCTCGCAGGCTGTCTTAGTTTAAGATCGTTGAAGATAGAGGTTCTGTAGACGATGAAAATTTTGGAGAATCCTGAAAAATCTCAACTAAGAAAAGCATTGCGCCACTTTCGGCGGTATCCCTGGCCGCCAACTTCTTCACCATCCGTAAAGACCAGCTCAACATTATCCGGGAGGTCGTCCTTTAACCGAAGCAGTGTGGTCACACCGCTACTGTTGTCGTTATATCCATATGACCCAGGGTACACATCGTGGTGGGCCATCAGCACAAGTCTGTTCTTCTGCCGCAGTGCGGGAAGAATGATATTTACAAGATCCCAGCTGTATTTGCCATACGTCTTAGCAATTTGAAGAACACAGCGCCTTCCCAGGATACTGGTGATCCTGTTCATCCGACTGAGCCTGTTCTTATACGTAATACTTAAGATCCGCTCTTTATTGTTCATCTTTTCCGGCTTCTTTCTCTGGTGCTCTGGGTACGGGATTGAGAAACTATACTGACAACAGCTCCGCGCACTCAACCAAATCTTCTTTGGTCACGCCGGTGTAGATCTGCGTCGTCGAGACAAATTTGTGCCCTAAAAATTCCTGAATCTTCCTGATGTTACCAGTCTTTCTCATTAGCTCAGTCCCGACGGTATGCCGAAGCGAATGCGGTGAAAAGCTGCCTTCAAGTCCGCTCAACTTTACCCACTTGTTGAAATTCAACTGCACGGCTCGCGCTGTTATCCGGCGACTGTTCCTGGACAAGAACAGTGGATCGTCCGGCGAGAACTTTTTGTCCAACTTCTTACGGCGGCTAACATACCTTTCTATATGCCCTCTGATGTCGCGATTAAGCGGGATCAACCGGACACGATCGCCTTTACCATGGATCTCCAGAGACTCCCTGGCTGAATATCCATTGTGTACGTCCTTAAGATCAAGGCTGATCGTTTCACTCAGGCGCAATCCGGTGTTCAACATGAGATCGAACATGAAGTCGTCGCGCCAACCCTGCCGGCTATCGGCAAGCGTCTTCTGGAATCGCTTTTTCTGTTCGGCCATCAAATATCTGATCGTATTGCGCTTAGCCATTTTCAATCCTCACTTGGCAGAAACATGACGCCGTCCTGGAGATAGCAGGTAAACGGAAGCAGGTGTTCCGGAAAATCCGAAAACTCGATCACCTGCCGGGCCAAAACCTTGTTATCCCGATCCCGGCATTCGGCGCAGTATTGCCCATCCTCGATCTTCAGGACCCAATACTGCCGCCCTTCACTCAACGGCTGATAGCTGGCGACCAAATCGATCAACCAGTACGCGCCCGCGTGCTCGGCCAGGAACTGCACGCCGTCCGTATACACGATCCCGCGCGTCCAATGCTTAAAATACTGCGTTGTCCCGGTGAACTGCGCCAGATCACTCTTTGAAATATCTTTGTTGCTCATCTGATCCCGCCTTTACTTGCTGACTCGATCCTTAACCTTCTGACACTTCGGACACACCTTTGACCGAGTCGTAATCCCCTTAACCCCCTCATAAACCGCAAGAGATACGCCACAATCCCTGCAGAGCGTGCGAATCAAAAATTCATGGATCACCGTCTTTCGAATCTGTCTCATTAAAGCCCGGTCTTTCTCCCTGGTAGTATTACCGACCGGATACCGTAAATTATGGCAGCAGCGGCAACCGAATCCGTTCAATGTCGGGCCCTCCATAGGAAAATATAAAATACTAACGCGCTTCCTGCATTTCTGGCCATCTCTGGGCTGCGTACAGATAAACCACCAGCGGATTCCACCAAAGTGACATGGCGTGAAATCGATCGCGACCAGCTGATTTAACATTTGCTTCTCTGGCCATCCAGGTGACGATATGGAAATAATGCGCATCCACCTGTCCCCGGTTTCCAGAGAACGCTCTAAAGTGATCGTGAACTCATCACGACCATAATTGAAATGAAGCTCATACGGGCCACTGCGCGACCACTCTTCAAAGAAATGCTGCTTGTTTAGACTCTCTGTCGAGATCGAAAACGCTTTTGTTGTAAGTATTCGCATTTTTATTCTCCCTGAAAACTTCCCGCCCCGAAAAGCACCCTAAAACGCCGCCGAATCAATAGAATGAGCCATAACATATTGATGCACATGGCTCTATGACCACCAAACGCAGCAAAGACATAATAGTTTCCAAATTGATTCCTTATCGTCTCCGTACTATTTCACAATCCATATCGCCTTAATCCTGCAATAATTCAATGATGATCCGGCGATCGATCATCTGGACCTTCCCAACCGCTTCCATTTCAACCAAGCGAACTTCCTTTCTAATGACCCGATTTAAGCCACCCCCTGTTGCGATGTATGCTCGCCTTCCATTCCGTTGAGAAGTGGCGACTGAATGGCCTCCTTTGGCCTCAGAATCGATTTTATAATCGGTTCTTATGATCCTTCCTGGACCGACACCCTTGCGCGAAGGATTGTGTCCCAAGCGATATGGATAAAGATTGCAAGCCGTGTTGGTGCAGTTGCGCACCTCTTTGGGCCGGGCAGCACAATCCAAGCAGTGCTTCCGGATACTCTTAAGCGGCGATAATAATCCCGTTACCTGTGTCATTTCCTGGTTCCCCATAAAATAAAAACACCACTCCCGATTAACGCATTCACGTTAACCAAAAGTGGTGTTTTGAAAATATGGTGCTGTAAAACTGAAAATTTCGCGCTGTTTTCAGCCCTTGTTTAAGGGGCCGAAAACATCACGATGTCGTAACCCTTAGGCTTTCTTAGCCATAAACTTAACCAGGTCAACAACGCGGTTCGAATATCCCCACTCATTGTCATACCAGGAAACGATCTTGAAGAAACGCTTCTCGTCTTTCAGGTTGTTCTGCAATGTCGCCAGCGAATCATAGATCGAAGAACGGGGATCATGGATGAAATCGGTGGAAACAAGCTCTTCATCCGTATAACCAAGAATATCTTTCAGATACGTCTTGGAAGCGGCTTTGAGTTTGGCATCGATCTCTTCGATCGAGGTGTCGCGTGCAGTCGTGAACGTCAGGTCTACGACGGAAACATCCGCAGTCGCCACACGGAACGCCATGCCCGTGAGCTTGCCCTTGGTCGCCGGAAGCACTT
Source organism: Candidatus Omnitrophota bacterium (assembly GCA_903860135.1). Taxonomy (GTDB): domain Bacteria; phylum Omnitrophota; class Gorgyraeia; order Zapsychrales; family Fredricksoniimonadaceae; genus Fredricksoniimonas; species Fredricksoniimonas aquilentivivens. Next base: position 13,853 of record CAIOPG010000005.1, on the reverse strand, counting down.
CGCCGACAGCCTTGGCCGCACCGGTGCTCGAGGGGATCGTGTTGATCGCCGCCGCACGCCCGCCGCGCCAATCCTTCTTGGAAGGGCCGTCAACGGTCTTCTGGGTCGCTGTGTACGCGTGGATCGTGGTCATAAGACCTTTTTCAATGCCGATGCCTTCCTTAAGGAGGACATGCACCAGCGGCGCGAGGCAGTTGGTCGTGCACGACGCGTTGGACACAATATTGTGCTTGGCGGCATCATACTCATGCTCGTTGACACCGATCACCAGGGTCTTCACATCGCCCTTGCCAGGCGCGGAAATGATGACCTTCTTGGCACCGGCCTCAAGGTGACCCTTGGCCTTGTCGCTCTCGGTGAACAGGCCTGTGGACTCGATGACATAATCAACGCCGAGGGCCTTCCAGGGAAGTTCCGCCGGGGTCCTGGTCGCGGCAACGCACTTGACCTTGTGGCCGTTGACGACAATGATATCCGCCTCAACCTTGGACGCGTCGCTCTTTTCCGTTTTCACGTCATGCTTGAACTTGCCGTGGATAGAATCATATTTGATCTGATAAGCGAAATAATCCGCATCCGTGGAAACGTCGACGACAGCAACCACGTCGATCTCCTTGCCCAAAAGCCCCTGGTCGCAAATGGCCTGAAAGACCATGCGCCCGATGCGCCCGAACCCGTTAATACCGATCTTTACCATGTGAAGCCTCCCTCTATAGATAAAATTGTTTAATCTTAATATGTGGATTTGAACCTGTGCGCATCCCTTCACAGGGTCTGGCCGCGGGAAAATCCTGAATTGGGGTCGATTATAGCAAAAAAACGGGCTTGAGCAACTTAATTCTGGGTATTCGCGTCCACACCACCATCAGAAGCGCAGCAACTGAGGATACTTGGCATGGCTCTGCGCCACTTCCACGGTGATAAGGCCGTCCTTGACCATCTGGCTCAAACGCTGTTCCAGCGTATACGCTCCGTCCCTGCCAGCCTCCATCTGACTCCTTATTTCAGAAAGCGAATTACGGCGGATCAGGTTCTTGATGGCGATATTGGATATCATCATTTCCGTCGCGAGCACACGTGATTCGGAATCCTTGCGCGGCAAAAGCTGCTGAGCAATGACCGCCACGAGATTCTCGGCCAAAAGGACACGGATCTGGTTCTGCTTTTCACCCGGATAAACATCAATGATACGGTTGATGGCTTCGATGGCGTTGGGTGAATGCAGGGTCGCCAGCACCAAATGCCCTGTTTCCGCCGTTGTCAACGCCATGGCAATGGATTCCGGGTCGCGCATTTCACCGATCACAACAACATCCGGATCCTGACGGAGCGCATATTTAAGCCCCGCCGCAAACGACTGCGTGTCGATCCCTACCTCGCGCTGGATGATCAGGCTTTTCTTGGATTCATAGATCAGCTCGATCGGATCCTCGATGGTCACGATCTTGGCTTCCCGTTGGGTATTGATCTGCTCGATCATGTGCATCAGGGTGGTGCTCTTCCCGGTACCGGCACGCCCGACAATGAGCACAAGCCCCGAACGGCGGCGCGTCAACTCCGACACCTCCGGCGAAAGCCCTAATTCGGCAAGCGTTTTCATTATTCCCGGCATAATGCGGATGGTCGCCGCCATAGCTCCTTTCTGACGATGAACATTGATACGAAAATAATAATCCTTGATGCTGAGGTATGAAAAATCCAGCTCGCACGTCGCTTCGAAGATCCGGCGCTGACGCACGGTAAGGATCTCATAGATCATATCCTGCAACGTAATGGCGTCCAGGGCAGGAGCCTCCATGCTCTGCAGCCTTCCCTGGATACGGAACACAGGCGGATGGCCAACCACCAGATGCGTATCCGACGCGTGAAGCTCGATGGCCACTTCGAGGATATCCCGGATACGGTATTGAGCGACAGAAGAACTCTCATTCATAAGAAATGACTTCCTTGTGTTAGAACCCGTTATTCTTTACTGTTGATGATGCCATAAGTATACCCAATAGAAATAATTTCTGCCATTCTTTATGGCGTCATTCACCCAAAGACTATGGCTGGCGCATCTTCTGGAGCAACTGAAATCCCCGGGGGATATTGTAGACCCTGACCGTGCCCTCATGATCCCCGCCGCGATTCACATAGGAAAGAACGCCCCTCAAGCTTTGATTGTGCTCGAAAGCAAACCGCTCGAACATCGCCCGGTTCATGTGCGGGAAAGTTTTCTCCGGCGGCACTTGCGTGTCAAAGAACCCGGGAGCACCGGCAAGTTCGCCGCTGAAATTAACTTGGTCCTTGGTCCACGACACATAGGCCTGCGGGTCAAGCACCAGGTAGCGATAACCTGACTGCGGTAATTTCATGAAAACAGCATCATTGATCGCCGGGCACGGGACAATCCTTCGGATATTCTTCACAAAAAGATTCATCACCTGCGGCTGTGTGGCCACAATGCCCGAGGCCGGGTCTACCTGATCAATGTACTTTACGGCATCGGCATAGGCGGAATTAGCCTGCGGCAAGGCTGAAGCTTTATAAAAAAGCATCAATCCCGTAAGGGCTGCCAGGATCATTGCGCCATTTTTGATCTGCCGCGACGCCCCGTCCCGCATGAAATGCACCAGCAGGAAAGCGACCGTCATGGCCATGAACGGCTGGATCGCCGCAATATAGCGCGATGCCTTGTCCGACGAGAATGTGAATATCCCGATCTGGAGCACGGCAATAAAGAGAGGCATCAGCACATCCCATTTCTTTTTTATGACAAGCCAGAAGCTCGCAAAGAACAGCCCGGCAAACAAGGGTGTCTCTAGGCGAAAGAACATATAAGGATAAGAGAGGACATTGAACCAATCAAAATGCGCTTTGGCCAGGCCGAACTGATGCATGATCCAGCTGGAGGCAATATGATAATACGCCCCGCCGGGCATCAGGATCGCCACCAGGACAAACGCCGTAAAGACCGCCATCTGGCACACCCATTTCTTTACGTCCGGATAACGGTGTTCGGCAAAGGCCAGGAACAACTCCACACAGGCGACGAGCGCCGGCAGGATAAACAAACGGTAATTTGAAAAAAAGGCGCACACAAAGAAAAGCCCGGCCAGAAACGTACGCGGGCCAAGCACCCGCGGGAACATATAGAAATAAAAACCCATCATGTAAAAGAACGTGGTCACCGACTCCGCCATACCCACCCTCGAATAAAAAACATGGCCCGGCAAAACCGCCAGGAGTGCGGCACTGCCCAACGCGATCATCCGGGATCCGAAAAATCTTGATGCGAACTTGTAGGTCACAACCAGCGTTGCCAGCCCTGCCACCGCCGAAACAAGACGAATGTACCCCCAGGCCTCAAGGCCGCCCCACAACCCGCGCGCATCAACAATGGCCTGCCACACCGGCCTGTCCGTCTGGAAAATAAAGGTCAGCCAATGCCCCAAGAGAGACAGGAACCCTGCCGCGCCGTGCGTGGCATCCCCAACGTAAGGGGCAAAAAGGGCACGCCCGGTATTAAGGAACATCCCCGTGTCATAATAAAAGAAATTATTGTCCGTAATGCGGTAAAGGCGCAGGATAACCCCGCAGGCGATCAAAAAAAGTGCCGGCCAGAAGAAAAATGCCGGGAGCGAACCCTTCGCTCGCGCTGAACTATTGGACATAAAGATCCTGTTCTTCTTTATTGGTTTCAGATGAACCCTTAACCGGGCGGTCTTCCCAATGCCCCACCAGGGTATGAAAATATTCCGGCACATCTGCCGCAAAGGTCATGCGCGCGTGTGTTACCGGATGCGTGAACGTGATCGACCTGGAATGCAGCGCCAGGCGGGCATATTTCACGGTGTTGCGGCCATACTTCTCATCCCCCACGACCGGGTGGCCGATATCCGCACAATGAACCCTGATCTGGTTCTTGCGCCCGGTCAGCAGATCGATCTTGAGCAAACTGAACCGGGGCGTTTCCTTCAGCACCGTATATGCTGTCTGCGAAAACTTCCCCCGGACAGGGTCATCGATCGAGTGCACGACATATTTATCATCCTCAAAAAGATAACTCTCGATGAGCCCTGACTTCTTGGCCAGCGTGCCGTGCACCACCGTGTAATAAACCTTGTCGGTGGACTTCCAGTTTTCCTTCAGGGATTCCTGCGCCCGTTCATTCTTCGCAAAAATTAAAAGGCCCGACGTATCCTGATCAATGCGGTGCACCACATAAACGCAGTGCCGCGACCGGGCATTGCCCTTGCGCACATATTCATTCAACGCCGCATGAACCGTATTTTCCTTATTCCACGCCGCCGCGACTGTCAACAACCCCGACGCTTTGTTGCCCACAATGACATGATCATCCTCGTAGATGATCCGAAAGCCCGCCGGCTGATAACGTGCCGGAACCTTGCGCCCCTTGGGCTGACCCGCTGGATTACTACGCATGCTTATGCTTTCTTGTAGACCTTGGTCCAATAGTCCTTAAGGTATTTAACTTTAAGATCCAACCAGGCACGGTTGTCGCTGTACCAGGCCACCGTCTCGGCCAGGCCGCGCTCAAAATCGTATGCTGGCACATAGCCCAGTTCCTGACGGGCTTTCTCACAACTGATGCTATAACGGAAATCATGGCCCGGGCGGTCGGCCACAAATTCGATGAGGCTCTGGGGGCGTTTCAGGGCTTTTAAGATCGCCTTGACCACATCAATATTACGGCGATGAATACCGGAACTGATATTGTACGCCTCTCCCACCCGGCCTTTCTCAAGGACCGCCATGACCCCGTGGCAACAGTCCGCCACGAAAAGCCACTCGCGCACATTCAAGCCCTTGGCGTAGACCGGCACTTTTTCATTGTTCAGCGCTTTATAGATAACGACCGGTATCAGTTTCTCCGGGTACTGCCACGGCCCATAATTATTCGACGCCCGCACAATATTCACCGGTAATTTATACGTACGGGCATAGGCGCTGACCAGCTGATCAGCCGAGGCCTTACTCACGGAATACGGTGAATTCGGCAGGAATGGCGAAGACTCGACGGAACTGCCTTCGGCCACATCCCCGTAAACTTCGTCGGTTGAAATGTGCACAAACTTCTTTACCCCATGCGCCCGGGCCGCCTCAAGCAAGATCTGGGTCCCCAGGATATTCGTCTTGAGAAAAACCTGCCCGTCGAGAATACTACGGTCCACATGCGTCTCGGCCGCAAAATGCACCACCTTATCAGGGCGGATCGCATGAAACACGGCATTGACCGCAGCCGCCTGTGTGATATTGATCTTGTGGAATTTAACACCTGCCCCCGCGGCTTTAAGCCGCGCCTTGTCGCCGGCATAACTGATGCTGTCAACCACATCGACCGTATAACCTTTGTGCACTGCCTGCCGCACAAATTCACTGCCGATAAAACCGGCCCCGCCGGTGACGAGAAGTTTATTCATACAGCTCCTTGGTTGAACCCTGGTCGTACCCTAACATATTCCCGCAAGGCATCCTGCCAGTCAGGGATAGGAGTGCCCAAGGCCGAACTCAATACCTCGTTGGACATCGCGGCAAACAAAGGGCGCGCCGCTGTCAATCCAAAACTCGCCATAGGCACAGGGATCAATGTTTTGCCTTTGATGCCTGCCTCGTTCAGAAAGAAACGGGCAAGTTCAAACCTTGAGGTGTAACCGGTATTGGTCAAATGATACAGTCCGCAGAGATCTTCTTTAATGGCGGCCAGGGTACAGTCCACGATCGTCGCCGTGAATGTCGGCACCGAGATCTCGTCGTTGCTAATTTTGAGCACATCGGATGCGGCCGCCCACTGCCTAAGCTTGAAAAGAAAATTCTGCTGGCCCGGGCCGATCACCCAGCTCGTGCGCAAGACCAGGTTCCGCGCACTGCCTGCCAACGCATGCCTTTCACCAGTCCATTTGCTCTGCCCGTAAACATTCAAGGGATCCGTCGCGTCTGTTTCCAGATACGGTACCCCTTTGCGGCCATTGAACACATAATCTGACCCGTAATGGATCAGTTTGATATTCCCCCTGGCGCACGCGGCGGCTATATTCATCACGGCTCCGGCATTGACCTTGAACGCCGCTACCGGATCAGCCTCGGCCTTGTCTACCAGATTATATGCCGCGCAATTGATGACCACCGACGGTTTTTCCGCTTCGAACAAACAGGCCACCGCCGCCGGGTCGGTGATATCGCAGGTAGCGATGTCCGCGGCCGCAAACGGAATATGATCCCGCAGGAATCTCTGCCGGAATTCCAGCCCCAGCTGGCCTTGACAGCCCAAAACAACGAACTTCATGGCACAGCCTCGCCTTTATACACAAAATTATTATCTGCCTCAGCCAGGCACTTGCCAGTAAGATCTTTACCTGATAAGACAACCTCCTTGACAGGCCATGCGATATTGATCGCCGGATCATTCCACAGGATATTCCTTTCCTGCGCCGGAGCATATTCCCGCGAACAATAATAGATGATCTCGGCTACGTCACTCATCACACAAAAGCCGTGCGCAAACCCTTCGGGAATATATAAGGCGTGCCTGTTCTTTTCCGAAAGCATAGCGCTCACCCAGCGGCCGTACGTCGGTGAACCTTGGCGGATATCCACCGCCACATCAAAGATCTCGCCGCGCATGACACTCACCAGCTTGGCCTGGGCCGCCGGATTAAGCTGATAATGCAACCCGCGCAACACATTCTTACCCGAGCGCGAATGGTTGATCTGGGCGATCGCCATCGGGATACCCCCCGCCTGAAAGTCGGAACCCTTGAAGATTTCAGCAAAGAAACCGCGGCTGTCCGGAAAGATTTCAGGCGTTACCAGGCAAACATCCGCGATATCCATTCTCCGGAACGTGAACGGCATCTTATTCCTCCGCCAGTCTTTGCAAATAGTCCCCGTATGATGTCTTGATACCCCGAGCCAATTCAAGCAACTGCGCCTTGTTGATGTAGCCTTTATGGTAAGCGATCTCCTCGATGCAGGCTATTTTAAGCCCCTGGCGGTCTTCGACGGTCTTGATGAAAACAGAGGCATCGATCAGGGATTCATACGTGCCAGTATCGAGCCAGGCATACCCGCGGCCCAGGCGTTGCACATGGAGCTTCCCTTCACGCAGGTAAGTATTATTGATGTCCGTGATCTCAATCTCGTCGCGCGCCGACGGCCGCACAGCCCTGGCAATGTCAACAACGCGATTATCATAGAAATACAGGCCAGTCACCGCCCAGTTGGAACGCGCCCGCGCCGGCTTTTCTTCGATGCCTAGCGCCTTCCCAGCGGCATCAAATTCAACGACGCCGTAACGTTCCGGGTCCTTGACATAATAACCAAAGACCGTAGCCCCGCTTTGCCGACGCGTCGCCTGCGCGAGCGCTTCGGACAAACCATGCCCGAAGAAAATATTATCGCCGAGGATCAGGGCCACCCTGTCAGCCCCGATAAAATCAGCACCAACAATAAAGGCATCGGCCAGGCCGCGCGGTTGGGGTTGTTCGGCATAAACCAGGCGCAAGCCAAGGGCAGAGCCATCCCCAAAGAGCTCCTGGAATTGCGGCAAGGCCTGCGGGGTTGAAATGATCAGGATATCGCGGATCCCGGCGAGCATCAGAATCGAGAGCGGGTAATAGATCATGGGCTTGTCATACACCGGAAGTAACTGTTTCGACACCACACGGGTAATAGGAAACAACCGTGTTGCCTGCCCGCCCGCCAGAATGATCCCCTTCATAAAAGCCTCCGCCCCTGTTGCCGTTATTTTTCCCATTGTAATTGAATATTTATAATTATCATTTCAAAAAAGAATATAAGTTTTTAATACCCGTTGGCAATTCTTGCTTGTCATCGTAGAATTATGCCATGATCTATCTTTTACCAAGCCTGATATCTATCATTCAAGGTTATTTCCTGCTGACCGTTCTTTGCCCTGTAACCAAACGGCCGGCCATGCCACTTTTTATTTTCTGGGGATCACTCCTGGGGATGGCTACCACCGCCCTGCTGGCAGCGAGTAGCCTTATTTTCTTCGATACCCTGCATCCCGTCTATGCCATCGGGATCAATATAGCCGCGACAACAGGCTTATTTCTCTGGGCCAGGCACCGCAACATCCCGCCGCCTTTTGCCCGAGGCAACTGGGACAAGATCGACCTGATCGGCCTGCACCTGATCATCGTCGGCCACGTCCCGGTGCTCCTCCATGCGGCCAGCCATTCGGGCAACAGTAACAGCTCAACGCCCATGCTTGTGTTGCCATGGGTCCATGCCTGGGCCTGGTGCTTCAGCCACACGCACGACCATACGGTGATCCTTGTTACTGCCCTGCGCCTTTCCCTGATCATGTCCGGGATATTGTTCTTCGGAGCAAAGGCCCTGTGCCGGAAACCACCCTCCACGCTCATCCTGCTGTGGATCGCCCCCATCCTGCTCATCACGCCGCTGGTATCGGTCTGGTCCGAGAACCTGCTGTGGATCGCCTGGTTATCCAGCGCGGCCCTGGCGTTGATCTTTTACAATATGCGCCGCCGCGGCTGAAGCCACATAACACCCGACCAGAAACAGAACGATCGTGGCACCCGAAGCCGTTCCCCAGTAGTACGACATCACCAGCCCCGCGACCCCCGACACCATACTGAAGATAACAGCCCATGATGTATACGCCCGCGTATCGCGCGCGAAGTTACGGCTAGCTGCCGCCGGCAGGACCAGCAGGGAATTGATGATCAAAACCCCCACAAGCCGGATCGACAGCATGACCACCACCGCCAGCAATACCGTAAAACTTGTTTCCAGAAGAAAAACCCTGATCCGCCGGCTGCGCGCCAGCGAACGGTTGACGCTCGTCAAGATCAACGCATTGCCCGCCAGGCACCAGTAGGCCAGGACTGCCAGGGAAATAAACGCCAACCAAGCAATTTCCGACGGGGTAACCGCCAGGACATCCCCGATGAGGTAGCGGGTATATTTAACAAACCCGCCCTGACGGCTGAGCAGGGTAACCCCCAAGGCCACCATGAAAGCCAGAAAAACGCCCAGCGTTGTGTCCATCGATGCCCGCGTCCAGCCCTTGAACACATTGACCAAAACAGCCAGGATCACCGCCATCCCGATCATCGGCCATGTCGGATCGTGGATGCCGCAGATAACACCGATCGCGATCCCGGCCAGCGCCGAATGGCCCAGGACATCGGTAAAGAACGCCATCCGGTTACTCACCACCATGGTTCCCAGGACTGCGTACACAGGTGTGACCACAAAAACCGCCAGGAGCGCATTCTTCATGAACACATAGTGCGCCCAGTCAAAGGGCAGAAGCGCATCGACCAGCTTGTACCAGGTATCGATCATGCCGGCCTCCCGGCAGTCAACCCAGGCAGAGCCGCGGCAGGCCACAGGTCCATGCCAAAGGCGTGCCGCCATTGCGCGTCAGACAAAACCTCACCCGGATCCCCCTCGGCCAGGATGCGCCGGTTGAGCAGGACAAGCCGGTCGACATAAGCGGCAATGCCCGGGATATCATGGGTCACAAGGATCACGGAAATATCATGCCGCCGCTTCAGGTCGCACACCAACTGATAGAAGAGAGCCAGCCCCTGCACATCAACACCGCTCGCCGGTTCATCGAGGAGCAATAATTCAGGCTTCGCTGTCATGGCAATGGCCAACAGCACCCGCTGAAGTTCACCGCCGGAAAGTTCACCGATCCGCCGCTCTGTCAGATTATCAGCCGCAAAAACCCCCAGGATCTTCCTGGCCTGTTCACGCCTTCTACGGCTGATCCCCAGCCATACAGGCCGATGACTGACAGCCGCCACCACAAGGTCCGCTACACTGAGCGGAGAATCAAGGTCGAACTGCAACTTTTGCGGCACATACCCGATGCGCGGCCGGCGGCGTTCGATCCCGCCGATGAGCGACGACATGCTTCCCCGGTAAGGCACCTCGCCCAGAATAGCCCGCAGCAAGGTTGTCTTCCCGGCTCCGTTGGGCCCAACGATCGCCAAAACTTCACCGCAATGGACATGCAGGTCAACGCTATCAAGGATAAGTGTTCCTGCCAGGCGTACTGTTAAACCGTCGATCCTGATACAGCAATGCCGGCAACGCAAGGCGGCATCATCCGGATCATCGTGCTTATTTTGAGAAAGCATTTTTTAAAACCTCAAGATTCTTTTCCATGATCTTCAGATACGCTTCAGGAACATCCGGCCCGCTGACAGCAGGGTCAAGGGCATAAACAACAGCTCCTGTTTCCCGGGCGATCGTCTGCGCGGCCAGCGACGGGTACTGCGGCTCGCTGAACAAAGCCTTGATCCCCGACTTTTTGACTAGGTCAATGGTGTCCGCCAACTCCCTGGCACCGGGCTCACTGCCCGGCTCCCGGGTAACAACCGCCGCCACCTCGAGCCCGAAGGCCCGCGCAAAATACGGAAAGGCCTCGTGGAACGTGATGATCTTCCTGCCTTTATATGGCGCAAGGCCAGCCTGCATGCGCTGTTGCAAGACTGTTAATTTATCCACATACACCCTGGTATTCGACCGATAAAGTTCAGCATGCCCCGCATCGGCGGCTTCCATATGCACGCCCAGGTTCCTCACCTCAGCTATCGCATTAGAAATACTTACCCACACATGCGGGTTATCTCCCTCAGCTCCAATACCTTTGATCAGCGGAATCCCTTCGGACAGGGTGATGATCCTGATCTGCGGGTACTGCAACATGATCCGGTCAAGGAACGCCTCCATCCCGGCGCCATTGACAACAAGGATATCAGCGCCTTCGAGCTTCTTCATGTCATTGGTCGTCAAGGCATAATCATGCAAACACCCTGACACCGGCGGTGTGAGGCTTGTCACCGTCACCCCCGGCACATCCCTGACAACATTCTGCGCCATGATATACACGGGGTAGAATGAAGCGACAACCTTGATCGGTTTTTCCTCCGCCCGGACTCCGACGTCCGGCGTTAATAAGAAAACCGCCATCATTATAAGAAACGCTCCGGCCAGCCTTTTCGGATAACCGGAGCACATGAAACGATATTCCCCGGGCAGATCACGGAACACTTTTTAGCTCCACCAGTTTCTCCCCAGCACCATCCACGACCTTCCAGAACCAGCCATTGGGATCCCAGCACTGGGCATATCCAAACTCATCAATCACGCGCTGGTAAGCCTTGGCCGCATCTTCTTTCTTGTCAGCCAGCCGGTACGCCTCTCCAAGAATAAAAAGCCCTGTGCCCACATCATTGAGCGCCCAGAAAACATGGATCTTCTCCGCAGGCAACTGAGGGAATTCTTTCAGCTTCGCCTGCATATCTCTCGCCTCCTTGATATAAAGGCTTTCCAATTTCGACTCATAGGCGACCACTTCGTCAAGATTATTTTTACTCAATGACTCCCACATCCGCTGAACCAAAAACTGCGATGTCATATTCCCGTAATTGAGGTCCAGCCCCTTTTCGATCATGGCCAATGAATCCTTGGCCCCATCGGCAGGCTTCCAGAACGTCTTGCTCCCGTTATCATACGTCTGACCATAAGAAAATTCATTGATGATCCGCTGGAAAGCCACTTTTGCCTCATCGATCCGTTTAGCCTTACGATAGGCTTCTCCCTGAATGTACAGAGAAGTTGCCACATCATTCAACGCCCAATAAGAGAAAACCTTCTGATCGTCACCTGAAGGATACGCAGAAAGCCCCGCCTGCATCTTTGCGGCTTCTTTCGCATATAGCGTAATGCACTTGTTCGTATACGCCACCACGCCATCGAGATCAGGCTGCGCCAAAGCTTGCCAGGCCTTGGTCGTCAAGGTGGATGACTTGTAATCCCCGAAAATGTACACCTGCTTGTCGGCGGCAACAACCACACCCCCTGCACCAAACAACAAAATACCCAAACCGATGGAAAGAATAAGGATTTTCTTCATAGGCCACCTCCAGTGTATAAATACATTAATTTTAGTGTATATCTAATTTTACCCCAGCCGCCTCAAGAAAGCCATCAAATTAATCCATGGGCACGACGGATAACATGAAGGTAAGTTTGCCGTAGCCTTATCAAATATGATGCACAACACGAGTACGGCCAAGAAATAAGGTATTATGTACGCACCACATTGACTGGTGCTAAACTGGGTGGCGTATTTTTACAGCACCTGAATTTATTTACCATCACCATCCACAAGGAGGCCGTATGGCTGTTACCGCGAATGCACGTCACCGATAGGCCACGACGTTACCGGCTGAGGGACGCCCACGGGCACAGGCACGAGGCCGCGCAGGTCTTTCTGCCATTGCATCAATTGCACCAGGTCAAACTGCGGCAGGCCGGCCGCCGTTGTTCCCACAACCTTAAGGTATTCCCCCTGACCGAGGTCGATACCGCCTTGGACGGGCAATGCCTTTATTGATGATCCCGCAGAATCTTTCGCCTTACTTTTATGCACTTGTGCCGCCAGCAACACCGCTTTCGCCGCGATTATCGATGTCAGGGGTGAGAGCTCCCGCCGCCACTGCTGTACCTGAGCGACGGCCGCGTCCGGTGTTAATCCTTGGGACTCTAACGTTCCAACAGCCATAGCTAAAGGCAAGGCCTCAACGGACGATGTCTTGTTGTCGATGAAATGATCCGTCAGTCTTTTTATTTCTTTAAGTGCTAATAACCGGACTGCTTCCTTTCTCAATACTATAGGTTGCAATCGTTTAATCTCAGCAACCACGGATCCCCCCTCAATGGCAACTTCAACCTGCTCATACGCGGCGTCAACCTCTATGTCCGTCATCAGAAATAACACAAAAAGTGCCAAAGCATTACCCATGTCCTCCTTAAAGACATCTTTCACTAGCGACATCCACGTGATCTCAACATTGGCCTGCGTCGTGCTAAACCCTTCCGCCATCAAAAGCTTTGCCGCCGAAAATCCCACTTCCTTCTCTTCCTTTTGTGAGGCTACGGCTATCATGCCGATCACTTTTTCATAGGTGGCATAATTCCGGTGTCTAGGGTGCCCCATGAATTCAGCCATCATCTGAAAAGAAAGCATCTCGCCAACCCTCACCAACAACGAATCAATATTCGGAGCATTACCGATATTACTAATGACATTTTCCCCCACCTGATGCGCTGTTTCTGTTTGTTGCTTCCAGAACAAGACAAACATCGGCATGACAATCGGCAACATGACTTCTTCATCATGAAAGTTGAGCCCATCAAACATATCATTGCTTTCAAACCTCTTCAGTTCTTTCTTCATCAATCCTTCAGCTTCTAGGAATATCGTTGATGCTTTTGCGTATGCCAGATGCAACGCAAGCCCCTCATCCCTTATCAGGAACAAAACCAGATCCAGGAAAGCATCCATCAAGGCTGGGGCGATGCTCTTGTCTTTCTCCGCATCAACCATTAATCCCTTGACTGCCATCACAGCCATATCCTCCGCCTGATCGGTATTCTCATTATTTTGTGCCGGTTCGCGCTTCCTTCTGGGAACAGATCCGATTTTTTCCTTTAACCTATAATTTTGCCTACTATAGAAGTTTTTCGAAGAACCCGGTGGTCTCTCCCCTATCACCTTCGGATGCATCATTTGCGCCGCATCAAGACCCCCCGAAAAATACTTGCGCGGTAAGGTTTCCTGGGTTGTGCGGTCGAATTCTTCTTTCACATAGTTGTACACGCCTTTCTGATAGGCCTGCAGGTACTGACTGTATACCTTCTCCTTGGCGTTCTTCTCGGCAATGTCGATCCCGTCCACCTTGTTGGTGCCTGCATAGACTTGGTTCAACAGGCTGTCCTTTAACGCCCCCTTGTACCACCCCGCGAGGATCAGCGAATGGAACAGCTGGCGCAGGGGCGCG
>CAIOPG010000004.1 GCA_903860135.1 Candidatus Omnitrophota bacterium | reverse complement strand
TCTCTGAGCGTTACTGCTCGGAGTCGATAGGATTCCTGAACTTCTCTGGATAACTTTCGCCCATCATTTTGCATGCTTTTATTCTAAAGCATAGCTTAGAAAATGAAAGGAATATTAACAATATCAATGCAACGATCTATACAACCTCTTCTCATCAAACAACACCAGCTCATGCCCATGAAAAAAATCTTCCGGCTTGAATCGTCCACTCCGCACCGCCTCATCATAAAGTGCCGTGCCTGGAAGGATCACCAGCGGATTGACCGTTAACTCCGAGAACGGCGACAACGCCAGCAGCAATTTCCTGGTATTACCCAAAGAACGGGCTGTTTCACCCGGCGTCCCCACAATAAGAAAAAGCCCCACTTCCAGACCAACGGCTTTCGCCGATTGAACGGCCTGAAGAATGGCTTTACGCCCATGACCTTTCCCCATACGGCGCAACGTGGCCGCATCACCGGACTCTATGCCGAAATAAATCTTTTTGCAACCAGCCCGATGCATCAAACGCAATATCTGTAAATCAACAGAATCAACCCTCGCCGAGCAAAACCAGGCTATCTTCTTGGGCAGCTTCAAGATTTTAAGGCATAAATATTTAACCCTGCCCTTGTCATACACAAAATCCGCATCCGCAAATGCAAAACGACGTGCATCTTGTTTACGGACCAGCGCATCAATTTCGGCAACCACATTAGCCATGCTCCGCAACCGCATCGCCCCTCCCCACAATAACGGACGATCACAGAAATAACACCGGTGCGCACAGCCTCTTGCCGTCAGGATCGGAATGACGTCACTGCCCTGACTGGCAAAATACAGACCGGTAAACGGCAATGAATCCAGGTTAGAAAAAACCTTCCGCGATGACAAAGAGATATTCTTGTCACGCAAAAAAGCCAGATTCGGTATATGCTCTTCGTGGGGAGACAAACACAATCCGGGGAAAACAAATTCCGCGTCAGATAAAATAACCGTATCCGCCATGCCCTGTTCAAGAATAATCCGGTAAAATACTGCCGCAAAGGGACCAAAAGCAATAATGTGCGCGCCGGGATCGCTGGTTCGAATGTTGCGCATCACCGCCACGGCCGTCTCTTTATTCCCCATAAAAACAGCAATGCCATAAAGCCGGCGACCGGCACACTTCTTCTGCAAAACTAAAGGCAAGGCATCCTGAAAAGTCCTGCCCTTACTAAAACAATCCAGGAAATCACAATCGATCTTGCTGGCAAGAAGCGCCTGATGCACATAAACCGCATAAAGGCGCATGAGCCAGTCATTCATGCAGGAATCCCTGGTGTTGGGCGGTAAAATCAAGGTGACTGATCCCGTTCCTGCGGCGCGCGTCATAGTGTCTCCATCACAGCATCAAAGTTCAATCCGCCGAACAATACTGTTTTAATCTATAGATCGCCTTGACAACATTCATGTTCTGCCTGAAACGAACACAGGCCTGACAATCCTTGAATTTCTTGCTCCACTGCCCGTGTTTCCCCGCCAGCCTTGCCTGCATGAAAGCGTCAGAAGACCACACCTCACTGAAGCTCTTTCCCGTAATGTTCAAAACTTCAATGTTTGGCACCTGAAAACACAGACGTATTTTCCCATCCAAATCGAGTATGGTATAAAACCATCCGTTAAAACAAACTTCCGAAATGCCACCCTCACCGGAGAAAATACCCGGCGCAACATCAACCCTGACGTTGCGATTCCACGCATATTCATTCATGACCGTCGGCACAAAAGTATCAACCCCCAGCCCCTGCGTCAGCCGCCGTGCAACATCAATCTGCTGATAATTCATCCTGTTGATCACATAAATCACCTTGATCCTCAAGGAACTTCGTCCAGTATCCCTTAGACGCACCAATTGCCGGATATTATCAATAGCCCTGTCAAAAAGATCCTTTCCATGCAATTGATGATAACCATCCCGATCCACAGCACTCAAATTTATGATCACATCATCAGCCTTGGCAACATCAGTGCTCATTGCCGAGGGAAACGTCCCGTTGGTAAAAAGAGTAATTGCAATCGGCTTCTCCTCAAAAAAATCCATCATTTCAGAAAAATACGGATAAAGCGTCGGCTCCCCGTCTCCAGAAATCTCAAGGGAATCAACCTTCAGCGCAACACAATCGCGAATGATCTGCTGAACCCGCTCAAGAGGCATATCCTTCTGCGCATACGGCTGCGCCGGATTATCCGGCGAATAGAACCAGCAAAATTGGCAACTCAAATTACACCGATTAGTAACAGGAAGGTAAAGGATCTCGGGGCCAATATAAACCTTTTTGTCCCTGACAGAAGCCGCGCGAAGCATAAACCGCCGTTGTTTTTCCTGATCGCTTATACGCATTTCAACCTTTACATCTGTTCAAAAAAACCATTATTCAATTGTCATTTCTTTAACCACAACAAATGCGTTTGTGTCAGCTTACTGCCAAAGCACAGGACGGAATCCGACAGCGTGTCAACATCACCCACCGTATACCAACTGACACTAACAACTCCCAGAGAAATAAAAATCTCGAAATCTTTTTTCGCCTCTTTTTCCGGAACATATATTGAAACTGGGATGCCAGCTTTGCCAAGATTGGCAATACCGATCAAGGTTTGCCTGTAGCTCCCTTTCACGCGCGTTATTCTTTCAAATGACTTCTCGGCATAAGCAAAGAACGGAACCTTAACAGCCTTTATATTCAACTTCTGCAGTCTTTGCGCCAAGGCAGGGTCAGTGAAAACCCTAGCATTGGTATGCACCACAATCTCAAAATCCCGCGCGATCTTCTCCAGAACAGAAAATATATCCTTCTCGGTAAAAATATCGCCACCATACAAATGCACCGTCTTGTATTTCTTATCGATTCCTTTGACCGTTCTTAACAACTCGGGGGCATTCATCCCGTCCCTCGATATCTGACAATGCCCGCACCGGTTACCACAACTTGCATGACAATTGATCTTATTAAGGTTACTGGCAATAATAAAGGGGTTCTGCGGCGTTAACCCTTTCAGACTTGTTGCCAGGTACCGCTTATCCCTCGTCGGACAGTACAACCCGTCACGGCGCATGAACGGGCTCTCATGCATCCTGGAAAGGATTTCCGTGACCGACTCCTTCCTGACATCCCCAAAAACAACCGGCAAATACGGGCATGGCATCACATACCCGTTGGCCGCGACATAAGAAAAAACACTCTTGGCAGGACACAGGACCTTTCTGTCCCTGATCACAGCCGCCAGCGGCGACATCTCAGACTCCACATAAACAACGTCATGGTATTTGCTATCCAGGCAGTCGAGCAAACGTAGCTCATCTGCCTCGGAGCAAAAAATCTTTTTCTTATCGGCGCATTTTCCCACATAACTTGGAAATAATATCCTGACCTTCTCAGCTCCGTTCTCCAGACAAAACCGGATCTGCTCATCCGCCATCCCTTTTTTAAAATACTCCCGGCTCGACGGAACCATGGACACATGCACCCGCATCCCCATCTGACGGGCCATGCATAGGCCTGCCACGGCTGACTGAAAGACCCCCCGACGCCCCCGGCCTTCATCATGCTGCTGCGACCGAAAATCATCCAGGCTCAAGTAAATCACATCAATGCCCGATTCTTTAAGTTTTAATAAAACAGACGGCACAAGCCTGATCCCGTTAGTTTCCAGGGACATTGAAAACCCGAATCTTTTCCCCAACTTTATAATCTTGAAAAGATCCTTGCGCAGGGTAGGCTCCCCCCCCGAAAGATCAACATGACAAAACCCGCTTATTTTAAGGTCAACAAAAAGCCGGCCGATCTCCGTCAACGAAAGCTCACGCTTAAGACGACGCCCCAGATGCTTGACCCCGCAATGATCACAGGCGCACTGACAGGCATACGTCAGGCATAATTGAAGCACGCCGCCATGCTTATTCATAACTACTATCCATGCCGTCTAACACCATGCCACACTTTCTGTATGCCACAATTTTTTTGGCAAGCATCAACCGCTCATCCTGATCGCGACGATCTACTTTTGGAACAATCTTATTAGCCGTAGTCTGCGGATTATCTGAATATGTAATCACAATGAACTCATCAAAGATCATGGCCGCCCGCAACGATTGTTTATAGTCTGCCATGGTCTCGGTAGGAAAGTTGGCAAGAATATGCGTATAAAGCCAAACCGAAGGAACTTTTCTCTTTATCTCTCTCATCATTTTCAAAACATCGGCAAGCTTGTACTCCCGCTGCATCAATCTTAATATTCTTTTAGAGCCAGACTGAATCGGTACGTTTATATAAATAATATTGCCATTTAAAATACAGTCCCGAAGTCCGGGGTAAAGGCGGATAAAATCCCCCGGATGAAATGTGCTGATCTTCAGATAAGCCTTCGGACAATGGCTGGCTATTTCCCGGATCAACTTCACAAGGTCTGATCCGATATCAACACCATAACTACCGCAGTCGTCACTCAATAAAACAAATTCCCGACCCCCTTGCCCTAGCCCCAGCTGGATATCCCTGATAATTTCGGTTGAACTGCGACTGACAACATGGCCTTTAACTTTCTTAATATTACAGTAACTGCAGCTGTGCACACACCCTTGGGAAATCAGCACAAAGTAATCCTTCCCGGTGATCCTGCTTTGATACGGCACAAACAATCCGGGATCCAAAGGGCCGGCGGCCACATCCTTTATTGAGATCGTATGCTGAAAGATCTGATCCAGCCGGCCAATCTCCTTGGGGCCCACCTTACAGATCCGGGAGTCCATCAAGGCCTCTTTTTCAAAATGAGCCAAGCAACCAAACACAATGATCGCCACGGCATGTTCCTTCTCAACCACCTTCCGGATCAATGTATTTGCTTCCAGTATTTTCGCCTTTGTAACACAACATGTATTGATCAGCCATGTTTCACTTGTTTCAGGCGCATCAAATACAACCTCAAATCGATTCATGCGCAGGAAGGCTATCGCCTTATTAAACAAAAAGCCGCTCGGCTCACAGCTTTGACTGGCATTAACAACAGCGATCCTGCCGGGTTTAATCATGTGCCCCTGCCTTAAAAAATACCCCATCGCCTCGCGCCTGCAGGCAAAGCCTCGCCGCGACTGAACCAGGCTTAAGTGAACATTGACCGCAACGCTCTACCCCACACGATTCCCACTTCTTCCAAAAAGACTGATCAAGCCCCACCACGGTCGGCTGATTGTCGTCATAATGCCCCCTGTGATCAACCGACAGCAGGCATGGCGGAAAATACTTCACAGTCACTTCCCTGCTGTTTTGCAAAAGGAAAGTTAGGGCTGTGTTGAGATAAGTGGCCGCCCGGGAATAGGGAAATAACAATTCCCGGTGCCCCGCACTCAGCGGCACATACGCCCAAAACTGCATTTCGCCAATATTCTTGAACATGACAAGAGCTTTAGCAATCTCCGGTAAAGTCGTATAGTTTACAGCACTCACAACAGTATTCGTAATAACCTTAAGATCCAGCCGCGCGAGATTTTCAAGACCTTCCCTGGTCTGATGATACGCCGGCGACCTCCGTGTGATCTTTCTGGAAAGAAACGGGTCTGCCGCATGAAAACTGACGAAAAACTCATTGGCTCCGGCAGTCTTCAACCGCTCCAATACTGACAAATCATGTAAAGCCCTGCCATTGGTCTCAATCATAATCCGGCGAAATCCCCGATCCTTGGCATGAGCAATATAACAGGGCAACTTGCTGTTTAAAGTAACTTCTCCGCCAGAGAAAATAATCCCGACATATTTCTTTTCATAATCAGGCAACAAGGCCTTGAATGATGTCAAAGAAATAGGATGAAGTTTTTTTCTCAAGCCATCCAGCATGCAAATCGTACAATGGCTGTTACAGCGGTAATCGATACAAAACACCACATAGTCTTGTGTCTTCATGACAACCCGGCTGATCTGTTAAAAAACACTGTAATAACTGCTTTTGTCAAACACCAGCTTCCCGGCACGCAAGGCACAATCAAAAGCAACATCATATAAAAGATGATCAAGCCTTGCCTGCTGTTCCCGAAAAAAAGAAACAATATGCTCCGGATATCCAAACCATTCAAGAAAGACGATCAACTGCCGGACATTGACCCTTGAGAAATAAAGCCCTTCCCGTTCCTTCTTATGCGCCACACAAATCCTGCCACACCGCATCAATGCCTTCACCAGCACATGGCGCAAGATGGCGGCATTACCAGAAGACAAAATTAAGTTCTGACGCACATGATAAACAAGTTGTTCCTCTTCAGCCGGTATGTGGTAAAAATCATAATGATTCTCAAAAACACACCCTCCCTGAATTAAATGGTAACTGGCACCCTGCAGAACTCCTTGCCGGCCAGGCGTATATAAATGAATGCCATTTATCGCCTTCATCTGAAAAACATCATCGCCCAAATCAACGGACACCATAAAATACGGGATACGCTCAACATCAATCGCTTTAAAAGACAGAACTTTAAAATAAGAACTCAATATCCGTAGCAGATGCGTTACTGATACCGGCGAATCCTTGATGCCGTGATTATAAAAATACAACTCCCAAGATATCTGCCCCCTCGCCCACTTCACGCCCCAGACAGTATTCCAAGGACCAACTTCTTGCCTGATCTTCTTGAACAGCCGCAAGAATGCTTTCCGGTCTGAACTTCCCTCAAGAGAATTATAAAACAACCTGTCAGACGATAGCTTCTTCCGGCAAGCTGTCAACGGCTCATAAGCTTCATGGCAATAATCATAATATTTCAATAGCTTCCCCATACCCGACTACCCTTATACCGTTCTTTTTAAAACTCTTTTCAATACTGCTGTATTACGTTGATGATAAAGACATTGCCTGCAGTCACGAAACTTTTTTCCAAAATCACCGCACCGCCCCCTTAACCGCGATTCCATAAATTTATCTGAAAACCATGTTTCACGTAAAGAATTCTGATCGACGACGATGATCTCCTGCGATAACTGCGGACAAAGCCGTATCCGGCCATCAAGTGCCCTGATCATCTGGAACCAACCGTGAAAACAACGCGGCGAAGGTTTGCCTTCAGCCAAAAACAACGTCGATGGATCATCCACGCGCACGCCGCCATTCCAGTCGTGCTCCTTCATCAGCGTCGGCGTGAAAGAATCAACTCCCAGACAGCTTAAGAATTTCTCAGTTTCTTTTATCTGATGAATATTATCTTTATTAACCACATAATCCACACCAATCTTAAATGATTTCTTATTTTTATCCCGAGCCTTGACCAAAAAATTTATATTCTTGATCACATGATCAAACAGATCCTCCCCCTGCAATAATTTATAACCTTCACGCTCCGGGGCACCAAGATTAATACCAATACGATCCGCTTTAAGAACATCCTTCCGTCGCGCAGAGGAAAATGTGCCGTTGCTGAAAATGGTCACTTCCAGCGGTTGCTTTTTCAAAAAAGACATCATGCTGAAGAATTCCGGATGTAATGTCGGCTCTCCTTCAGCAGAAAGAAAAAGAGTATCCACTTCAAGGGCAACACATTCACGCACGATCCTCTTAAAATCCGCTAACGGCATATCTTGCCGAGGATGCAAGCGCAAGGGATTTCCGGGAGAATGAAACCAGCAGTAACGGCAACTCAGATTACAACGGTTGGTAACCGGCAAATAGACCTGTTCCGGACCAATATAAACCTTGCCGTCCACGGCCCCGGCAACGCGCCGCAAAAAACGCCTGCGTTTTTCACCAGCTTCTAAAATCATGTGTCTTTCATCCGTTTTATCCCGTTACTGGGTGATGAATGCAAAATTAGGGCATTCTCTTGCAACACAAACAACTTGCCCAGCACCGCATTGGCTGCCAATATTTTCATATGCTGACATTCCTTACGGCAAGCACCAAACTTATCTGCCACTTTGGCCTTAAAGATGCACCGCCGGGTAACACCAAATATCTTACCGGAACGATGGCATGGACGTATCTCCATCTTCGACTGTAAAAAAAACATCACATCAGGAGAACTGTCAGCATCACATTCGATCCCGGCGATCCTCTTGCCTAATAATGCAAGAAACTCTTCCGCTAAAACAGGATCATGGATCATTCCGACCAAAGAAAGAATAATATTCCGGCCAAGGATACGGCCGATCAAAGGCCTGGCTCTAAAATCACGATCCACCATCACAAGGACACCAAGGTCATTGGCTACAATTTCATCATTGTCATCCAATAATAGTGCCCAATCCTGAATGCGCTTCAATCCATCCTGACTGACGATCGGCGTTACAAGCGAAAGCCCTCCGCGACCAACCCTTTTCTTCTCGTTGGCAATGACCATGGGCAATGGCAACAGCCGCTCGCAGGCTTCATGCCCCAGCTCAAACCGCTGAACCTTATGCAAACTTTTTTTCATTGTCATGCTCAGCAACCAGTTCTTAAAAAATGCAGAATTCCGGCTTACATGGACGTCCCTGATCCTTTTGAAAAATTCCCTGACAATGCTGAATAAAAACATTATCATCCTTACTAGCCACTGCTGCCTGAATAACTTGCCTGACCATGGAAACCCGTTGTGCTTTTTTGTCCAACGGCAAATAGCGCCCCTCGATTTTCAACGTATCCACCCCCAAAGACAGGCACTTTCTTACCACGCAAAGCCCACAGCTGAATGCCGGCTGATTATGTCTTTTGTCACATTCTGCTAGAGGCATACCACCGCGTCCAACCATGCCCAAAGCCCTAAAATGCTGGCATGGAATAAAATCCTCGGCGAAACCTTCATGCAGGGAACAAAACTGTTCGGCATAAACACACAAGCCGCCGAGGACAAAAATGCTGAACTTAATCCCAGGGACATATTTCATCATTCGCCCAAGCTCTTCCATGCCGATCTGCGTCGGCAGATGAACGTGAGACACCCCCAGCCGCTGCGCGAACAAAACTGCCTCGCTATTAATCGCCGTGGTCAAGCTACTGGCCTGCAATTCAAGACCAAGGCCAAGATCATCGATTTTCTTGATGAGCAAAAGACTGGCCACAATAAGCCCGTCTATCCCGATTTCTTTGGCTATGACAGCCTGACGCAGCCCCCGATTGATGTCGAGCGGGGGCAAACTGTTAATGACCAGAAAGATACGCCGCCCTTGGGCATGCGTCAGAACCACAGCCCGTCGAAGATCCTCCTTGTTGCTGAAGCTGTGCTCTGCGGTATTCGGGCGGCTATTCAATGTTCTTTCTTTATCTACCAAACCACAAAAGAAATCATCTGCACCCACCTCACACAAGGGCTGAACCTCATTAACCGAAAGCAACGGCGAAAGGATTCTCATGCAACCGCACTTTTCTTGGCCTGTGCACGAATAAAATCAGAAAAAAGACCGAACCTTATTTTCTCCTCATCTCGCCAGCGTACCAAAGAACGAAAGAAATCTTTCATCGCTCGCATATCTGCCGATGTTTTAATGAGATGATGATGAAACACAATGCCAATCACACCGCCTGTCACAAACACCCGCCGAAACGTTGCCATCATTTCTTGGACATTGAGCACCCTGGAAGAACCATCAGGTTGAAATTCATTCAAAGACACCCTCGCCGGAAGATCAAGAAATGCCTTACCGGAAAGAGCCGCCAACTGCCCTGCTGAAAAAATAGAAAATCCAAGTTCCTGTATAATCTTTAACGTGTCCTGATTATACCCGTGATACGGTGGAATAAAAGCTGGTGTAAAGTCTTCACTGAAAATATTACGCATGATACCTAGCCCCGACTTAATATCCTGCAACTGCTGCGCATACGTACGTCGTGCGCCAAATTCATATTTTGCCAGTTTAGGCGCCGCGTAATTTATATGCCGAAAGCCATGCTGAACAATATCAACAAGACCAGGATCAATCTTTTTGGCTTTCCGAAGGACGCTGATCATGCGCAATTCCAAACGATCCGGAATAACCCCATAAACAACCGGGATATGTCGTTCAGAATAAAAAGATGCCAACTCAAAAAAAATGCCGTCATCTGTCCCTATATCATCATCGCGCAAGAAAACCAACGGCCTATTCATGGCAACACCCCCGAATCTCTCTTCAAAACGCATGGTGAACACACACATGCTATAATCAACATTCGATTAATCTTTAACACATGAAAGCCACATGAAGAATCCATCCGAAATCGTCATCGAAATCACCGGCCAATGCAATATGCACTGCGGCTACTGCACCAATTCTGCCGCACGCGCCCCGCACATGACATTCTCAGCCGTCAAAGACATCCTCGACCAGGCCAGGCATTATCACGTTCCCGCCGTGCGCTTTACCGGCGGCGAACCCTTGCTTGTGCCAGACCTGTCGCGCATGCTGGCTTATGCCAAACAACACAAATTCTATGTCTTACTGAACACCAACGCAACCTTACTCACACCCCAAGCACTCAATGTCCTCATCAGCCATGTTGACAATGCCCTGATTTCCCTGCAGGGCTTTAATAGCACCTCAACACAAGCGATGACCCGAACATCCGCTTCATTCGAAGAAAAGATCAGAAATATCTTCCTGCTCAAGGCCTGCCTCCCTGTCGTCCGCCTTGGGACGGTGATCACGCCAACCCTCCTTCAAAATTTCTCGAAATACACGACCCTTGTCAAGAAGATCAGGCCACACACCTGGGAACTGTTTCGACCCATGACTGGGCCGTTCCTGCCGCCTGACCAAGACCGAAAGAGATATAGCGGATTATGCTGGTCATTGCTCAAACTCCAAGGTGACGGGATCCATGCCATCATCGGCAACGCGCTCCCCCTGTGCCTCCCGCTCAACACTTCAATCGCCAGGAAAGTCATGGCTGGCGGCCAGGCCGACGACGGACGTTCTAGGCTTGTCTGGGATGCGCGTGGCTTCTGGAAGCCAAGTTACTTTATCCCTGAAAACCTGGGTACAGATCTGCAGGCCGCATGGAAACATCCTTTCTTAAGGCAACTCAACGATCCCGCATACCTTCCGGCGACCTGCCACGCTTGTATCTGCCTGGCACAATGCTGTGGAGGAAGCCGTGCACTTGCCCACACAATATCTGGCTCTTATATGGCACCGGATCCTCTTTTTATAAAATCACATCGATCCGTCTATACAAAAAAGTTCCCTGTCGGGAACCTTATACCACATGAAACTGTATAATAATTAACGCACGCAGGCTTCCCGCAATACGACCGTTTGGATGCTGTCACACGCCTCACGTCCCGCGCCGCTACGCACGGAACGATACACGTCCAGGTCGCGATCAATATCCTTAGCCTTCTTAACAGGATCATCGCTGAACAGTATGGTACATCGAAAATATTCAGGATCAAAGCCATCCCCAACATAATATGCCCGTGCATACGCTTCGCACGTTTCCTGTCGTCGGGTTAATACGGGCTCACGGTATCCCTGTATAACTGCAAAAAGTATGGCAAGGTCGCTCAATTTCAATCCGCCAACCTCTGCCCGCCACGCCACGCCTTGATCTGTTTCTTCCTGTGATGCCATTTCAACTTTTTCAGCAACATCTTTCACCATGACCGTGCGTTGATCCATTGCGCCTGTCTTAATAACAGCCTCACATATGCTTCTGATCGGCTCCTGCCAAGAGGCACAACTCCTGCCCTTAATGGCCGTGCACACCTTCAAAGCAATAGATCCTGACTCAAACCGCCCGCACCGTCCTTCTGCCAGCAATCTGCGACTTGCCAATACTTTAGCCTCTAGTTGACACGACCGTTTGCCATTCTCTGTCGATAACTCCTGACACGAAACCGCCCCATCCGTCGCCGCCACCGCGTAAGACCATAACACCGGGCTCATCCTGGAAAAATCATGTGACGATGCCTGACCATCTGGCAAAGCTTCTTCCTGAGGTCTGGATTCTTCCACGCCAGGTGCAGGCCCTTCTTGGGCAACAGCAAATGTGACAGCAAACAACGACACGGCGAGTAGAAATAATAAACAATTAATGCTGCACAACTTCTTCATTGCGGCCCTCGCGCAGAAACTTTTTCAATAACTGTTATGTGAATACGGCACATCCATATTCGTGTGCGTTGTGTTGGGAACCAAACAACCATCAACAACCTGCGGCGTAAAATTCATCGTGTTATTATGCGTCATATAATTGGTATGCCCTGCGTCAGCGGGTGACATCGCACCCAACACCCCGATGCCGGCCACCGTGGCGAGGCCGACCTTGAGGATCGTTTCCTTGCTCACAAAGCCATCCTCATCGGCCAGAAAAGCTTTCAGGGTCTTTTTGATCTCGATCTTCTTCCGGGGTTGTTTCTTATTTTTTTCCATGACTGTCTCCTGCTAACCACCGCTTGAATGTCTCCAGAGCCGCCCCTTGCGCCACGATCTTGTCAAATAAATACATGAACTGCCCGGTCATGATCTTGTGCTGGGAAGAGCAGTGCACCTTGGGGACAATATTCTGCTGAAGGGCATAATTGACCACCGGGCAATGCCCGCTCCAGGGGGAAAACACTGACGACGCCTGCCATAAATTCGTACATGACGCCTGCAAAAGATGTTGCAGGTTTTCTTTCTTGATCATGTCATCATATGTTTCTAAAAGGATATTCCCCAGCTTGAACATGTCTTCGCCGATCATGCGCGCTTCATCGCACGGATAACAACTGCCGTCGGGCATATACGCCATGGTCGTGCGCCCGGCGCCGCAAGGGTTCATGAGATCCACATACCCGGGGTCCTTCCCCTCGAGCACCTTGGTCAGGATCACACGCGCCATCCGCTCCATCATCAATGTCCCCTTGGCGTTCAGCTTCAGGATGTGATCCATCGCGCGACCGTAAAAGGCATTGAACTCTTCCGCTGAATAACCAATATCACTCCAGGAACAACGCGCCGTGCCCATGTTATTAACAGGCCGCAGGCATATCTCCGTATGGCCAAGCCGGACATACTCATCCACGATCGCCTCGGCATGATCGAGTGAAGCCGCCGTAATCGTAGCTAAAAGACCTGTAGACCGGCCAAATCTTTCCTTGAAGCGCCGGATCTTGGCCATCACC
The DNA here is from genome assembly GCA_903860135.1 of Candidatus Omnitrophota bacterium. Taxonomy (GTDB): domain Bacteria; phylum Omnitrophota; class Gorgyraeia; order Zapsychrales; family Fredricksoniimonadaceae; genus Fredricksoniimonas; species Fredricksoniimonas aquilentivivens. The sequence continues at coordinate 330,255 of CAIOPG010000004.1, read as the reverse complement.
TCGTCATATGAACCAAGGCCGCTCACATACTTTCTGTTTTTATCATGCACCGCTTTAGGGCCATCTAAAGATGTGCACACGTCAACATCGTTGTCCGCCAAAACCTTCATTTTTTCATCATCCAATAGAAGCATATTGGTCACAACAGAAATCCTGAGCTTCTTTCCCGTCGTATTATATTGACGCGCATGTTCAATGGCAAACTTGACCACCGGCCAGTTCATGAGCGGCTCCCCGCCCTGGAATTCCAGAGAAACAGATGTATTGCGCACACCAAAAAGATATTCGAGCACCTTGGCGGCCACCTCATACGTCATATCCTCTTGAGGTACGGCTCCTGCCTGACAATACGCACAGCTTAAATTACATTTCGTCGTTGCCACCGCGATGTGCAATGACGTATCTGAAAAAAGATTGCTGTTAAGCTCCCGGTACTTCTGAAGCATGGGCAGGATATTCTTGTCATCGACCACGATCCCGCGCTCTTTGAGGCGCGTCCACAGCGGCGTCCCGGGCAGGGGTTTTAAGGCATTCAACAGCCTGAATTCCGCCGGATCAAGCACCTCCCAGGCACCGAGCATATTTGTTACCAGATATTTATCACGGATCCTAGCGGAATTGAACGGCAGGATCACGTCATCATTCGTTCGGGCCATAGGGCATCTCTCACAATAGGATTGATATTACTTTTTTCTGTTCCGCGATAAAACCAGAAGGCTGTCCAGAGAATCAACAACATCTTCTTCAAGGGCATCGGCAAAAGAAAGGATCCAGTACGCGCCACGCCTGACGAATGTCAGCCCGTCACCGTAAGCACCCCTGAACTGCTCAATGGCATCGTGCCCATACAGAGCCGTATGCAGTTTAAGGCAAATGCCCGTCTTGTCTTTCTTTAAAAAAGGCGTGCTCATTTCTTGCCTTTCTTGACAGGCTTGCGGTTTTCTTTCTCCTCTTCCTGCTCGAGCTCCTTGATGAGGTCCTGGATCTCTTTCTCTTCAGCTTCCTTGACCATCGACGGAGCCGCCGAAAATAGCGCGCGCTGCAAGAGAAGCTTCGTGCTCTCGGCATTGACTTTCAAACTGGAGAAATAATGCGCGTAATTTAAAAGTTCCTGGCAAAACTCCATGGCCAGCTTGTCAAGGTCAGCCTTGGCCTTGGGCTTAAGCCACACCACCACCTTGTCCTTGGCCTCAAGGTCAAGGTAAAGGTATGCCTTGTCCATGAAAACATATCCGGCAGAATAGATCGCTTGCAAGGGATACGCCTTGGTCTGTACCGGAACTTTAACCCAGCCGTCAGCTTTGATAAACTTTTTCATTTCTTCTCCCCTGGAGGTTTAACTTGCTGTTATCTTTTAATTCTTTTTAAAGTATACCCTGAAAACATACAAATTTCATAAAAATCATCACCTGTTAACGCTTGGGCAAACAGCCCCGTTTTTCGATCTTCGCCCAGTCATCTTTGAGTGTTACCGTACGATTGAATATTTTATGCCCGGATGAGCTGTCCCGGTCCACACAAAAATACCCCAGGCGCTCAAACTGCACCACCGCCCCCGGCACAGCCGTCAGCAACGACGGCTCCGCCTTGGCCTGGCTGATCAGCGTCAAGGATGAGGCATTGAGAAGCTCCTTGTAGTCCACGCCAGACTCGATCCTTGCCGGGTCTTCAACGGTAAACAAACGGTCATACAGCCGGACATCAATATCCTCCGCCTCGTTCGCCGCCACCCAGTGGATTGTGGACTTCACTTTACGCCCGTCGGGCGAATCCCCCCCGCGCGTGGCGGGATCATAGGTACAGTGCAATTCCACAACCGCACCCGTCAGCGGGTCTTTAACAACATCGCGGCAGACAATGAAATACGCATACCGCAACCGCACCTCACGCCCCGGTGCCAGGCGGAAGAACTCCTTGGGTGGGTTCTCGCGAAAGTCATCCTGCTCGATGTAAATGACCTTGCTGAAAGGCACCAGCCGCGACCCGGCACCAGCGTCTTCGGGGTTATTGACCGCCGCCAGCTGTTCCGTCTGCCCGTCAGGATAATTCTCGATCACAACTTTAAGCGGCCGGAGCACGGCCATCCGGCGTAACGCTGCTTTGTTAAGCTGTTCGCGCACACAAAATTCCAGCAGGGAAAGGTCGATCATATTCTCCACTTTACCCACACCGATGCGACGGCAAAATTCCCGGATCGCCGCGGCCGGATAGCCCCGTCGCCGCATACCGGAGATCGTGGGCATGCGCGGGTCATCCCACCCGGACACCAGTCCCTTCTGAACAAGTTCCAGAAGTTTGCGCTTGCTCATGACCGTATGCGTTACATTCAAACGGGCAAATTCATATTGATGCGGCAACGGCAAAGGAAGGTCGAGCACCTCGAGGATCCAGTCATACAGCGGGCGGTGCACCTCAAATTCAAGGGTGCAAATGCTGTGGGTGACCCCCTCGGTATAATCACTCAGGCCATGCGCAAAATCATACATCGGATAAATGCACCACTGCCGGCCGGACTGGTGGTGTTCCGTATGACGGATCCGGTAAAGGATCGGGTCGCGCAGCCAGACATTCGGCGCGGCCATATCGATCCTGGCGCGCAGGGTTCGCGCGCCGTTGGGAAACTCTCCGGCTTTCATGCGCTGGAAAAGATCCAAGCTTTCCTCCATCGCACGATAACGGAACGGGCTTTCCACGCCGGGCTTGTCGGGCGCGCCGCGGAATTTATCCGTATCCTCAGGCGTCAGGTCGCACACATAGGCCTTGCCCTTGCGGATCAGCGTGAGCGCATATTCATACAGCGCGTCAAAATAATCACTGGCAAAGAACGGCCTCCCGTCGGCTCTTAACCCCAGGGCTTTGTTGGCCCAACCGTCGATCAGCCACGCCACATCAGCCGTGATCGAATCGACATACTCCACATCTTCCTTCGCCGGATTGGTATCGTCCATGCGCAGGTTGCAGCGCCCGTTATTTTCCCGGGCGATCCCGAAATTAAGGCAGATCGATTTCGCGTGCCCGATATGCAGATACCCATTGGGCTCCGGCGGAAAACGCGTCACGATACCCGGATACCTTTTTTCCTCAACATGCCCCGCAACAATGTCGCGGATAAAATCCCTGGGCTGATCTTCCGGCGATACGCTCATAACAACCTTTCCGTCGTATTTTATTTCCCGAGTGCCGCCACGATCTTGGCCACGGCCGGATGCAGCACCTTATAACACGTTTTAACGCCTTCTTTACGCACCTGAACAATGCCCTTGCTTTTGAGCACGCCCAGATGCTGAGACACCGTCGATTGTGGCAGTCCGAGGCCACGGACCATCCTGTCCACATGACACTCATGCCCCAAGAGGCCCTCAACCATCCTGAGCCGAACCGGATGTGCCAATGCCTTGAGCAAGTCGCTCTGCTTTACATAGTCCATCGCGTCACCCTGATCATGCCCTTGCCCGCCGCTGCCGGCGCGCCATCCATTTGCCCGCGCCCCATATGATCAAAACATAAAATACAACTGCCGACACAAAAGCCAGGATAAGACTGCCCGTAAACAACGGCAAATAAAGACGCCACAATTCCCGGTAAGAAAAATGACTAAAGAAATCCCACGGGAACGGCGGATAAGTTCCGCCCAACACAAACGTGCCAATGCTGTAACCGGCCCATGAAATGAACGGCACCGTCGGTGGAATCGATACACTGGTCCCTAAGAAGATCGCAACCTTATTCACATCTTTCAATACAAACGCGGCAACGATAACCAGCCCCGTGTGCAAGCCGTAGAGCGGCAGCATCCCGATAAAAACACCCACAGCCACCCCCAACGCGATGCCATGCGGTGAACTGTTCAATATCAAAAGCCGGTACAACCGTTCTTTGACGTTCCGCGACTTTTCAGGCATTCAATATTTCCCTCATCTTTATCCTTCGAACCTAATGCCGGATTGAAATATTTATTTTAACATGAATTCTATGTTTTAAAAGGACTACGGGTGAGAAACCACACGGCCATCGTCCGCAGCGGCCGAGGTCATCTGCCCATCAGCTTCTGGGTCTGACATCGCTTGCGTGCGCAGTGCAAGGCCTTGATCACCGGGATTCTTTTAAACATGGACACATCCTCATGGCTTTAACGCTGACGCTGAAATCTAGCAAAAAGATGCTTGGCTAATACAACGTCCCTGCCGTGCAGTGCCGATAAAACAGCCAGTTCATGGTAAGCGGCTGTCCCGGGTGAAAGCTTTATCGCTGTCAGCGCATCCCTCAATGCCGCTTTATTCCGATTCATTTTCAAGGCAAGGCGCCCCCGGCCGAAGAACAACTGTGCATTGTTGCCGGCAACACCTATCGCCAGAGAATACGCATCCAAAGACTTTCCGCACGCCGCATTATTATTGTGGCACCAATTCTCATGGACAACGGCCGAATAACAATTATAACTCGCACTGCCAGCATAGTTCTGGGCAAGAACCCTGAGGTCTCTCAACGCCCAAAGCTGCCTTAAATAAAATGTCTTTCTTTGTATTTCAACCTCGCCTCCTTGCCGCCGCGCCACCGCGCGCCAATATCTGGGATCAACCGATTGTCTGATATCATCATCCCCTCCGCGCTCAAAGACAGGGTCCACTCCCAACACCGCGCGTATCCTGCCCACCAAAGCAAAAAACATACCCGGCCGCTCCTCAAGAATACAACTAAAAAATCGAACCCCGTTATCCCACACCCGGACTTGCTGGCAGGATTTATAAATCATCGACGTCAAAATAACAAGGATCACCATCCAGAACAGAATCTTTTGCCGCACAACCTGTAAACTCAAAAACCATTCATGAACAACAACGCCCACCAACAGGCAAAAGCCAAAACTGGGAAGATACATGAAACGATCTGCAACAAAATTTAAATCCTGCACGATGTCGAAACGCCACAAAAAGAAGGTTGATAAAAAATAAAAAAACAACGCGAAGACAATCCACTTTCTTGTAGCCTCCCGCAACACAAGCCACGCCCCCGCACTCCCGGCAACCGGCAAAAAGATCTGTGCCACCAACGAGAAGCCTTCCATCACCGGAGGCCCATAAAGAGGCAACAAATGCGCCGGCCAAAAGAATGTATTAATATAAAAGGCACCGCACCAGGCCCACAACATCAAGGCCCCGGGCCAAACCATGTCCAGATGCCTGCTGTTTTGTAGATATGTGATCAAAACCACAGGTTCAACAACCAAAAAGAAAGGCACCTTGTCCATAACACCGGCCAAAGACAACCCCCTGCCCCTCATGTAATCGATCAAGAACAAGACCAGCGGCAAGCTCAGCGCCATGGGCTTGGACAACACACTCAACAGCGCGCAGGCCAAGGCAAAGACATAGGCGCGTGCCGCTTTCGTGTCGGCATAATCACAATAAAAAAGCAGCGCCATCAGATAGAAATTAGCATAAAGAAGCCCCTTTCTTTCTGTGGCCCAGGCGACCGATTCGACATGCATCGGGTGCACCGCAAAAATAAGTGCCGCGATATATGCCGCCGGCTTTTTTACACCCAGACGGCACGCCAAATGAAAAATCAGAAATACCACACACCCATGCAGAAGAAAATTGATGATATGTGTCACGTGAGGATTTGTTTTGAAGAAGATATTCTCAATATACGCACTAATAATGCTTAACGGAACATACGTCTTGTAAACGCTATTGCCTGTCAGGAAAATACTGCCCGGCTTTGAAAAAAGACCGTTAAGAAAATGCCCCGGATCATCATAATTAATGTACTGCGCCCAGAAAGAAGGCCAATAAACAGCCAGCATCAATCCTGCCAGCAAAAACCAAGGCCAACCATAACGCATACGCTGAACAATGTCTAACATGAATAGTTTTTCTTGTAATCGACAACAGGCAAGAAACCAGTAACGGCAAGATAGCTCAGGCATGAACGCATAACATCAAAGACAGTAGACCTTTCATATAACACCGCAACACGATTACAGAACACGCTGAACTTCCTAAAACTGAACCCCCATGCGCAAGCCCGTATAAATCGTATACGTATCCGCCTCCCACAACGGCTTGTAAATATTCTTATCCGGATATACTGACACATAATCCTTGCCATTATTAACCGCATAGGCATGAGCCTCCGTCGGCTTGCTCTTGTTCAAACTCCAAAATTTCAAATAAGGCTCAACAAAGAAATTGATTTTCTCAAACTTTCGAATAAGTTTTACTGATGTCCTGAAACCAAACCCGCCATTCAAATGTGAAGAAGCCTTTCGCGTTTGCACCTGTAAGGCTTCGCCTGTATTAACATCTACCATAGGGAAAAGCCCGTCAATTTCATTCAGATAATAATCAACATCACCCCCGATGACCCAATCCGCTTCAAGATTAAGACCTACATCCCACTGCGCATTCAAGCGTGTGAGCGTTTCAACACCAATAGGAAGATAATAAAGATTATTCTTTACTGTAAACTTTGCATAATCATAAACAAAGTAATCCACATAACCGCCCGCATTATTCGACGATGAACGGTAACCGATCCCGACGTACGGCGTGACGAGCGTCCGGTCATTGAGGGCAATCGCATACCCTGCCAACAAGCGCAAGTCAAGCTCCTTGACATCAAAGCTCTTCTTTTTTCCCGTCACATACGAATCGTAATCCATATTCCCTTGGGAAAATTCCCCCTGGATTTTAACAATATTCGGCATCGATGCCCTTTGCGACACATCACTCCAGGCATGGATCGGCTCATAAAATTGCCATGTTTTGGCACCTGCAACACCTATGAGAGTGCCACTTTTTCTCATTTTATCCGATGACGAATAAGCGGCGGCGTAATTATTCGGCCAACGGTCTCCGGTTTGACACAAAAAGCTGGCGATCTGAAAAGCGATCTCATTGTTGCGCACAGCCTCCGGCTGTGCCTCAGCATATTCAACGGGTTCAGAGGAAACCAGCCCCGGCAACGTGACTGCCCGGGCCGTTGGCGGCTCCATCTGCGCTTCAAGACCGAAATCCTCTGCCCGCGCGGCAACAGTCAATAGCGAACACAGCACCAGCCAGATCAGCGCGATTTTTCTCAATGTCGCCCTCTTATTTATTAAACTTGACAAAATCAATGCATTAGGAATTTAGTAATTATCAAAAGTATACACGGGCAAAATAATAATAACAACGGGTATTTGGATTGTTTTTCGGAAGGGAAGAAATAACTGACCCGCTAGGAGTCGAACCTAGACAAACAGCTCCAGAGGCTGTCGTGCTACCATTACACAACGGGTCAATAAATTGAGCGGCTTTTCAGGAGCCTCAAATATACCGGCAAGAGCGCCAATTGTCAAAAGAAAAAGCTTGCTGATTATAGATCAAAGGCCGCGCGCAGGCGCGCCACCGTCCAGTCCTTGCCAAGAACAGCCATCGTCTCAAAAAGTCCGGGACCCACCGCAGAGGCACTGATGGCCAAACGCACCGGATGCACCAGATCGCCGCTGGGAATACCCAGCTCCGCCACCAGGGCACGGAAAACCTGCTCGGCCGTCGCGGTATCGAACGATTCAACCATTGTCAGGCGATCAGCGAGCATATGAAATTCCCGCGACAGATCTTTCACGCGAAGTTCGGCCTTGAGCGCGTCAGTCCAGGGCAAATCCCTTACAAAAAGAAACCCTGCCCTTTCGATAAAATCACGCAAGGTCGCCATGCGCGACTTAAAAAGATGCACGGCCGTAGCGATACGCTTTTTGTCGTACCCGTCAAGGATCATACCTTCTTCCTTGAGCAAGGGAATGATCAGCTCCGTCAGCACCGCGGTGTCGACCTGTTTGATGTACTGCGCATTGGTCCACTTGAGCTTTTCCATATCAAACTGCGCGGCGGTCTTATTAACCTTCTTGATCGAGAATTTCGCACACGCACTTTTTAAATCAATGATCTCCTGATTGCCCGGCGACCAGCCCAGCAGCATCAGATAGTTAACGAGCCCTTCAGGCAAGAAACCTTCGCCGCGGTAATCGCTGACCGCCACCGCCCCGAAACGCTTCGACAAACGTGCCCCGTCAGCCCCCATAATGAGCGGCAAATGCCCGAACTTGGGCGGCTTGAACCCCAGGGCTTCATAAATCAGGATTTGCTTGGGTGTATTGGATATGTGGTCCTCACCGCGGATGACATGGGTGATCCCCATAAGCGCGTCATCGACAACACAGCTAAAACTGTAGGCCGGCGACCCGTCGGATTTCATCAACACCTGATCCTTGATCTCATCAGTATTGAATGTGATAAGCCCACGGATAAGATCGTCGAACTTGATATCGCGACTTTTGTCAACTGTAAGGAGCACGGCCGTCCCATCACGGTAAGCCCGCCCCTCAGCCACAAGCTTTTCGGCGTGTTCCCTGTAAATAGAAAACCGCTCACTCTGCTTGTAAAACTCATCCCACGTCAAGCCGAGCCAGGCCATGCTGTTCAATATCTCTGCCTCATACGCAGGCTTGGAACGCTCAAGGTCGGTGTCCTCGACCCGCAGAACAAACTGCCCGCCCTGGGCTTTGGCGTACATCCAATTGAACAGAGCCGTGCGCGCACCACCAATGTGTAAATTCCCCGTCGGACTCGGGGCAAACCGTACCTTGACCATATACGCCTCTCTTTAATACATAGGTGTCTGGCGACCAAAACGCACCAAATGCTCAACCGTGCGGGCCACGCGCTGACGAGCCACTTCATTCAAATCAAGAAACTCCAAACCGACATCATAAAATGATGGCTTCTGCTCCTCGATCGCTTTCCGGCGCACCGCCCATACCACCTTCGCATTGCTGGCAACAATGTCTCCGCCATCCATCAGATCAACCTCAACCTTGACAGCCATGAACAACTCCAGGGACTTCTTGATGATCACCGAACTGCCGCCGGTGCTGATGTTTTCCGTATGCGTCAGGATAGCCTCATCCCCCTGGCCGTCATGCACGATCTTGATCAGGCACGGAAAATTAGCACGTGGAAATTGCCGGCGATTTAATCCTTCCCAGGTCATATTACCTCCTCTGTTCAATCTTTTTGAACACGCACGATCGATCGCGCACGACCGGTGGTCTCATCAATGTCAACCACCACCCCGCACAGCGTGGCCTTGCCCGGGGCCACTTCGAATTTATTCGGAAGCCCAGTCAAGTAGCGCGCAACAATGCGCTCTTTGATTTGGCCAATCACAGAATCATACGGTCCGGTCATGCCGGCATCCGTTATATATGCCGTCCCGCCGGGCAGGATCTTTTCATCGGCCGTTTGAATGTGCGTATGCGTCCCCAAGACCGCGCTGACCCTGCTGTCGGCATACCAACCCATGGCCACTTTTTCACTGGTCGCTTCGGCGTGCATGTCAACCACAACCACCCTGGCTCCCGTCAGGTCGCCCAGAAGGACATCCAGCGCCCGGAACGGGCAATTCACCAGAAACTTCATGAACGTACGCCCCATGAGCGTGATCACCGCCACCCGCGTGCCATTGACATCCACCACACACATCCCGCGGCCCGGCGCTTCGGAAGCAAAATTCGCAGGCCGCACCACATGAGGGGCGCTATTTAAATACGGATACACCTCGCGCTTGTCCCACACATGATCCCCAAGCGTGATCACATCACAGCCGAACGAAAAGAGTTCGCGCGCCACCGTCTCGGTAATACCGGAACCACCGGCCGCATTCTCGGCATTGGCGATCACAAAATCCACCTCGCCGTTACGGCGCATGGCCGGCACATGTTTGGCGAAAACTTCCCGCCCGGGATTCCCGACAATATCGCCCAGGAATAAGACCTTCATTACTTGGCATACTCCATGGCGCGTGTTTCACGGACAACCAGGATCTTGATCTGGCCGGGATATTCCATCTCGGCCTCGATTTTCTTTTTGATATCACGCGAAAGGACAACGGCTTCATCGTCGTTCATCTTGGCCGGATCAACCATGACGCGGATCTCGCGGCCCGCCTGCAAGGCAAAGGCCTTCTCGATACCCTTGAACGAATACGCGATCTTCTCAAGCCCTTCAAGGCGCTTGACATAAGTTTCAAGCGATTCCGCACGGGCGCCCGGACGTGACGCGCTCACCGTATCGGCCACACACACCAGCACGCCAAATACCGATGCTACCTCAACCTCATTGTGGTGCGACTCAACCGCGCGCGCCACCAGCTCAACCTCGCCAAATTTCCGTGCGAGGCGCGCCCCGACAACCGCGTGCGTGCCCTCCTCGGCTTCGGTTGAAACAACCTTACCAATATCGTGCAGGATACCGGCGCGCTTGGCCTGCTGCGGATCAATGCCCAGCTGATACGCCATGACACCCATGAGGCGTGCCACTTCCTTTGTATGCTGCAAGGCGTTCTGGCCAAAACTCGTGCGGTACTTGAGGCGGCCGATGAGCTTCACGAGTTCAGGGTGCATGTTGTGGATACCCAGTTCAAATACGGCCTGCTCGCCCTCTTCCTTGATCTTCTGATCGAGCGTCTTCTTGGCCTTCTCAACCACCTCTTCAATGCGTCCCGGATGAATGCGTCCGTCAGAAATAAGCTGTTCAAGGGCAATGCGCGCGATCTCGCGGCGCACCATATCAAAACCGGAAATGGTCACCGCTTCGGGCGTATCGTCGATAATAATATCTACGCCGGTAGCCTGTTCCAGGGCGCGGATATTGCGCCCTTCACGGCCGATGATGCGGCCTTTCATTTCATCTGACGGCAGCTGCACCACGCTGATCGTGGTTTCGGCCGCATGATCAGACGCACAGCGCTGCATGGCGATCGAAATGAGCTCGCGGGCCTTCTTGTCCGCGCTCTCCTTGATCTCCTCATCGACCTGACGGATACGCACCGCCTTCTCATGGGCCAGCTCTTCATCCACGCGCGCCAACAGCATGTTTTTGGCTTCATCGCGGCTCAAATTCGAAATGCGGAAAAGCGTATCTTTCTCCTGCTGGATCAGCTTCGTGAGCTCATCCGCCTTTAACGTGTTTTCAGTTTCTTTCTGCTTAAGGGTATCGAGGCGGGTCGTCTGGTCCTTTTCCTTCTTGTCCAGGAGGTCCAGGCGCTTTTCGACGTTTTCTTCCTTCTGCAAAAGACGGCGCTCGGTGGTGGAAAGTTCTTCGCGGCGCTGCTTGCTTTCCTGCTCAAATTCCTGCCGCAGTTTTAACAGCGTATCTTTGGCGTAAAGCTCGGATTCTTTCTTGTACGTTTCCGCTTCGCGGCGCGCCATATCGCGGATCGTGGATGCTTCCTGCTCAACCTTGGCAAACTGCTGGCCCTTGAAAAAACGGCTCAAAAAATAACCTCCGGCAAAAGCCCCGCCGCCCACGGCCAGAAAAACCAGGATATTCAATAACACATTCTCGCCCATACAATAACTCCTTCTTTATCGCGTGCAACGCGGTTGGTTTGATCCAGCATGGCGGCGACACCCTCAAAGCGGATGCGTTGCGCGCAAGCTGTTCTTCATGTGTCTCCCGGAAATATCCGGGCGCTTCGTGATGATGTTAATTGGTGATAACTAGCGAAACCGGACGGTCATGCGCTTCGATCCTTGGCAAGACATCCACCATCTGGATATCATACGCGAGGCCGATGGTCGGCGTTGCAGCAGGCAATGCGGAAAGAAATCTGTCATAATATCCCGCGCCGCGGCCCAGACGGTTATTCAGGCGATCATACGCCACTCCGGGCACAACGACTAGGTCGAGCTCTTCAGGTGCCACGGCATTCCCTGCGATATCCGCAGGTGTTGGTATGCCGTAAGCGCCCGGCTTAAGCCCGTTAAGGGAATTTATCAACATGGCAATAATGCGTTTATCTTCTTTCCTAACCAGCGGCAACGCCACGCGTTTCTTCTGGTCCAGGGCCTTTTGCATCAGGGCAAAAGAATCCACTTCGCCACCAAAGGACGCGTAACATAAAATCGTCCGTGCACTCCTGAAAACCGGCAAATCCACAACCTTCTCACAAATGACCTGGCTCTTGAATAAAGCGACTGCCTCCTTTTGTGCCTTAATGCGGCCAAGCATCAACTGCCGTAATTCATCTTTGGTTGGAATCAACACACATACCTTCTATAACAAGTAAAAAACCTTCAAAAACCGTCCTATAATATCATCAACCATCCCTTTTCGATAGCAGAATTTCCTTGAAATCATTGAACTCGGGCAAACACGAGGCGTTAACCATAAAGGGCGGGTTTAGAACCCGCCCCTGCGGTAAATGATGGGAACATAATAATACTGCATGAAAGGATACTAAATTGTATGCTTCTATTAGATATGAATGCACTGGCAAATATGTCAAATAAACTATTCTATCTTCAACGGCGTACTGGAAACTTCTTGAAACAATTTCCCCCAGGATCTGAAAAGTAAGATGTAGAAAAAATCGGGACACACGGTTTTACTTCTTCACGCAGGCTTTGACACGGAAACCTTAGATATTAGTTTCTTTTGCGGAACCTGGACATAGCTGATCTTACTGACAACCTTCTGCCCCGTTTCCTGTTCAAGCTTCTTCCTGGCGATACCCGCAACACTGCCACCGCGAACGGCCACGGCCTTGTTGGCAATAAAACCTTCCGGGTGCTCTACCTTCGTGATCTGCGTCGTTGATGCCTCGCCAAGCATGGAAAAGATCAACTCAAGGTCCGTCATATGATCGCGCAGGTTCTCTCGTTTAAGGCTTTTCAATTTCTTGTATTTATCAGGCGTCAGACCAAAAGTTGCCCGGGATATTTCCGCCGTCAGGATCTCATATTCGCGGGCCCCTTTGACGCCGTGCTTTTTCCACTGATCAGTCAATTCTTCCCGAATAGTGATCCCGCGCATCCGCTTTTCAATCCAGTCATCCGAATACCCTTTAGCCTTATACAATGCCCGAGTACGCCTAGTGCCTAATTCCGGATTCTCAATCTCCTGAATACGCTCATACCCCACCTTCGCCAGCCATTTCTTAAAAGGCTCAGCCTTGGCAGAAGGGATCGACTGGATGATCCGAAAAACACCTTCCGTATTGGCGCAGTTCAGTCTTTGCAAACCACCAGGAGTCTTAATAGAAAGGGGGGTGGCAATTTGCCCCCACCCTTGAGATAATTCCGAATCACGACGACGCATATCCTTGATATAACCCTCCGGTTGAACAGAATCTGTCAATGCCGCGATCACATCCACGATCACAAACCACCACTCATCGTTATGAATAGCCTTGCGGATCTCTTTCCTTCTGAAAATCGCAATTTTTGTTTCCGGCATAGCTTGTTGGGGCATATGTTTTATTCCAATTACATTAGAAATGGTCAGGTTGAAAACCTGACCCTACATGCATATTTAAGAAATCGGAAAAATCGGGACACACTGTTTTTTCTATAATCCCGCACAAATCACTTCCTTCAAAATTCTTTGCCGCAGGGACGGCTTCAAAGAGTCTTTGAGCACAAGGTCTATTTTCTTGCCAAAAAGTTTCTGCAAGAAAAACTTTGAATCCATGAAATGATCAAACGTCTTTTGCCCCCGATTAAATTCAACAAGAACGTCGAGATCGCTCCGGGTATTCTCCTGCCCCCGGGCAAAAGAACCAAAAAGGCCGATGCGTTTGACACCGAAAGACCGGATGTCAGCTTCGTGCGTATCAAATTGTTGAAGGATTTTTTGTTGTGTTGTCATATTAAAATTATGGCAGGCTTCGCCGGCTTTGACAAGTTGTTGTTCCGCGAGACCTACCCCGCCCGCTTCCTCAGCGCTTCCAGGCGGTCACGGATCTTTTTTTCGTAGCCGAGGTCCGTTGGTTAAAAAGTCAGGACACACTGTCTTTATTTCTTCCTATCTAACACTTTCCTATACACAGCCCTGGCGCGGGAGCTGTTCATGACGATCAGCCCCTGTTCAACCGCCTCGCTCAAATCCCTGGAGGCTGTATGCGCCTCGATATCGCCAATAAGCTGAATATACTCTTTGCGGGTAAACTGCCTGGGGCAATGTTTCATCATGAACGCGATCCGCTCCGAAGGCTTTGCCTTACCTGATGCAAGCTTCTCAAGGCCCTGCACCGCTTCAAAAATAACCCCGAGCATGAATTCAATGAAAACCGTGGATTTCCCCTCCTTGCTCGAACGCGCGATCGCCTCATAATAGGCTTGCTGATGATCCTTGATGGTGCTCTCGATCGGCACAAGACTGAAACATGGCTGGGCATGCCGCAGCATCAAGGTTTGCCAGAAACGGCCCATCCTGCCGTTCCCGTCCTCGAACGGATGAATAAATTCAAACTCATAATGAAAAATGCTGGACGCGATCAGAGCATGTATTCCCTCTGGGTGATTGATGAACTCAAAAAGTTGCTCCATCAATTCCGGGACTTTCCTGTATGGCGGGGCTGTATGCACCACAACCCGCTGACTTCTGACCACAACGCCGGTCTGTCGGTATTGACCTGCGCTCACCCCAAGGCCTTTCATCAGCACCCCATGCGCCCGCAAAAGGTCTTTGCCACGGCGGGGATCAATATCCTCAATCATCGCGTAAAGCTCATGCGCATTCTTGATCTCCAGGATATCTTGGGGGGAACCTACAACACGTTTACCGCTGATCACATCTGTCGCCTGATCCAGCGTCAAACGATTACCTTCGATCACACAGCTGGAATGAACAGAGGACGCATCAATCTGGCGCCGCAGATCAACGAGAGGAACCTTCAATCGCGCCCCTTCCAGCCGGCCAACCAGGGCACTGATCTCGGTGGCAAGATTCAAAATTTTAAGGGTAATATCAAATGGCGGCTTCATGCTTGAAGGATAACATGTGTTAATAACATTTTCAACGCATATGTTATTAACACAGTTCACCCCGCCCTTTTTCTCAGCACTTCCAGGCGGTCGCGGATCTTTTTTTCGTAGCCGAGATCCGTTGGTTCGTAATAGGTGGCTTTAAAGGGCATATACTCCTGCGGCACGTAATGATCCGGGAAATCGTGGGCGTATTTGTAGCCCTGGCCGTGGCCGAGTTTTTTCGCGCCGGCATAAGACGCATCTTTAAGGTGTGACGGGACATTACCGGCTTTTTTGTTGCGCACATCCTCCAGGGCCCTGTCGATCCCCAAATAAGCGGCATTGGACTTGGGGGCGCAGGCCACATAGGTCACGGCTTGCGCCAGGATGATCCGGGCTTCAGGGAAACCAATGAACTCCGACGCCTGGGCGGCGGTGTTCGCCAGGACCAGCGCCTGCGGATCAGCATTGCCCACATCTTCAGCGGCACAGATCACAATGCGCCGGGCAATGAACCGGGGGTCTTCGCCGGCGTAGATCATCTTGGCCAGCCAGTACAAGGCGGCATCCGGGTCAGACCCGCGCATGGATTTAATGAACGCTGAAATCGTGTCATAATGCACATCGCCGTCCCCGTCATACTGCACCTGCTTTTTCTGGATCGACTCCTGTGCCGCGGCCAGATCAAAAACAATCTCGCCGGCTTCATTCTTGGGCACACTCAGGCACCCGATCTCCAGCGCATTGAGCGCCCGCCGGGCATCCCCGTCGGAAATGTCTGCCAAAAATTCCAACGCCGCCTTATCCGCCTTGACAGGCAACCGCCCCAACCCCCGCACGGCATCCAACAAAGCCCGCTCCAAAAGAACCATCAACGACAGCGGCCCTAACGGTTTTAATTCAAACACCAACGATCGCGACAAGAGCGGCGTAACAAGGGAAAAGAAAGGATTCATGGTCGTGGCACCGATCAGGACAAGGATACCGTTTTCCACATCAGGCATCAACACATCCTGCTGGGCCTTGTTGAAGCGATGGATCTCGTCGATGAAAAGAATAGTCCTGCGCCCGGTTGTAGCCAGACGATTTTTGGCCCCGGCGATGATCCGGCGCAATTCCTCCACATTCGATGCCACGGCATTCACACTTTCAAACTGTGCTTCCGTTTTCTTGCTGATACATAAAGCCAACGTCGTCTTCCCGACACCCGGCGGCCCATAAAGGATGATCGACGATACCCGATCCGCGTCAACCGCGCGTGTCAGCAATTTTCCCGGGCCCAGGATATGCTCCTGCCCGACGATCTCATCGAGAGATGCCGGGCGCATGCGCACCGACAACGGCTTGTTCGACCCCTGCTCTTCTTCAAAAAGTCCCATAGTAACCCTCATAAAAAATGAACCCCGCGCTCTTATGTTGAGCGCAGGGCTGAAATAAAACCCGCTTATGCCGTTGAGAGCGTGCGTATTCGAACCTGGTAGACAGGTGGGGAAAAGCTCACGGCCCTTGGGCGCGCAAGACAACAAACCCCTTTAGAAACGCATTGGTTCAAATTTACATACCCCCTGACGAACACAGCAGGCAGATAAAATTATCTCCGGCGTGCTGTAAAACTTCCCAGCAATTTTGCCACAATACCCTCATGCAACGCTGTGATCACATCCTCGGTCAATGTCCTGTCCTTGGCCTGATACGTCAAGGAAACAACCAGCCCCTTAAATCCAGCCTCTATCTTATCACCACGGTACTCTTCCACAAGCTCAACTTTGCGCAACAACCCCTGGCCATTAGCCAAACACAACGCACGCAAGTCTTCAAACACCACATCCTTCACCGCCAGGCTCACATCCCGCACGACGGAAGGATATTCATCCAGCGCCTCGAACTTCAACCGCGGCGTTACGGCATCACGCGCATATTCCAGGTCAATCTCCGCAAAATAAACATCCGCCTTCTTGATCTCAAAATTAAGCAGCACCTGCTCAGCCACTTTCCCGATACGGCCTACATCCTGATTTCCGATCAAAACCCGCGCCGTCTGCCCCGGCTCTAACCCAGCATCTTTGCCGACGATAAATTTCAAACCCGCCACACGCTGACGCCCAAAGGCCGTTTCAACCGCGCCTTTGATATCAAAGAAATCCATGGCCTCACGTTTACCCCGACGCCAGTCATTGGCACGCCGCCCCGTCAGGATCACACCCAGCGTCCACCGTTCACCCGTCGGCAGGTACCGCTTGCCGACCTCGAACAAACAAAGATCCTTCTGCCCATGGTTCATGTTCGATGCCACAACCAAAAGCATATTCGCCAATACCGCCGGGCGCATCAATTCCTGCTCCGCTGACATCGGATTCTGCATGGCCACCGGCTTAACCCCGTCGTACCCGGCTTTTTCCAACGCCGCACGGCTGATCATGGCATAGGTCAATATTTCATTAAACCCCTGGGCCATAAAACTGGCCGCCACGCGCCGGTTGAAATCCTCACGCTCCAGATCAACGGGAATATTCAACGCCCCCACACGCGGCAAGGTCAGCGGCAAATTATCAAACCCGACCACGCGCCCGGCTTCTTCGATAATATCTTCCTTGATCTTTAGATCATTGCGATTGTCCGGGGGGATCACCGTCATCACATCACCGGCCACCGTCACGGCACAGCCCAAACGCTCCAGGATACGCCGCGCCCGGGCCGTATCAATCGTTGTACCCAAAAGTTTTTTTATATCATTGGCAGACACCGTGATCGCAAGACGCACCGCCGCCGTGATACCGGCACCCGTATCTCGCCGGGCCACGACCTTGCCACCGGCCAGGGCGAGGATCATGTCCGTCGCACGATCTGATGCTTTCACCACACCGCCCATATCCACCCCGCGCTCAAACCTGTAACTGGCATCACTGCCCAGCCCGAGCTTGCGCGACGCCCGACGGACAAGCCCCATATCAAAATAGGCACTCTCCAAGATAATGCGCTTCGTCGCCGACGTCACACCCGTTGCTTTCCCGCCCATAATACCGGCGATGGCCACAGGTTTTTCCGCATCCGCGATCACCAGAATACTTTCATCCAGCACCCGCTCCACCTCATCGAGCGTCACAAGCTTCTCACCCTTCTTCGCCCGGCGCACGACGATCTTGCCACCGACAAGTTTGTCCGCATCAAACGCATGCAGGGGCTGTCCGTATTCAAACAATACAAAATTGGTAACATCAACAATGTTGGAGATCGTCTTCACCCCGATGGCCTGCAAGACCTTCGCCTTGTCCGCCGGAAATTCACGCACCGTCACGCCTTCGATCAGCGTGCCAATATATCGACGACAAGCCTCTTTATCTTCAACAACAATCTCAATCCCCGCCTGATCCGCATGAACATTCACCACCGGAAGGCACAACGCTTTATCTGTGATCGCCGACACCTCACGCGCCAGCCCCAGCATGTTAAGGCAATCGGGCCGATTGGGCGTGATCTCGATCTCAAAGACGGTATCGCCATCGACCGTTTCCTGATGTTCCACTTCCAACCCCGCCATGGTCATGCGCGCAGAAAGTTCAGCGGCCGTCAACCCATGCTCAATGTAATGCTTTAACCAATTCAAACTTAATTTCATAAAGTCCTAAAATTGTTTAAGGAATCTGAGATCGTTTTCAGTAAAAACACGAATATCGCCAATGCCGTGCTTGAGCATGGCAATGCGTTCCACCCCAAGGCCAAACGCCAGCCCCGTATATTCACCCGGCGGATAACCCGCATGTTCGAACACCTTAGGATGCACCATGCCGCACCCCAGGATCTCCAGCCACTTGCCGGCTCTCCCTTTGAAAATGTTCGACTGAATATCCACCTCCGCCGACGGCTCCGTGAACGGAAAGAAATGCGGGCGGAACCGCATCTTCACATCATCACCAAAAAACTTTTTACAGAACGCCGTCAACAGCCCCTTAAGGTCCGCGAACGTAACATTCTTGTCGATCAGAAGACCCTCGATCTGATGGAACATGAACGAATGGCTCGCGTCCACCGCGTCGGGTCGATATACCTTACCCGGGATGATGACCGCCATCGGCGGCTTGTGTTGTTTCATAACCCGCATCTGCCCCGGCGACGTATGACTGCGCAAGAGCAGATACCGGCCGTCCGCCCCCGGATCTTTCTCATCCAGATAAAACGTATCAAACGCATCGCGCGACGGATGGTCGAGCGGAATGTTCAAGGCCGTGAAATTATGGAACTCTGTTTCGATCTCGGGCCCACGCTCGATCACAAAGCCCATGCGCAAAAAAACATCACAGATCTCTTCGAGCGTCTGATTGATCAAGTGCTGTGTCCCCTGCGCCACGGCCATGCCCGGAAGCGTAACATCAAGGGCGTCCCCCACCTTGGCCTGCGCCGTTAGCGCCACCTTGCGCGCCGCGATCAGCGTTTCCGCCAGCACCTTGATTTCATTGGCATTTTTGCCCAGTGCCTTTTTCTCATCAGGCGCCGCCGACGGAAGTGCCGCGTACATCTCCGGCACAAGGCCCTTCTTGCCGAGGAACTTAATGCGTACCGCCTCGAGCGCGTCGAGCACCCCAGCCCCTGCCACCTGGATCGCTACATCGTGTTTTATCGTCTCAAAATCCCAACTCATCTCAAGCCTTATCGTCGATGTTAGTCATTAAAAATCATATTATAACATAAAAAGGGCTCCTTAAGAAAGGAGCCCTTAATAGTTTCTCCAAGGAAAAAGCTTACGCCTTGGCGGGAACCTTTTTGCGCGTGACATTGGCCGGAATAGCCTTGTCCGCGATATCAACGATCTTCTTGAACGTAGGCGCATCATTCAGCGCGATCTCCGCCAGCATCTTGCGGTTGATCTCGATCTTGGCAGCCTTCAGCCCCTTGATAAAACGGCTGTAAACCAAACCATGTGACTGGCACGCGGCATTAATACGCACGATCCACAGACTGCGGAAAGCGCGGGCACGGGCCTTTCTGTCGCGGGCACTGTAACGCAACGCCTTGATGAGCGCGCGCATGGCCTGACCCCAGCGATTCTTTTTCTGACCATAAAAACCCTTGGTCAGTCTAAAAACGCGTTTACGCCCTTTTTTCCGCGCGACGGAATTCTTGATCTTAACCATACGGGAGCATCCTCCTGATCTTCTTTACTTCGACGCCGGCAAGATAACCGCTTTTGCGGAGTTTGCGCTTACGTTTACGTGTCATTTTAGAAAGAATGTGTCCGCGGCCCGCACTGCGTTTCTTGATCTTACCAGACTTGGTGATCTTAAAGCGCTTGGCCACGCCTTTTTTTGTTTTTAACTTGGGCATACTCTACGACCTCTTTTGTTAACCCTTGCTGTTACGCCTTATCAGCCTTCGGGGCGATGACAATGGACATGACTTTGCCTTCCATCATCACATCTTTTTCTATCTGCGCAACCTCGGCGGTATCGGTCACGAACCGATCCAGGAGCGTCTTGGCCTTTTCGCGGAATGCCATTTCACGACCCTGGAAAAACAGGTTGATCCTTACTTTATCTTTTTTATCAAGGAACGCCAGCGTCTGCTTCAGCTTGGTCTGATAATCATGTTCCTCGATATGCGGCTTGATCTTGATCTGCTTGAGCTGGGAGATGTGCGCGTGTTTCTTGGCGCGACGTTCCTTCTTTTCCTGCTCATATTTATACTTGCTGAAATCCATGATGCGGCAAACAGGCGGCTTGGCTGTAGGTGCAACTTCAACAAGGTCAAGTTCATGCTGATCCGCAAGTTCCATGGCCCGGATTGACGTTACTACACCGAGCTGTTCCGAGTTAGGTCCTATGACACGAACCTCATTCGAACGGATCTGCTCATTGATACGGATCCTCTTTTGAATAACGACCACCTCCCTATAAAGTCTCGCATTTCCGGCGGGACTGCCATCCATTTCCCTGCTGACAACGCGTCAGAAAGGCTTTTGGAAAAAAATTCAATGCCCTATTATCTTAAAAAACTAAATTTTGTCAACAATCTCTTTACATACAAGGCTTAAGAACTGCTCCACGGGCATCGCGCCCAGGTCCGTTTCCGGGCGTTTTCTGACCGCGACCATGGCCCCCGCCACCTCTTTATCCCCAATGACAAGGACATACGGGGTGCGCTGAAGGCGCGCTTCGCGGATACGTTTTCCCAACGATTCATTGCGCGCATCGAGCTCAACACGGATATCTTCCTGGCGCAATTTTTCCACCACGGCTTTGGCAAATGCATCATGATCGGACTTGATCGGAACAACAATGACCTGCACCGGTGCCAGCCACAACGGAAAATTGCCGGCATGGTGCTCAATGAGTGTACCAAAGAAGCGCTCCACACTGCCAAAAAGCGCACGATGGAGCATGATCGGCCGTTCGGCCACACCCTGGTCATTCATGAACGAAAGGTCAAAGCGTTCGGGCAGGGCAAAATCACACTGGATCGTACTGCACTGCCATTCACGGCCCAACGCATCTTTAAGCTTCAAATCAATCTTGGGCCCGTAGAAAGCGCCATCGCCTTCATTGATCTCATAGGCAATGCCCTTGCTTTCAAGTGCCTGCTTGAGGGACTCTGTCGCCAACGCCCAATCTTCAGGCCGGCCGATAAATTTTTCAGGACGCGTACTCAGCTTGATCGTGTAATCCTTAAACCCGAACGCGGAAAGGATTTCAAAAGCGAGGTCGAGCACCTTTTCAACTTCAACCTTTACCTGATCGCGGCGGCAGAAAATATGCGCATCGTCCTGCGTAAAGCCGCGCACCCGCAACAAGCCATGCAATACGCCCGCTTTTTCATAACGATAAACCGTACCCAGCTCAAACAGCTTGATCGGCAGTTCTCGGTATGAATGCAGGCGATGCTTGTAAATGAGCATGTGGCCCGGGCAGTTCATGGGCTTGACCGCATATTCCTCGTCGTCGATCTTGAAATAATACATGTTCTCGCGGTAATGGTCCGCGTGGCCGGAGATTTCCCACAGCTTCCCGCGCAGGAAATTCGGCGTCTGCACAAGGTCATACCCGCGCTTCAAATGCAGGTTGCGCGTAAAATCCTCGAGGATCTTGCGCATCAAAGCCCCTTTGGGGTGATAGAACACCAACCCCGCGCCGGCTTCTTCATGATAAATATGGAACAGGTCAAGCGCGGCACCGATCTTGCGATGGTCACGCTTGTCCGCTTCCTCAATGCCTTTCAAATATTGATCCAGCTCTTCTTTCGACGCAAAGCATGTACCGTAAATGCGCTGAAGCATGGCGTTCTTCTGATCACCGCGCCAATACGCCCCGGCGACAGACATAAGTTTGAACGCCTTGATCGCGCCGGTGGACGCCACATGCGGCCCCTTGCACAAGTCCGCATACTGGTTGTCGCCCGTCGTATAAATGGAAACTTTTTCGTCAACGATTCCGTTGATCAGCTCAATCTTATACGTCTCGCCCAGGTTGCTGAAAATATCAATCGCCGCCTTTTTATCGACGAGCGTTGCCGTCAGCGGAAGGTCTTTGTTAATGATCTTCTGCATGGCCTTGGTGATCTGGGCCAGGTCCTGGTCGGTGAACGGCTCCTTCTTATCGAAGTCATAATAAAAACCGTTGTCGATCGCCGGGCCGATCGCCGCCTTGGCCTCGGGCCACAACAGTTTGACCGCCTGGGCCATCACATGAGCGCAGGTGTGACGTAATTTATCAATATCGCGTGAATAGTCCATAGAAAATAAAACCGACATATCCGTCGGCAAGGGTTAAAAATGGTGGACCCAAGAGGACTCGAACCTCTGACCTCTTCCATGTCAAGGAAGCGCTCTAACCAAACTGAGCTATGGGTCCAATAAGCGCGAAATTTTTCAAGAGTATATCGTGTGAAACAAAAAGCCACAAGAAAAATCTTTCCTGCCATCCAAAAACATGGGCGAGGAGGGAATTGAACCCTCAAGGCCTTTCAGCCAAAGGATTTTAAGTCCTTCGTGTATACCATTCCACCACTCGCCCGTATACATCCGGCAAAAACATTGGAGGCGCGGACCGGATTTGAACCGGTGCATAGCAGTTTTGCAGACTGCTGCCTTACCACTTGGCTACCGCGCCACAGATTTCAAAAGATCAACGACCGTCCTGACGATCACATCCACATCCGCCAGGGCACCCTGCCCCGTCACGCCACACGCCAAACGGGAATTTTCTTTAGGTGCAACAAATTTAATGCCCCGCGCTGTCAGCCGGGCGATATTTTCCTGAACAACAGCACTCGTGAACATATCTGTATTCATCGCCGGAGCGATCACGACCGGCGCTTTAGTCGCCACGGCGGTACAACATACCAGGTCATCGGCTATCCCCGCCACAACCTTGGCAAGGCAATCAGCCGTTGCCGGCGCGATCAGAAAAATATCAGCCCGCTGGGCCAGCGCCACATGGGCAATATCCCAATTGCCCTCACGCGCAAACATATCCCGATAAACAGGACCCCGGGAAAGAACTTCAAACGTCAGCGGTGTCACAAACTTTTCCGCGGCCGGCGTCATCACAACAACAACGTCACAGTGCTCATCGTGCAACCGACGGATAATATCACCCGCCTTGTACGCGGCAATGCTTCCGGTCACACCCAGAACAACGCACGGCTTACCCATCGAATTACGCGTGCTTGGCCGCCTTGGCCGCCTTCTTCATGATATCAGAAGCTTCTTTGGTCATCACACACCCGGCGATAACTTCGCGCATGGCGGTTGTTACCGGCTTCTCGTTGATCGACGACGCGACCAGCTTTGCCCCGCCTTCGCCAACCTCCAGCGCCCGCATGGCAACCATGCGAACCAACTTATACGAACTGTTAGCCGCGCGCGGCAACAAGTCTTCCAACGGTAAATACGCCATCGTAACCCTCCCTAATCATCTTTTAACCTGAAGAATAGCATTGTTATATAGCACAACCCCGCCCAAATGTCAACGCATCCCGACGGAAAAAGATGTTACGCCTCAGTCACGTTCCCCTTCAGCACAATCCCCAATTCTTGTGCTACGATCGTGGCTAATTGTTTGAAGGCTTCGGGCAGGGTGTTGTTGACGACCACATGGTCATAGCGCGCGGCGAGGTCGATCTCGGCGCAGGCTTTCTTGAGGCGGATGGCGACACTTGCGGGCGAGTCCGTCCCGCGTGCCTCTAGGCGGCGGCGAAGCTCTTCTGGCGTCGGGGTTTTCACAAAGATCATGAGCGCGTCAAGTATTTTGGCCTTCACGGCCAGTGCCCCGTGCACATCAATGCACAAAAGGACATGCTGGCCCCGGGCCTGGGCGTCGTGCACATTCTTTAAGGGTGTTCCGTAATAATGATCGAACACCTTCATCCATTCCAGAAAATGCCCGGCGCGAACCTTGTACGCGAACATTTTGGGAGAAAGAAAAAGATAATCCCTCCCGTGGCGTTCCTGCCCGCGCGGTTGTCGTGTTGTCGCAGAGATCGACCGCACAATGCGGCCCTTAAAAGGAGGCGTTGACAAAAGAAGGTCGTGCAGGGTGGTCTTGCCAACCCCCGACGGCCCTGAAAGGATGATGATGCGGCCCCTGGTCATCACTCGACGTTGTTGGCCTGTTCGCGGATCTTTTCGATCTTGCTCTTTAAGGCAATGACGGCGTTGGACACCATCTGGTCTTGAAGCTTGGATCCAAGCGTATTGGTCTCACGCTGCATTTCCTGGGCGATAAAATCCATTTTCTTGCCCGAAGGATCCGCAGCTTTCAGGAGCGCGCGCATTTCAGCGATATAATGCGTGAAGCGCTTGATCTCCTCATTGACGTCGATGCTCTTCTGGTATGAGGCAAAATCTTCGGGTTTGTTCGCCTTGCTGTAAGCCTTTAAAAGATCATCGTGCTGTTTCTGTATTGCCTTAAGCTTGGCAGTCATGCGCTTGAGTTTGTCGTCGATGTCTGCTGTCAGGCTCTTGCCCTCGCGCTGGCGCATGACCTTAAAGCCTTTGATCGCCGCCAACAAGCCCTTTTCAACCGCCGGCCACAACTGCTCCGCCTCGATAAACACTTCCTTGACATCAACGATCCCCGGCATGCGGATAAGGTCAGCAAGTGTTAGATTATTAGATAATTTATATTTCTTTTCAATACTGCGCGCATGGCGCAGGTATTCTTCAATCAGATCCTCGTTGAAAGACACGGTCTGGGATGGTTTGTCCGTAATGCGCACCGACACTGTGATCCTCCCGCGAGAAATAACCTTGGCGAGCATTTCACGGATCTTGTTTTCCATCATCCCGCAACCCAACGGTAAATAAAAAGCAATGTCTAAATAACGGTGATTGACACTCTTGATCTCGATCTGCCCCTTGATCCTGCCAATGGCAAACCCTGCGGCGCCAAAACCTGTCATTCCTGTGATCATGCCCAAACCTTTCTGTGACCTGATGTTGCCACCGAAAAAAGTGCCAAGGCGACTTCTTCGGGGGTGAACCATAGTTTGATCTCGCGCTCCCCTTCGTTTGTATCAGAAGAGACGTGGATGACATTTTCAAAAACACCCTTGGTCGTTACGCGCCCCATACTGCCCCTGATCGAATGAGGGTCAGCCAACTCAGGATTAGTGGCTCCGGCGATCTGACGCCCCTTCTTGACCGCGTCTTCGCCCGTAAAAGCCATCGCCAGCACCATGTCTTGATGATTGTGCAGATCGCCCATCAAAAAATGAATGAGCTCATCAAAGAACGGTTTTTCGCGTAGCTGGAAATAATGCGCCTCGGCCAGCTCACGCGTCACCTTAACAACCCGTGCTCCAACAAGTTTAAGGTCGGTTTCCTCAAAACGCGTCAACACATGCCCCGCGTGCCCCTTAACCATGCCATCAGGCTTCACAATAACAAGGATATTCTCCTTCATCGACGCACCACCTCTAATATACGGTCAAGATCATCGAGCGAATAATACTCTATCACCACTTTCCCCTTATTGCCGCGCGCATTGCACACCTGAACTTTGACTCCAAAGATGCCACGCAATTCCGTTTCAAGGGCTGCTATTTCAGGGTCTTTCAAAGGCTTTAACTTATGCTTATCTTTCGCAATCACTTGCGCTGCATCGGCTTTTGTCAACGCTTCGGCTTCGCGCACCGAAAGTTTTTCGTCAAGGATGCGGGTGAAAATTTCGCGCTGACGTTCCGCTGAATCTACGGCAAGGATAGCCCGCGCATGACCCGCGGAAATACGTCCGTCGGACACGGCTCGCTGTATGTCTTTGGGCAACTTCAATAAACGCAAAAGATTGGCTACGGTGGCACGATCTTTGCTGACCAGGCGCGCCACGTCTTCTTGGGACTGCTGAAACTCATCTACCAGACGCCGAAAACTTTCCGCCTCTTCAATGGGATTTAACTCCTCACGCTGAAGATTTTCAACCAAAGCTAAAACCAGTGCCTCCTGATCGGTAACGTCACGCACGATCACCGGCACCTGCAACAAGCCTAGCTTGCGCGCCGCCTTCAAACGACGCTCACCAGCCACCACCTCAAACCCATGATCAATCGGCCTAACCACCAAGGGCTGCAACAACCCTTGATCCTTAATAGAAGCCGCCAATTCATCAATTTTAGCAATATCATACGTCTGGCGCGGTTGAAACCGATTGTCATTGATCAGTGCAATATCAACGTGCAACTGACCTGTAGACGCTGGCGGAACTTCTTTTCTTTCGGCGATTAACGCAGAAAGACCACGACCTAATGCCATATTCTCACCTTATCAGATTGGACGTATTTATTGGACATTTGTACAAGTGCTATTTGGACAATATCGCCGTCGGATTATTTCTTCGTATCACTTCTTCTGCCAATTCAGCATATTTCTTGGCTCCGATAGAAGACGGATCGTACGCATTGATCGGCTTACCGTGGCTTGGTGCTTCACTTAAACGAATGTTGCGCGGGATGATTGCCTGATAAACTTTTTCTTTAAAATAATTTCGGATTTCATTAATAACCTCAACACTTAAATTTGTTCTAATGTCTGCCATGGTTAATAGCACACCCTCGATTTCAAGATTTGAGTTAAGACCATCTCGGACAAGACCAATAGTATTGAGCAACTGTGAAACGCCTTCCAAGGCATAAAACTCACACTGAATAGGGATAATGATCGAATCCGCAGCGACCAATGCATTTAACGTGAGTAAACCTAACGATGGGGGTGAATCTAATAAAATATAATCATACTGCGACCGCACTTCAATAAGGGCCTTCTTCAGCCGATTTTCCCTCGATAATACCCCAACAAGCTCAATTTCAGCACCTGTAAGATGAATGTTGCAAGGAATAACATCTAGCTTGGTGTTCGCTGTTTTAAGAATAGCCTGGGGGGCTTGTATTTTGTGTAGTAGAACTTCGTAAGCGGAGTGTTTTATCTCGTTCTTGTTGATACCCACCCCGCTGGTAGCATTACCCTGCGGGTCCATATCTACAAGTAAAACCTTTTTACCGCAGTCAGCCAAGGCCGCTGATAAATTAACCGCGGTTGTTGTCTTTCCTGTGCCACCTTTTTGATTGCAAATCGTAATGATTTTAGCCATACGCGCCTTAACCCCGGATTGTGTATTAGCCTTTATTTCCCGACGTTGCCGCACACATAAACATGTATTTTATTCTCAACTTGCTTTCAGTGATCCTGTACTTGAGAAACGCGCTGTTTTGTCTATATTATATTCTTATTAATAACACGTGCTTAGAGTGGTGTTCCACGTGAAACTATTTAACTGTTTGTAAAAAATCTAAAAAATATTATTTACGCTTGGCCTTGATTTTGGCTAATTTAGCGCCTTCCATACCAAACAGTCCGCGCTGTTCTTCACAAACAACCTTAATATCCAATGTTTCACGTGAAACATTGAACATATCTTCCGCTTTTTTTATAGCGATTTCTAATGTCTTGCCTTCAAACTCAACGGACTTGGACATTACAGCCATACTAAACAATGGCTTTCACGTCTTTTGAAATGTGCCATTGGCTCAGTGTGGACAATATATAAAACACCACAAAATAAAGATTTAGACCGCTGGCCATATTATAGAAGATGAACCCAATAAGAATAGGGAGCATGACCGCCATCATTTTTTGCTGTGAAACCTGCTCTTCTGTTCCCGTGCTATTCGATTGCAGATTCAACTTTTGCTGAATTCCCATAATGATAATCATGAGGATAGGCAAAATATTTACGTATTCTCCTAAAAAAGGAATAGTAAACGGAAGTTTAATGGTGTGATCGGGCATAGATAAATCTTTAATCCAAAGAAAACTTTCACCACGAAAGTAAACAGAACGCCAGAGCACCTGATATAAACCAACAAAAATGGGCATTTGCAAGATCATGGGTAAACAGCCGCCCAAAGGATTAACCTGGTTAACCTTGTACAACTCCATGATTTCTTTGCTCAAACGCTCCTGGTTGTTTTTATATTTTTCTTGCAGTTCTTTCATTTTTGGCTGTAGTGCTTGAAGCTTCTTCATCGAAAGAAGACTTTTTAAAGTCAAAGGGTACATAATTCCATAAACAAAAAGACTTATAAATATGATGCAGATACCCCAATTGGGCACAATCTTGTGCATAGCGCCGAGCATCCAATAAATGGCTTTGGATACGGCGTCGAGCCAACCCCAATCGCTAAAAACTAAAACCTTCTCAAACCCATTATTGGCATTTTTTAGAACATCCAACTTTTGCGGGCCGGCGAAAATCTTATACTCATATATGATGGTTTGACCAGGGGCAACCGTTTTTATTTCATTTTGCGTGCCTAGGACAAGTTCTTTTGGAGAAATAAAGTTTGTTGCATAGTTCATTTCTTCTTGTTTGGGTTGAACAAGAACAACGAAATATTTATCTCTGAAAGCGACCCAATTAATATTTAATGTTTCTTGTTTATTCCACTTTTCATTAAAATTTGAAACATTATTTTTACGGATGAATTTTTTATCTGATTTAAATACATATTCAAATAAAGTCATATCAGACTGGACATTGCTTTTGTCCAGTCTGTTCATGTCCACAAGAATATTTGTGCTTTTTGAAATAAAATTTTGTGGAACTGTGGCTGTATTCTTTACAACGATAGTGGTACTGATCGTAAAATTATCATTTAATGTGATATCTTTTTCAACTAACCATCCGTCACCTTGGTGTGTACTTTTAAGCTTATTTTTATCAATCAAATCAAACGCGAAGGGTAGGTTATCAAACGCATCGAGGGTAGCCAAGTTTCTAACAGGGAGCGAATACGCGTATTCCTTTAATATAAGCCGTGAAACATTGGCCCCCCTGTTTGTCAGTTCAACCTGGTAATGTTTGTTCTCCAATGTGATGTTTTTTTCATTAAAAGAAGCCGTGTCTTTGGCAATCTCCGCTAAAGATGTGGTAACGTTCAACGGATCGGGAACAATGCTTTTTTCAAAAGAGGTCAGTGAAGGAGGGGTAGGTGCAGATGGCTGAGCTTTTTTATTCGCTGGCCCAAAAAATGATTGAAAACCAAAAAGAACACCTAATGATAAAACAGCCGCAAGAAAAAACCTTTTTTCCATACAATCACCTTACCGGGTCATAGCCCCCGCGTGAAAATGGGGAACATTTTAAAATACGGAGAAACCCCACCCTCAGGCCTTTGCAGGTGCCGTATTTTTGAATAGCCTCTAACGTATATGCTGAACAAGACGGATAAAAACGGCAAGCTTTAGGAAGAAACAACCTGCTCGCGGTCTGATAGGTCCTGATTAAAAAACAGATCATAAACGTGACAGCTGTCAGTTAAACGGCTAAACGCTTGCGACCTTTGGCACGCCTTTTCGACAACACCTTGCGACCATCTGCTGTCGCCATACGTGTACGGAAGCCGTGTGTTTTTTTACCTTTGATCTTTGTGGGTGTTTTTAATGTTTTTTTCATAATGGGTCAAATTATAACACACGCTCTTGTGAAGTCAATAGCCTGTATTCTGAATTATCAAACCCAAGAATTGAGACGGTCAGGAAGAATGACATTGAAATTGAAATGTTCTTTGCTATAATAACCAAAATTTGATTTTTATAGCAAAAAGATAATCCTACTTCCAAACTAAATGATACATATTCAAAAACAACAACGTAAAGATTTTAACACCTGTGGATAACTTGTTAATTGTTTTTTAGTAAACGCCTATGTTGTTAATTTGATTAGACTTATGTGTTTTGATATGTTCCACTATAGAAAGAATATCTGGTATTATGGATACCCTTAAAGTCTGGACTGAAGCTCAAACTGAAATTCGTCAGAAAATAGGGGATAGTGCTTACCTATCGTGGTTTTCAAACTTTCATGTGGTTTCTGAAGCTGAAAACACCCTTACTTTAATAACCCCAGATGAATTCTTTAAAAATTGGGTTGTAGAACATTATTTTGATACGATTCAAGAAATCCTGAAAACACATACACAAAAAAATATTCAAATCGAAACACGGGTTGTTCCTTTTGAAGCATTGGCTCATCAACAACATGTTCCCGCTATTGCAATCCCTTTAGCAACACCACCGGCTTTTTCTTCTATAAAAAAACCCGGCAGATCAAATCTTAATCCACGCCTAACGTTTGAAAATTTTGTTATTGGGTCATCCAATCAAATGGCCTGCCGCGCCAGTCAGGCCGTTGCCAATGCACCGGCCAAAGCTTACAATCCTTTATTCATTTATGGTCAGTCTGGTCTCGGAAAAACACATTTGATGCAAGCACTTGTGCATGAAGTATTACGCATGAATCCTGTTGCCCAATGCGTTTATTTAACGTCGGAACAGTTCACCAATGAGCTAATTGAATCCATTCATCATAAAACAACCAATGAATTTAAACAAAAATACCGCAATGTCGACATCCTTCTTATTGACGATATTCAATTTATTGCCGGAAAACGTTCAACTCAGGAAGAATTTTTTCATACTTTTAACGCTATGCATGATAACCGTAAACAGATCGTTATCAGTTCCGACCGGCCTCCCAAAGAAATTTCCGACCTGGAAGAGCGCCTTGTCACACGTTTCTTATGGGGCTTGACAGTTGATATACAACCGCCCGATTTTGAAAATCGTGTGGCCATTTTGCGTAAAAAACTTGAACTGGAAAATGTGCATGTTCCAGATGAGGTTGTATATTTTATTGCTGAACAAATCAAAACCAATATACGTGAACTTGAAGGTGCCCTTATTCGTGTTGTGGCAAGTTCCATCCTTCAGGAAAAGCCAATCACGATGCTGTTAGCACAAATAGTATTAAAAAATATGGTTCAGGAAACAACTAAAATTATCAGTGTTGAAATGGTTCAACAAATCATTTGTGATCATTTCAAATTAAATATTAATGACCTAAAAAGTTCCAAAAGAACAAAAACTTTTGTTTTTCCGCGGCAAATTGCCATGTATTTAACACGAACTTTAACGCGCCACTCTCTTCTTGAAATAGGCAAAGCTTTTGGAGGCAAAGATCATACAACTGTTTTATACGCCTGTAAAAAAGTTGAGGAAAACCTTAGTAAAAACAGTGAAATAAAGTATATTATTGATAAGCTAACGGTGATTCTTAAACAATAGTTCACCGTATGTTGCAAGTTATCCACAATGTATATATTTTACAACTCGTTATGTTTGAATAGTTTTTGAACTTATTAAAATATTCACAGCACCTATAACCATTATTACTAAACGTGTTTTTAAATAGAGAAATAAAGGAGTTGTGTATAACATGAAGGTTAAAATAACTAAAGAAGCTCTGCTTTATGGAATCCAAACTGTTCAAAATGTTGTTTCATCAAAAGCCACACTGCCGATTCTTTCCAATATGTTGTTGGAAACAAAAAAAGATACATTATGTTTATATACAACTGATCTTGATATAGGGATTTGCTGTGAGATCCCTGTTAGTATTATGGAGGATGGAGCTATTACCATTCCAGCCAAAAGATTCAGCGATATTATTCGTGAATTTCCCAGTGGAGATGTGGTAATCAATACCCGAAAAAATAATCAAATTGACATTGAAGGTCAGCATTGCAATATTAAATTATTAGGTTTGCCCAAAGAAGAATTTCCAAAATTCCCGGAATTTAAAGATAAAGAAGCCATTAAGATCAAACAGTCAGATCTAAAAGAAATGTTTCGTATGACAGCGTTTGCTGTTTCTCATGAAGAATCACGGTATGTGCTTAATGGTATATTAATGGAAGCCACAAAAAATATTTTACGTCTAGTGGCAACCGATGGTCGTCGCTTGGCTAAAATGGAGTGCGCTTTGCTGGAACCTGTAATACAAGATGTAAGTTTTATATTACCTATTAAAGCCGTTGCTGAAATAAATAGAAATCTGAAAGATATTGGAGATGTGCTGTTTGTTCCTGGAACCAGTCAGGTGATGTTTGATATCAATGGCGTTTTAATTGCCACACGCATCATTGAAGGAGATTTTCCAAATTATTCACAGGTTATTCCCAAAGAAACGGCTGTAAAAGTTAGAATCAACACCCAGGATTTTCTGGCGGCTATCCGTCGAGCCAATTTATTATCTATACCTGATTATCAGGCAGTAAAATTTGAAGTTTTCAAAGATAAATTGATAGTGACAAAAACAACACCCGATATTGGAGAGTCCCGTGAGGAATTGCCGATCGTTTATGGCGGCAATGAAGTGATGGTGGGGTATAATCCACAATACATGCAGGATATCCTGAAAAACATAACGGATACAGAAGTGGAGCTTGAGTTATCAGGGCAAGACACAAAGTGTGTGATCCGTAAAGAAAATTATGTGTATATGGCGATGCCCATGCGCCTGTAATGTGAACAACAAAAAGCGGAATATTTCCATAATCAGTGAAATTCTTCCGGATGTCCTCAAAGACATCACGCGCACCAATACCCATCAACAGATCGAGCTTGAAACGCTTTGGCTGGAAATGGTAAATACAGCATGGGCTGGCGGCAATGCGACGGGCGTAAAATTTTCAGGGCATAAAGAAGGGACCGTATTTATTACGGTGGATAGTTCCGCTCGGTTGTATCATTGGAAACTCCGGCGGACAGCGGTACTCAGGCGTTTTCAGGAACGGCGCCCGGATGTGAAAAATATTGTTTTCAAGATAGGAACGGTGTTATGAGCCAGCAAGATGAGAATAAAGAAATTAACGAGAACAAGAATACAAAATACGATGCTTCCAATATCCAGGTTCTTGAAGGACTGGAGGCTGTCCGGATGCGTCCGGCGATGTATATTGGCGACACAGCTGTTCGTGGTTTACATCATTTGGTGTATGAAGTGGTTGACAATGCGGTGGATGAGGCCTTGGCCGGGCATTGTCAGAACATAGAAGTGGTGTTGAATGAAAATGGTTCCTGTTCGGTCGTTGACGACGGGCGCGGCATTCCGGTGGATATGCATGAACGGGAAAAACGTCCGGCCGTGGAGGTGGTTCTAACGGTACTGCATTCCGGCGGTAAATTCGACAAGGATTCGTACAAGGTTTCCGGTGGGTTGCATGGCGTAGGTGTGAGTTGCGTCAATGCGTTGTCGGCCGTGCTTGAAGTTGAGATCAAACGTGACGGTCAGATTTATCACCAGCGCTATGAATGCGGCAAACCGGTGACTAAATTGGAAGTGATCGGGAAAACAAAGAAAACCGGCACCAAGGTTACTTTCTTGCCCGATGCGACGATCTTCACGCAGACGACAGTTTTCACTTATGATATTCTGGCCAAGCGCTTGCGCGAACTGGCGTTCCTTAATAAAGGCTTGAATATCAAGCTTCAGGACCTGCGGCCTGGGAAAGAAAAAGAAGGCCTGTTTTTCTTTAAGGGCGGTATTGTTTCTTTCGTCGAGGATATCAATCAGAACAAGGAAGTATTGCATACCAAGGTTGTTTATTTTACAGCTACCAAGGAGAACATCGAGATCGAGGTGGCGTTCCAGTATGCAGACGGGTACAGTGAAAGTGTTTTTACGTATGCGAATAATATCAACACCTCTGAAGGCGGTACGCATTTAAGCGGGTTTCGTTCGGCCTTGACGCGTGCGATCAATACATATGCCAAGGCCAAAAAAGCCCTAAAGGACGGGCAGACGATCACGGGTGATGATACGCGCGAAGGCTTAAGTGCCGTCATCAGTGTCAAGATCCCCTCACCGCAGTTTGAGGGGCAGACCAAAACCAAACTTGGGAATTCTGAAGTGGAAGGCCTTGTGTCCTCCTCAACCCTTGAGGCGCTCAACACATTCTTTGAAGAAAATCCGACGGTCGGCAATAAGATCATCGATAAGGTGCTTTTAGCGGCCCGCGCTAGGGAAGCGGCCCGTAAGGCCCGTGAACTGACTCGGCGCAAGGGTGCCCTTGAAGGCGGCGGGTTGCCTGGAAAACTCGCAGACTGTTCTGAACGTGATCCAGCCCTATGTGAACTGTATCTTGTTGAGGGTGATTCCGCCGGAGGTTCTGCCAAGCAGGGGCGCGACCGTACGTTCCAAGCGATCCTGCCGTTAAAAGGCAAGATATTGAATATTGAAAAGGCGCGCCTCGACAAGATCCTGTCCAATGATGAGATACGCACCATCATCACCGCCCTCGGCGCGGGTGTCGGCGATGATTTTAATATCGCAAAACTGCGCTATCACAAGATCATCATCATGTGCGATGCGGACGTCGATGGTTCCCATATCCGTACGTTATTATTGACTTTGTTTTTCCGGCAATTCAAGGCCTTGTTTGAAGGCGGCTTTATTTACATTGCCCAGCCGCCACTATATAAAGTGGCTCGTGGCAAACGCGAAGAGTACATTGAAACTGAAAAAGACATGAATGCCCTATTGCTTGAGCTGGGCACCGATGGCTTGAAGTTTACGAGCCTCGCGACCAACAGGAAATTTACAAGTGCCCAGTTGAAAGAGACCATGGCTGTGCTGGTTGAACTGGAAAAGATCATCGAAAAGTTGGCGAAAAAGGGCATTGATTTTGCGGATTATTTGACCCGTTTTGACAAAGAACGTCAGATTTTTCCGCGTTACTTGGTAAAAGAAAATAAAATCAATTTGTTTGTGTATGACGATCATGACCTAGCGGCTGTGACCAAGAACGACGAGGAAACCCAATACACCGAGATCTTTGAGGCTGTCGAATTGGCGCGCATTGAGAAAAAGCTTATTAGCTTCGATCTCGATATCCGGCAGTTTGAAAAAGAGGAAGAGGTCAAGGCGGAAACGATCATCGCCATGGATAAGGATAAACGGAAAGTTACGCTCCTTAAGCCGATTTTTCAAATTGATAATGAAAAAGATGTGAAAGATTTTTATTCCCTGCGCGAAGTGCTGAACTATATTCAGGATAATGCCAAGAAGGGGATGCATATCCAGCGTTACAAAGGTTTGGGCGAAATGAATCCCCAGCAGTTATGGGAAACGACCATGGATCCCGAGCGGCGCACCATTTTGCAGGTGACGCTCGAGGATGTTGTGGAGGCTGAGGCGACGTTTATCAAACTCATGGGCGATGAAGTTGCGCCGCGCCGTGCGTTCATTGAAAGTCATGCGCATACCGTCAAGGATTTGGATATTTAATCTTGTTTAACAAAGGTTTCATAGATGAAAGATTTCACTAAGAAAGAAAAGATCGTTCCTGTTGCCATTGAAGAGGAAATGAAGTCCTCTTATCTGGCGTATTCCATGAGCGTTATTGTGGGGCGCGCCCTGCCGGATGTCCGCGACGGCTTGAAGCCTGTGCACCGCAGGGTCCTGTATGCGATGAAAGAGTTGCATCTGGAGCATAACAAGTCTTATAAGAAGAGTGCGCGTATCGTCGGTGAAGTGTTGGGTAAATACCATCCGCACGGCGACTCCGCGGTGTATGAAACCATGGTGCGCATGGTGCAGGAGTTTTCCCTGCGTTATCCGTTGGTTGATGGTCAGGGTAACTTCGGGTCGGTTGACGGTGATGCGGCGGCCGCGATGCGTTACACGGAAGCCCGCATGGCGTCGATCACCGAGAGTATGCTGGCAGACATTGATAAGGAAACCGTTAAATTTGCGCCAAATTTTGACGCAACGCTCGAAGAGCCGACGATCCTTCCGTCGGGGATGCCGAATTTGCTGGTGAATGGTTCCAGCGGTATCGCCGTTGGTATGGCTACGAATATGCCACCGCACAACCTGGGCGAAATCATCGACGGGGTTGTGCATCTGATCGAAAATCCTGAAGCCGAGATCAAGGACCTGATGCGTTTTGTCAAGGGCCCGGATTTCCCGACAGCCGGGATTATTTGCGGCAAGGAGGGCATCAGGGATGCTTACATGACGGGCCGTGGCAAGATCAATCTTCGCGCCAAAGCTGCCATTGAACAGCAAAAGAATGGCAAAGATTTTATTATTATCACCGAAATCCCATATCAGGTGAATAAGTCCAACCTGGTGTCGAGCATTGCCTCGTTGGTGCAGAATAAAGCCGTTGACGGTATTACGGACTTGCGCGATGAATCGGATAAGGACGGTATTCGTATCGTCATTGAATTGCGGCGTGATGTGGAAGCGCAAATTGTCCTTAATTATTTGTTCAAGCACACCCAGCTCGAGACCACGTTTGGTATTATCAACCTTGCTTTAGTGAACAATAATCCGCGCGTGCTCAACCTCAAGCAGTTGATGGATTATTATATTGATCATCGTCGTATTGTTATCCGCAAACGCACACAATTTGATCTTGATAAAGCCCTGCGCCGCGCGCATATCCTCGAAGGCCTGCGCATCGCCCTAAAGAACATAGAAGAGATCATTCAGACGATCCGTAAGTCCCCGTCGACACCCGAGGCCAAGGCATCGTTGATGAGGCTGTTCGGCCTCACCGAGATCCAGGCCCAGGCGATCCTGGAAATGCAGTTGCAGAAACTGACAGGTCTGGAACGCGATAAAATTGACGCGGAATACAACGAATTGCTCAAGGCGATCGATGGTTACCGTGCCATTCTTGCCAGTGCCGCCATGGTCGATGCGATCATTAAAAAAGAATTGGCTGACCTTAAGGCGAAATTTGGCGATCCTCGCCGCACCGAAATTGCCGGGAAAGCCGAAGAGATAGAAATGGAAGACCTGATTGCCGAGGAAGACATGGCAATCACGATCTCCAATACGGGTTATGTCAAGCGCATTCCCGTCCAGACTTACCGCAAGCAGAAGCGTGGCGGCAAGGGTGTTACCGGCATGACAACCAAAGAAGAAGATTTTGTGGAAAGGCTGTTCGTGGCCTCGTCCAAGGATTATCTTCTTATCTTTTCTAACAAGGGCGTTATCCGCTGGCTCAAGGTGTACGAGATCCCGGTGGCTTCCCGGCAGTCCAAGGGCAAGGCCATTGTTAATCTTTTATCTTTTTCGTCAGATGAATACATCACGGCCATTGTCGCGGTCAAGGAATTCAAGGACGACCAGTTCCTTCTGATGGCCACGGCACACGGCGTTGTGAAGAAGACGAAACTTTCCGCCTTCAGCAATCCGCGCAAGGGCGGGATCATCGGCATCACGCTGGATAAAGATGATGTGTTGATCGGTGTTGAAATATCCGACGGCAACAAGGATGTGCTTTTGGCAACGCGTTTGGGCAAATCCCTGCGCTTCCAGGAACAGCAATTGCGCGATATCGGCCGCGGGGCCAGGGGCGTGCGCGGCATCAGCCTGGCGTCTAAAGACGCCGTGGTTGGCATGATCGTTTTTGATCAGAATGCGGATAAGACCGGCAATACGCTATTGACCGTTGCCTCGCTGGGGTATGCGAAGCGTTCGAAGTTTGAAGATTACCGCGTGCAGTCGCGCGGTGGCAAGGGTATCATCAACTTGAAATGCACGGCGAAGAATGGTCAGGTGGTCAGCGTGCTTGTCGTGCATGAGGATGGCGAGCTGATGACCATGACCAAACAGGGCATGATGATCCGTTGTAATCCGGCGGATGTCCGTCTGACAGGTCGCAGTGCCATGGGGGTGCGGCTGGTGATGCTCGAGACCGGAGACGCGGTGGCTTCTATCGCCAATGTGGTGGCGCGCGAAGATGACGCGGCAGAAGAATAATAAGACAGCATGTTATATTTCCCTTGACGTGGAGAGATGAAAAAATATAATAGGGAACACTTTTGAGCCTTGACCCCATCGTCTAGCCTGGTCAGGACACAAGCTTTTCAAGCTTGGAACGCGGGTTCAAATCCCGCTGGGGTCATTAAAAAATCTTTCAGCATACCGAGTAGAAGCAATTCCTGCAGTTTCACAGACATTCGGCGTAAAAAAATAAAAAAACTATTCGTAATTTTACCGGAATCATTACAATGATTGCGGGAGAATTAAATGGTATGATTAAAATTGCAGTTACTGGCGCAGCAGGACAGATCGGCTATGCGTTGCTTTTTCGGATTGCTGCCGGAGAAATGTTTGGTCAGGACACACCGATTGAATTGTCTTTACTGGAGCTTGAGTTGTCGTTGCCTGCGTTGCGTGGCGTTGTTATGGAGTTGGAAGATGGTGCCTTTCCTCTGCTAAGAAAAATCAGTATCTCGGCAGACCCCGTGGAAGCGTTTCATGATTGTGACTGGGCGCTTTTGATCGGGAGCGTGCCACGCAAGGCGGGGATGGAACGCGGGGATTTGCTTAAAATCAATGCGCGTGTTTTCTTGACGCAAGGCAAGGCTTTATCGGCAAGCGCCAAACCAGATTGCCGGGTACTTGTTGTTGGGAACCCCTGTAACACCAACGCTTTTATTACAAAGGAATGTGCCAAGAAAATAAATCCGAGGCGCATTTTTGCCATGACCATGCTCGATCAAAATCGCGCGGTGGCGCAGTTGGCACTTAAGGCAGGGGTGGCCTGCAAGGATGTTTCACGCGTTGCTATCTGGGGCAATCATTCAAGCACACAGTTTCCTGGGTTTCAACAAGCATTGATCAACAAAATTCCGGCAGAAGAAGTTATTAACGATCAGGTCTGGCTCAAAGGGTCGTTCCTTGAAAAGGTTCAGCAGCGTGGCACCGAGATTATCAAGGCACGGGGGTTTTCCTCAGCAGCCTCGGCGGCCAATGCGGTGATTGACACCGTGCGTGCGATATGTCAGCCGACACCCGAAGGGATGTTTTTTTCGGCCGCTGTTGTTTCCGACGGGAGTTATGGGATCACGGAAGGTCTTGTTTTTGGCTTTCCGCTTGTTTCGGACGGCGTGGATTGCCGGATTGTTCCTGGATTCAAGCACGATGCGTTCGCTCAGGAAAAGATTTCCATAACATTGAAAGAATTGCTCGAAGAAAGAGATCAAGTGTTGAGTTTGTTGCAATAAAAGTAATTGTTGAAATAAATTCATAGGATTAATTGTGTGGGCGAACAGCTTGTTTTTAGCAGGAATAACAGGTATAATTGGTTATAAAAAAGCATGGAGGGTAGAATGAGGGTAAATAAATTTTTAGTTTTTGTTTCTAGTTTTTTTGTTTTGGCCATCATGGGGTGCAATAAGGTTGAGCCGCGCAAGGTCGTCAAAGCGCCAGCAACACCGGTGGCGGTGTCCATTACACCTGTTGCCGAGAGCACCAATCAACCGGTCGAAACAGTGGCGTTGCCTGCCGATGTATTGGCAAAAGTGGGTGACTGGACGATTACGAGCGATGAATTTAATCAGCGCATCAAGGTGGTTAAAGAATCAGTTAAAGATTTTAATGAAAAAGAACCAGGTGCCAAGGCCATGCTCCTTAATGAGCTTGTGCGTCAACAGCTTTTGATTCAGCAGGCACGCAAGGATCAGCTTGATAGTAGCAGCACAGTTAAGACGGCCATGAAAGAGTTTGAAAATACACTTTT
This sequence comes from Candidatus Omnitrophota bacterium, assembly GCA_903860135.1. Taxonomy (GTDB): domain Bacteria; phylum Omnitrophota; class Gorgyraeia; order Zapsychrales; family Fredricksoniimonadaceae; genus Fredricksoniimonas; species Fredricksoniimonas aquilentivivens. The sequence continues at coordinate 290,597 of CAIOPG010000004.1, read as the reverse complement.
AGTGCAGGAATCGGTCACGCAAATTACCAAGGATGTTGTTATTGGTGATGAAGAAGTAACAAAATATTACAATGAAAATCCCAACGAATTTAAAAAACCGAAAGAAAAGCACTTGCGCGAAATCGTGGTGGCAACAAAAGCTGACGCCAATGCCATTCTTGTTCAAATCCTTCAAGGGTCGGATTTTGCCCAGCTTGCCAAAGATAAGTCAAAGGGCAAAACAGCGGCAGATGGTGGCGTGGTTGCGTTGAATGCCGAGGTAGCGGTGCCCGCTATGGCAGCGGCTGTTGCCAACTTAAATGCAGGTGATGTTTCTTCTGTGTTTGAGGGGCCCGATGGTTTTTATATTGTTAAGGTTGAAACCGTTCAGGGTGGTGATACTGTTGCACTGGCCGAGATTAAGGCGGATCTTATGAGTTTCCTAAAACTGCGCAAACAGCAGGAATTGCTCCAGGCGAGAGTAAAAGATATTCAGAAAGCAATCAAGGTTCAGGTTAACGAGAGCCTTTTAAAAGAGTAAATCAGGAGATGGCTTTATGGCATTGATGGAAAATAAGAATCAGTTGTTGGTGCTTCTCCTTGCTGTGGGCATAGGTCTTCTTGCCGCTTATTTGGTCAGTGTTTATGTGACGCAATCGATCAATGAGCAGACAACCAAGATTGCGCAGAAATATCAAAAAGATCAAAAGCAACGTGATGATGCTTATAAACAGGAACTCGGGGCACTCAATCAAAAGATTGCTCAAGTCGAGCAGAATATGCAGAAATCTGCGCAGAATGCAGGAGCCGTCGCTGTGGCGGAAGTTCCAGGGAAGGAACGCAAGGCTGTTTCATTGGCCTTGCGTATGCCGGCCGGGAAACGTGCGCTGACACTGATGATAGATTCTCTCGGTGCTGTGGGTGGCTTGCTTAATCCTGGTGATTATGTGGATATTATCGCGCAACTGAATCTTCCCGATATGGAGTCTTCGATGGGAAGAAAGAAAGATAAGGAAAAGAGAGAGGCTGTAACAGCCATGATCTTTCAGAATCTTCAGATACTGGCCATTAATACCAATATTGATCAACCTGGCGGTTATGATCAACAGCAAAACGATCGTTCGCTGAAGATCACCTTTGCTGTATCGCCCGAAGAGGCCAGCCTGTTGTCCTTTGCGGAAAAGAATGGCAAACTTGAATTAGCCCTTCGTTCACCGAATGAAAAAAAGTCCACCATGATCTCTGCCGCGACATGGTCAACACTGGCCGAGTATGTGTTACAAAATACCGGGGCGGACCTTAATGTATCGGATACCGCATCGTCAGGCGCTGCCTCATTGGGACTTTCGCAAGGGCCTGCCATTCAGATCTTCAAAAGTGGAAGGGGGACTAATTGATGAACACGGTTGATTTTTCCAGGGTGATGAGAACCGCGTTATCAATTGCTTTGGCGGTTGTTATGTTGTCAAGTGGCATGCCGACGCTTTCTTTTGCGGCCGCAGAAAAAGGAAATGAAGAGCTTCAAATTGTTAAGGGTGACATTCAAAGCATTCCCGCGAAAAATTTAAAAAGAGTTTCGATCACAGATCCTGTTGTTGCTGATATTAACGATGCGCGCATTGATTCTGTGGATATTATAGCCATTGATCCGGGGCAGACGGTTTTGTTTATTTGGGATGATAGCGGGAAACGGACGGTTATCATTCGTGTTGTTCAGGAAGATCCCGGCCTTGTCAGGAAAAGGCTTCAATCTTTACTGGCGGGCGTTGGCATTAAGAATGTGGTATTAAGTGAAAATAAAGATGAAGGCAAGGTCGTTCTTACAGGTGCGCTGTCGGAAGAAAAGATGGAGGTGTTGATCAAGGTCATTGATCCTTTCATGGACCGCATCATTAATCTTGTTCAGAAAGAAAAGATTGAAGACCTTGTTCAGATCGATATGCAGATCACCGAGTTGTCCACAACGCTTACCAAAGAGATGGGGATCGATTGGGGTATGGATGGCGCAACTAATCCGTTGAATCCCACATATCAGGAAACAATCCCAACGAATCAGGGTTCATTGAGCGACATATGGAGGATCGGAAGCCTTAGCCGTACCAATGCGCTGGTCGGTGCCGTCAATGCGTTGATCGAAGAAGGGAAAGGCAAGATCCTTTCGAAGCCGCGACTTGTGGTTATCAGTGGAAAAGAAGCGACCTTTTTGGTTGGCGGAGAAATCCCGATCAATACAACGACGACGAGTGCCAGTGGCGGATCGACACAGCAAAACAAGACATTTAAACCTTACGGTGTTACTATGGCGGTTACACCATCGATTCAGGCTGGCAATCTTGTAAATATTTTGCTCAATGCCGAGATCAGCGAAATCGATGGTTCAAAGCCTACAGGGACGGACGTTGCCTTTTTAACGCGATCTGCAAAAACACAACTTTTATTGCAAGACCATCAGACCATTGTTCTTGCGGGCATGATCAAGCGCCGGAATACGGAAGTGGTTCGTCGTGTTCCTTTCCTTAGCAAGATCCCGGTTGTGGGAATATTTTTCCGCAGTTCAAAAACGCCAGCACCCAATGAAGAAACCGAGGTTGTTATTTCCATTACGGCAACCATTCTACCTAATGATAAAAAGCTGATCGAAGACACGGATAAGCTGTTGGATACTAACGGCAAAGATAAGAAAACACCAGCAAGCCTTGATGTGCCGCAAAAGAGCGGCTCAGCGTTTGCCGCAGAAGATAAAGCGGATGACTTTGCCCGGCAGTTGAAGGCTGAAGTCAATAGGGCTCCGGCTTTAACCGACGTTGTCGGGGGTTCCAATCCTGTAAAATCAATGGTGAATAAAACGGCACCGGCACCAACGACACCTGTTAATAACAAAATAGCATCCAAAGTCGAACCGGTAAAATCATCCTCTCCCATTGTTTCAGAGGAAGATAAATATGCCAAATTGATCCAGGAAAAAATATCAACGGCCATTGCGTATCCGTATGAAGCGCAGGAAAAGAATTGGAAAGGCATCGTTCAGCTAGCTCTGGTCATAACAAAAGACGGCACACTTAAAGATGTTGTTGTAAAAAAATCTTCAGGACACCCCGTCTTTGATCAAGATGCGGTTAATACGGCACAAATATTGGCACCGTATGATGCTTTTCCACAGACTATTCAGGCTGAAACATTGGAAATTACAGTTTCTATTTTATATAGCCTGGATTCATTTTTAAATAATATTTCCGCGCATAAATAAAGAATCTACTATGGCAGCAAGAACAATAACGGTTTTTAGCAATAAAGGTGGCGTCGGCAAAACGTTTGTTTGTGTCAACACGGCTGTTACGCTGGCACTATCACGCAAAAAAACGCTTGTTATTGACCTCGATTTTCAATCCGGTCAAGATATGGCGCGCATGTTGAATGTGGCACCGAAGAAGTCCATTGTTGATATTTTACCTGAAATTCAGGAATCAATGGATTTTGAAAGTATCAAGAACTTGATGGTAACGCATTCTTCAGGTCTGGATTTTATTTCAGCTGTTATCACCATTCATCAAACAGGCCATATCACACCAGATAATGTGAAGTTGTTCCTTAAAAGAGTTGCCCCGCATTATGATTATATCATTATTGATGTCGGGAAGGCTTTTACGGAAACATTGGTGTCTATTCTTGACATGACAAATTTGATCCTTTTGGTGGCGACACCGGATATTCTTGCTGTTTATCAGATCAAATGGGGTCTTGAAATTCTACAAAGTCAGCATTTCCCGCTCAAAATGATCAAGCTTGTGCTCAATCGTGCGGAAAGTCACGGTGGTGTTGCATGGCAAGAAGTTAAAGATGCGCTTTCGTGTGATATTATCACAAAGATACCTTCGGATGGTAAGGTTGTTGGGATGGCTTTGAACAAGGGAGTCCCTGTTGTTGTGGACAATCCCAAGGCCAAAGTATCTTTTGCGTTCATGCAGTTGATTAAAGACATCGATCATGAAGAATTGTATGTTAATACAACAGAAGTTGTTCGTGGTCGTTCAACAGAAGACGCAAAAACTGATAATTTATGGATGTCCACAGGCGCTAATGACACCATTGCGACGGGGCCCTCAAGCAAGCGCATTGTAAGTAAAGAAGAAGAAGCGATAATTGCGTTAAAGAAACGCATACATGAGAAGCTCATCGACCGCATGAATCTCCAGGCAGTGACACCAGAGGCCTTGGCTGATGTAGAACAGGCTGCACAAATAAAGAAACAGGCAGAACGGATCATTGTCAATTTGTTGGCTGAAGAAACAGGCGTCCTTATTTCTTCGCATCAAGAAAGGACCAAGCTTGTTGTTGATATTGTTAATGAAGCACTGGGGTTTGGGGCGATTGAAGAGCTTCTTGCCGACCCAGAGATCACCGATATCATGGTGAATAATAAAGATGAGATCTATGTTGAAAAAGGCGGCAAGATCATACTAACGAACAGGCGATTTGTATCCAATCAGCAGGTGCGATCGGTCATTGACCGCATCATTGCTCCGCTTGGGCGACGTATTGATGAGTCAACACCCATGGTTGACGCACGCCTTCCTGACGGTTCACGTATTAATGCGATCATTCCGCCATTATCCTTGCGCGGTCCCATGATCACGATCCGTAAGTTTGGTCAGGATCGGTATGTTATGAATGATCTTTTGAATCGTTTTAAAAGTTTAACGCCTGATATGGCGGCGTTTATTCAAGCCGCTGTCATCGCGCGCAAGAATATGGTCGTCTCAGGTGGAACCGGTTCGGGTAAAACAACATTACTCAATATTATTTCTGAGTGCATTCCAGATGGTGAACGTATCATTTCCATTGAGGATGCGGCGGAATTGAAGATCAACAAAGCCCACTGGGCCAGACTTGAATCGCGCCCACCGAATGTTGAGGGCAAGGGTGCGATCATGATCAGGGATCTTTTTATTAATACGTTGCGTATGCGGCCGGATCGGATCATTGTGGGTGAGTGTCGCGGGGCAGAAGTTTTGGATATGCTTCAGGCCATGAATACCGGTCATGATGGATCCATGACAACTTTACACGCCAATTCGACACGAGATGCCATCACGCGCTTGAATGCCATGATCATTTTAAGTGGCATTGAACTGCCTTTGCGTGCTGTTTATGAAATGATCGCTTCTTCCATTGATTTTGTTATTCAAGTTTCCAGGTTTTCTGATGGTTCGCGTAAGATCACCGGGATTACGGAGGTAACCAAGGTCATTGTTGATGGTTTACCCGAATTACGGGATGTTTTTGTTTTTGAACAAGGCGGGATTGATTCGTCTGGACGAGTTTTGGGTGACTATAGACCGACAGGGTATATTCCAAAGTGTTATGATGACTTTCTCAAGCGCGGCGTTGAGCTTAACGTGGGGATGTTTGCGTTAAATAAAGCCGCACCTGCCAGTGATCATTAAAAATCTTAAGAATAATAAGTGTTTGAGCCAACACGCTGAAGTAGCTAAAACTCCATTTTCAAGAGCAAAAGGCTTAATAGGACGGCAGTCACTTGAACCAGGTCAAGGGCTTGTGATCACATCATGCAATTCTATTCATATGTTTTTTATGTCAGTGGCCATCGATGTTGTTTTTATTGATAGGCGTGGCGTTGTTGTTGGTTTGGTCGAAGAAATTAAACCAAACCAGATGAGTTCTGTTTTCTGGAAAGCGACATGTGCCATTGAACTTCCTATCGGCACCATTAAGCAAACAGAGACCAGCGTAGGTGATGTAATTGAAATTAAAGCTTTTTAGCCAACGCCGCAGCAATGTCCAGAATGGACAAAAAATATGGGTGTTACTTATAAATTAAGAAAAGATGTTGTAGATTTAATTATCGACAAAAAGAAAGAAGTGCCTTCTTTAAGTTGTCGAAAACTTGTAGCTATTGTGCGTGAAGCCTTCCAGATCGAAGTTTCAAAATCCTCCATTAATGCCATTATTAAAGAATATAATTTAAGTAATCCGGTTGGCCGTGCCTCTGCCAAGAATTTCTTTATCCCCAAAGACAAAAAAGAACAATTATTAGCTGAAGTGAAGCCATTCTTGCACGAGTTAAAAGATGATAGCATGGCGCAAGGGAATATTTTAACTACAGGCGTATTAAGCAGTATAAATGTTGTGGACAGTGATGTGAACATTAGTAAGCCACCCAATATGGGATTGATTGATAACATAGAAGACGCAACGTTTGAGCAAGCCACGCTCAGTCCTGATTTATTAGCCAGGAATCAAGCGGATGTCGTTCAAGATGTTTCTTTTGATGTGAGGGGTTCGTATATTTGGGCAGAGGAGGCATATCCCATTATTAATAATTTGGGCATAAGCATTCTGTATGTGGCTTTATTGGACATTTTGAGCGGTCAGTTGACCGAAGAGTTGTTTGTGGGGATAGCCGGTAACATAATGGAGGGACGGCGTTTATTCGAAGCCGGTGTTTTGTTCAAGGGGCTTGGATATGAACGGGGTAAAGAAATTGAACAGGCACAGGCATTGTCTGTTTGGACATTGCTTGGACAGGAACAACCTTTAATGGATTCTTCCTTCCACACATTATTAAATGATATCGACTCGAACAAGTCCCTTGCGGCTGCCATCGATGTTGAGGTTGCTGTGGCTGTGGTGGATAATGCATATTTTTCATTTGAAAGTAATAAAGCACAACATTATTTGTTGAGGCATGATCTGGGGTGTTTTCTGGATAAAGTGCCAGAAGCCCATATGTGTTCGATCGTTAAATCTGTTGAGAACGCTGTTGATCGTGTTGCCTGCCCTGTCAAGCCACTGGTTTTAAGGTGTTCGGAAGGTTTAACCGATGCCATAAAAGAGACACTGATGTTCTTAAGTGGCGCGGCTGAAGAAAAACCAGTTAAAATTTGTTTGTGGGGAGGCGCGAAGGATTTGTTGTGGGAAGGCCGTCTTGACCCATCGAAAAAAATTAATTTTATTGCTGGTTTCAACATTGAAAGTTGTTTCTTTGACAAGCTTCTTTTTGATGAAACAGGCACTCCCCAAAAAGTGTACAACGCTATTTTGGACCAATATTATTCAATGATCGATGGTTTTTGTCAGTTTACAGATGCTGATAAACAATCTGAAATATTAAGAGGCTTGGTTGTAAAAGTACCCGGGAATGAAAAGAAACTGTTTTTTATTACAAACCTGCTGGCAGGACAAGCTTCCGCTAAAGATATTGTAGATCATTACCTGGAAAAGTTTTCCTGTTTGGAAAATTTTCACAACGATCATGATGCCACAGCCACAAACAAACAACGTTATTTACAGATTGAAAATACCGACCATACGGCACCGGGTGTTGTTTTGAAAAAAATGCTGAACATATGTCAGGTATATTTAGCCCAGCGTTATGGACTTGACAATGTGGAGCTATTATCATCCATCTATACGCTTTCAGGGTATTTACAACGACGGAATGGTTCTGTTTTTGTTAGGTTGGTTGTTCCGCAGGGTTTTGGGGGCAGGGATCAACTGGCAACCCTGTTGCGCAAGATCAATGGTGTGGATATCGCCGAAAGAAATAGACAAAAATGGTGGTTTTCCATTGAAAATAAAGCATAGTTCGCCTATCTTTTCAATGGGCCGCAAAGGCTTGTCTATGACGGGCTTCTGCACGTTGACACTTATTATATGTATGTTATACTTCAATTTATGAATGTGTTTGTTTTTCTTGTGTAGGATGTCTTACAGCTCCGTTCTTTGACGGAGCATCATCGAAATCGGTTCTGTAGGGGCCGGATCGGGTTGACGAGGGTAACCAGCGTCAACATAGAGTGCCCGGGTGGATTCCCGCTCCCAAAAGATTCAGGGGGTCTCGGGTGTTATGTCTTAACGCACACGGGGAACGGCGATGAGGTTATCAATGTGTCGTTACAAAGGCCAGAATGTTGTTGAATATGCCCTTGTCGTCGCCATTGTCACAACAGCGGCTGTTGCGATGAGTACCTATGTGTACCGTGCTGTCCAGTCGAAGCAAAAATGCATAACAGCGGAATTCCAAAGAGAATAAGCTTAATTAAACAGGAGGGAATGCCATGTCAAGATGTTACCGAAAGGGTCAAAGCACGCTGGAATATGTGCTTTTGGTCACAGCTGTTATTGTTATCATCATCGGGCTTGTTGTAACACCTGGGTCGCCATTCCGTACGACCGTCAACCGGTCGTTTAGCGATGCGATCAATGGAATTGGATTAATGGCTGACAAATTAAATGCTTCACATTGAAGGAGGTTACAATGTTAAAAAGATTCAGAAATAAAAAAGCACAAAACACAGCAGAATATGCCATCCTGATAGCACTTGTTATCGGCGGTGTTATTGCCATGCAAATGTATGCCCAGCGCACCCTGCAAGGCCGTATCCGCGACGTTAATGTCAAGTTCCGTGATGAGACAAATGCTCTCGGGACAACATTACAGTATGAACCGTATTATACCAATAAGAGTGAGACAAAGGATTCACAGAAAACAAAGTTTGAAAACACCAATATTGCAACAGATACAAGCGTAGCCACAACAGTTGCGGCTGGTTACGTTGACACGTCAATCTATAACAAAAACGCCGTTGGCGGAGGTCTGGCTGCTGCTGAAACAGCTGCCGGTTTCTAAGAGAAAGGACAAAGCATTATGTTGCAAACAAAGCGTGGTCAAAGCGTGCTCGAGTATGCTATTTTGATGGTTATCATCATTGCGGCACTTTTAACATTGCAAACGTATATCAAACGTGGTATTTCAGGTCGTTTGAAAAGCGCAACAGATGATATAGGCGATCAATATTCTATAGCATCAGCTGCAAATTATTATAAGGTTGTGACAACCAATTCGCGAACACAGGAAAATTCCACTTCCGGTGTTGCAACGACTGGGTTGGTACATGACACGATCCAGAATACCGTTCGTGCTATTGGAACGAATACGGATGGTGAATATTGGGGTAATTGATTGGCAAAAGCAGAAAGGGCTCAGGGGAGCCCTTTCTGCTTTTTACCCATCAGAGGGCGGTGTATGTCAAGGAAGTTACGTTGTACAAAAGCCCAGGGTATCAGTGCCGAGTATGTCATTTTGATTTTTTTGGTTGTTGGCGCGCTCATTGGCATGTCAATCTATGTTCGCCGCACCTTGCAAGCCCGGAGTTTTGATATTAATGCGCTCGTGGTTGCCAAGGCCGCGCTTGCTCTTTATAAACCAGTCCAGGTTGAATATGAACCTTATTACACCACGTCAACAACGACGACGGACACAGACACAAAGGCAACTGAAAAAGCTGTGGCTACGGGGTATCAAAAAGACACAAGCACACAGCGTTTGATCGTATCCAATAGCAGTCAGGCAGCGCCACAATAATTTAATACAACAGGTAATGTATATGTTGTTGTCACGCCGGGCACAGTCATTGATGGAATATGTTCTGCTGATCACCATTCTTGTGGCTGCCGTTATGACGATGTTTCCCCGCCTCAAACGCACCACGCAAAGCATGATGAAATCTGCGGCTGATCAGATCGGTGATCAAAAAGGAGCGGAACAGGACATGAATACGGGTGATGCCTATTTGCAGGGATCAAATACAGTCACAAGCAGTCAGATTGACAATGTGCGCAATGATGCGGGCGGATGGAGTGTGCGCAATGTGCAAGAGCAAGTAACGACAATGACAAATTCTTTGACTAATATGGGATTTATCCTGGATTGATATGATGAGAAAAGCCCAAAGTTTTCTGGAATACTCGCTATTGCTCATGATTATCATCGCCGCTTTCTTGACCATGCAGGCCTACATCAAGCGCGGGTTTCAAGGGCGCATGAAACAGTCGGTGGATGATCTGGGCGATCAGTATGATGCCAATGCGCTGACCGGACAAACACATTATGCCTTAAGCACAACCTCTCAGTCACGCCTTTATGTTATTCCGGCGACAGCATCCGGAGTCAATGGTTCGATCACGTACAGGGTGGATGATTCAACGAGCACGGAAGCCAAGACAGTTTCTTCAACAATGTCGCCTACGGGACCATAAATGATGAAGAATCAAAGGAAGAAAGCACTGTCTTCGACATTGGCGCAATCCATCATTGAATTGGCCATTTTCGGAGCTGTGCTTTTTTTTATTATAACAGGTATTGCCACGAATTTTCTTTCCGGTTCTTTTCAACAGAATGCCCAATTGCAGGCCATGCGCATTGCCCTGAGCCGTTCGTATCTTTCTTCTGAAAGTAACACGGCGTCGCGGGTGCAGGCATCGTATGTGTTTTTTGAAGATCGTCTGACCGGTGATTTTGGGAGATACGGATTTCTTGATCGTCAGCCGGTCATGGTGACCGGGGCCGGGATGCTGAATAAAAATGCTATGTTACCGGTAGATTGGAAGGAAGATCAAAATCTTCCCATGGTAGATATGAAGATCAATGGTCAGGAATTTCACATGTCGACGGGGGCTTTCGTAAAATACAAAATGCTACTTCAACAGTCGGCGTTGGCCGCGCCACCCGCAACCATGGCGGCGGCGAATGCAGATCAGCTGACGATCTTGCTGTTGCCTTCTGATGGTAGCGGAGACAGCATGTGTTCAGGGGGTGCTGGTGTGGTCAATATCAATTCAGACAATAACAAGCTTGCCCGGCAACGGTTGATTTATGAATGGACACATTACGGCACAGCGACAGCAACAGGTACCACGCCCCCTTTTTATACGGCCATCACGGCTAACAACACGGATTTTAATGCTTACGATGTGCGACGGTTTGATTTGGATCGCAATGGTATTTATACAGATGATATGACGACGGCTGGAGATCCGACGTGGCAATGGACATGGAAAACACTGAAAGAGGTTGCCGATTCAATCGATACGGACAATGGGGCGTATCCCTCTTATGATGTCAACGGGGATCGCACCGAAGAGACCGTTTATGCATTGACGTGGGCTGGCACGGCCTGTGCTGGTTATGTGGCGTATACGGTTGCGGTCATTGATACAACGGCAGGTGATCTGGACGCAAACAAGTCGGCGGCGGATTTTGCGGGGACCGATGAACGTAAGCCCGGGATGCGGCCCGATATGCGGATCTATTCGCAGACACAATGTGTTCCCACGGCGACAGCGACATGCGCCGCGGGAGAAGTAACCTATTTTGATGTGCGAGAAGGTAAAAATTTTTCATTGGGTGGCCAACCATTGAATGTTAGTACAATTAGAAAAAATCAGAATGATGTCATAGAACGTGAGTACCAATTGAACTGGAACATGATGGATCCGGCTGGGTTTGTGAGCAGGAATCCGGTGTCGGTCGAGGCTTCCTGCGGGGCTGCCGCCACGGGTGTCAGTTGTTGCATGGATACGGCCATGATCCAGCGCACCTGTTTTGATACGGCCATGAAGAGACTTTTTATCCGAAGCCGTATCAGTGACAAGCGCGGCCGGAAATGGGTAACAGCCATGGACGAACCCTGGAATGAAAGTACGTCAGCCCCATGATGTCAAAGAGTCATAACAAGCAGAAAGATGGGCAGGCTATCCTGGAATATACGGCGGGAATGATCGTCGTCTGTTTGCTCATTAACGGCATGATCGGTGTTTTTCGCTGGGGCATGATGGATATGGCCGAGCGCCGGTTTGATCATGAAGCGGTTTTAAGGAACGCATCGCTCTCAACGGAACAACAGTTGAACCCGGATTTTCATCAAGTCCGGCCCATGAAATAGTCGCGCATAATATGAAATGAGGATGGTTATGCCAGTAGGCCGTAAAGGGCAAATGTCCCTCATCATCATGGTTCTGATAGCGGTAGCCCTCATCCTTTATGCCGCTTCTCTGAACTGGTCCAGGATGACAGCCATAAAGACGGCGGTCACGATTTCTTCCAATACCGGGGCATCGACACTGGTGTCGTTGATGGCCAGCTATGGACAAAGTCAAATCATGGGGACACAGCTCGATGGTAACGTTAAGCTGTGTCAATACACCGGGCTTTTTGCTTCCCTGCTTACGCTAATTCTTCTTGTTGCTATCATGGTGTTTGTTCCGGGTTGCGGGATAGCCTCTTTGAATGGCAGTTCGTTTTTTAGTGCCTTGCTGGCCGGAAATGTTTTTGCCGCCGCGGCAACAGCGGCGGTGTTAACGGCTGTGGGGATCGGACTGCAGGTGGGTATCAGCGATCCTGGGCTGACCAAGGCCTGGAATAAATCGGCGATGGCGATGCCGGCCGTTGAAGATCAATACCTTGAAGCCGGGCTTAAAGGGGCTTTGAGTACGGTTCAGAGCGATGGCGTGATGGTGAATGATCGCTGGGATCTTGATATGGATGGACGTTGGTATAATCCGGATGCTTTAACTAACAAAGGCATTCCCGGAGAAGAAGTGCCCAGATTTGCTTATTTTTATAATGAACGGATGAAAAGCATCGCGCCTGTGTCGGTGGCATCGGTTCAGGCCTTGCGTGCCTTTTTGCAAGATTTTGAAGACAGATTGGGCATAGTGACGCCAGGGAATAACTTGATGGGTGTGCTCGAGGCTGATGACGGGGATACGCGGCGGTATATCACCAGTTATGGTTCCGAAGCGGTAGATACTCTGGGCATTTATCGTGGCGGAGACAGCAAGGGGGATATGTTCAAGTTTTTATGGCTTCTGGCGGATACACAGCCAGCATTGGCCAGCCTTTCTTACAGCAGTCTGGCAACAACCAGCCCCGGTTGTCATTGGTGTTCGGCAACGGCTGTTGGAACGTGTGCGCCGGAAACGGCGTCTCCCTTGCTTTATCGTCCATCGGGGACCGTTGCCTATGATCAGCTGGTTTTGCCCAAGCCGTGTACGGGCAACGGTTGTTGTGCGCATGTTTTTGGTAACCGAAGCAGTTTACCGTCAAGCCTGGATACGCGTGTCATCGATACGGTTGCGGATATAACAGCTTTTCGGCCACTTGCCGACACAGCCTGTCCTGTTGACCCTGCCGTTGACGCGACAACAAATTTTGTTTGGAAAAAAGGGGCAGATTTTGGTTCGGCTACGTTCGCCGATACAGCCGGAAAAATTTATCCGGTGAAGATGGAATCGGGTAGCTCGGGCACAGCCGTGGCCGCTTGTCAGGAAGCCGGCCAAACGGCGGCGGCACTTGTGAACGGTTGTAATTGTTCAGCCGCTGATCATAAAAATTTGTGGAGGAACGATGCTTTTGACGCCTTTGCGATCGAGGCGGATTATTTTAAAGCTACGTTTGAAGGCTTGCTGACGACCGATGCCGCAAAGCAAAAAGCAATATTAAGTTCGGTAGGTGCCTGGAAAGAAACGGTGTTGCAGACAGCCGATACCATGGTGTTATGGCAGGCACGTCTGGCACGTTGGATACAGTTGATCAATACCTGGCAGGCGGGGCCGTATGCCAACAGTCAAAGCTGGTGTGTGCCGGCAAGTCAAGTGGGGCTTATGCCGATAGAGGCCAATGCTATATTGACAGGAGGGCCATGGGGGTCCTTGGGCGGCGTGATCAAATGCCTGGAATACAACGAGGGGGCAACAACCGCCTTTAATGCCTGCGAGGTTCTTTGTGCGGGTTGCACCGTTGCGACACCGTCGTGTCCTACAACCGCCTGTAATAATATGCCGCGTTCTTTGGTGACGGGGTTCAATGCCAACACCGATCCCGGAAGGCCGGTGTGTGCCGGTGCGGTATGTTCGCCAGCCTCGAGCAGTTATTTGGCAAATATACAAGAAAGTGCGTATTTGTCGATGAATCAGGTGGCAAAAATAGCCGCACGCAAACGGTATTTGCAGGATATGAATACAAAGGCCCAGGCCGCTAAGGTTATTATGCAGAATGCCTTGGCTTATTTAAACACAGCTCCCGGTACGCTTAGGCAGTTGGTGTTGGCTGTGGATGCGGCGGTAAAGGCCGGTGGTCTTGGCAACCAGGTTGTTTACGGCTGGTTCTCTCCGCGGCCTGATGACTGGAGTGGCTCGCGCGGGTATGGCTATTTGCACCTTGTCAAGGTGGAAGCCGCCATACCCAACCGCAGTACCGGTGCCGCTGGTTTCAACACATGCACGGATAGATTCCCTTGGATCAGAACATATACCACGGGCTTCTTGGGTTCTACGCGGTGTTATGAGCTGACAGATACCTCGGGTTGCGTTGGTTTGCGGGTGGTGCGTTATGACGAAGATCATGATCTTAATGAGAATGGTTTTCTAAAATTCCTGAGCGGCCTTTCTTTGTGGCGGATCCTTTATCATAATCCGCACGGGAATCCCAAGACCGCGGCCACCGCCGCGCAGGTGTGGACAAACTGTGTCCTGCCGCAGACCAAGCCAACGGGCACGATCCCGGCCGGGGAACACCTTAACGAAGCGTTCATGTTGAATCCGCAAAAGGCTCCGACGCGGGTGACGTGCGTGGATAATATCAATTCTTTGTTGAGGCTGGGCGTTGCGACAGAAACATGTGCGCGATATTATATTGAAAACAATAAATACAAGATGGCTTTCCGTAAATGTTCTCAATGTTGCTCTTAACCATGGTATCGGGCGGGGATTTATAATGACCGGAGACGCTCATGCGGCATGATCAATCAGGTGTTAAGAAAGCCTTCGGCTTGTTGGAATATGTTGTCCTTATGGTCATTGTGTTGACGGTAATGGTTTATTTTCGCGGTTATCTTCAGCGTGCCTTGCAGGGGCAATACCGCAAGGTTGGAGAAACCATCGGGTTCCTGCGGCAGTATAGCCCGCGCGCGACGATCGATTGTGCGTATGATGATATGTTACATCTATGGTATTCCCAGGCTTGCTTTGATAATGAGTTGTTAAAGGCAGGCTGCAAGCGTTCGACCCAGTTTAATACATGTGCGGACAATGTAAGGACGGCATGTCAGGCAGCATGCAGTGGTCAACCTTAATAACTAGAGAGACGTTTATGCTGGCTGTTAGTTTTATTCTTGTTTTTGTAGCTGTTCTTTTAACCGTATATTTTGTAATTCCAGCGGCGGTGCGCTGGGCTCATGAGATGAATAAAAAACGCGCTAAAGACTTTGCGCGGCGCATGGATCGTTCGATGATCGCGGAGGATATACAGAATGTTCAGAAAGCTTTCGTGATCGCGCCTTTTGCCGGTGCGGCGATTGGGTTTTTTCTCATGCCAGATCCTAATTTTCGTATGGCAGGCATTTTTGGGGGTGGATTATTGGGATTGGCCCTGCCAAAGTTTTACGCCTCTCATTTGATGAAGCAACGCAAGGGTCAATTTGATGGACAGCTCATCGATGCCTTGATGATCATGTCTAGCTCCTTGCGCGGCGGCATGAGCCTGGTCCAGTCGATGGAGGCTGTCTTTGAGGAAATGCCCAATCCGATCCATCATGAGTTTGGCATTGTGCTCGGTGAAAACAAGATGGGCGTGTCGCTCGACGAGGCGTTAAATCGCTTGTACAAGCGCATGCTGTCACCGCCGTTACAGCAAATGATCAGCGCCATCCTGCTTTCGCGTGAAACGGGCGGTAATTTACCGTTGATCTTTTCGCGCATTGTGGGAACGATCCGCGAGCGCCGCAAGATCGAAGAAAATCTGATGGTATTGACGGTTCAAGGGAAACTGCAGGCCCTTGTTATGAGCGGGCTTCCTGTGGGGTTCTTTTTTCTCGTTAACTCGACAAACCCTAAATATTTTAATGTCATGATGACCACGGATCTCGGGCGCATGTTGACCATGACGGCGCTCGGACTTTGGCTGGTAGGCACATTCCTGATCATCAAGATCAGCTCATTTAATGATTAACCCAGGATTATGGAGGCTTTAATGCTGGTGACGGCTCTCTTTTTGTTTGTGGCGGTGGGGATGCTGGTGGTATTTGGCTTTAGTATGCATATCCTGACACCTAGGCCGACCTTGAAAGTTCATGATTTCGGGGTTATATCGTCGGCACAAGCCCAGAAGAAGGCTTCACGCCAGGTAACGATTTTCTCAATTTTCCGTTGGTTGGCGATCCTCAACAAACCCCTGATCAGCCAGGAAATGCGCCGGCAGATGATGCGGGGCATTGCGGTATCTTTTACGGGCATTTCTCCCGAAGAATTTCTCTTGATCAAGGAACTGGTATGCGCGTTCTTTGTTTTCGTAACCCTTACGTTCATTGGAAAAGAAATGCTTCCCATGGGGATCGTATTTTCCGTGGCGGCAGCTTATTATCTTCCGGAATTCTGGTTGCGCAGTAAGATCGCAGCTGTTAAAGAAAGTGTGATCAAACAATTGCCGGATACGGTCGATCTTCTCGGCCTTTGTGTTAACGCAGGGCTTGACTTTATGATGGCACTCAAGTGGGTGGTCGAGAAGTCAAATCAGTCCCACCTTATCAGTGAAATGAATAACGTCCTTCAGGAAATAAATGTCGGCAAACCGCGCCGGGACGCCCTGCGTGATCTGGCAAAAAGGTATGAGATCCCGGATCTTTCAACTTTTTCGCGCACCTTGATCCAGGCCGACAAGATGGGTACTTCGGTCAGTGAGGCGCTCAATATCCTTTCTGAAGATATGCGCATTGCACGCTATCGCCGGGGTGAGGCCATGGCACTCAAGGCGCCTTTAAAGATGTTACTGCCCCTTTTGTTTTGTATTTTTCCGGTTGTTGGCATCCTGGTCGGCGCGCCTATCTTTTTGGATTTCATGTATAACAATCCTTTAAAGAATTTAACCGGTGGCTAGTAAATGTCCAAACGGACAGCTTGGACATTTACGAAGACAAGAACGTTAATCCGATGAACGCCATTAAATGTCCAGACTTCCCATCCGACGGTGGCAATACAAAAGAAAAATTTTAAATTATAAAATAAATAGATAAAAAATTCAAACAAAGCTGTAACGTGTTGATAACAAAGCATTTAAAAAAGTAAAAATAAATCTAAAAATTTGCTTGACGAATTTTCTGTGCTATACTTCCTAAGTCGTTGAATTGCTTTTAGGCATTGTGCATGAATGGCAACCGAGGCTAAGATGCTACAGAAGATTAAAGGACATATAATAAAGTTCTTTACTACTCTTATATATAAGAGTCCTTCTATCGCCCTGTCTCCCAGCTCCGAAACCATAACGTCTTCCCAATCCCAAGAAACAGCATTAAAAATTAAAGCATCGCTTGAAGATTACGCCGCCGCGGCTGTAATCTCAAATGGTGTGTATTTTTATGAGGGGCAGTTTGCCAGCCGGTTCAATGGCTGGATCCGTGGTATAGCCATTTTGATCATCTGCGTTTTTATCCCTGATCAGATCAGCTGGGCTTTCAATTACAATCCTGCGGTTCTTTACGGATCCAAAGCCCCCAACATCGAAATGATGCCGACACTGTCTCCGGCAGAACAAACGGCGATGCAGATCTCGGGCGGCATGCAACACCTCTTGTCGCAGGTGGTTGGCAAGCCTTCGAGCCGCATCGATCTTAAACTTGATGATGGCAAGAAGAATGCGTTTTTTACATTCAATCATCCGGAGCATACGCTCAGCGTTGATGCGCGTGTTAATTTTACGGCCGCCGATACACAAGCCATTGTCACCTGGCTGGCTGATCCGGCATTGCATCATTTGAATTGCGGTGTTTATGCGTTGGGCGATATTCTGGTGGCTAAAGGTATTCAGAAAACGCCCGAAGAAGTTTCCGTCATGACCTTAACGGTTGACTTGATCAGCGGCATTGTTAAGCCAGGTGATAAAACGCTGAAAACGTCATTGTTTGCCCTTTCACGGGTGGCCGAAGCGTTTGATCTGGATTTCAGCGCGGCTAAATTAAAACAGGCCGATGTGCTCAAGCTGAACGCGCCATTTATCGCAAGCCTCGCGGGCGAACACTTTGTGACGGTTACCGGCGTTGACGCTGATGTGGTGCAGGTCATCGATGTCGGCAAGCCAGACACGATGACGCGGGCGGATTTTGAACAGAAGGCTACCGGCTTTGTATTGGCCGAAAACCTGGGGCTATTCTTCAAGGCACCGTTTGAACGTGTGCCCGAAGCCATGCAGGCGTTTGTATGGGGCGACACGTGGCGCAAACGAGAGTTGCCCGGATTGCTGTCTACTGGCGCGATCTTCGCCCAGATCGGCCTTCAGATCGTGACAACGATCGGGCTTGCCGGAGTAGGCAATCTGTTGGGCATCGGTAAACAGATTGCTTTTACAGCATCCTTGGCAGCATCTCTATTCAGCCTAGGAGCGACGCAGTTTGCTCAAGCTATGGCCTCGGCTTGCTATTATGCCGGGGCGTGTTCTGCCGACACCGCCATGATCCTGAGCACGGCTTTATCTACGGCTCTTACTATGGGCTATAGTTACGGAACCGGCGCCGCGGCGGATTTTGCTGCAAAGAAGGTGGGAGAGGCAGCGCTTAAAGAAGGAGCTACAAAACTCACCGCAGAGGTTATAGCCGACCAGATCAAGGGAGCGGCGACCAAAACGATCATGACGGGCATGATCAAGGCCATGGTCTACGGGGCGGTGATCGGTGTCATTAAAGCCAAGGCCATGCTGATGGTTTCTAAGTGGCTCGACAAGAAACTTGGCAGTAATAACGCTATTCTAAAGAGCACGCTCAATGCGGTTGCCAACGCCGTGGTCAATGCGGCTGTCATGACCGCGGCCCAGACAGCCTTGTCGACGGCGACCGGGGCAACTAAAGTTACAAGCGAAGAAGGCCATGTGCTTTCTTTTTCGGAGTTCATGGACCCCAGGGGCGAATTCAATCTTAATAATCCAGATCAAAAAACCTGGACTAATATCGGAAATGTATTCCTGAGCAAGGAAGTCCTGAGTTCCGTGACGGGCTCGGTGGCCTCAGGCCTCGTGCGGTTCATTTATAATGGCGGCGAACAGAAAGACGGTGCGGCCGATGAAGTCGGCGAACTCCTGGGCATGTTTGCCCAGCGCCTGGGCGGTATGGCGGGTAATTGGGTGGGGCAAAGCAAGTTGACAGCGGATCAGAAGACGGCGCTTGATAAGGTAAAATTAACCGAAGAAGAAAAAAAGTCATTGCTGGCAGGAAAGCCAACCGAAAGCGCGCAAGGGAAACTGAATGGGATGTCCCCCGACGATCAGAAAACTGTTGCAGAAGCCGTGAGGATCGATGCCAGCGAACAGACACCATTCATGAAGACGGCCACGCAGGCGGCAGTCACCACGCTCATCACCCTGGCGCTGACCGGAAAATCCAAAAGCAACATGACTTATGCCGAACAGGCGGCCCTTGCCCAGCGCCGTGTGTTAATGTTCGAGGTTTCAGCCATCCTTTCCGGCGTGGTGCTCGCTGGTGCTGATGCCTTGCTTCATCCTGCAGAAAAAATTGAGAAAACCTTGGACGACCGGAGTTTAGCAGTATCTAAGAAAACTTTTAATGCCACGGATTCCAATGCCGGCGATGCGCCGAATCGGTTCTTGACAGCGGTAGCGTTGGAGGTTGTTGATATCAACGCCAAATTCGGTGCTGATTTCTGGGGCACAGCCGGCATGATAACGTTTGCAGATATTAACCAGAATACGACCTCGCGCATGTTTGCGGCAACCTCCACGGCCGATACCTGGGGACAGATCACCGGGTTTACCCCTGAATGGGCCCTGGCCGCCGACAAGCAATGGGAGGCTTTAAAGAAAAGCAATGCCGAAACAGCCTCCGCCCATGAAGCCGATGCATCGAAGCCGGAGCCTTTGTCCGAAGAAGCACTCCACAACAAGCTCGTAGCACTCACGGCCAACGGGGTCACGCCCGGGGTCATCAACTTCAACTATATAGCCACCATGGCGCAAAAAGGGATCATCAGCAACGTCCAGCGCGGCTTCGAAAACGCGGCCTCGGCGTTCGTTGATCCTGTGAGCCCTTTGGGTCAGAAGTATATGAGCCTTGGGTTCACTTGGAGGGCTATGGCTCAAATGGATGCCAAGGATGAAAAGGGCAAGATATTTAAAGTTAAACTTGTTAATGATACGGAACATGACGTAACAAGAGATGTGCCGCAGTTTAATTACGGCATTCCGTATGCCCTTGTGACATCACAAGATAGTGAGCTGTCCGACGGCTGGAGTTTCACCGGCACCAATGCTTTGACCGGCATCGAGTATCAGGGTAATTTCAAATATGATACGGCGAACAAGATCATGGGGCTCCGCATGGCCCGGACGGGCAGTAATTTCAGCGATTCCTTTGAAAAAGATTTCACAGCGCAAAAGCCTGATGCTTACTACCTTTCTTATACAGATTCTAAGGGTAAGCCTATTTTTGTATCGAACCAGTCCTGGGGTTCTTCTTATTATGGAAATACACGCGGAAGGTTGATGACAGAAGGGGAGGCCATAGCAACGGTGAGATTTAATTCTGGCGTTGTGGGTGAAGAAACCACAAGGTTTACGTATGCTCCTGAGTCAAGCGGAATGGCTATATTAAAAGGGGTTAATGGGTTGCAGGCTCCGTCTGCCGGCGAATCGCTAGGAGGGGCGTTTCTATCATTAGGGGCTGCGCAGAAATTTTCGCTGACAGATCTGGGGTCGGCAGATGAAGGCGTTGATCTTTCAGGGAATATTGCCCGTGCGCTGGCTCCGGTAACGCTTTTTTCAAAGGGCGATGTGACACTGGCGAACATATTATCGTCAAACTATAGGCGAGAGGCTGGTGTTTCCGTTGACCAGGCCACGGTGGCTTCTTATGTAAACACGAATGAAATAGGGTGGCTTAGACAGTTACCGCCACTTCCTGGTTCATCGGACAATGGTAATGCTGCCTATGTGCCAAAAACTGTGGCCGGGCGTACTTGGTTGGCCCCTGGTACCGGTTCTTATTATGGATTCGCGAAGCTTAATCCGGGCATCATGATCAAAGGCCCTGACGGAAACTGGTCTCTGGATGGTTTGACTGCAGGCAAAGGGGCCTCGTTCATTAATTTGACATTTGATGCCCGTGGCCAGCCGCGCGTGGAGTCGTTCCTTGCTAAAGATATTACGGGTTATAGCGCAGCTGATCCGAAAAACCCGTTGGATACGAACGATCAGTTGTTTTTCGATGCGGCCGGACAGCTGGCGTTTTCCGGCAATAATATCCAGGCCACGTATGGTGTGTTTGAATATGGGAATGTCGGCGGGCTTGTTGGGACGGATAAATTTGCCACGGACATGATCATCAGGAATATTCAGGGTGGAAACGGTCCCCAGGTATTCACGCGCCCGCTGGGTGAATTAGACGCATTACATGCGAACATTATTAAAGGACAGCCAACGCTGACGTATCTTGATGGGGCTGATGTTTTCAAGCAATGGAAAATTGATGAAAATGGTATCCAGGCCAAGGGCGTGGCGGTGGGGAATGTGGCCCTTGGTGCTACCAATTCGGTGGGGACAAATAAAGGCAGATATTATTTCAATGCAGATCCTGGTTTTACAATGTCTCCTACCGTAGAGGGTAAACCCAACGGGTTTATTCAGGGCACAGAAGCTGATCTTGTCAAACAGGTTAATGGTGTTGACCAATCAACGCCGCTCCATGTGATCTTTCAGGCACCTCGAGATAATAAAGGAAAATACCTGTCTGGCTTGCAGCTGCTCTTGACGGCCACGGATCCGTCAGTGGATCTGCGGTTGGTATTACCGTCGCTTCTTTTAAAGCCAAGTCAAGGTGGTTCTTCTGGTCCGAAAGGTTCACCGGCTAATCCCCAATCCACGCTTTTGCTTGTAAATCAGAAAATCCTTGGGCTTGATAATCAGGGGAATGTCTTGCGCGAAGTTTTTCTGTCCAAGACAGCCGGCAAGGGGAATGCGGCGTTCAATGGCCAGATGTCTTTCCTGGCGCAAAATCCCTTTGATAACAGTATGTCGCCCCAGCTGACCAGCGTGCACTATATTTATAATGGCAACTGGAGTGAGCAGCAGCAGTCCTGGAATAAAGCCCCCATCAAGCTCGATGCCATGACGAATCTTGTTTTTGCATCCAAAGCGCCCAATTTGAAAAGTTTTAGTACACGATCCATACACCTCTACATTACAGATACCGGGACACTTTATATTGGCGACCGGACGTTATATGAGCAGAACATGAGAAGCGGTAACAAATTAACGTATGCAAATACGTTCAGGGCGGGTATTTACAGGGGCGGCATCCAGCGCCTGGAAGCCATGATGATCCACGGGTATAACATGGATCTTAATCGGGATGGCGAGATCGGTAAAGAAGAAGTACTGGATATGTTGGTCAGGCCCAATGCTGTCAAGCGCGGGATTTTTATGGATCCCAATCGCCGTAATGTGGCGGATCGTGATTTGATTATCAATGGCAAGGTTATTCAAGCTGGCGGCGAGTGGATCACGATGGTCGGGTATACCTGGGTTAATGCCAAAACATGGGACCTGCGCCTTTATGCACCGGGGGAATGGAATCTTGGGAAGCAAACAACGCTCGATACTACCGCTGCCAGCAAGAAGCCCAAACCAGGAGAAGCTGTAACGCCTTCGGGTGTGGTGAGCGAAACACCCAACAAGCAGGGGGGGGGATCCAAGATAAAAACCCTGACAGCCCAACAGCGCGAAAAGTTGATCCAAGAAGTGACGTCTGCGTTGAATTCAAAGCTACCAGTGCCAGCGGAAAAGAAAGCCTTGCTGACATATTTACAACAACCATCACTTCTTTTCTTCACCATTAATCCTTTCAGTCAACAACCATTCATGCAGTTTGATAAAGGTTCTTATGGTGCGGTTATTTTCAAGGGTCTTTCGACAAACAATGTCTTGAATGCGCGCACGGAGCAAGATATTAAATCGAAGGATGGGACAACCAATATTCATATATCGGCTTTTCAACAATTTGCTTCAGATAAGTCAGGCGCCCTGATGGGGACGGTGCAGGTTCCTGATGGGAACGGCGGTTTTTCCCGGAAGTTCTTTGACCTTGAGCATATGTGGGTTTATAACAGAAAAAACCATGAGGTAGGATGGACGCGAGAGAATCGCGGCGCTCTTATTGATTGGTTGCAAGATGCCGTATTAAGAGATACGTTTACTAAACTTGGACTTGGTGAGAGGTTGCCGCCAGCGTTGCCTGCACGCGGTATCCCCATGTTTTATGACAAGAACATGGTGGGATGGAGCCGGATCAATGCCGACGGGGTAGTAACGCAGGGAGCCAGAGGTTTTACGGTCACAGGTACGATCGTGACCGATTATGACAATGGCCGAGCGACGGCAACCATCAATGCGCAGAACAAAAAGGGAGCCGGCTGGAAGAATAATCAGGGCGGCTGGCTGACTGTTCTTGTTGATGGTGTTATGAATGTTCCCGGTGAGGCTAATTTCAGAGATTCCGGATATGGATCATTGGCCCGCGATATCACGAAGGGTAAAGAAACAGGCTTGTTTACAGATAAATGGATCAAGGGCGGCACGATGTTGGTTAACGCTGAAGGCATGCCGTTGGAATATCAGGGCCCCGGGCAATTCCGGTCGCTCCTTCAGCCCATAACCAAAGAGAATGCCAATGGGACAAAAACCACCTATTATTTGACGGGCAATCTGACGTATCAAACAGATAACATGGGCAAGGTCAGCATTGTTCAAGTCAATGGTAAAAATGTTAACCCCGAAGACATTGATTTTTCAGATAACCGTAATGTCTTGAATAAAAAAGACGGTACTGTTTATGATCTTTATTCCGGGAAGACAACGATTCTTCCCGGAGGAAAGTTTAACAATGAGTTTTTAAACGTGGCTATGGACGTGGGCAAAATATTACATCCTGGTGTTTTTAATAATCTTGATAAGGCCAGTCCTCTCCCTGTAACCACGCACAGCTACTCTTTTGCATTAAAACCAAGGAAAGAGGAAAAGGGAAAAGACGTATTTGAAATTGATTCCCAACGTTCGATCTTTAAAGAGGATGCGCTGGGTAGAACATTTTTGCCCGTTGGGAAATGGGCACTGAATATTGTTGCTGACGGTATGTCTAAGGTAACCCCGTATTTAGAGGCTGTGTTCTCTGAAAAGACGACAGCGAAAGACGCAGCTATAGGCCTTTTATTAAATCACATGATGATTAACATGAATTCAGATACAGAGAAAGAAGTCAAACGCCTCCTCCTTGGTTTTGCTCCGGCCATGAAAGCGATGGCCAGTGCAATCGACCCGCAGTATTCAATAACATCAAAGAGATTGGGGGACTTGTATACGTCCAAAGGTTTTACAGAGAGGTATATATCGCGCATAAGTGTTGGAAATACTGAACAGTGGGATCCCTACAATGCTACGGAAACGACAGGGGCGGTTGCCGCAGGATCAAAACGGTTGGATCCGAAAGGATTTTCGCCGCACAAACCTAAAACACCGAATGAGTTTTTAAATTTCGGTTCGGGAACGGTGATGGCTGATGCGTTGAGCGTGAAGTTGCCTCCGCCGCAATCGTTTTCGTCGGAAGAGCTTGTACAATTGCAAAGCAGCTTTAGCGCCACTGATTATTTTAAAACAATACACAATATACTTACAAACCGTATTTTGGAAAACCTACGTGTGATAAATGAAAAGTCGCATCAGGAGTATCTAGCTTCTCATCAGATGTATATGCTGACGACCTATAATCCCAGGACCAATACATATACAGATATAACAGGCGTGCGGCAAGATTTTGCCGCTGATGGGAATGGCGGGCATTGGGCCAGCACAGGCGATCAGCTTGTTTACAAGCATGATTTTTGGCTTTGGCAAACGCCCATTAATGAAGGCAAAACAACAGCGTTCGGTCAATACTTCATTGACAGAAATGCCCCGTTGGTGGCAGCGGTGGTTGATCCTGGAAAATGGAATGTTGTGGATATCGCCACCATACCTCTGATGGTTACAGGTGTCGGGGCTGAAGTCAAGGGCGGCTTCAAGGCCGTGAGTGTTGGCTTGAAAGCAGTTGAGATTACAGCGGATGTTGCCAAGGCCGGACGAATAGCCCAGGCGATGACATGGATGGGTGAGGCAGGACGGCTTTATTCTGCTTATAAAGCAGAAAAAGCGGCTTCGTTGCTGGTATCTGTGGGACGTGCGACCATAACCGGATTCAAAGCCGGCGTAGCTCTCACGGTAGTCAAGAATGAGCTTACAGGAAGGCCTTTCAGCCTCGACGAGACCTTGTCGGCAGGGCTGTCCTGGGGTAAATCTGCAGGGCAAGGGCAAATCGTCCTGGGTGGCTTGGCGATGGCGGCCACAAAAGTGGGGATGGGCGCATGGGGTGAAAAGTTAGCGGTGGTTGCCGGCAATAAAGAAGCCGTTGGGTTTGTAGCGCGCACCCAGGTGGTCTTGGCCAAGGCCGCGCTCAATCCCATCACGATCACGGCTGTTCAGACTGGTGCGCTCAATATGGCCGCCGGGTATTACGACACCGCTATCCTTGGTCATCGTGACTGGACGCTGACGCAGGCGGCAACGGATTTTGGGATCGGTGCGCTGGGCGGGGCTGTTGCGGGTGCGCTTAAATGGGGAATAGCACGGAACATTTACAAAACACAACTCGGGTCAGAATACAGCGCGTATAAAGCTTATAAGACTTTTGTGGATAACGACGTTATTCTACATCGTCTTTATAATGCGACCGCCTATACAGCAATTCTTCATGGAGCCGGATATGTGCGTGATGTTACATCCGCAGATCCGGCTGATCGATCAAAAAATGATAACGCGTGGCAAAAATTTGTCGTGCGTACCGGTCTTGGTGTCCTTGGGGGAAGCCTGCTGGCATCGAGCGGAAAATGGATGAAAACCAGCATCGGCGGCGTGTCAGCATTGCCCGAGTTCCATGGAAAATCGTTGAGCGTAGGGATTACAGATCGCATGGCCAGCAGCTCTTTTGGTAAAGGGATGGTTAATAACTGGGCCAAGATCAAGGCAACAACGGCAGGGATATCGCCTGCCACCAAATACGCGGCAGGCGGCTTTCTGGTCGGAGCTACTTTCTCAGTGGTTGATGATACGCTGATGAACCGTGATGTCAATGTCGGCAAAGCTATCGGGTATGGTATTTTCGCCGCAGGCAATGCGATGCTCATGAGAGGGTGGAGGAACGGAGGGTCAGATTGGGCGAGGAAAAAACTGGGCATGGAAGGCGAAACGCGCCTTTCATTGTACAAATTTGCTGAAAATCCGGATCTGATCTGGAAAACAGGGCTTGTCAGCGGCGTTGATTTTGCCCTGACCATGCCCTTGTTCAATGTTGCTGGTGCAGGGATTAAATATGGTTTTAATTCTTTGAAGGGCGAAAAGACGTCCAGCGAGAATTGGTCCGAAGCCCGTCAGGCGATTTTCACCGATGCCCAAGGTCGTGAAGCCGGCCTGTGGAACGCATCCATTGACAGCATGTACACAGGTTTCAAGATGGGAACGGAAGTCGGCGCCCCCCTCGGGGCGACTTCACGTGAGTTTGGCCTTTCCGGTGGCACCTGGGGCGAACAGCTATTAGGGAAGTCCGTATTTCATTCCATTCCCGTAACAGCCTTCAAGTTGGCCGCTGTTGAGGAAACGGCCGTATGGTTAAAGTTTGACCCGAAAGACGCCCAAAAGATCGCATTTTATTCACTGGCTTTCTTCCCCGGCGCAAATCCCGCGGCGGCACGCAGAGCGCAGGTTAAGGCGTTGGAAAAAGAGGCGGCGTATCATGAGGCAAAAGGAACGAATCTTGAGCGGGCCGTGGAAGCAAGAGATAAGGCTCGGCCAATATTAATACAGGAGAGGGACGAGGTCGTGGCACAAATAAAAGCTTCTGCGCCGGTGGCTCCCGAACAGGGCCGGCTTCTGAGCCGCAAGGCTGCGTTGGACGTGAAGATTGCAGATATGGACCACATGCGCGAGGCCACAAACAATCGGGCGACAAGCCAGCAGGCGGCGGATGAACTTGAGCGGGTGATCATTCGCTCGGCAGAAAATATAACGGCATATACCAACAGGATCGTAAAGCTTCAAGGGGATTTAGCGCAGGCGTCTGAGGGGGGGAAAGAATATAAACAGTTTACCCATCAAATCCAGTTGGAAACAGCTCACCTGTTGAAATGGACACGCATAAAATCAACCGCTGAAGCTGCACGGGTTGAGCCGACAACACAAAGGGGCGCTGATATAGCCACTTTGAATAATTTGAAAGCGACCAGGGCTGTGCTGGATGCTAAGACAAAGGAAATAGATGCGTTAGAACAGAAGATTAAAGGCTTGTGGGCGTCGGAGGATAAGACAACTCCTGAAATCCAGAAAAGTGTGGCTTCTTTGGACAAGCAAAGAGCGGCGCTAGTTAAAGAAATAAAAGAATTACAAGAAGGTTATGACAAGCAGCAGGGCAACCTTTCGGTGGCAACTCAGGAGTTGATTAATCAGAAAGTGTCACAGCTGTCAACATCTGAAAAAGCAGGTTCTAAGACTGTCCAGGAATCGATTCCGGCGGTCATAGAGGCTGTGTTGGGAGATTTAAAGGGTGTCCAGCGCGAGAGCGGGATGCTCAATGTGGTTTTGGCTGACAGGGGTAAGGCCAGGACCGAGCGCGCGGCTGCGGCGAAGGGTCAAACGGAACTGGCTGATCTAAAATTTAAAGTGGCTGACAGAGCTGTCTTTAAAACATTAAAACTTTTGGAATTTGTTGACGTCAGACGCGAATTAACTGCGGCAACAGCCGCTGCCTCCAAAGAGGGTAGTCCGGCAAGCTTGGAAGCGCAGCCAAAAGTGTCTCGCCTAGAAAGTAAATTATATGATATTGCGAAAACAATGGATCAGGCAGATACAAAAGTGACGCAAGCCCAAGGTTTTGTTGCAGGACATACAGAAGCGACACGCTTGCGGCAGGATATGGCGCGGTTTGAAAAGAGCGGTGATACGGCTCAAGCGGAACAGGCGCTCGCCGAATTGGATTTTCTTGTCACGACGATGGCAGAATCAATACCTTTCGACAGGACAACCAGATATGTCGTCTTGGAGAAAAGACTGGCTGAGGCGAGCACCCCAGAGGCTAAAGCTGCAGTAGAAGCTGATTTGCAAAAATTAAACGGGCAGAATAATGTACTGAATCATCTGGCTGAGCTGGCCGAGCAGAGGGCGTTGGCCAGCAAGCTCATTCCTGAAATCGAAAGATCTTTGGCAGAATTGCCAGCGTCTGAGGTTACCAATAAGCTCAGAAGTGAGCTTGAAGCATTGAAAAATCTCCCCAAGAAAAGCCTTATTGAAGAGGCGCTGATGGCAGATGGCCTTAAACAGGCTGGAAGCTTTTTAGAACATTTAGAGAACACGCGTGACAACCTGCAAGAACGCCAGAGCAAGCTTGCCGAAGGTCAAGCGCCGCCCACCGATGGGTCAGCGGCTATTCAAGCAGTGACAGCACAGATCGCAGATGTAAAGTCACAGCTTGAGTCGATGAACAAGGATGCCACAGCCATAGCCCTCCGTCAGCGTGCTGAATATATAAACAAGATTGCTAGCCTGAGCAATTACCCCGCGACAGCCACACTCAATGACATTGCTCAGTATGAAAAAGCGACGCGTCGCGAGGAATACCAAAAAACGGCCCCTGAACCGATCCGCGAAATTATTCAAGGCAAAGATTTTAAAAATGCTTTAGGAAGCACGAAAGAGCTAACGGATCTACAGAGAACGACACTTGAAACGGTTGAGCAGGAGCTTTTAAAGAACACAACACCAGACCTTGCGCATTTGGAGTTTTTGGCAGATGTAACCAAGGCTCTTTATGGACATAATCCATCGGAGATGACGCGCGCGGCAGAGTCGCTTCGGTCTAAAGTTGAGCAATCTCATTTGAATGAAGGTGTTAAGGCAACCTTGTGTGACAGCATTCAGATCAATGCCGCGGATGCTGTAAAACGCACAGGTGAAACAGCTCAGAATAAGTTGGCACAGGACAAGCCAG
This sequence comes from Candidatus Omnitrophota bacterium, assembly GCA_903860135.1. Classification (GTDB taxonomy): domain Bacteria; phylum Omnitrophota; class Gorgyraeia; order Zapsychrales; family Fredricksoniimonadaceae; genus Fredricksoniimonas; species Fredricksoniimonas aquilentivivens. Next base: position 261,702 of record CAIOPG010000004.1, on the reverse strand, counting down.
ACGAGCGTATCGCTACCCTTGAATCCAGCATCGAGGCAATGCAAGCATTGCGTGATGGCTTAAAGACCGATCAGGGTCGACACGAGCTTGACCTTATGATCGCGGAGCAGAGCCTGGAAGTGGTGAGTATCGCGCGTGCTGCCAAACTTGAACCAAAAGCAAAGACAGCGGAAACCAGTGCCAATAAGTTGGTTGACGCGATCCTCAAACAAGATCCCACCCACGCGCGTGCCACAGAATTAAAGCAGGACATGCAAGACAGGCCAACGGCCGATGCGCTGAAGGCCGCTTCAGCTCTAGGCTATGAAGCCCAAAGTGCCGCATTGAGCGCTGCGGATCGGCAGGATCCAACCAAGGGCTATGCTCAGCAGGCGACCATCATTGACGCGATAAAGACGGTGAATGATACCTTTACGGCTATGACGGCAAGGCAAGAAGGCGCGCTGGAACTTTCGGCCAAAGACATTAAGGCGCACAAGGCTACTCTAAGTCAAGCCGTCAAAGCGGCCAGGTCTGCTTATGAGGTCCTCGAGAAAGCCGGGCGGTTGTCACAAGGTGCGGATGTTGCGGGGATGTATATGCCCTTGATTGACCACATAGATAGAATCCTTGAAGCGGCAACGGGAGGGAAAGACGCAGAAGCAAGTTTCTTGAAGAGCATGGCTACGGTGGTGGCGCCAAAGGCGCCTAAAGTTGAAACAAGAGAGGCAACTGAAGCGAAATCTGGCGAAAACACAGTTACACCGGCAGTGGAGCCAGCACAACAACCCGCTGAACCAGAGCCGGCCGTCGCTAAAAAGTCGGACAATGCGTCCAAGGTCGGCGACACGACAAAGCCTGCTGAGCCGCAGATCACACCACCTGAAAAAGCTAGCTGGAATGATATTGTCAGCAATGTTAAGGAACTAACGCAGACGAGCACCCCTGAAAATAAGTTTTTTGTCCAGAGTTTTTCTGTCAGGCCAAAACATTTGATCGAACAGCTCAAGCTTGATTATAAAAAGGATTTCGAAACAGAGACGATAACCTACACGGGTGATGCTCAGGCGCTGGCAGCGCAGATTATTGAAGAAGTAACGGCAAGCACAAGAGCTGAGTTCACAAAAGGAACGTTCAAAGATGACCAACATGGAAAATACATCACGAACTTTGTTCATCATGCGTTAACGGTCATTGATGCTATCAAGGCTGGCAAGCCGGTATCGCCTTTAATGCTGGCCATGGCCATGGCGGGCGGTAAGACGGTCATTGAAGGGCATGTGGCTGCCAATGAAGCCTTGCGGGCCTACGCCAAGGCTAAAGGGGTAGACCTGATGATCATTAAAACAGATGAAGCGCAGTCTGGCAAGGCCGCTGGGAAAAAGGGAGCCGCCAGACCTGCAGTGAATGCTGTAACCAAAGACAACGGTTTTGTTGAGGGCAAAGTTACGGTATGGACGATTGAAGAAGCGCGCAGCGCAGCCCTGAATTTTTATGAAAAATGGCAGCAAGAAGGCTCAACGGGCAATCCGGCGGAGCATAAGGATAATCCGTTTAAGGGTAAGCTTGTTTTTTGCGATGAGGTTCAGGACTTTCTATTGTCACCGACATTGATCAGGGGCAAGAATGTGGACGGGAACGAGATGTTGCGGGGCAATGAAACGCTGAGGGCGCGTTACGACACGGAAAAGCGTTACGGTGTTGAGTTGATGCGGGCGATCGATCAGCATGCTGTGGATGTTGGGTTGAAGTTGATGAACAGAACGGATCTGACAGCTGAGCAGCTCAGAGCAAATCATCAAGAGGCGGCAGAAGCTTACCGCATGGCAAAAGTAGCGTCAAAGCAAGCCCCGGAGGATGAGGGATTAAAGGCAACCCTGAAAAACAAGCAGGATGCTTTTGAGAATGAGAACAAGATTTTAACCGACGCAAGAAAACTGGGCATAACTGAAATTACGGCAACGGATCCTGGCGTGTATCATGCCTGGATCACATCTGATCATGTAAGCAAGATTACCAGCAAGCTCGACCCCAAGACATTTACTGTCCTGGAAAATCACAAGATGACAGACTCGTTGATGGACAATATGGCCTGGGCCATGCGTAATATTTTAGTTGATCAGAATGCAAATTTTAGAATTGAGAAGGATGCTGATGGTTATATGTCCAGGATAGTAATCAAGGAGCATGGCAGTAAGGGGGAAGAAAAACCTGACTCGGTTTATTCGGATGAAACCGGAATACATGTGCGTAACCGTGCGGTGACAGCTGCCGCTGAAGTTCTTTTAGATTATAAGGTCAGTGTGGCCAAATTCGCGGAGCTTGTCGGTTCTCGGCATGATGTGCAGATTACCTCGGCTGAAACAATTCAACTGATGTCAGGTTTTATCGGGTATACGGGAACGCCAGAGGCGGCCAGGAAACTGCATGCTTCTTTGGGAGGCATATATCGGGAGCATGGTGATTCTCCTAAATTGAACAAAGACGTCGATTGGGATCTGGTTGTTCGAGGTACCGGTAAAGATTATTTCAAGGAAACCAGCGATCATATGTATGAGGATGCCAGAGATTTTATGCTTGGTGATCTAAAGACGCGCAAAGGCAGGTCCGGGGCGGATTTATATGCTGGAGGTGCAGATATTCTGATCCTCAATGAATCTGTTACGGGTGTACGCGAAACAGCTTCCAGCAAGATCAAAGACCTGATCGCTCAAAGAAATGAAGACGTTATTTTTAAGGATGTTAAAAGCAATGAAACGGAAGTTGTTTTCAAGGAGCTCAGTGAGAAAGGAACGCTCGAAGGTAAAGATGTTGTAGGTAAAAAGATCATTTTGGTTACATCCATGGAAAGCGGTATTTCTATTGAGGTTGGTAAGGATTTGAAGAAAAATGCTGGTACTCGTGCAGAGGAAATTCGAAGTGAAAATTTATGGAAAAACACCTATGTCCGCTTCCGCGATTACACGTTGCGTCCGTTGTTTGGCCAGGAACAGGCGGCCTTGCGCATACAATCTCTTTTTGCTGGGGCTAATGCTGAGTTCCGTGTCCAGCGTTCCGAGGGTGAATACACCACAGTTCTGAATGTTGGCAGGTACCATGATATCAATTTCAGCACGGCTGACGTTAAGCGTATTCGTGGCTTTGTGAAGGCGTCCGGTACAACCGATAATCCCGAGATCAGGAATATAGTGCTTCAGGTCATGGATCATTTGGCAAATCAGGCGGCCGATCAGGCGGTGATGACGGCTGTTCAGGTGGCGCGCGAAGTGAACACGGCGGCACTGGACAAATTCCGCATGGAAAGCCAGCGGAGTGAAATGGAACAGGCCAGGGATATTGCGATCCAGCAGCATGTAATGAATGAGGTGAGCGGGAGTTTCAATGGTCAATTAAGATATGCAGCGGTTTATGGTAATAAAGAGAATAAAGACACATCAAGTATTAGTTCCCGCGTACAAGGATCATTAAAAACAGGAGTATTCAATTATTACACACCCGTAGCTTTCGGTGCTGGTTATGATCGCGTGGCGTATGGTCCGGGGGCCGTCAATAATGCCCAGAATTTCACCACGCTTGATACCGTGGCGTTAGACACGGGTGAAGGTGTGGCGCTTGATCGCTATAGCGGGATTGTGCTTAAGCCCGGACAAGTGGCGAATAAGACAGATAATTTGTCAGGGATGCTTGTGTTCCCGACGCTTGCGCAAGCAGAAGCGGGGTATAAGAATAGCAGTGTTCAGCCAGTAGCGTATATTCAGCAAGGAGCCATTGTTAATCCTGTCAGTTCCAGGACGGCAACTATTTCAAGTTATGTCCTGCGTGACGTTGATAAGAGCGACGATGAAAAACAACTTCAACTTCAGGGCAAGAGAACATATGGCGTGGTCGATGCGGCGGGTCAGCGTGAGGAGAAGGACATCACACTGAATATTAAGTATGCCTTCGAACACGTCAAGGGTGAGGAAGACTATATTGGGTTTGACACTGCTTCTGAAGCGGCATTGAAGGATCTGCTTCACATTGACCCGATTGACCAGATCAAGGTTGAATCTCAAAAGATGGAAGAAGGGCAAGCCCAGATCATCAGGGATTCAAGCAATGTTATTCGTGCGGTTGTTTCAGAGGGTTATATATACAGAAATGCCGCGGCGTTACAGGGTGAGAATGCCGAGAATTTCCAGTTCAAGGCTGTGAGTACAGAAAATGTGCAGATGCCTGATTTCAGGCATGAGGAAATTAAGATCGAAAAGACCCTGGCGGTGGTCAACGGCAATATCACGCGTGTGGATGCACACATTGCCGGGACCGAACCGGTTCTTGTGGGTATCGGCCTGCGCAAGGAACAGATCAAGCTTGTCAAAGGTGATCATGTCTCTTTCATTAGCAGTGAGCGCGGTGAAAAAGTCCTGGTGGTGCGCGGCCAGACAGGGGATGTCAAGGCGATGAGTTTTGATAAAAAGATTGTCCTGCCCGATGCCGAAGGTGTTGTTATCGTCGGCCGGGCGAAGGAAAAGATTACCATTGGCGATAAAGTTCAGTTTGTTGACATGAAAGATGTTTATCGCATTAATAAGGAAGACACGTCGTTGACCCATTTGCGTTCAGAACTTGCTTCACCGCTCACGCTGAGTGGGAAGGAAATAATAGGCGCTAATCTTGATCAGGAACATGGCATTGTGGTGACCACCTCGGTTAATCGCCTGGGCAGGCTTCATGAGGAAATCCACGGTGTTTATTTGAACGGGCATATCATTGAAAATAAAAATAAAGTGTATGAAATTGTTGCGACGGATCTTGAAAACTTTGAATTTGTCCGACGCAATGCCGTTGATCTTGGATATACAGGGCTCGATGATGTGCGCTTGCAAGCACCCACATTGTCCATACCTGCAGCAAAAATGCATAAGGTTGTTCAGGCGCGGGCCGTGGCGCATCACGAGATCACCACGCGTATGGAAGCGCTGGTGGCTTCGGGTAGTGCTAGTCGCGATGAAGCAAAGACGTTGGCGGCAAGATTTAATACGCACTTTGTGAAGTTTGATCAGGGTGAGATTGTGGCGGAAGAACAGGCTTTTGACCGCAACCTCACCGCTACGGACAATCATGAGCAAGTTGGGGTCAGTTACGGTATTGTGTTCAAGTTCAAAGATCCCCAAAAGAAGGAACACACAACCGTGATCGGCCAGATGATGGATTTTGTCCAAAAGCGTTATGGCAAAGAGATCACCTTTCTGCCTGCCCTGGAAAAGGCGCATTCGGCGGCACAGTCCACGGACACCTATTTCCACATGAATAAGGCCTTGTTGCAAACCCTGATACGCGGGGACAATAATTTTGATGCGGCCGGTGTTTTCTTCCATGAAATGATCCATGAAGAAAAGAAACTGCGCGAAAGGAAGGGGGAAGCTTGGGTTCTAGATCAGATGCGTCTAGAAAATGATAATGAGCTTAAACAGATCGCACGTGTGCTTTCAGGTATTTATAACAAGGAATTCTCCGGGGAAGAGATCATCACGCATTACATTGAGGTTTTTGGTGATGATGTGCAAGGCATGCCTGCGCCTGTCCGGCTCCTTATGGCCGATCTTGAAAGGAATAATTTTCTTAAGGATTTGCGCAAGGTTATGCCGGCATTGATTTTTAAGGGTAAACAGCAGGTGGTGATGGAAAATGCCGAGCGCTTGCGTAATTCCGGGTTTACTGATGTGCAGAGTACGGAATGGGAAGAGGTCAGGAAACAGGCAGAGCAGGTGCGCATTACTCTTGAGCGCGGTTTGGGCATGGCGATTAAAACAACAGCGGCTACGGCGGCGGTATTGAATGTTCTGGATACGATTGATGATATTCATTTTAAAGCGGCCATGGCTGTGGGGAAAATTAAGATCACAGTGCAGGTTGGTGAAGATCGAGTGACCGTGACACAACCCTTGAAGGATTATTCGGGAGATATCAAGAATGCTAGAAAAGAATTAACTGAAGTTTTTGATAAGTCCCTTAAGGCTGCGCAAGAATACGCTAAAGCGTATGAAGCGGCTATTATTAATGTCGCTCATCAACATAAGGCATTTGATAAAGATGCATGGAAAACCGTTGCAACCCTAGAGGATTCTACGGCTTGGGCTGCATACAAGAAAGAGAATGATCACCGCCTTCCTCAGGAAAAAGAGTATTTTGAAAAGTTCAACAGCCTGGCGCTGGCGTCTGCCAAAACGGCTGTGTGGGCGCCCAAGTACCATGAATTGGCGAAGCAGATCAAGGAGGAAGAAGGCAAATTAAATGGCCTTCAGGATCAAACACCGGATTTTGATAAACAAAGAAACAAAGTGGCGGCACTCAAGAAGCAGTATTTCCAGGAAACGGCGGACGCAAGGTTTGTGGAAAGTAAGGAAAAAATTTCGGAGCGCCTAAAGGCACTTCCCCAAGATACGAACGTTCCGGCATTCCCGGCGAATTACACCGTATCTGTTGTCAGTCAAACTGATAAAGAAGAGATCAAGGAAGTTCAGGAAAAGTATCCTGTTCGAGCAACACCCAACACTAACAATAAAGAACAAAATAAACTTTTTGAAAAAAGCGAGCAATTAAATCTTGTTGTCCGGAACCCGCAACACAACATTGTTGGTTATATGACAGCAGACAAGCCCGACAGTAATAATGCGCTGACCATCACGCACCTTGAAGCCGCTGATTTTAAAGCACGCCTGGCATTGACAACAGCCGTTGATCAATGGGTGGCCCAGGAAAAAGGCAGTTCCGTTAAATATGCCGCTGGAGCACAGCCTGTCACCGTATCTTTAACGCTACCCGAAACGGTTAAGCCGAATGAGCCTGTAACATTCGCTGGATTAAAGCCCGACGAGATCAGTGAAGTTTATGCTACTGCCGCCGAATTAGAATTTCAGGCAGAACAATTGGAACAGCTGGAAGGTGTCATGGACACCCTTAAAGAACATGCCAATGCGACAGAAACTTTAGAGCCAAAGAAAACAATGCAAGATATTGTTAATGATGTGCGTGCCAAGCTGACCAACGTTGAAAAACCACCCGAACAAAAGAAACCATTAGAACAAATAATTACTATTGGTTCATCGGATGATCAAAATACTGTGGTCATTATCAAAATGCCGGCAGGAGATATTTCTTTAACATTACCTAAAAAGATCAAGACAGCGCAAGCCGTGGTTAAATATTTGTTGAGTAGGGAAATCATGGACACAACAATAACCATGCGCCGGGAAGCGACGAAGTATGCCAATGCCATTAATAATATTACTGAAGATACAGACGCCAGCAAGAAAACAGCTCAGAACGATACCATAAAACAACAATTGCGTGGTCAAATAGCTGCCATTACGGCTTTACAGCAGACAACAACGGCAGCCTTCCCTGTTTCAAGCGTTGTGGGATTGGTTCAAATATCCAATGAGTTCCCGACACAATACACGCAATACGTCCAAGCCTTGGAATCAAATGCTCCCGATAAAGCCAATGAACTTGGTAAAGCCAAACAAGACCTGATCAATGCCGGTGCGGCTGAAATAGCAAAGTTATTGCCCGATCTGGGGAACGAAACCGTGCGTCAGCAAGTTCAGGACATAAAGAAGGCAGACAAGATTTTCAATGATCTTAGAATTCAAATGATAATAGAAACTGATAAAACCATTAACATATCTCTGATATCAAAGGCTATTGATGACATTAATAAATTACAATCAACAACGCTTGACCTAGGAGGTATTCTTTTTAATTTGGCACAAGTACAAAGGCTTAAGCTTAAAAATTCATTTCCGGAAAAGCAAGAAGAAACCAAGATGGCTATAGCCGAAAATCTTGTGAAGGCTGTCTTATCTTCAACGATCAATCCTCAACAACGGCAACAGGCGGTTGCCATGCTTGCGGAAATCGTGACCGCATGGAGTACAAAGATCAATCCTGAACCTATTGAATATAATATTAAGAGTGCCGCTGATCATGGTCAGACGACAACTTCGGTTCCAGCTGAGAAAACATCACGCTCTTTACAGAGGGACAGAGACATGAATGCCTTGGTCACGCAGGCCAATGAATGGGATTCTACTGTTCAGCAGGCCGTGGCCCAGCTGGTTAAAAATCCCAATCCTCGTTATATTGCTGCCTGGAAGGTTATTTTGACAGGCGAACCACTTACGCCTGAGATGGGATCAGAGGATACACTGATATATACCCGTGCTGATGTGCGTGTTACTATTTCAGCCAGCAGTGGCAAGACATTGACGGTTGATCTTGGTAAGAGGACATTTTTGAATACATTCGCTGACTTCTTAGAGAAGGGTGTTTTAACACCTCAGGTGAAGGCTATAGATGACCAGCCCATTCCGCCTAAACAGGAAGAAAATACTGGCGATTATTCACGTGCAGGACCTTCGACGGAAGTTCCCGAACCCGCGCGTCCCACAGCTATAAATGTCCAGACTGCAAATGTCCATTCTGTTTCCCCTGAAGTTCGTCAATTTATCCTTGCCGCCGATGCTGTTCCTGAATTAGAAGATCTTTTTGCGCAGTTCCCTGAAATGTCCAATGAGACCAAAGAGAAGATTCGCGCGGGTAAATTAACCCCTGAAGATGCAACATCTTCTGAAATACGTAACTTTGTTGTGAAACTCGCGGACCTTTCTGTTATTAAAGCACTGTTCGCCGGGGCCGACCAGTCATTGGATCAACCAGAACATATTATCCTTCAGACGCTCAGTGATTTAATGAAAGCTCCGCTTGAAGAGACGACGGTCGATGAAAAGAGCCTCCGAGAATCTATACGCATTGTTGAAGAGATTGATCCGTTTAGTCCTGACTTCGATCCAGTAAAGAATGGCGAAATCTTCAAACGCGCTATCGAAGACGTGAAAGCTAATTTACCAGTTTATTTTGCCATTAAAGGTGAACGGATGAATCCGGAAGAAACGGCCACGGGTTCATCTGTCCGTGCCTTATCTGAGTCAGCGCAAAAGACAAGTGAAGGTATTGTTGCCAAGATGGATGATGCGCAATGGTGTGATTATTATGTCAAGAAGTTCGGCAAACCCGGGGATATGGCTTCATTGGTCGAGTTGGTAGGCATGTTCATCCGTGGGCGTCAGACACCGTTGAGCGGTGCTTTATTGCCAACCCTCAAGAAATTGTTGAGGCCCGATGGCGTTTCTATTATACCGATGTCCGAGGCCGCTCGCTTGATCAAAGGCGCGTCTAAAGTCATCCCTGATTTCAGCAAACGGGAACGCGTCCTGACGCAGATGCTCACCTTTATTTACGCGAGCCATAATGCCGCGCTGAAGGTCATCGACATGGCGCGCAAGGCTGGTGCGGTCATCGGCGAGGCGTATCTGATCGTCCGTAATTTACCGCCGGCGGTTGTGAAAGTCATGCGCCGATACCGCGCGGCTTTACGTCAGGCCGAGATGTCGCCATCGAGGGATGCCATCGAGGCGATGCTGAAGGAACAAATCAATAAATACCTTGATGCCTGGGATTTTGCGTTGCGTGAGGGGAATGTTGTTTATAAAAATGCCGAAGCCGAGATGAAGGCGCGCAAGGTGTTTGCGGAGAATCAGTTGACCGAAGCCAGGAAAGCAGTCAATGAGATCGTTGTGGCGTACAGGGCCGGAACGATATCCCGGAAGAAATTCAGGCAAAAGCTTGCGGTTATCATAGGCAGTGTCACGGTCGTTGAAACACCGGCACAAGAGAAGGCGCGTCGTGAAAAGAATTATCCTTGGCAGAAATATCCGGCCTTGTTGAAAAATTATCCTTCCGCGTTGAAGGAATATGCATTTGTGCGCGCGGCGGACATTCCATTGCCACCGAGAAAACCAAGTCAGAATGAAGATGCTAGCAAGTCCCTCGACGATACGGGGACTATTGATAGCGATACAGGCTTCAGTATGGTGGATGATCCTGGTTTTAGGGTAGATGGCCTAGAATTACTTGAGAACATAGAAAAAAGCATCATGGAGAAACCCGTTGCCGCACCGGCTCGGCGTGTGAAGTCGGCCAGCCTTGCCCGGGCAGGTTATCAACCCAGCGACAATGCAGCAACGGCCACGCCATTAGACGCTATGCGCGCGGAACTCAAACAGCATATGCAAACGGCCGTGACCAGGATCGATGAAGAAATTATTGTGCAGTCCGGATTGGGCAAGTCGGTTGCGGCCTGGCAGGCCAATAAGGCCCGTATCGTTGAAAAAGTAACAGCAGAGTATGAGCGCGCCATCGTCAAGGGCATACAGTTGGAAAAGCCGTTTGACTTGCAAGACGAACAGATCATTCAAACCATACTGCGTGTGGCCAATAACCTTGATACCAGCAACGAGCGTGTGGCGCTGGCGATCCTTAACAAGTTAGGGTTGGGCAAGGCTTCGGCCGAGGCCTTTGCTGTGCGCCCCACCTTCCTGCTTTGGCAAGAAGAGGGCAAGCAAGTCGGCGATTATGAGATATGGGTGTTAAATAAAAAGTTGATTGATGGTCTTGAAACAGATGATCCCTTTGCCTGGGATGCCTTGATGGCTGTCAGCCGTATGGCGGATGCGATGCGCCTAGTGGTAGATCCGCAAGATCCAAAGAAGAACATAGAAGAACGCATGATAGAATCTGCCGACGTGCGTCAGGATCCTCAGGCTGGGTTTATCCTGCGTTATGTGACCCTGGATGCCTTCATGAATCGCACGAGTGATATTCTGCATCATGGCGGGAAAATGCCTGAGAATTTTGTGGTTGCTGTTATGGATGAAAAACAGGCATTTGATGCGCAGCCGTCAAAAGTGACATCGGAAGGTATTCCTTATTTTGATAAACAAAAGCCGGAAACGCAGGAAGCCAACAAGAAAGAAGCCCGTTTTGTGCGTATGCTCCTGGCCAAGGTTGAGGCATGGGAGCACGAACAGCCACAAGGGCTTTGGGATAATCCCGTGCTTGAGATCAAGGGCAATAGCCTTGGGCTTGAGGATCGCTATAATGCCGTACTTAAACCAGCGTTCCGTGAACGGGTAGAGGGTCTTTTTACAGACTGGCAAGGGCAGGGCGTTCTGCCCAAGGGTGTTAAAGCGGTTGATGATCTGATGGTTTATGTGAATGCGGTAGGCCGTCAGAAACAAATGGTAGAAGGGCGCGAGTATGCCCCTGTGGAACGTGAGGATATTGCACCGATATTGACATTCTTTGCGGAGTCTAAAAAATTCGTTTCTCTTCCGGCCGCCGAACAACCTGAGGCATTGGTCAAGCTTCAAGAGGAACGGGCGAAAGTCACACAAACCCAGCTGTATCATCTGTATGGCCAGGACTGGATCCTTCTTAAGCATACGATTTTTAATGACAATATCTTGGCCGGGATCGTTACGGCCAAGGTGGCACAGCAGTACCATCTCGATGAAGAAACAACTGATTTCTTCATTATCAATGCCTTGAAAGCTTCTAATAGGGAAGTCACAACGGTTGGTGATGGGGTGCGCCTGGCAGGTGTTAATCGGGTAGGGTATACCACAGGCACGTTGGCCAAGAAAGAAACAGTCACTGTTTTGGGCGCAGAAGTGGCCATCGTTAGCGAAGAAGATCCGTTGGAACAGAAATATATTCGGTCGTTTACGGGCATTGAGTCAAAGATGGACACCGTGGTCACGGAGGTGATGAAAAACCTCGAGGCAGGCCCTAACGTGGGTGTCATTATTTATGGTGATGATTACCAGTTGTCCAAGGCCAGGGAGCGCTTTGAGTCTAATGGGGTGACGGTACATTTTGTCAGCGGTAAGGATCGCCAGAATAATGAGGAAGAAACCAAGCGCATTTACAAGCTTGTCCAAGCTGGCGGTAGGGTGGTGGCCCTTGTTGTGGGAGACCCAACCGGTGGCAATCCTTTCTCTGATAAAAAAGGGCCCAAGGGCCGTTTGGGTGCTGTTTATCTGCTTTCAATGACTGGCATTATGGCAATGACCCAGATCGTCCATCGCGCGGGCAGTACCCATCGTGCGCGCATGCCGGCGCTGGAAGATACGTGGCATTGCTACATAAGCCCCGAAGACAAATTCACATTTGGAGAAAGAGAACAGTTATTAATAGCAGATCAACCAACAGGGCGGGCGATCATTGCCCATGCCGCCGAGGAAATGGATGAGTTGACAGCGTTGCGCGTTGTTCAGGCTGTTCATGTGACTAATAATGTGGAGATCATCCAACAAAGCCTGGGCGCGGTCATATCCCGCTTGCAGGAACAAGCGCGTTATTTGGAGCAGGGAGATAGCAAGTTGCTGTCCGTGTTTGGTCAGGGATCCGTCGTGTTACAGCCGGGAGAAGTGCTTGATCGGCAGACGCAGACGGTCTATAAGAAATCTACGACGCAACAGACGGATGAAAAAGGACGCAATGTTCCGTTCAATGAGCAGCACCCGGTGGCGTATATCGCCTTTAAGAACGGCAAAGCTGAGCGCATCGATCTTGAGGGTGTTAGGCAAGATCCGGATGCCCTGCAAGTCGATGGCATCAATATCCCATACACGCGTACTATTCAAACAGATACCCATGGCAAGAAATATGAAGAGTTCACGGCTGATCAGACTATCCCGGCGCTGGGTATTGAGCAGGGCGACCGCATCATGCTTCAACCCGTTAGCCATAAGCTCTATGGTGAAAAAACCGTCATCGTTGGAAATACCAAAGATGCTCTTTTGGACAAAAATGGTTCCAAGACTTTTGACATTATCCTTGTCTTTAAGAAAGAGGATCCCGATGAGTTGCGCGCGGCGTTCTATCAGGATCAACAAAATCCTGAAAGGCAATCAGTGGTTGTCAAAGACGGTATTATTTACGCACCGCTGGCTGTATTGCAGGCAGGGACAGAACCCGTTCAACTGGTTGTCGGATATAAGGTTAATTATAAAGGGGGCCATTATATTGTTGAACAGGCCACCGATGTCATACTGACTGGTTTGCCAGCATATTTAACAGCACAGAAGCGCGCACATTTTGCTGCGCTTCTTGTCAGCGTCATTGACAATCAGCCTGGTTTGGCAGAAGCTCTTCGAAATAGCGAGAATCCATCATTAAGAAAAATGGCCGATCAGTTCAAAAATGGCGCCGTGCCTTCGGATATGAACGTTGTTGCCACAGAAGCAATCACGGTTGTGTGCGGTTCGAACAGAAGTATTTCTAGCAATGAGGTACGTGACACAGTTACTTTATATAACGAAGAACAGGATCGACTCCAGCAAGCAACCTTGCCCGCCGGTGAAGCCTTTACTTTGGCAGACGGCAAAGCAATAGAAACTGTTCAAGAGCGTCTTCCTGATGGGAATAACGGGTTTAATGTCCATTTGAGGGTTAAGGAAACTATTCCTGAATTGGACATTCAATCTGGCGATCAGGTTGTTCATATGACCAACAATAAATATGGTTCTGCTCTTTTGATCTTTAAGGGTAATTCTTCGGATGTGCGTGTCGCTTTTGTCCAAGATAAGAAAACAGGTAAATATAAAAATGTAACCGTTTCTGAAAATGGCATTAATGTCCATACTGAAACATTGCTGGCAGGTAAACAGCATGTAACCTTGAACATTGGGATTGATCTCACCAAAATTAAACAACCAACCGACGTTGATAAATTTACGGTAACTATTGCACGTGCTGAAGGGTTGAACGAAACGCAGATTGTCCAGACAGCCGCCGCCTTCCTTGTTTGGTATGAACAGAACAGGGACGAAGTCGCTGATGCCGATAATCGTATTCTAATGACCTTGCGTGAGACGATCAACAATGGTGGCTTGAAGACGGAAGCTATCAATGTCGCTAGTATTGTTTTGAGTTTCGTGCAAGATCAAGCCAACTGGGCTGAATCTTCAGATGAGCAATCCAGGCAGGCGGCAGAAGTTCTGGCTAGATACCGTGAAATGACCCGTGGATTGCGTCCGTTGATCACAAGAACCTGGCGGCAAGTCAGCAATAATTTGCACCAAATACTTGTGGGTACGGTTATTCTGGAAACATTGGGTCTGGCGACAGCCCTGAGAATTTCAGATAGTACGGATCCGCGTCCGATTAATAACAAGGCCATACCTGCACAGGTCATAGGTCATTCAGCCGAACAAAAGATGCCTGTAAATAAATTCAAATTAATCCCTGAAAGAGAGAAGGCAATACCCGTTCAATCAAATGCCGAACGTCCAGGCACACCAGGGAGTGCTTTGCCCGGCAATGGTGGTGGCGTTCCTCCGGCGCCTACAGCCATACATATGGGGGGCGGTGGCGGGGCTCCTGTTGGTTCGGATCATTCTTTATCATGGGTGAGCGGTCCCATTACAATGGCTGATGTCGTAGCGTTTGGTGAACGCTTGAAAGGTATGAGTGATGAATTATTAGCTTCAATCTTTGGCGATGGCGGCCGTTATGCCTCTGCCGTATCCTTCCCGGGATACAGGGCAGAGTGGTTAGGACAAGGGAATGCAGGAAATGCAACGAATACTGTTCTTGTAACGAACGAGGGTGCCCGGAATGCGTTAGGGGTACAGGTCGATGAGGTCGTAGGTAACGAGAAAAACGGCTTCTATGCGCTAGCTCTGCCCGCGCAAGATGTCGCAAACGATGGACAGAGTGGTGAAGGGTTAAACAGCCATAACGGCACTGCCACGGTTCGTCCGACTCACGTGGTAACGGTCGTAAAGAATAGCCGGATACAGGTTAAGATCGATGGCATTAACAACGGCTCTGTTTCAGAAGGTTCAATCTCTGGACAGAAGATCGCAAAGACTGATTGGACAAATGATGTAGCGCTTACTGTAGATGGTTTACGTAGCATGAACATGTTGTACAATGCAGCAAACGTGAATGTCCAGCGTGCGTTAGGGGCATCGGTTAAATATGGCATTAACAGCACAAGCGTTGAACCGGCTAATTTCCTGGCTGACGGTTCAAAGGCTTACAATCGCGCTCAGGGAAATCGTAGTGACGTTGTTAGCAGCAATGTTTCAAAGGCAGCACTTACTGTAGAAACGAACAATTGCTCTGTTTCTGCGTTGAACTATAGCGGAAAGAACGAAAATATCCCGACTGGCGCAAGCTGGTTGGCTGAAGAAAGCAAGAACGTACCTGCACCTGTTTCAGGGTTACCTGTTAACACGCAGGATATGGAATTGGTGGTTCATCAGGTGTATCAGCCGAATTATGGGTTGACTAAACCTGAATGGATCGTGACGAATGCCCGTCAGCAAGAGCTGGTTGTTCTTGGGATTAAGGGTGCGTCAGAAAAAGCAACAACCGTAATTAAGACGTATACGGGTGTTTATCCTTCTAGCAGGACAAATGGTCGAGGTTTCGGTAATTCTACTGCGAACAAGATAGAAGGAACTGTTGGTAGCTTAACAAGGAATATACCTGAAGTATCTGCCCCTGAAGAAGTGGTATATACGACAGGAAGTTATTCTTTGATATGGTCAGTTGTTACGGCTTCCAGGGTTTCGTCAACGTTTAGTGAATCACGGTTTGACGATAATCGGGATGCGCGTAATAATTATGGTCTTATAGCTTTATCAGCAAGAGAATTTGTGGCTGTTGGGCGTCAACAGGACGCGGAACAGCCAGTGATTCATTTTGTTGAGCAAAGATTCACAGTAAGGAATGATTTGACGGCTGAAGGGGAAACCTGGAGAGCCGGTAAAACTGTTTCTGATGAAACAGCTTTTGTTGCTGAGACAGTAGTTCCCGCGCGCGCTTATGCGTATCCTCATCATCAATTCATCACACACCATCAAACATTTAACACAATAAATTTCGGGTTCGTCGCCCAAATACCTGAGGCAGATATGTCTGTCACAGGCGTGGGAGTCGGGTCAACAGGGCATCCCTCCGCCACTGTTCTTGGCCCGGCTCTCACACATCATTTGATACAAACAACCCATTTCGGGTCCGTCACCCAACAACCTGCGGCAATCAAATCTGTCGCGGGCGTGGAGGTTGGATTAACAGGACATCCCTCCGTTCCTGTTCTTAATCCGGCCTCCACAAACGATTTCACACTGGCTGGTATGGCTGGCAATGGTTTAGCGACGCTCCTCATGCTCGGCGCCTTTGTGCCAGCGCTGTTGAGGGGCAAGAAGAATGGATGGATGAGCGGCAGCGTGCGGTTTTTATCGCTGGTGGCGATGCTGGCGCTGGCGGGCTGTTCTGCGCAGCAGAAAGAGCCGGTTGTTAAGGTTCAGGCATCGAGCACACCGATCGTGCTCGACACTACGGCTGGTGGGCTGGATTCGTCTAAAGCGGCTGTTATGCCAGACTCCTTGCGCAAGGGCTTTAAGCCAGCGTCTGAAGCGCTGCCGACACCGGTGACGCAGTACGCATTGCCCAAGGGCAAGATTGATCCGGTGGCCGAGTCCATACAGCTTGTAGGTTCTTCGGTGACACATATCAAGGGGGTAACGTTCGAACGTGGGGTTAGACAGCAGGAGCGCAGGGCTTCAGTGGCGCATGTGCGCTCCATTCTGACGGGTACGCCGCGGATGATGGGCAAGGGCGTTGTGGAGATCGCTTCGGGTCATGTTACGGTTGTTTACAAGGGCTTGACGGATATTAATATGGTCAAGGCGGCGACGGCGGGTGAGGTATTTGCTTCGGCCACGGCCAAGGACGGGTATACGGTTGAGATCCGCCAGAATGGCAAGCCCGTGAGCATTGCCAGGATCCGCCTGAACAAGACACAGGGTTTGCCGGGAACAGTTTTGACAGCGGTGGAGAATTGGTATAGGGGGAATGATCTCAGCAATAATCCGGCGAAGGAATTGGCGAAACAGAAGAGAGAAAAGGAACGGTTGGAGGAAACAATTGCGCGGTTGAGGGGCAATGCCCCGGAGAATTCTTCCTTGACGAGACAAGCCGGAGAAGCTGCTGTTGGTGTTGTGAAGAATCTATGGCTAGGGCAGTATCTTACGCCAGCAGCCCTGCAGAAGGAAGCCTTGAACGTTGCCAGGCAGAACGGGGCGAGCGATGATCAGTCGATATTAGACGCGCGGGTAATTCTTGATAATCAGATGCCCAGCGGCGCGTATAGTCTCGGGTCTCTTTTGAGTGTCGGGCCAACCGTGCCGGGGAGTACGTCCCTGTCGAATCTTATTGCTGCGGCTACACGCAAGAGTGATCCTTTCACGACCACGCTTAACAGGGTTTGGGCTGTGGGCGGGGTTATTGATCAGGCGATTAATTTTGCGGGTAGTTTTAGAGGCCCTGATGCCGAAGAAAGTTATGTTGTCAGCCGTACGGATAACGGGTTCAGTTATATTATTGACGGCAATGTTATTAACACGGGTGATCGTAAGCGCGTAGTGCCCACAGGCCTGACGATCATTAAAGTTCCGACAAGTTTATTGAAGTCAATCCTTGGTAATATTCCGTATGTCAAGGATGTGTTTGGAACCAACGAACCGTTTGTGTTGAAGCGTCATGTATGGGCGGCTGTTGTGGGAGATATGGAAAAACTGATCAACACAACGGCGGATAATGAGACCGATGAGAACATCACATGGGTCAGATCCCGTCCTGTCCAGGGTACGTCCGTGACGAAGAAAAGCAAGACTTTGCCGGGCGATCAGTTCCTCATTTATTACAAGATCGACCGGAACAAGCTGTATAGCACACAGGGTAAAGAGGGTGTGACAGAGATGTTCCAGGTGTTCCGTTTTGAAGGCAGCACGACAGATGGCTTGTATGCGCCGCTGGAGGATTTCAAAGCGGCATGGCTCAAGAGTGTTGGTTTGTTCCAGCATGAAGGGGAGGTGGCACCGATCATCAGCCGCAGGCAGAGGGAACAGAATGCGGCTATGGCCAGGAGCTTGCAGGCGGGTGTGGAAAATGGCCGGGAGAACAGGGGTATTGCTGTGAATCCGTCTGCGGGCGTGAAGTTTGGTGATTCTTATCTGAAAGATGACACAAAGCACCGGTTTGATATACAGGCTGTTCCAACATTCCGTGACGGAAGATATCAGTGGGTGCCTGCGTTGGTGGATCTTGACAGGCCGATCTTGACGCCTGAAGGCAAGCCGTTGATGTGGCCGGAGCATCGTGATGATAAGGATGTTCTTGTTCCAGCGAAGCCGGTATTTGCCGTTGTTTTGTCCAGCGCCAAAGAAACATTGTCGTCGCTGGCTTTTGCCTTGGGCGGCACGTTTGACCGGGATGTACACACGGGCGTGACGTTCGTATTCAGGTTGAAACAGCAGCCGACGCTGGAGCATCCGGAAAGTGTTTATGAATTGGTGGAAAGACGTCCGGGTACGGCTCCTGATGCGGTCGGCACCTTTAAGGTCGAGCCGCAGCATGTTGACAAGGGCAAGACGTTTGGGGACAAGGTTCCGTCGCCGATCTATTTGACGAGTGGTTCAGCGTATGAGCTGTTGCCCGCTGGCGTGAGCCTGCCGGGGCGTCAGACCAAGGATACGATCGAGGTTTATATTGATCTGTCGAAGGCCTTGCCGGGATTGTCGCTGGCACGCATTATTCTTGCGGATAGGATTATATATTTGTACACGCAGGCAGATATGAAGCAATACCAAGTGGAGCCGCTGAGCGAGGATAATAAATTGAAGTTCCAGACGTATTTGGGAAGCCGTGGGCTCAATCCGGAGGAATATATCACCCAAGGCAATATCGTTACGGATGGACCGGGTATAAAGCCCGGTGAAGTTGGGCTTATGGAGTACAGCTCCAATGACAAGAAACTCGTGAAGAAATTTAAGGAGAACCCGGATGCAAAAGGTGTAACGGAAGATTCTTTGGGTAATTTGACGGCCGTGCCTGAAGTACCGATGTTAGTAACAATACCGACGGATTATGAGAGCAATCGTTTGCGGGTGGATGCGGCGGTGGAGCAGGCCTTGAGCGGCGTGGATTTCAAGCGTTTTGGAAAGGGCTATGGGACGCTGACGGAATTGGGTCGGCAGATCGAGAGCTCGAACCTTCAGCAGTATGCGCTGGCAGGGCAGGCGCAGTCGGCGGTGCGCAAGGCAGAAAAGACTGGTGCCGGATTATCGTTTGATGCGGACCTGCCGGTTAATCAGGCCAGGATCGATCAGTTGCAGTACCTGCATTCATCGATCGGGTTGTCGCGGATGGAGACCGCGCCGCTTTATAATACGATCCCTGGGGTGTTCGACGACAAAGCCCTTGACTGGGCAGCGAAACAGGTGAAATCATTTGCAGACGGCGCAACGGTCATGCGCCGGTATGCTGAAATAACGCCGCTTTTGTGGGGACGGCTTTATTTTACGCCAGAGACTGTTACCACCAATGAGCAGGCGGTGGCGTATATTCAGTCGACTTATATTGATCCGATCGCGCCGGCGATTCTTGAAAGCCAGCAAAATATTGCCGCGCTCAGCCTGCAGAATACTCACAATTATGACACGGTATATTCTTCGCCAGCGGATATGGAAAAGGCGAGGGGTTATTACCTTGGTAAGGATGGGAATGTGGGGGCTATCGAGGAAGCGAAGAATTCTGTTGTTTTCTGGAGGCAGCAATTAGCTAAAGCCGAGGGGAACCCCACATTGATCGGGATTCTTGAGAAGGCATTGAGCCTTGCTCAGAGGAAACAGATAAATATTGAGCGCGCTTGGGGTCGTGTGGTACAGGATGCAAAGGATATGGTTTTGAGTGACCCTGCTGTTAATCCGGATGCGGCGAATTTCCTTCAGGGGCAGATCGATAAGATCGATGCCGATATTCTTAAAGCGCAGAACAATCTTGCCAGTCTGCAGACGAAGGCGAGGGAGAATGATTATTCGACGGTATTCTTATCGCAGGCAGAGATAACCGCAGCGCATGATTATTACGTTGGTGCTGACGGAACGGGTGGTTATATCAAGTCTCTTGAAGATGGGCGTACGTATTGGAATACCGAACGGGACAAGGCGAATGCCGCAGGGGACACTGCGCGGGTACAGTTTCTTGAAAGCTGTCTTGCTAACACGGAGATCACATTAACGGCTGCCAGAGCGAATCTTGTCCGCGTTATGCAGGACAGGACAGATATGACCAGGTATGATCCGTCTGTGGATAATGATGCGGCGGCTTATATTCAATCGCAGGTTAGCTTGATTGATGCCGAAATTTCCACGAATCAGGGGTATATCGACAATCTTAATCTTATGGAAAGCCAGCATTTCTCTACTGTCTTATTCTCGCCAACGCAGATAGAGGCGGCGCGTAATTATTATTTGGGTTCCAATGGAACAGGTGGTTATATCCAGTCCCTTGAGAACGGACTTGCGTATTGGAATGCCGAGCTGAACAAGGCGACAGCCGCAGGGGATACGGTGTGGGCAGGGTTTCTCCAAAAGGCTGTAGATGAAACGGCAGCAAAACGGCTAGTGGCCGTTGCAGATCTGGCGCGTGTTAATCAGGATGCCGTGGATTTGCAATCAGGCGGGTTTGATCCATATGCTGTTGTCGACCAAAAGATCGCTATTATAAATGACAGGATTGCGGCGTTAAATCAAAGCAAGGACGTATACCGGAGTGCTCCGACGACACAGTATTTCAACTACAATCCTGTTTCTTTGACGAATGTTTTTAATCAAAAAATCGCTAATCTGCAGGCAGATATCGCGGTACTTGAGAATAGCAAGGCTTTATATAGAAACGCTCCGACGACGCAGTATTTTGGTTACAGCCCTGTTAATCTTGATGCGGTTGTTTCGGAGAAGACCGCCATTGAGACAGAAAACATTGCGATCCTGAATGAAACCAAGACTTTGTTTGATAGCTCGATCATAGTATCGGTTCAGGATTTCAAGAACATTCCGTTGCAGGATCCTGCCGAATATATTCCGTATTATACGGGCGCACGGCATACGGAGATCATGAGTGAAGTGGCATATTTGCAGAAGGGCAAGAATTTGACGCCGGAGGCTACGGCTACGGTTCAAGCACTGATCAATAATGTTGAGACCATGGATCGTGTGGCCATCGCGCATGGCAGTGAACTGGATTTTGACAGGCCCATTATGTTGTTGGCGCAGGATGCGCTGAGCTTCAATGAAACCATGTCGACATTGTGGGCCGAGAATTTGCGGTTGAGTCAGAAATTACGGACGGGATTTGATGACCTTTCGATTTTTACGCCGGACGTTGCGGCTAAAATGAAGAAAAACAAGGAATTTGCCGATGAGGTGATGAATAACCTCAGGAATGCGGTGGCTAACGGTGCCGGGGCTTCGAGGGCTGTCAACGATGCGCTGGGCTCCCGGAATAATGCGCGGCAACAGGTTATGGATGCTTATGCTCCGGCTCAGGCAATTGAGGCGCAGATGGCGGCGGCTGAAAAGCAGCGCCTGGAGGTATCTGCCCGGTACACGGCAGAAGCAGCCGTCTATAGCCAGCGGATCAAGGAAGAACTTGAAAAGGCCCTGCAGGTTATCAAGGGCCTTCATCTGGCGCCGGCGGCGGAAGCCAGTGCCATCAGCCTGGTGAAGGGGGAATTTGCGGCGCGCATCAAGGCGGCTGCTTATGTTGTGGACGAGGCGGGCGTGGTTGTTGTCCTGACGCCGGAAGTTTCTGCGATGGGCAGTTCTACCAACAATATCCATAATGGGACGGCGGTATCTTTTGGCTCCACCACGCGGCCGCTTTTTAATGGTGCAACGTGGACGCTCGGTGCCGGAAGCCGTCAGCCTTATGATGCGACGGCTGCGCCTGTGTCCCTGACAGCAGCCACTGTAAATTGGCTGACGTATAATCCGACGACGATCTTTAACTCGTCGTTTAATCTTACGCAGTATCGACAATCCAATTATCTTATTCTCGATGCCCATGATCCAACGAGTGACGCTGGTCATACGACGGTGAATACCAACACCACCGTCCTGGATTATGCCGTTGCCTTTAAGCGCGATGTGGCGGATAACGGCTCTAACAAGGTATCTGTTTATCTTGGCTGGGATAGTTTTGTTGCCTGGGCGGATCAGAACAATGCCCGCACCTATGGGACGAATGTGCAGGCGGCGGTCAGTAATGCCATCTTGAATGGCGGCAAGATCACGGTGGAAGTAGGCCGTACCCAAGGGACAGCCAATACAACCGCTGAGTTCACGTATTGGGATGCCTTCACCCACGATCGGCTGCGTGATGCCCAGGGGAATGTTGTTCCTTCGGAAAAGATTAATCTGAGCGCGGCACAGGCGGAGCAGTTTGCACGCGCTGTTTACCAGTATGAGATCGTCAAGGGCTTGAAGGTTTCTGTGGGCGTTGAGCGCCGGCAGAATGCTGGTGTGACGTCATTCGCCGGCCTGGCGTTGAATGGCACGCTGATGGGCGCGGAAAGTTCGGCGAGTCTTGTTTACAGCCATGACGGCAGGCTTGGCATTAACGGGACAGTGGGACATTTGAATGGTTTCTATTCCGACGGTAATTACGGCGCTGGTCTTTCGGCCAAGGTGGGCGGATTGCAAACGTTCGCTGGTTGGAAGGCTAGTGGCGGCGTTGATATTGGCATTGGGACAAATTTGGGTATTACTCCAGGACAGAGCCTGGTCCCAGGCTTCAGCTTGACGCGCGGGGTTACGTTGGATGTTGTTAAGAACAAAAATAAGGATCTAAAGCTCCCGGCAGGCACGCCACGCGATGCTACGACGATCCAAAACCTGGATATGGTGGTGCCGTATAACAGTGTCGACCCTCAGCCCATTAATCGTGAGATCACGGTAACCGGTGACGTTTCATCGGAAGGTCAGACAAGCATCCTCATGACGCGTGATGGCCAGGTGGTTCATCTTTCGCCGGATGTGCTTGAAACGCTTAAGGCGATGTATGACGGTCAGGGCCGGGCGATTGTTCAGGGGATATTGCCTGTGGCTGTATCTAAGGAAGAATATGCCTATTTGACCAGGAAGGATCTTAAACTTGCGATACCGCTCAAGTATTGGAAGGGAACGGATCAGGCGTTGGCGCGCATGGGGGTTATCTATGACAGGGAGACGAAGCGGTTTGCGCTTAAGGTTAACGGCATTCTGCTACCTATGGGCGCCGGTGATGCAATGGTCCTGCCGGCAGGGACGTATACGCTGGGCGGCAAGACGATCACCAGTGCGTATCCGATCATCCTTGAGCCCATGAAGGGGGCGCTCGAAGAGTCAATCGCCCAGCTGAAGAAGCGCCCGTATAACGAGAGCAGTTATGTGGTCGTCCTCAAGGATAAAGCATCGAAGATCTTCAGCAGTAAAGAACAGGTCCTTAAGGAAGTTCCAAAATATGCGGAGTATGTGCTGTCGATCGACCATATGGATCCATTGGGCGGGAATACGATTGAGTATATGAGCCTGGCGCAGCGGCTTGTCAGGATGGATGTCGGCCAACCGATCATTCGTTGTGAACTTAATGACCCCGAAGAGGGAAGTGCTTTGATGAATAGTGCGTATCTTGTCGAGTTCCCGCGGCAGGACAGCGCGAAGGCGCAGTGGAAGGATAAGGTATTTGTAACTTTGAATCAGGTGCAGGCTTATTGGCATGACCTTGTGGATGTTCTGCACGTGGAAAAGGGTGACAAACTTGGCTTAGTTGGTGACGGTACGACGCGTAACTTGGGGGCTTTCTATTTGATGGATGACCGCAAGGGATCCAAGATTGTCGAGGGTCTCAAGGTTTATGGTTTTGATGATTACATTGCCGGCCGCCGTACGCCGATCAATTATGTTGTGGAAAGAGGTAAAATTCATTTTAAGAATGTTGAGCTTAAAGTTTCGGATATTTTAAATCCCAGCAATGCATCCACGAATTTATTTGCCACGGCGATTGCACTCACGGATAAAGAGACGACAAGCAAAGGCAATTATGATAAGAGTTTCCTTGGGGAAAAGCTCATTAGCTGGTATCCAGATACTTATCGTGATGGCAAGCCTGTTAGCGGCATGGTAGAGGTGTTGTTCCCTGACAGGACAAGCCGTATGTATAATTTCAGCCAAGCCCGTGGCATTGACTTTAGTCATGAAGTCAGCTATACGCCAACAAGGCAGGTTTTGACACTGTCACCTGAGGTGATACGCAAGGCTGTGCTTACGCATCCGAGCGTTAAAGCTGCTTATACGTATAACCCCAAGGATGGAAAATATCATTTTGCGCGGGGAACGCTTCTTCAGCCGAATCGTTTCCCTGGTTCGATCTTTCCGCTTGATTTTGGCGGCATCTGGGGGTGGAAGATGGAATACACCCGCGGGGATATCACCTATACGTATGTGCTCAAGCAGGACAGAAATGATCCCAATCGTTTTGTGGATGCCAGGCTTATCGAGGTGGCGCAAGACAGCCTGACGTTAACATTGGAACAGGCGCGTCAACAGGTCTTTAATATTAAAGGCAATATCAATGGCCGGGAAGTTACATTGCTGGAGCAGTTTGACCAAACGATTGCCATGCTTAAGCAACAACAGGGCATTACGGGGGACGTTCATATTGTTGAGTCTCGTTTGAAAATTATCGGTAATGGTACGCATCTTGTCCGGAAACTCAAGGAAGACCCCAAGAACCACATTGTGGCACTTCAGTCAGCGCCGCTTGTTGAAGATGCGACTTTTGTGGTGAACACGCAGTTTGATAAACAAATGGCGAGCGAGGCTTACGGGATCATGACACGCGCTGAAACGACGGGACATCAAGGTGATGTTTACTTTGAGAAAACGGGTGGAAGGATCGCGCCTGAGGAATTTTACAGGCAGCAACAGTTGGATAAGGTCATTGGCTTTGCTGAGAGGCAGAAGGATCTTGCTTTCCTAGGATATAAGAACTTGATCAGGATTGAACGGCGTACTTTGTTGGGTTCTTTGAATGATACAACCAAGAAAGTTGATCTTAATTTGGTGCGTTATATTCCAGATAATGACCCGTTGCCTGTGGATGTGATCAAGATCGAAAACAATGCTTATCGTTTCATGGAATACCGAAGTGTGCAAAAGGGTTATTTTGACCGGAAGATGGCATTGCCATTTATGGTCGCTTCCGGTGAGGTGGCGGTTCAGCCCGAGACTAACAGGGTGGTGCGCAAGACAGAATTCGAACAGGCCTTTGCGCATTGCTACAGTTATTCTGTGCTGTATGAATGGCGTCAAGAGCATGAGTTTAATGCCAAGGCGCAGATCAAGATTCTTTATTGGTTTGATTCCGGGAAGATTGAAGAGTTTTATCCTAAAGAGCATTTTGTTCAGGTTACATATGACGGAAAGCCGGCGTACACCATGCACCTTGGCGGGACGCTAACGAATCTTGATAACACCTTGGAGTATTTAAAGAGTCCTGAAAGATCAAGGACGACGTTGGATATTCATCAGTACAGCACATTTATGACGCGGTATTTTGAGCTTGCGGATGGCACGATCGTCAGGGAAGTTCGCCAGGTGCCGGTGACGCAAGATAATACGGAGATCTTGTCCAGGCTTTCTGTGAACAACAAGGTTGTTGCTGTATTTGCGATGGATCCAATAAACAAGACTATTAATTTACTTAATGGTGAGCGTTTTTATGGGGAAGTTTATAAGAATAGCAATCTGGATCTTTTCTCGAATTCCTTGACGGGGCGTGCGTTAATGTCATTGGGGCTTAATGATAAAAGCGTCATGTCGATCAATGGAAAATATATTAGTGTCAGGCAGAAAATCTGGACGCCGCTGCAACAGGCTGCGGAAAAGCAAGAACCTTCTGTCACATCGAGCGTTGCACGCAACCCATCAGCGGATATGCCGATTTATAATGATGTTGTGAATCAGCACTGGTTATTGATCTTGACACTGCCTATTTTGGCGGCGATTTTGCTGGCGACATTGACGTCCTCTGTGTTCCCGTCTGTACGTCGTTTGCGTGATTATTGGGCACGTCATTACGGGACGGTTAAACTGAACCATGAGATGCCTCTCGATGAGATTGTGGAGGTGTTTGAGCGGCGCGGCGGGTTATCGCATGAAGAAGCGGTAGCCTTGGCAAAGGCCAAGATCGCCTTTGATCTGGCTAACGGGCTGATTGTTCCTGGCAAGAAAGCGGATGTGATGCATTTTCTTGAAACGTACGACTTGATCACCGATGATAACAGGGAAGATGTTGAGTCTCAATATTCCCTGACGGACAAGATCAATGCCATTGAGACTGGCTGGAAGAGTGCCTACAGGGATGGCGTGCTTTCTTATGAAGCTTACCAGGAGAATAGGAGCAAACTCCGTCAGGCGATGGATAATATTGAGGAACACGGAGGCCTAGAGCGTCTGGAGAAACAGATCCTTGATGCTTATACGGTGCGCGAGCGCTTGGAAGCGGGCGGAATGGATTCTGAGCAGGTAGAGCAACTTGTTGCCATGTATGAAAAAAAGGTGATCAGCTTTGATGAGAATGCCAGGGATTATATGCAGGCGGTCAGGAGTGAGGAAGCGGCTAGGAGCAGGGCGCTTTGGATCAAGGGGGCGTTTGATAAAGTCAGGCGCGTTATCAAAGCCAATACGACGATCAAGGCCCGGCTTGAGGGTCGGCCGCTGGTTTCATTGATGGTTAGGCTGGCGTCGATACTGGACAAGGTGGAAAAGGCATGGCATCTGGAGTCGTTGCTTCAGGATCCGCTGACAACAGGTGACCTATTGACCATGATACGGGTTCGTGCCGCCAAGGGTGTTCGCCATGCGGTGGGGATCATGGATCTGCTCGAAAGGGTTCTGCCACTTGATGATGCGGGCAAGCGGGCGTGGTTGAAGGCGGCTTTGGTTGAGGTTGAAAAACGCCGTAATAAGAATTTGCAGGTCACGATTGCCGAAGCACTCGATGCGGCTTTTGAACGGGCACTTGAACCTGTCTTGCGGGCTTTCTTGGCCAAGCATAATCTCGATGTTCTTGTGGCCGAGGCGGCAAGGATGCCGGGGAGTGCTGTGACGGAGCCATTTACTCACCGCCTTTCATTTGACGCTGTTCTTCTTAAGCTCGCTAAAAAGCAGATAGATGCGTATGCGGCGACAAAGAAGGTTTCTAACAATACGATCAAGCAGATCATGGATGCCAAGAAAACGCAGTTTGATGAGGCGGGAATCCCGATTCCTGGGTTTAGAGAACTTTTCAAGGCGGCTGAGGCGGAGCGTCAGCGTCAGATGGCCAGTAATGAACGTGCGGTTTTTGAGCCTATCTATGCCAATCTCATTTATCTTGTTAGCACAACGCTTAAATTCAAGAATCAACTGGCGCGGATTTATAGTATTACTGAAGTCAAACACAAGAGCGATATCACCCGGAAGTACACGCAGGAAAAGAGCCTTGAAGTAATCAGCATCCAGGAACTGTATAAGGTCATTGAGGTCAGGGCGGGCAATGAGGGGGCGAAGGATCATTCCATCTTCTACCGTTTAAGGACGCCTGAAGCCAGGGAAGCTGTGCACTTGTTAGAACATCATTACGCTGGATTTGAGGAAGCTCTTGCGCAGCATGCCGAGGCGTTGTCTTTGAATAAGGCGCTGTATTCATTCAACGATGTTGTAAAGATGTTTATTCGTGAAAAAGTCCTGCGCAACCGCATAGATGAATTCATTGTTTATCATGGGTTGTCGTTTGCGACAGAAACGCACAAGGAGGATTATTACAGGCAGATGCTGGCGGAGTTTGAGTTCCAGGTCGCCCAGCGGCCGTCGCGTATGCCGTTGACCTATGCGCAGATGAATTTTATCGGCAATCCGACAACGGTCTTTAAGGCGTCTGAACCTGTTACTTTTGAGGCGTATCTTTTCTTTAAATATATGCAGTCGCCACGCAACGAAACCGAGCATTTATCTTTTGGCGGTGATGGTTTCATTTTCCAGGAAGTCCTGTTCCTTACGCATTGGTTCATGGACAAGAGGAGAAATGCTTATCCTGACGCCAATCTTAATCCCCAGGCCATGAAAGAATACCATGATTTTATCCGGCAGAATGTCCGGTTCTGGCGGTATTTGTTCTATATGAACAACTTGAAGCATGTGACAAATGAAATGCAGGGGATCTACAATTGGGTGGCTGATTCTGATAAACATGGTATTAAAAAGCAGGGCAACATTACGCTCACACATGGTTTCTATGACGAGAAGATATTGTATTTCTTCCAGAATTTATCCAAGCGCCTTATACGGACAAATATTAGCCGTGAAGCAAGCCTGGAGGCATATAACATGGATGTTTTTGAAGAATTTGAAGCGATGCTGGCGCAGGTGGCCGAGACAAGTGCTGAGCGGGAAGCCATGGTGTTGGAAGGTTGTGAATTGCTGAAAGCCCGGCAGGGAACATTCAAGCAAGCTGGTTTTGAGGCGGCGGCTGGAGCCAGGGGGGCGATTATTTATGATGCCATGACCAAGATCAAGGTTAACGGAAAAGCTCCGATCCGCAGGGTGGCCAATGATGAGGCGAAGTTTGAATTATCATGGGATGTGATCAATAAGAATGCCAACGTATTTGGTTTAACGGTAGAGGAAGTTGAAGGCTTGGCGGCATTTTATGAAAAGACCGTGAAGGCTAAGTACGCCGAAGAGGATATGGAGAAAGACAATTCCCGCAGGGATGATGAAGATCGCGGCGTATTGGCGCGACTGCAACAAAGCATCAAGGTGGTGTTGGCGAAGAAGGATACGGATACGGCCGATTACGGTGTGTTTGCACGACTGCAACAACGCATCAATGCGGTATCAGCGAACAAGGGCAAGAACACGGCTGCGAATTTGTATATGGAAACCCTCCTGCCTTGCTTTAAGCCGTTCTTGATCGCATACTGGCATATGCTTGAGCTTGATTCACCGATCGCTTTCCGCAAAGAGATCGAGGTTGAAAAGAAGAAGGGGATGTTCCATTTGTACAAGCGTATTTACGGCTTGTTTGGAGGGCTACTGGGTAAATTCAAGCGCAGTGCCACGGGACGTAAGCATC
The DNA here is from genome assembly GCA_903860135.1 of Candidatus Omnitrophota bacterium. Classification (GTDB taxonomy): domain Bacteria; phylum Omnitrophota; class Gorgyraeia; order Zapsychrales; family Fredricksoniimonadaceae; genus Fredricksoniimonas; species Fredricksoniimonas aquilentivivens. The sequence goes on along the minus strand of CAIOPG010000004.1, from coordinate 232,824 downwards.
AGACCACGTTCCAGGATACGCTGGGCGTCCATTCTCCGGTGAAGCGTGCGGTATTGGCGGCCTTGATGCTGACGGGGCTTGCAGGTTCTTTCTGGCTGCTGAGCGTGACCGGGTCGGTTGGGCTATTGGTGTTCGGCCTATTTTGGTCCATATCCACGTCAGCGGTCCTCTTTTCGTATATGCCGGTTAAGGGCGAGAAGACTTTCTGGGTATTTGTTTCAACGACCTACAGCCTTGTGGAAGGAATCCTGGCGTGGCTCTTGTTTGGTAAATGGTATACGGCGATGATGCTGGCGGGCACTTTTGGTATGTTCAATACGGCGGCACTTTGGGCGATTATCACCATTGTTATGCTCAAGCCTGTCATTGTTGTTTATCGTGTTATTAAATCCAATTATCAGACACGCAGTGAGATATGGAATCCCGTGGTGCGATCCCGGCATAATTTGTTCTTCTCGCTGTTTAGACCTTATTGGGATCGTGACAACAGGAAATATTTCGGACGGGTTAATCGGGTATATCAGAGGGTTGAGAATGTTTATGGCTATATCCTGCCTAACTGGGTCACCTTTGCCGAACATATAGATGGTTTAGGGATCGAGTTGTACAGGTCGGGCCGCATCAATGCGCGTGAACGACAGCTCTTAAGGCGTGCGGTTTACCTTGGCACGGATTTTCCTCGCCTCGAGGGGGAGCAGGCACGGGAATATTTATATATGAACATGAATTCACCGGCGTATCGCCGGGTTGAAGTGGACACGTATGCCAAACACAAGCAGATGGTTACCAATGTGCAGACCTATATTGAGCAAGTGTCGCATACGCCGGAAGCTTTTTTGGGCAAGGGGACGATGTCGCTGGTGATCGATGCGCCACAAGAGCGTGCGCTTGCTAAAATGATCAAGATGCATTATGCCCGCAAGGGGATGGGTGCCATGGAACGCTTGAATATGGTGGGTAAGGTGTTGACCTTGATCAAAAATGGTTCTGCCGAGCTTTATTCGGACTTTACGCGTACAGGTGTTAAAAGAATACTGACAGAAAATAAAATTGATGAGGATCTTGTTAAAAAGATCGATGCCGAGCTGGCGAAGATCGAAATCCTTCAAGGCAGTATCACGGCGAGCATGTTCGGTTATCTGGCACGCACGCATGGGGTGGAATATGCCAATATGCTCGCTAAATTACGTCTGCAGGGTTTTGCCGCACTCGCCGATGATCTGGCGCTGGCGGATGAGCATTTTGATTTCATGGGTGTATTGAAGAAGGCGTATGCAACGTCACCTGAGGCGGTGTTGGCTGCGGTTAATCTTATGGGTCCGATGATGGACGAGATCGATCCGGCCAACCGTGCGGTCATGGCTTCTTTTGCCAAGGCCGTGATCACGGTTCATCTCCTGGCAGGCATGAGTAATGCGGATACAGATTACCGGCACGCGGTGATGCTGGCGGATCAGGAGTTCGATTCGCTTCAGGAGGCATATGAGCGTTGGGTAGCCGCCAGTAAGGTCGGGGCCTTGACAGGAACGCAGGAGCAGATCCACCTCAAGGAGCTATTTATCACCGACACCCAGTTTCCTCATTATAAAGAAATAACAAAGTCGAAGATCATGCAAATGCTCATGATGACAACGATGTGGCAGAATGCTGATCCGGCAAGGTCCAATATTCGCCTGCTCAATGATGAACGTGCGCGGGCTTTGGCTGAGGAGAAGGGCTTTGCCGATGCTACGCATAAGTGGGCCTTTATGCCAGTGGCGGAAAAGATCCGTGCGGGTCAAAAGGCAGGTGCCAGTGCGGTGAATCGGGCTTTTGCGGCGTATGTAGCGCAGAAATTTCCAAATTATGATCAGCATTTGTTCTTTATGGACGGGATCGAGCGGTTTGTATTTGCCGACAAGATGGAATTTGCAGCACTTGTGCTGGGGTTCCGCGCGACGCATTATGACCTGTTCCTCGAGGGTGGGGTGATCAAGGAATATAATGCCATGATCGAATGGGCACATGTCTTCGAATCCGCCCATGCCTCCAATGCCCATGTTCCGATCTATGAGGGTGATGAGATCATCTCGACTTTAAAGAATGGCGGTATTGCCTTGAATATCTGGCTGCATAACAATGTGTGTGCCTACCAGGATACGCAGGTCCGCGTCATGCCGGGATCCAACCCCTACCGGCTTAATGCGGCGGAGTTCATGGGTCGTCATCCGGAAGCGGTTGTCATTAATCCGGCGTTCCTGATCTGGGGATCGAGCGGTTTTGCGTATCCGGGACGTCGGGTTTACAAACTTATGCAGCAGGTGTTCAGCCAGGTTGCCCAGATGGGATTTAAGGGTATGGCACTCTTTTATGGCAAGGCGATGATCAATCCGGCTGCCGGTGCCAACCTGCTCATGACGCCGGTTGAGGATTCTGGCGCGTATCTGATACAGAAAGAGATCAATCCTGAAGTTTATGCCACAACGCAGTTAGCATGGGTTTGGGAATGGCTCAGGCCGTGCTTGCATGCTGAATCCGTTTTTTGGACTGAGGTGCGGTATGTGTTTAACGTTTCGTATATGTTATTGTCATCGATGATGTATAAAGTTTTCACCAACAAACATATTGGGGCAGATTTCAAGCTGAGCGTACTTGAGAACTTCTTCCATTACCTGGTCGTTGCGTTCGGGTTTATATTGTCCCTAGCGATCCCGACGATGATGGCCTGGAGCGGTATGGCGTATCTAATGCCTATCTGGGGCTGGTTGTTAGCCAGTATTATTTTGATGAACGCGGTCAATCTTTTTAATTTACTGCGGCATATTTACAGGTACGGCAGTTTCTGGTATGGCTTTTATCTTTTCGTTCAAGATGTTTATCGTGCTTTTCCTTATTGTGTCAGCATGTTATGGTCATTTGTGGAAGGTGCCCTCATGGTGAGTCACTTCAAGTTCTCTTTTATTCCGACGTCGCGCACAGCGCTTTTTGCGCTTTTTGATACTTTTACGCGTTTTAGTAAAGGCTTGCTGAAGTTTGGTGCGCATACAGAAAAGAGATTGAAGAAATCGCTTACAGCACTGGCCACGGTTCTTTTGGTGGCCGGATTTGTCGGGTTTTTCTTGCCGGCAAGTATTCTTGCTGTTGGACATACCTGGATGCCCTGGTTTGCCCTTGCTGCGGCGGGGATCCTGTTTGCGATGGCCGGTGTTCTGCACACGATGACGCGTGTGCATCTAGTCGGCATTCCCATGGTCGGCATTATGGGGACGGTTATTATCTTAGCTGGGGTTGTACCATTTCTTTTTTCAACGGCCATTGGTGCTGTGTCAATTGTGCCATATATTTTATTAGGTATTGCGTTATTGACGGGAACAAGTGTTTTTGGCACGTTTGTGGATGTGAAGATTTCATGGGGCGCGGCTTTGGGGTCGTTGGTGCGATATTTCTTAGAGGTCAGCGCTGTTGAAACGGGTAAGACGATAGATCCAAAGACCATTGTTGCGCTGAATAAGTTCGATCGTTTTGTGAAATATGGTTATGGCCGGTATCAGTTATCCGGGTGGCGCCTGGCTGAAATGTTCGGTGATCGTTGGGCCATCAGAACATTTGCTGGTCTGGTCATAACATTCCTTGTGTTTGGTATTTTCTTGTCAGGGACGGCGTTGGCGATGCCGATCTGGTTGAATTGGATATTTGTGTTAGGGATCGCCGGTACGGGCTATTTCGGTTTCCGCTCGGTGCGCGAGATGATCGGCATGACCAGAACGGTGCTGGCGGCGCAGATAAAGGGCGTTTTCAAGGAGAGAAAGATTTTACGTCGTGGGAATAAGAATGACAAGAACAATAAGGGTGATCAATCGAATAACAAGGATAAGGGCAGCCAGCATGGCAAGAATAACAGTATTTTTTCAAAGACCCTTAACATTGCACGCCAGGCTGTTGGGACGGTTGTGAAGTATGTGCGTTCACGGGAATCTCATCCGAAGACGGCGCCGCCTTCTTCTACCGCCATGCCCGGCCTTGCCTTGCCGCTATTTCTAATGATGATACCGTCGACCTGGAGCCTCTCCGCGCTGATGAGCCCGCCGGTGCTGGCGTTTGTGGGTGGGGTGCTGGTGCTGGTTGCTGTTGGTGCTGTCATCGCCTGGTTATGGCACGCCGGCCCGGATGTGAAGGCCAGCCGCATGGCCGACGCCAGCCCGCCCGTCGGGGTTTTACGGGTTTCAAATTTCTTCCGCAAGGTTACTTCTGTTGTCCTCCCCGTTATTGTTGTTGCTTCCCTGTTATTTCCCGGCTCTGTCACGGCAAAGCCTGCGGTAATATCTTCTGATGTGAACAAGATCGTTGTATCAACTCCAAAGGACGAGCGGCTTATGGATTCAGCCGTTGAATTGTGGTTTGCGGCACAGCCAGCGGTAATGGATGCCTTGCAGGTATCAGCTCCGGCGGACAAGACGCGTGTTGATATGGTTGGCCAGGAAAGAAGGCACCAGGAAAGGTGGGTTTCGTCGCAAAATCCTGTTGTTGAGGATCACAGGGGGTTGGAAATCGTGGGTGGTGTGGCCGTGCTGTTGGTCTTGATTGCCGCCGGTAGGGCGGTGAAGAAGTTCGCGGCGAGATTCTTCATCCTGCTGGGACTGGGGATGTTGTTGACAGCGGCGCCGGTTCAGGCCGAGGCGCGTGCCGTTCAACTGCCTGCGGTAGCGTCGCCCGTCGTTATCGGCGAAAATCCTGGCCAGGGTATCAATGGCGCACCGGCGGATGCGTTGAGGTATAGGGAGGATGAGGGCGATAGGAAATTTCAAGAAGAGACGAATGAGGAAGTCGCGCGTTATGAGTTTCGTCAGAAGATAAGTTTTATCTTAGAATATGAGTCGGAAATATTGTATTTTGCTATTGTTATATTAATTGCATATATGTTGGGAATTAAAGGTAAGGGTGAAGGCAGAGGTGCTCTTTGGATAAAGACAGTAGCAACAACAACGTTCATGTGTTTCTTTATTGCTTCTTTCGAGAATATGATGTGCACGGTCTGTTGCATTGTTATTGCGCATTTCGGTATTGAAAAGATAACAAACAGAAATAATCGCAAGAAGAATACCACTGCGGCGATGATCCTGGCGATGCTGTTGGCGGGAGGTTCCGCCGAGGCGGCTGAGCGCGTGCAGGCTGCGGTTAAGGTTGATATGGTTATACCGGTCGCGCAGGGGCATAACCGTGCGCTGGACATGATCAGCGGGTTGCTGGTTGTGATGGGCAGTGTGATCGGGCGTAAGAATCAGAGCCGGCAAACATTTTATGTAAACAGGAATGGTCGAGTAGCTGTTCCATCTTTCTTGCTGCGTAAAGCACAGTCGGAACAGAGACGGGATAGAAACAAGAAGAAAATGGCGGTGCCTGTCGTTGTTGCTGAATCACCGACAGCGATGGCGAAAGCAATCCGGCAGGTCAAGTTGTGGTTGGCCATCGCGGGCTTGTCGGTCATGACAGGTATAGGGTATCAGGTTCGGGTTATTCAAGAAGGCGCGATGCCGGCAACAATGCCACGCGCCGTATTGCAGCAAACACCAGCGCCAGTTGCCTACGCGCCGGCCGATGCGACGCGGGTTGTTGTGCCCCTGCCGAAGGTACACGCTCCTTTTGTTTATGACGCACCTGGTCAGGGCAAGCAGGGAGCTCCGGCGGATAAGACGCGGGTGATGCTGCCTATGCCGCGCACGAAAGCCGGCGTTGTTTATGATAACCCTGGCCAGGGCAAATTTGGAACTCCGGCGACTGCGACTGCGACTGCGATTCAGGCGCGGTCTTTTGGGGTCAGCCCGATGGTTAACCAGGAGGGGCTGTTGGTGGGTGGCTTGATTGCCGGACTGAGCCTGTTGGTCGGTGCGTTGGGATTGAAGAAGTTTGCGGCGAAATCTTCCATACTTTTGGTCCTTGGCATGCTATCGACAGCGGCTCCGGTTCAAGCTGAGGCGCGTGCTGTCCAACCGACTGCCATGGCGTCATCATGGGATGTAGACGATAGAAGCCGTCAAGAGGAAACGGATGAAGCCGTTGCACGTTTGGAATATGAGTTGGAAATATTGGATCTTGCTTTGGATCTTGCTTTGGATTTTGCTATTGTTATATTAATTGCATATATGTTGGGAATTAAAGGTAAGGGTGAAGGCCGAGGTGCTCTTTGGATAAAGACAGTAGCAACAACAACGTTCATGTGTTTCTTTATTGCTTCTTTCGAGAATATGATGTGGACGGTCTGTTGCATTGTTATTGCGCATTTCGGTATTGAAAAGATCACAAACAGAAATAATCGCAAGAAGAATACCACTGCGGCGATGATCCTGGGGATGCTGTTGGCGGGAGGTTCCGCCGAGGCGGCTGAGCGCGTGCAGGCTGCGGTTAAGGTTGATATGGCTATCCCGGCAGTGACGGCCGTTCCGGTGGCGGCACCGGTGGCTGTGGTCACGCCTGAGATGGTGGGGCAGGGCAAGCAGGGGGCTCCGGCGGATGCGACGCGGGTGACGTTGCCTGTGCCGCGCACGAAAGCCGGCGTTGTTTATGATAACCCTGGCCAGGGCAAATTTGGAACTCCGGCGGATGCGACTGCGACTGCGATTCAGGCGCGGTCTTTTGGGGTCAGCCCGATGGTTAACCAGGATGGGCTGTTGGTGGGTGGCTTGATTGCCGGACTGAGCCTGTTGGTCGGTGCGTTGGGATTGAAGAAGTTTGCGGCGAAATCTTCCGTGCTTTTGATCCTCGGCATATTATTGACGGCAGTTCCGGTCATGGCGGCTGTGCCGGCGGCGGCAGTTGGTGCCACAGCGTCCATCTCTGCGGCTGCGTTGGTAGCAGGTGGGGTCGCCCTGTTGATCGCCGGGGTTGTTATTGGAAAATCAGCCAAGCCAGTCACGGCTGAGGAAGAAATTCAGCGGGCGCGTGAACATAATATTAAATTGGGGGAACAGCTTGCCAAGGGATTGTTCGAGCGTGTCTCTGGTGCAGCGCATAAGGTTGCGTTGAATTGTATGGATTTATTAAGGGCGCGTGGCGTTGATCTGCACGCATTTACAACACTGATTTATCCTGCCGCCGGGAATAGTGATCCGCTTAATGCTGTTTTGTTGGCGCAACACTTCCCGAATTTAACGACATTCCATTTTATTTCAACAGGGTATGAATTTGTGCAAAATATGGAAGATCTTCGTCAGCAGTGTTTAACCAAACTCAGAAGCATTGATGCGCAACGCACGTTTTCTGTTGAATTGACAAGTGAAGATTATTATTCCTGGTCGCAGCAATGGCGGCATACGAGGCGAGGTATTTCAAGCAGTGTGATCATGATTGACAAAGGGCCGGGTGATAATGCCAAGATGCGCGGTGAACAGCCTTTTTATCGCAGCATGCTGGCAGATACACAAAAAGGGGATATTGTACTTATGGTGCCGTACGGCAAACATGATTATAAATGGTCAGGCTGTGTTGGGACGGGGCTTTATTTTCCGAACATTCATGGATGGGGTGAATTCAAAAATTGGGTCGCTGGTTTGCGCACATCCGTCGATTCGAGAAAAGTTGTAGCCTTAGCATCTGCTTTGCCTTTGCCCTTGAGGCTGAATGTTATGCGGAATCCCATGGCTTATGGGTTAAAAAGAGATGTTTCTTCATCAATGACAGCGACACGGCAACTACCCGTTCATGCCTGGCCGCTTCTTTTTTTAATATCCTCTGGTTCCTTGGGTTCTTTGGTGGCTACGATCGGTGTCAGCGCATGGCCTTGGTTGGCCGTCGGGGTTGTGTTGATCGCGCTGGGCGTTATTTGGGTTCAGGCAGTACGTGTGGGGCCGGAAGATCAGGAGGTGTGGATGACAAAGAACACCTTGTCGTCCCGGCAACGCTTGATTCGTCCCCGCCTGGCCCCCCTGCTGTTCACGCTCGAAGATATCCCGTTTTCTTGGTTTGATATGCCTGGTGGCGCGGCGGCTGTCAAGGCCATGCTGGGGCAGGTGCGGGCTTGGTTGGCCCGGGTGCGTGCAGGGGGTGGCCGGATGCCGGGATTGCTGGGGCGCTTGTTCTTGAAGACCGTGGCGTATCAGGAGTCAGCTCCGGCAGAGACGAACATCCCGGGCTTGTTTGAAGCCGACGGTTTTTATCGGTTGTTGCGAGATCATATTCTTCCTTTGCTTGCCCAGAAACAGGCAGCGGATCCTGCACAGCCCTTGCGCTGGTTGAGTGCCGGTGGCGTGAGTGTTACACACTGGGGTGCACCGGCGCATATCAAGCTGATCAAGATGGCCGCCCGCCCCCCGCGGCCGCAGCCTCTGGCTTGCCACGCCCTGCCGCTTTTTTTCCTGATGCTCCCGGGCATGACAGGTGTGCCCGCCGCTGTTATCCTTGCCAGCAGTCTGGCGCTCGTCGCTGTTGGGATAGCGGCAGTCAACGCGGCCACAACGCTCCGGCGCGCGCATCAGGAAGCCGCCGCGGTGCACGAGAAGAACAAGGAGTTGAAGGATGATGTCCCCATGGTTGAAACGCGCTGGGGGATCACTGAGCCGGTTTGCCCTTTTGCTGAATCGTACTTTCGGCAGGCCTGGGACAAGCATGATTGGGAATTGGTTCGGATGCCGTTTGACAGGATTAATTTTTATTTAGCTTCTCATGCTGAGGAGGCTATCCCTCTTGCAACTTACGGGAGTGATTTTTCAAGGGATGTTTGTGTATTAAAGAAATCTGTCGAGCGTTTATCCGGTCGAAGAACAGCTGTGATCCTTGATGCTCCTATCTTATATGATGTTATCCAAGGGAAAAGGCGCCTGGAAGGCCTGATTGTTCGGTATGGATCTCCGAAAGCAGGTAAAATAGATATGTATTTGTACCGTCCTTTTAGGGGGGGGCAATTACTTTCTGTTATCAAAAACGAAGTGGGCATCTCTTTTTTAAATAATTCTTCTGTGAAAGAAAGGCTTGAGAACATTGTCAATATGCCGAAGGATAACAAACCTTTGTTGCGTATCAATGAACGTGCTCTTGTTGGCAATAAGCTTATCAGTCTTTTAAAAGGCATGGATTACAGTATTATCAGCTGTGATCTGCCTGTATTGAATGATGTTGATTTAAGTGGTGCAAAATTCTATAGAACAAACTTGATGGATGCACGGCTTGTTGATGTAAGTTTGCAGCGAGCGAATTTCAAGGAGGCATCATTGCGATTTATCCGCATGAACAGGGTGAGTGCCATAGGGGCAGACTTTTCGCGTATTTTCATGCCACAAGCTAATGTTGTGGATTCTGACTTCAGCGGCATCAATGCTTTTAAGGGCAATTTCAGTCATGGTATTTTTGAAAATGTTAATTTCAGCGGTGCAGATTTGAGAGGTGCTGATTTTTCCAGCGCACAGCTATCCCGTTGTGATTTTACAGGAGCTCAGCTGGAGGGTGCTGATTTTACGCATGCGTTGATTGAGGATTCACAGTATACGCCTTTTACAGGGATGATGAGGTTGATGCTGCCTGCTGGGCGGCCCTGATCTTGGGGAACACTTTCAGCATTTTGGCCACGAGCGCGGGGTCGCGGACGATGTCGAGGATCTGCGGGTTGGACAGGAGGGCGGGGAAGTCTTTATCTGTGATGGCTTTTTGTACAACCGGATCAAGCAGGAGTTTTTGCAGGCGGGGATCCTGGGCCAGCTCCTGGATATCCTGGTCTTGGGCGAGTGAGGTCTGGGTTTTTTTCGGCATACCGCACAGGCCGTCGAGGCATGCGTTTATTTCTTTTGGCGGGATCAGCCGCCAGGCTTCGAGCGGGTGCCTGAACAGGGCGAGGGTGGCGGAAGCGTGGACATCCCGGGTGATGTCGCCGAGGCCGAAGCTGTCCAGCGGCAGGATCACGACGATGGCGATGAGCACAAGCCCCATGACGCCGCCCCAGGTCAGGCCGATGATGGCACCGAAAACACGATTGACGCAGGCGAGCGGCGGCAGCGGTTGATCCTGATCCTTTCGGCGCACTAAGGCTTTCAGACCCCAGCCAATGATCGGCGGCCCCAAGAGCAGGACCAGGAGGCTTTCAAAGATTTTATGTGTCAGGGCGGAATAGGCACCGCTGAGCGCGCAGGCTATTAAGAAAGCCGCGGGACCGATCAGGGCGCGCAGAAAACCGCGCCAGGCGCCAAGACCGGCGCAGGCACCAAGGAAGATAAGAAAAATAATATCCGTCAAAAGCATGGTTATTCCGGCAGGCGCCAGACGCCACTAAAATAGTAAACCATCATGTAGATCAGCAGAGCCAGCGGTATCAGCATTGCCACCAGAACAGGCCAAGGGTAAAAGTGTATCTTGAATTTCTGTTTTAATTCCTTGTCCTTCAGTCGTTCATATTCCTGGTAGGAGATCTTTTCTTTTTTCTTTTGGGTCATATTTGCCTGCCTCTTTTCATGTTATGATTATAATCCCATAAAGCTTTAAAAAAGAAAAATTTTCATTCTTTTGGTTTTTGGGGTTGCGTAAAAACATTTTAATGGCATACTTGTATTGACACACATGATCCTGCGGTAATGTGTAACTATAATGGTTGGTTGATGTTTTGGGTTTTTGGACATCTTTTTAGTAAGAAAATAACTTGTAAATGTCAATCCGCGTATTAGAATAAAAATTATGCAAAATGACAATAATAAAAGAAAATTCAGTCGTTGGGCTTGCGCGGTCCCTGTTGATGGCAAAGAAGGGGCACCGTTCACATCCGCTAAAACCGTTGATATCAGCCGTCATGGCTTGGGCTTTATTTCTAGGCATAATGTTCCAGTGAACGAGAAAATAGCCCTTGAGTTGGTTCTCAAGGCCGGAGCGGAGCCCGTCCTGGTCATTGGTCAGGTTAAATGGGTGAACAAAATTCCGGGATCCGAGCGTTACCGCGTGGGGCTTGTATTTGCGGATGTGGTTGATGGAACCCAGAAAGACATTGATAGCGCGCTCGATGCGCCGTTCCTGCACCGCGAAATGTCGGCTTGAGGGTGCTGGGCATTGCGTCCAGTTAATACGAGGGGGCTTCATGGATGTCGTATCTGAAGATCAGGAACAGTCAGGCAAGCAAAATCGTCGTATGTTTGAGCGTTTTTCAGCGAAATTTCCCGTTCGGTTCAAGGATTCATCTGTAGATTATGGCGGTGATGTTTTTTTGAGGGATTTTTCTGCTTCGGGTGTGCGCCTGCACACCAAGGAGCGGTTTTTCATTGATGACAGGCTTTCCCTTGAAGTGGAACTTCCTGATGGAAAAGACCCCCTTGCCCTTAACGGGCGTGTGTGTTGGTCCAAGCCTCAGGCGGTTTCGCTGTGGGATGTCGGGATGGAATTTCATCAGGTCAAGCTTTTCCAGTTGAACCGCTTGGTCAAGATCGCTTCCGAAGTTGCGGGGATAGCCGCATAACACCTTTTTCCGCTTGTTATTTATTTTAATCCAAGTTAAAATTATTCGTCGGTTCCATTCCTTAATTGAATCAGGAGATTTCTTTCATGCCTGCCGAAAACCGCTGTGTTTTTCTTGCTGACGGCATTTCTTTTCGTGCCCCGCACTGTTTTGTCCAAGACCGTTTTTTATATGCGCCGTTGTGTGGGATCGATGGGACCGCCATCAAGTCCGCGATCACGCCCTATCTTTCCGGTGACATTAAAGTTGACCGGCAACATTACGTGACAAAACCCGCCTCACGCGAGGATCTGCGGACGCCGGTGCGCAATTTCTTTTTCCGGACAGCCGCCGGTGTTGTTGGTGCCATGGCCGAAACAGCCGGGGAGAGAGCCTTGGTTGTTGAGATCGGTCAACTGTGGCAGAGGGTGACGCGTTGTTTTCCTGCCGCCGGTGTTGAGGTGTGCGCCGTCAGTTTTGTTCCTGTTTCCGGTGAGAAGTTGGAACTGACCCGTTTCCGCGTGCGCAATGTTTCAGGTAGTCCTGTTGTGGTTACGCCCACGGCTGTGGTGCCTGTCTTTGCCCGCGCACTTTCCAATAAACATGATCACGAGCATGTCACGGCACTGTTGAACCGTACAGCACAACTGCCTGAGGGGGTTGTGGTTGAACCAACCATGTGTTTTAATGAGGAAGGTCATAAGCCCTGCGCCGATGTTTATTTTGTATTCGGGGCTGAGGGGGACGGGCGACTGCCGGCAGGGACATTTCCGACGTATGAAAGTTTTTATGGGCAAGCAAATGATTTTAGCCGGCCTGAGGCTGTTTTTGCGCCGGCGCAGCCAAGCCTCCTGCCGGATGTTGAGCGGCATGGCCGGGAAGCGGTGGGCGCGTTGCGTTTTGCCGACGTCACGTTGACGCCGGGAGAAAGCAGGGATTTCATCATGGCCGCTGGGATGGCCAGTAGCCGTGCGGCGGCGATCGGGGCAGTGACTGGTTTTAATACGACGCTGAAGTTTGACGCGGCGCTCGACGCCTGCACCGCATTCTGGGCAAAGAAGACGGCTGTTATCACGTTTGATAACGGCGATCCTGATTTTAGCGCCTGGATGCGCTGGGTGACCCTTCAGCCGGTATTGCGTCGCATTTTTGGTTGTTCTTTTCTGCCCGACCATGATTACGGCAAAGGTGGCAAGGGCTGGCGCGATATCTGGCAGGACCTCCTTTCCCTTATTCTCATCGAACCGGCGCAGGTGCGCCAGGACCTCCTGAATAATTTTGCCGGCATTCGGCTTGACGGCTCCAATGCTACTATCATCGGACAACAGCCCGGCGAGTTTATCGCTGACCGTAACGCGATCACGCGCGTGTGGATGGACCATGGCGTGTGGCCACTGCTGACGACCCTGCTTTATGTGGACCAGACCGGGGACGACGCGTTCTTGCTGGAGCCGGTGCCATATTTCCGCGACCCGCAAATGGCGCGCGCCCTGGAAAAAGACACGGCATGGACACCGGCTTGTGGCAATCAGGCCAAAGATACCCTTGGCAGAAGTTTCACGGGAACCGTGCTCGAGCATCTGCTGGTCCAGAACCTTGTTCAGTTTTACAATGTCGGTGAACACAATATCACGCGCCTTGAAAGCGCGGACTGGAATGACGGCCTTGATATGGCGTTCCGGCGCGGTGAAAGCGTTACGTTCATGGCTTTCTATGGTGGGAATCTTCTTTCGCTGGCCAAGCTTCTGGAACGACTGGCAGCAGGCGAGGGGTTCAAGACCGTCACTGTGGCGGAAGAACTGCTTCTTTTGCTGGATACGTTGGGAACGCCGGTGGATTATGATGATGCTCCGGCGAAACGCGCGCGGCTGATGGAGGGGTATTTCAAGGCCGTTCAGCCCGTGATCTCCGGCAGGACTGCGGTGCTCGATGCGGCCCGGCTTGCCCAAGACCTGCGTGCCAAAGGGGACTGGGTGCTGGCGCATATTCGCCGCCAGGAGAAAGTTTCCGTCGATAGGGACGGGGAAGTTTTTACCTGGTTTAACGGATATTACGATGATCAGGGTGCGCGTGTTGAAGGGGAGAAGAATGGCGTTGTCCGGATGACCCTGACAGGCCAGGTATTTCCTCTCATGCACGGCGTGGCATCTCCGGCAGAGGCGCGGTCCGTCGTGAAGGCTGTTGGTAAATTCTTGAAAGACCCGCTTTGGGGTGGTTATCGTCTGAATACGGATTTTGGTGTCCGGCATTACCTGTCGCTGGGGAGAGCGTTCGCTTTTGCGTACGGCACCAAGGAGAATGGTGCGGTGTTCAGTCATATGTGCGTGATGTACGCCTACGCGCTTTACACTCAGGGCATGGCGGCTGAGGGGCATGATGTCCTGCGGTCGTTGTACCGGATGAGCATGGATTTCCCGCAGGCGCACATTTATCCGGGTATCCCGGAATATTTTGATGCCACCGGGCGCGGGATGTATCATTTTCTGACTGGCTCGGCGAGCTGGTATGTGTTGACCATGTTGACACAGGTGTACGGGGTGCGCGGTGCCGCCGGCGACCTTGTTGTCGCGCCTCAGCTGGTGCGGCAGGAATTCGACGCCCGTGGTGAAGCGCGTGTCCGCTGCCAGTTTGCGCGACGCCGGTTGACCGTTGTTTATCAGAACCCGCAGGGTTTTGATGCCGGAGCGTATCAGGTGTGTGCGGTTGAGATAAACGGGAAAGCCTTCCCTTTCAATGGCTGTATCCCCCGATCGACCATGGAAGCGCTGGGTCAGGACATTGAACTCAGGGTTCTCTTGGGCGCCAAGGTGAAAGCTAAATGAAGCTATTTCTTGCCCTGCTATGTGGCTTGATGCTGGCTGCAACAGCCTGCGGTTGCGGTCAGTCTGGGAAGGAGGCCAACACCATTGAGGTGTGGCATTGGATGACCGATCGCCAGGATGCGTTCGAGGTGCTCGCCCGAAAATATGAAGCGCAGACAGGCATTAAGGTCAAGTTGGCTCTTTTTGCCCCTTCTGATGCGTACACCCAAAAGATCATTGCGGCTGCCCAAGCCAATATTTTGCCGGATGTTTACAGCATCCTTGACAAGAAAGCCATTGTCGCGGCTTTCATCAAGGCCGGGTTTGTGGCTGATCTGACCGATGCTTTTCAGATGGACAATAATGCCTGGGAAAAAAGTCTTTTTACCAAGGCCGTTGACGTGAACCGTTTTGTGGAAGGGAATGTTGACGGGGTAAAACCGGGTATTTACGGGGTGCCGATCGACGTCGGCAGTCAGCAGTTGCTTTATAACAAAACACTGCTCCGGCAAGCTGGCATTACCCGTCCTCCGGCGACGTTTGAAGAGTGGCTGGCGGATATTGATGTGCTCCGGCGTGCCGGCATTACGCCTTTTGTATCGGGTTTTGGCGAGTTGTGGCTCATTGACTGTTTTGCTTCGAATTATGCGTTCAATATTATGGGTGAACAGAAGGTTTTTGATACGTTCCGAGGCAAGGTTTCTTATACGGATCCGGATTGGCTCAGGGTTTTTACTATTTTCAAGACATTGCATGACCGCGGGGCTTTTATGAACGGAATCGTGACCAAAGGCAACAAGCTGGCCGAGCAGGACTTTGCTGTTTTTGAACGTGCGGCCTTTACGTTCAACGGGGCATGGTCAGTGCATGTTTACAGGCAGATGAGGCCGGACCTCGATTACGGCGTTGTTCCCCTTCCGGTGTTTAATCCAGCCTTGCCCATGGTGTCTTGGGGAGGTGCCGAGACGTCGCTGGTGGTTAATAACCTTTCGCCTGATAAGGACAAGGCCATCGCGTTCCTTAAATGGTTGACAGCGAGGGAACAGCAGGTATTTCTTTTCACGCACCTTTACAGCCTTCCGGTCAATCGTGAGGCAATGGCCGGTGTTCCCGAGAATCTTGCGGCTTTTTCCAGGGTCATGGAAACAAGCACCCATCCGAAGGTCTGGCCTGTGAACGAGGATCCACTGGTCAGTGAGGCTTTCCTCAAGGGGATCCAAGCGATCATCATTGGTGAAAAGACGCCACAAGCGGTGGCGCGGGATGTGCAGCTTGTCAAGGATCGTCAGATAGAAAAGGCTTCACAGCCATAAGCCAGGGTAACTATGTTTGTTAAAACCAACGGTCGGTATTCAAACACAAAATCTCTGGATGCTTTCACGAATTTTCTTTTTATCGTGCCGGCGGTCACGATCTTTATTATTTTTTATGTCTACCCTTTCTTTGAGCTTTTCAATCTGTCGCTTTATCAATGGTCGGGCATAGGGCCAAAGACCTTCGTCGGTATGCGTAATTTTCAGGAGCTTGCCACCGACAAGGTTTGGTGGCTATCGATGGGGCAGGCGGGCTATGTCACGCTGATCGCGCTCACGTTTCAGAATGCCCTTGCTTTTGCTCTGGCTCTGGCGTGTGACCGCGAGATCCGGATGAAGCGGTTCTATCGTTTGGTATTTTTTATACCGCCGGTTCTTTCCGAGGTTGTGGTCGGTTTTCTTTGGAACTGGATGCTCAATTCGGGAACGCATCAGGGTCATCAGGTAGGGCTTGTTAATAATTTCCTGACGCACATCGGCTTCCCCCAATTGGTACACGACTGGCTTTCGGATCCTAAGACGTCGCTCACTTGTATTGCGGTGGTTCATTCCTGGAAAGGGTTTGGTTGGGGGTTTATCATGCTTCTGGCTGGTCTGCAGACCATTGACCGCCAGCTTTATGAGGCGGCGCGGATCGACGGTGCCGGGAGCTGGCGCCTTTTCTGGCATGTGACGGTTCCTATGATGGTACCGGTGATCATGGTGGTTGTCATGCTTACGATCCTCGGATCGATGCAGGTCTTTGTTCTGATATTCTCGCTGGTTAACCAGGGGCTTGTGTATCATACGGATGTTCCGGTGATCCGCATCTTTAGTTCTATGTGGGGGACCAACCAGTTTGGTTATGCCTGTGCGCAGGCCGTTGTTTTCGGGATCAGCCTTGTGGCTGTTTCGTTCACGCTCAAAGCTTTCTCTAATCGCATCAAGCAGGTTTGATATGGGTTTCAATAAATACCAGGTTCAGCATTTCTTCAGGAACACGCTCCTGCATATTTTTCTTTTGACCGTAACGGTTTCTTGTCTTTTCCCGATCTTCTGGATGATACGCTCGTCGCTGATGTCGGGCACAACCATTTTCACGGATCAGGCCTTGATCCCGGTCGACCTGAACTGGCATAATTATGTCGTGGCCTGGACCCGCGGGAATTTTGCTGTTTATTTCATTAACAGCCTGATCTATACCATCAGCGTTGTGACGGGGATCGTGGTTATTGCCTCGCTGGCCGCCTTTGCCTTTTCCCGCTTGCAGTTTCCGGGCAAGAATGCTATTTTCTATGTGTTTGTTGCGGCGTTGATGATCCCTTTGCCAGGGTCATTTGTTCCGCTCTTTGTTTTGATGAACAAATTACACCTCGTCGACACGCGCATGGGGTATATCTTGTGCATGATCAATGTGGGCTTGTCCTTGAGTATCCTTTTGCTCAAGACGTTTTTTGATAAAATGTCTCCGGATCTTGAGAATGCCGCCCGCATTGACGGTTGCAATCAGCTCCAGATCTGGTGGTATGTGGCGCTCCCGCTGGCTGCTCCGGCGCTGGCGGTTGTTGTTATTTATAATTCGTTGAATGTCTGGAATGAGTATATCTTGGCGACCGTGCTGTTGAGTAATCAGGATCTCATGCCACTGCAACGGGGTTTGATGGTTTTTAATGGTCCGTATCAGGTGGATTATCCTGTTTTGATGGCAGGGCTGACAATGACCGCTATTCCTGTTATCGCGATTTATCTGCTCATGCAGAAACATATTGTCAAGGGGCTTTCTTCGGGTGCCGTGGTGGGTTAGTGGTTTAATTGAAAAGGAAATGTCGTATGAATAATGCCTGCATCAAACACCTCTTTTTTTGTGTTTCTCTGCTATTAACTGCCTGTCCGGTCTTTGCCCAGACAGAAACGGTCGATCCTGTTTCAGCGGAAACAGCAAATCTTCAACTGCTACCGTCGTCGGATGAAATGGCTCGTTTGGCCTGGGACGCCCTTAACAAGGCGGATCATGCCCAGGTGAAAGCTCTTTTTGATGCGGGGGTGGCGCAATACGGTCAGGAAGCAGCGGTACTGTCTTCGCGGCTTAAAGATTTTCCTACCCGTGATCGTGTCAAAGACTATCAGGTGATGAATGATCTGGGCACAGTTTATTTTGTTCTTCTGGAATCATTGCGGACACAGGGTGTTACAGAGAAAGCTGTGGCGCAGGCCAAGCTGACGATCGAGAAATTCCCGTTTGCGCAGGCCTGGGATGCCAGCCGCGGCGGGTACTGGTCTATCGCTGAAAAGTCCAAGATTGTCATGGATCAGCTGACCGGAGTTGCCGAACAGCAGGAAGCAACGGCGCGCCATACGCTACGGACAAAACCAACCCTCGCGTTTCCGGGAAAAGATGTGGTGGTGAATTATGCCAAATATGGAAAATTCACAGGTATCGGGACGGCGGATTACAGGTATCAGATGTTTCGACCGTCTATTCTGGCTGCGGCTGTTGGTGAAGGCATTTATCCCAATACAGGCGATGCTATCAAGGATCCGCGTTACAGAGAACTTTTTAATGAAGGTCGCCTGAACGGATCACATTGGGCGCATGTGAATACCCGTGATCTTGAAGCTGGGTTTTACAAATGGGCGATCGCCGGCGAAGATCCAGGCATGAAACTTTTCTTTACGGCGCTTATTTTCGAGAAGGCGAAAATGTATAAGGAAGCCGTGAAGGCCTATCATGCCCTCGTCGTGCATTTTCCGCGTTGTTCGGGTTTTACCTACTGGCACACACCGTGGTATCCGGCGCAGGCAGCCGTCGCGAAGATCAGGAATATTATCCGTTTGCATCCGGAACTCGGCTTGTGTTACACCGGCGGCAAGATTCGCGTGATCAACGGGTCTGACAATGATACGACCAATGACGTTTTTGAGATCGATCCGGGATTTTTGAGCCAGTGCCACGGGCCGGCACCGGTGAAAAAAGTTTCTTTGGGGAAAGTCAAACGGACTTTAGGCGGGAAGAAAGTGAAATTTGTTCAGTATGCCAGTGGGCACTGGCGTATGTTTGTTAACGGGAAGCCCTATATGATCAAGGGTCTTACCTATGCCCCAACGAAGATCGGGCAAAGTCCGGATAACGGGACGCTGGAAAATTGGATGTATCAGAAAGATGATAGCGCGCACAAGGCGTGGGTTGACGGGAATAAGAATAATGTTCAAGATATGGATGAGCCCGCCGTTGGTGACCTTCAGCTGATGAAAGAGATGGGTGTTAACACGGTACGCATCTATCACAATACCAATAAGATCAATGTCGAGCTATTGCGTGAGATGCACAGCAAGTACGGCATCATGGTTGTTATGGGGGATTTTCTCGGCAAATACGCGCTCGGTTCAGGGGCTGACTGGAAAAATGGGACTGATTATGAGAATGAATGGCATCTGGCGAGCATGATGAGGAATGTCGAGGCGATGGTGATGGCCTATAAGGACGAACCGTTCATGCTGATGTGGCTTTTGGGCAATGAGAATAATTACGGCGTAGCCTCGAATGCGGATAAAAAACCCGAGGCGTATTTCAGGTTTGTCAACGCGGTGGCCAAAAGGATCAAGGAGCTTGACCCCGATCATCCCGTAGCGGTGTGCAACGGGGACACGCTTTTCTTGGATAAGATGGCAGAGTTCGCACCGGAAGTTGATGCGTATGGTGCTAATGTTTACCGCGGTGATTATGGGTTTGGCGCTTTCTGGGACGAGGTTCGCGAGACTGCGGATCGCCCCGCGTTCATCACTGAATATGGTGCGCCTGGTTATTCCAAGATCTCCGATGCGCTTGAAGCGGAAGAAGACCAGGCGTTGTACCACCAAAGCAGCTGGCTGGATATCATGGCAAACACAGCGGGGTATGCCGAAGGTGAAGGCAATGCTGTTGGCGGCATAGCGTTCGAATGGCTGGATGAGTGGTGGAAAAATTATGAGCCTCGCCGGCATGATACCAAGGCTGACGTTATAGGCCCTTTCGCGGGCGGATATTATTTTGAAGAATGGTTCGGCCTGATCGGTCAGGGCAATGGCGTGGCAAGCCCTTTGTTGCGTCAGCCGCGTAAAGCTTACTATAAATATCAGGAAATGTGGTCGGTCAGAAAATAAGATTGTGGCACAGAAGATAAAGTTATGGCATAATTACCCGTATTAAAAGATAGTTTTTATCTTATCTGCCGGGCAGATGGCAGAATTAAACCAACAGGAGGTAGTAAAATGAAGAAGGTCATGATGATGTGCGCCCTGGTCTTTGCCGCAGCCGGCATCCCGTTCGCCAACGCGCAACAGGCAGCAGCACCGGTCAGTTTTGGTGATTTCAAATCCGAAACGCTGGCCGGCAAGGGCTGGAAAGCGCTGGCAGACAAGAATCTTGATAATGTTGTTATTTACACCAACAAGTGTCTGGAGCTTTATGCGGGTGAAGCGGCGAAGATGCAGGCCAGCCTGAAAGAGTATCCTTCCGGTGAACCGCAAAAGGTATTTTCTTTCTGGGCACTCAATGACGTTGCCACAAGTCTTTATATCCAGGGTGAAGCGTATCGCCAGGCCAAACAGCTTGACAAGGCCAAGGTTGCGTTCCAACGGATCATCAATGAATTTTCATATGGACAGACTTATGATCCTGTCAATAAAGCTTTCTGGAAGCCTGTTGATGCGGCCAAGGATAAAATTTCCATGATGGAAAAAGGCCTTGATCTGGATTTCGGCAATATGTCTTCGGCGACGCTGGTTAATCGTCTGTGGGATTCATTAGGCAAGAAAGACCTAACGCTCGTCATGGCCTACCATGCCAAGCTGGTTTCTGTTTATGAGGCTAAAGCCAAGGAAATGCAGGCGTCCCTAACGGAGTTTGCCTGGGAATCACCTGAAAAGATCCATTCTTATTGGGCTTTAAACGATGTGGGCACAGGGTATTTCATCCTAGGAGAAGCTTACCGTCAGGCAGAAAAGAAAGAAGAGGCGGTGGCTGCTTTCCAGGCTGTTGTTAATAATTTTGGTTTTTCACAGTGCTGGGATCCCAATGGTTGGTTCTGGAAGCCTTCGGAAGCGGCCGAGCAGAAGTTAGTGGAACTCGGGGCTGAAGTGAAGAAATAATGATCAAACGTTTTTGTTACCTCATCTGTGTTTCTTTTCTGGCAGTGAATGCCGTGGCGTGTTCTAACACGCCCGGCACCACGGCTGGGAAGAAATCTGCCGGAGAAACGACCACGGCTTCCGCATCTATTTCTGTAAGGCCGCAGGCGCAGGGCGTTGCGTTTGAACCCTTCATTGTTTATCAAGATAAAAATTCTAGGAATAAATATACACCGTCAGGTTATATGCCTACAGGTGACTGCCTGAATCTCGATGATGCCTGGCAGCATGATGTAAAGGAAGGGAAAACGTGCACGCGTATTGTTTACGATGTGGCCTGCTCCTGGGAAGGTCGCAAATGGGCGGGTATGTACTGGCAGAATCCGCCGGACAATTGGGGAACGAGAAAAGGCGGTTATAATTTGACAGGCGCTGTCAGGCTTGTTTTCTGGGCCAAGGGGGAAATGGGCGGAGAGCGCATTGAAGAATTTCGCACGGGAGGTCTTGGCGGCAGTCAAACATATCCCGATACGGACACGGCCATTATCGGGCCGGTCATTCTTACTAAGGAATGGAAAGAATACACCATTGACTTGCGCGGCAAGGATCTTTCCTATATCAGTGGCGGTTTTGCTTGGGTCACCAATGTTGATGCCAATCCACACCACTGCACTTTTTATCTCGATAATATCCGTTTTGAATAATTGTAATTTCGTGTCATTTTTTGTTCCCGTCGTCATGTCTTTGATAATCTTTGAATGAAGGAAATAATCTGTTTTTTCCTTGAGTGTTTAACTGACCTTTGTTAATATTACCGATAAGTTCGGTTTAATGTTTTTATTTGGAGACACTATGTCGATAAAGATCAAACAAAGCATTCTGATCCTTGGCGTTCTCGTTGCGTTAGCCGTGGTTGTCGGATATGTTCTTTTTGCCCAGAAACAATCAGCAGAGGCTCGAGTGGGAATCCTTTCTGGACGGGTTTCTGAATATGAGGCCAAGGCCATTGAGCAGCAAAAGAAATTATCCAGCTTGCAGGCAGATGCCGATAGCCTGCGGAAGGATCTTGATCAGCGCAACAATGAGCGGGATGGATTTGTCAAGAAAGCTGACGATGCCCAGCTTGAAATCACACGATTAAACAACGAGATCCAGAAAACCAAAAAAGCACAGCTGGATTGGGATGAAAAATTGACCAGTGTTCGTCGCGAGCGCGACGAGTTGATCAAGCAAGTGACGGAGTTAAAGAGCAAGGGTACGGTTGAAAAGATCGTTGAAAAGATCGTGTACCGTGATAGTCCTGCCGAGGCTGGCCAGAATGTATCCAATCAAGCCTTAACCGTTGAAGCTGGTAGCGATCTTTACTGGGCGGGGGTTGTGCGTCAGAAAGCGGCTCTTGAACTAGAGTTGAAAAAACTTAAAGAAGATTTGACCAAAAGTAATTTAGTTGTATCGGAACTCAAAAAAAGCAATTCTGATGTGGAGCTTGAGCTTGGCCGTGTGAAGAATGAGCGCGACGAGATCGTGCGCAAGATTAAATATGGTGAAGATCTTGCCGATAATCTCTCTGTTGAACTGGCCCGTGCGCGGAATGAGCAGAAGATGACCAGCGATCGTTCTGCCCAGATAGGTGAGGAAAATCAGCAGCTCCGGCAGGATGTCAAGCAGTTAACAACGACCAAAGTTGCCCTTGAGAAGAGCATTGCCGGGCTTTCCGAGGAAAAGAATGTGATCGAGAAGAAGCTGGTGGAAACCGAGAATATTATTCAGAGCAGGATCGATGAAATATGGCAGATCAAAAAAGATATCGATAAGCGTTTTGAAGGGCGTGTTATAAAACAGCCAGCGGGAGAAGTTGAGCTGGCACCGATCGTTGTAAATAAGGACGAGCCTGTTCAGGAAAAGGTTGATGTGGAAAAGACCGTTCCGGCCGTTAAGGTATCTGTGGATGCGTCCGCAAAGACAACGACGAGGACTGGTAAAATCCAGGGTAGTATTGTCAGCCTGAATGAGGACAATAATTTTGTGATCATTGATCAGGGTGAGAAAACAGGCATCAAGGTTGGGGATTCATTCAAGGTTTATCATAAGGGTGCTGTTGTAGGTACCATTGAGGTTATTCAGGTCCGTCAGGATATCTCTGCTGCCGACATCAAGCAAAAAACATCTGCTTTGTCTGTCGGGGATATCGTAAAATAACGATTGAGGTCATGGTGGCGTTATTTACAATGCAAATACCTTCTGCTTTATGTTTTTAAAGAGCAATACACCGTTAGCAGTCCTTCCTTTTATTAATTGATCAGGCATTATATATGCGACGATCGTTTGGTTGTATCGTCATTGGAGCAGGCCACGCGGGCGTAGAAGCGGCGTTGGTCTCGGCGCGCATGGGTGTTTCCACCCTGATGGTCAATTATTCCGTGGCGACAATAGGGTTGATGAGCTGTAATCCGGCCATTGGCGGGATCGGCAAGGGTCAGCTGGTGCGCGAAGTGGATATTCTCGGCGGGGCCATGGGGCTTGCGGCAGATCTTACGGCTGTCCAGTTCCGGCAGTTGAATGCTTCCAAAGGCCAGGCGGTACGGTCTTCGCGTGTGCAATCGGACCGGATGCGTTACAGGGCGTATATGCAGGGCGTCGTGAAAGCACAGCCCGGCCTTGAGTTTTATGAAGGCGAAGCTGTGGAGATATTGCTCGGCCATGGCCGTGTGACGGGCTTGCGTTTGAAGGATGGGGGGATCCTTGAAGCGCCGACTGTTGTTGTGACGGCCGGGACATTCCTTGACGGGCGCTGTCATCTGGGACCAAGGATCACGCCGGGCGGCCGTAGTGGCGATGCCGCCGCGATTGATCTGGCGCGCAGCCTTGAAGTGCTGGGGTTCACGCTCCGTTCTTTTAAGACCGGCACACCGCCGCGCCTCGATGCGCGAACCATTGATTATTCTTGCCTTGAGGCTCAGTATTCCGATGATGTTATAGTGCCGTTTTCTTTTCGAACAAAGCAAATTCCTGCGCGCGACAGGCTGTTGCCCTGCTGGTTCACGCACACCAACGCCACCACCCACCAGATCATCCGTGATAATTTCCATCTTTCGCCGATGTATTCCGGTCAGATATCTGCGACTGGGGTGCGGTATTGCCCGTCGATCGAGGACAAGCTCAAGAAATTTGCGGATAAAACATCGCATCCTGTTTTCCTGGAGCCCGATGGCCTGGGGACGCCGGTGGTCTATCCCAACGGGTTGTCAACGGGGCTTCCCGAAGCCGTTCAGGAGGCTTTTGTGCATACGATCCCGGGGCTGGAGAAGGCGGCTTTCCTGTGTTACGGGTATTCGATCGAGCACGGGGTTATTTATGCCGAGGAGTTGAAGGCTACGCTGGAGTCTCGGCGCATAGGCGGGCTTTTTTTTGCTGGACAGGTCAATGGCACTACCGGGTACGAGGAGGCCGCCGCGCAGGGGATCGTGGCAGGGATCAACGCGGCATTGTACGTCCGGGGAGAGGCGCCTTTCATGTTGCGCCGGGATGAAGCTTATACGGGGGTTCTGATCGATGATTTGATCACTAAGGGGACAGAGGAGCCTTACCGCATGTTCACGTCGCGCGTGGAATACCGGTTGATCGTGCGCGAGGATAATACTGATGAAAGGCTTGTGGCTTACGGCCGGAAGTTCGGTCTTGTTTCCGATGATGTTTGCCGTGCGGTGGAGGACAAGTACGCGCGTGCCCGTCAAACGGCACAGCATTTGCGCGATACGGTGGCCGTCCCTGCCCAGATGAATCCGATCCTAGAAGCTTTGGGGCAGGCGCCTTTGGCGCAGAAGATGCCCCTGTATGATGTGCTCAAGCGGCCTGGCGTCACGTGCGCGCAGATCAGCCCTTTTGATACGGTGCTTGCGACGGTGCCGCCGGATATCCTGGCGCGGGTCGAGTATGACATCAAGTATGAAGGCTTCATTATCCAGCAGCAGAAAGAAGTTGAGAAATTCCGGCATTTGGAAAATATACGCATCCCGGAGGGCTTTGATTTCGCGGCGATCAAAAGCCTGTCGCATGAGGCGCGTGAGAAACTGGGGCGGTTCAAGCCTGCGACGCTCGGGCAGGCCAACCGCATTTCGGGGATCACGCCGGCGGCGGTGTCTATCCTGATGATTTATTTGAAGAAATATTTTGCGGAGCAAAGGCCGTGACGGAGGTGCAAATGGCGGCCACCCTGGACGCGTTGCGCCGGGCGGTCAGGGCGTGGCCGGATCCGTCGGTGACGCTCGTCGGGAAGCGCTGGCATAGCCCTTACCTGGTCCTGGTTTCGTGCCTGCTCAGCTTGCGGACCAAGGACACAACGACCCTGCCGGCGGCGGAGCGTTTATTTGCCCTTGCGGATACACCGGAGCATATGTTAAAGTTGTCGAGTGATCAGGTGGAGCAGGCTGTTTATCCCGTCGGTTTCTACCGTACCAAAGCCCGGCGGATCCTTGATATCAGCCGGGTTATCCTTGAGGAATGCGGTGGTCGCGTGCCCGATACGCTCGAGGGGTTATTACGTCTCAAAGGGGTTGGGCAGAAGACGGCCAATCTTGTCTTAGTCGAAGGGTTTGGCAAGCCGGGGATATGCGTTGATACGCATGTGCATCGTATCACCAACCGGTTAGGGTATGTCAGGACGCGCACGCCCGATGAGACAGAGCAGGTGTTACGCCAGCGCTTGCCGACGGCGTACTGGAAAGACATCAACTGGGTGCTTGTATTGTGGGGGCAGAATGTGTGCCGCCCGGTTTCACCCCGGTGTTCTGCCTGTGGCATCAACACGCGGTGCGGTAAAGTCGGCGTTACGGTTTCGCGGTAAGTTTTTTCGTCATTGGCAAGATCAGAAAAGAACGAGAGTCCCGCGGTATGGGTGAACAATTCTTTGTCTATCTTTTTGAATTGCTGGGCAAGCCTGTCGTCGACCGGGACGGCCGGGCTGTGGGTCAATTCTATGATTTTTCCATGGCGCTCAATAACGACATTTATCCCCGGGCCAAAAGTCTTATCATTTGTGCCGGTTTGTTTCCCCGCCGGTATGCCGAGGTTCTTTTGACGGATGTGCTCCGCATCGAGGACAAGGTTTATCTCAGGATCCCTGTTGCGGCGGTTCTTTTTCAGAAAGCCAAGATCACCAGTGATTTTGCCTTGCGGCGCGATGTGCTCGACCAGCAGGTTGTTGACGTCGAGAACAAGAAGGTGGTGCGCGTCAATGATGTGCATATCCTCAAGGTTGAACAGCAGTACCATATCGCGCACGTTGATGTCGGCCTGCGCGCGCTGGTGCGCCGCCTTGACCTGGAGCCTGTGGTTGATACGGTTATTCGGCTTTTTCGTCCGGCAGCGGATTACCTGAAGGCCGAGGAGCTGGTGTCGTGGAAGAATGCCCAGGTCTTGACCTTGGGCAATCAGAAGAATGTGCTCAAGCTCGACGTGGCGCGCGCCAAGATCGCGAAGATCCCGCCGGTCCTGTTGGCTGACATCATGCGCGACTTGGATCGGTTCGAACAGCTTTCTGTTTTTCGTTCGCTGACGTTCGATGTTCAGCTTAAAGTGTTTGCGGATATGGCGCCCGACGACAAGTCCGGGTTGGTGAGCCTTTTGGGGGATCACGAGCTTGTCCAGATCGTCACGCACATCCCTTCCGACGAAGCGGCGGATTTCCTGATGACGGTGCCCCGCGAGCGCGTTCAGCAGTTGATGCGGCAGATGGAATCACAGGCGTCCAAGCGCTTGCGTACCCTGCTGGGTTTCCGGAAAGATTCGGCGGGCGGGTTGATGGCGACGGAATTCCTGTCCCTGGGCGTCAACGCGACGGTGATGGATGCCATGAACAAATTGAAGGGTGCCGTGGATTATCCCGGTAGTTTCAACACCCTTTATATCACCGATGATCAAGGCCGGTACCTTGGCACGACGACGATCCGGCGTTTTATCAATGAGCCGCCGGATCACCGCGTGGTCGATACCTGTCATCCCCACAAGGTTTTTGTTTATACGGATGACGGGATGGAAAAAGTGGCGCTCCTGATCGAGCAATACAAATATTCGGCGATCCCGGTGCTCGATGAGAATGACATCCTCGTGGGGTCGATCACGGTCGATGACGTCATGGAAGAGCTCATTGCCATGGCCTGGGGTAAATATAAGGATCAGATCTGATATGCGCATCATCGAAAACATAAAGAACAGCCCGGCGACGCGTAATGTCCTGATGTTCCTGGCCATCCTGGGGCCGGGCATCGTCACCGGCAGTGTGGACAACGACGCCGGCGGCATCACGACCTATTCGGTGGCGGGCGCGCTGTACGGGTATAATCTCCTGTGGACGCTGGGACCTGCTTTCGTTGCCCTTTTGGTCATCCAGGAAATGAACCTGCGCATGGGGGTTATCACCGGCAAGGGGCTGGCGGATCTGATCCGCGAGAATTTCGGTGTTAAGGTCACGGCTTTCATTTTCCTCGGTCTTATTGTGGCTGATATCGGCAATACAGCCACGGAATTCGCGGGGGTGGCGGGCAGTATGGCGATCTTCGGGGTCAGCAAGTACCTTTCGGTGCCGCTCACAGCGGCGGCGGTGTGGGTGCTGGCGACCAAGGGGAATTACAAGATCGCCGAGCGGATATTCCTGTTCTTCAGTTTCTGCCTGCTTTTTTATATCATTTCTGCGGTCATGGCCAAACCCGACTGGCACGAGGTCGGTGCCGCGATCATCCATCCCCGGGCGCAATTTGGCGGGGAATACCTGAGCATTGTGCTTGGCATCATCGGGACGACGATCGCGCCCTGGATGCAGTTTTACATGCAGTCAGCGGTCATTGAAAAGGGCATCACGATCAAGGATTACAAGTTCGCGCTCATTGATGTGGTGATCGGCTGTACCGCGACTATTGTGGTGGCTTTCTTCATCATGATCGCCTGCGCGGCGACGTTGAACAAGAACGGCGTGGTGATCAAAGAAGCGAGCGATGCCGCGCTGGCACTTCAGCCTTTTGCCGGGGTCCTGGCGTCACAGGTTTTTGCGTTCGGGCTTTTTATCGCTTCCGCCTTCTCGGCGACGATCCTGCCTCTGGCGACGGCGTTCTATGTGTGCGAGGCCTTTGGTTTTGAGGCCGGCATCGACAAGCGGGTCGATGAGGCACCGCAATTTTACTGGCTTTTTGGAAGCATTATTGCGGTGGCGGTGGGGATCATCCTCTGGCCGAACGCGCCTTTGATCGCGATCACCATTTGGACGCAGGTCATCAATGCCATGCTGTTGCCGGTCGTGTTATTGTCCATGATCTACATGGTCAACAGCCCGTATGTCATGGGAACTTATGTGAATAACAAGTTTCAGAACTTCGTCGGCTGGGCGACAACGATCGTTCTGATCGCCTTGACCGGCATGATGTTGCTGTCACCGCTGTGGGCGTTGCTCAGGAAAACATTTTCGTTTTAATGGCTTTGTTGATAGACAACGCAGGTGAAGGCTGAGGCGAAAAGGCCGTAACACGCGCGGGCAATGGGGGTGGATATGGTTATCAAAAGCAACATTGAAAGGCACCGGACGGACCGGATCGGGTGGTTGCGTGCCGCTGTCTTGGGTGCCAACGATGGTCTTTTGTCGGTGGCCAGCCTGGTGGTCGGTATTTCGGCCGCGCATGCGCCGCGCAGTGTGATCCTGGTGAGCGGTGTGGCGGGGTTGATCGCCGGGGCGATGTCCATGGCCGCCGGTGAATATGTCTCGGTCAGTTCGCAGGCGGATACAGAACGCGCTGATCTGGCCCGGGAGCGCCGGGAACTTGAGGAGGGGCCGGAGGAGGAGCTGGAGGAGCTGGCATCCATTTACCGTGGGCGCGGCCTTGACCCGGATCTTGCCGTGCAGGTGGCCCGGCAATTGACAGCCCATGACGCCCTGGCGGCGCATGCGCGCGATGAACTCGGCATTTCCCATATCACCACTGCTCGTCCGGTACAAGCCGCGCTGGCGTCGGCCGCATCGTTTGCCATCGGCGGCATCCTGCCGCTTTTGGTGGCGCTTCTTACCCCAGGGGCCTGGGTGATCAGCCTTGTTTTCGGCGCCACACTTGTTTTTCTCGCCGGCTTCGGCGCTGCCGGAGCGTTCATCGGCGGCGCGCCTATGACCAGGGCCATCATCCGCATTGTTTTCTGGGGTGCCATATCCATGGCCGTAACAGCCGCCGCAGGGGCTTTGTTCGGGGTTAATGGATAAAGTCCCATGTTTTACATTATGCTGTAGGGAACGGCTTTAAACCGTTCCGTGGTGTTGCGCGCAGAGGAATAATTTCATCAACCTCGTCCCTGGACATCCCGGCGCGGGTTTCAAGGCATTTGACGTAAGCTAGCCTTTGTGCTACCATAACACATCTTTTTTGGGAAAATATTGTGGTTTTGGAGCGGATTTTACGCGTAAAGGTATAATTTTTTAATTCAAGCACCATATCATGGTGTGAAGGGCGGGTGAATTTTATATGGTCGAAGTCAAGATCAGCGACAAGAACGGGTTTGAAAAGGCCCTGCGCCAGTTCAAGAAGCAGTGCCAGCGCGACGGGTTTCTTGTCGAATTGAAGGAGCGTCGTTTTTACGCCAAACCTTCCGAGCGCAAGCGCAAGAAGGGCAAGCGGATCTAAGTGTTGCTATCAACGCCGCTCTGGCATACGGAGCGGCGTTTTTCTTTTAATATTAAATATGTAATTAATGAAGCTTACGGCATGCCTTCAGCTTCTGGTGCGTACATTCAATAAATTTATATGAGGTTGTTATGATCAAGGTCAGGCGCGCGCTCATCAGTGTTTCCGACAAGACAGGGATCCTTGATTTTGCCCGGGGCATCCATGCTATGGGGGTGGAGATCATTTCGACTGGCGGTACGGCTAAGGCCCTGCGGGAGGCGGGGATCCCGGTGCAGGAAGTTTCCGACTATACCGGTTTTCCTGAAATGCTCGACGGGCGGGTCAAGACCCTGCATCCGAAGATCCACGGCGGGCTTTTGGCGGTGCGCGATAATGCGGAACACATGAAAGCGGTGGCTGAGCATGGCATTGGTTTGATCGACATGGTGGTCGTGAATTTATATCCTTTCGAGAAAGTATCAGCCAAAAAGAACGTATCGCTCGAAGAGGTCATTGAGAATATCGATATCGGCGGGCCGTCGATGCTGCGTTCGGCGGCTAAGAATTATAAAAGTGTCGCGGTGGTGACCAATCCGGCGCGCTACAAGGATATCCTGGCGGAACTTCAGGCCAACAGCGGTATTCTGCCGGACAGGACGCTGATCAATCTGGCTACGGAAGTTTTCGAACGGACGTCGGCTTATGACCGTCTGATCGCGGATTTCTTGAACCGGAGGTTCTCGTCGGAAGCGTTCACGACCCTGCCGCAGGCGCTCAGCCTTAATTTTACGAAAGTCCAGGACTTGCGTTACGGCGAGAACCCGCATCAGGCGGGGGCTTTTTACCGTGATGCCGGCGGGGTGGCGGGACTCGTCAAGATACAGCAGAAACACGGCAAAGAACTTTCGTTCAATAATATCCTTGATCTGGCGGCGGCGGCGGATATTGCCTATGGGTTTGAGGCTCCGGCGGCGGTGGTGATCAAGCACAATAATCCGGCGGGTGTGGCGACGGATAAAGACCTGGTGAAGGCCTATAAGAATGCCCATGCCTGCGATGCCTTGTCGGCGTTTGGCGGGATCATCGGGCTTAACCGGATCGTTGATATCAAGACGGCAGCGGCGATCGCGGCCAGCGGATTTATGGAATGCGTGATAGCGCCTGATTTTGAACCGGCGGCGTTTGAGCTGTTGGCACAGAAAAAGAATGTACGCCTCATGACGCTGGCGCCCGATGACCTGCGCAAAGACAAATATGATTTTAAAAAGGTTCCCGGCGGACTTCTTGTGCAGGATACGGACACGCGCAGCCTCGATGTGGCTGAACTCAAGGTTGTGACCAGGAAGAAGCCGACCAAGGCGCAGATCGCGGCCATGCTTTTTGCCTGGCAAGTGGTCAAGACGGTCAAGTCCAACGGCATTGTGCTGGTCCAGGGCACTAAGACGGTTGGGCTGGGTGTCGGGCAGACCTCGCGCGTGGACAGCGCTACCGCAGCGATCCGCAAGGCCGGGAAATGTGCCCAAGGCAGTATTATGGCTTCTGATGCCTTTTTGCCCAAAGCTGATACGGTGACGCTTGCTGCTAAAGCAGGCGTTGCGGCCATTATTCAGA
The DNA here is from genome assembly GCA_903860135.1 of Candidatus Omnitrophota bacterium. Taxonomy (GTDB): domain Bacteria; phylum Omnitrophota; class Gorgyraeia; order Zapsychrales; family Fredricksoniimonadaceae; genus Fredricksoniimonas; species Fredricksoniimonas aquilentivivens. The sequence goes on along the minus strand of CAIOPG010000004.1, from coordinate 202,001 downwards.
CCGGCGGCTCTATCGCTGACGCGGAAGTTATCAAGGAAGCGGACAAGCGCGGGATCGCCATGGTTGTGACCGGCGTGCGCCATTTCCGGCACTGAGCGGTATGGCGTCGTTTGCATTCGACGACTATTTTAAAACATTCCTCAATTGGGAATCGAAACTGCAACAGGCCGCTCCGGCGGCGTTCTCTCTGGAACGCATGGAGCGGCTTCTTGCTGCCTTCGGTCATCCAGAGGCGCGTTTGCGTTTTGCCCACATTGCCGGTACCAAGGGCAAGGGATCCACGGCCGCTTTTCTGGCGTCGATCCTGCGTGCTGAGGGCTATCAGGTGGGGCTTTATACGTCGCCGCATCTTTATGATGTGCGTGAACGGATACGGGTGCTCGACGCGGAGGTCATGGCAGCTCCGGCGGCGGAGGATTTGTTTGATGACAGCATCACGGCTGGCCAGCTGGAGCAACTGGTTCAGTATTACCGGGAGGCTATTGAGGGCTTGCGTGCCGCCGGGGTGGGCGTCACTTTTTATGAATTGATCACGGCGCTGGCCGTGGCGTATTTTGTGCAGCGGGAGGTCGAGATCGTGGTGCTTGAGACCGGTTTGGGCGGCAGGCTCGATGCGACGAATGTGTTTGAGGCATCGGTGTGCGGCATCACTCCCATTGGCTTTGATCATATGCATATTCTGGGGGAGACGCTGGGGGCGATCGCGGCGGAAAAGGCCGGTATTATAAAAGAAACATATCAGCGGGTTGCCCTGGCGCCTCAGCCGGCAGAAGCCTTGACGGTCCTTGCGGCGCGCTGTCGGGATTTCAATATCATGCCGTCGTTGATCGGGCAGGATGTCATTTGCCATATCGAGAAGGTTCTGCCGGATAAGGTGGTTTTTGATGTGCAGGGGCGGCGGTTGTACGGAGGGCTTGAGTCGCCGCTGACCGGCGCGCATCAGGCGCAGAATGCGGCGTTGGCGATCGCCATGGCCGAAGACCTGGAGATGTTCGGGTTTCTGCTGACGGAAGATGCGGTGCGCGCGGGCGTTAAAGATGTGCGGTGGCCGGTGCGGTTTGAACGCGTTGCGGTTGACCCGATTGTGATCATCGACGGGGCGCACACCGTGGAATCAGCGTGGTCGCTGGTGGCGACACTGCAGCAGGCGTATCCCGGGCGTAAGGCGATCATTGTTGTGGGGATGAGTGCTGACAAGGATGCGGGGGCGGTGATCAAAGTTCTTGCCCCGATCACTCAGGCCATGATCCTGACGCGGGCGGATCATCCGCGGGCGGCTGACCTGTCTTCGACGGATATTGGAGCTGTTCTGCCGGGGATACCGCTGACGAAGATAAAATGTGTGGCAGAGGCTGTTGATGAAGCCCGGCGTGCGGCGGGCAGTGCGGGGCTTGTGATTGTGACAGGCTCTCTTTTTGTAGGTGCGGAGGCGCGGGCGTATGTATCAGTATAAAGGGGAAGATGACACGATCGCGGCGATCATCACACCGGCAGGTTCCGGCGGCGTGGGAATCGTGCGGGTGAGCGGCAAGGACACCGCCGGTGTCGTGAGCCGTATTTTTACCGGGAAGTCTTGTGGCGCTCCGTCGGAATGGCGGGCATACAGCATCCATTACGGCTGGATCAAGGCCGAGGCCGGAGATGTCATCGATGAGGTCTTGGTGGCATGGATGCCGGGACCCAAAAGTTATACGTGCGAGGATGTGGCAGAGATCAGCGGGCATGGCGGCCCGGCCGTCATCCGCCTGATCTTGAACCATTGCTTGCAGGCCGGCGCGCGGCTGGCGGCGCCGGGGGAATTTACCAAAAGGGCTTTCCTGAACGGGCGCATCGATCTGGCCCAGGCTGAAGCGGTGCTGGATATCATCACGGCGCGGACCGAGGCCGGGGTCCGGGCGGTGGAACGCCAATTGAAGGGCGATCTCTCCGTCGAGCTTGAAACGTTGCGCGCGATGCTGCTGGGTGTCCTCGGCGGGATCGAAGCGCTCCTTAATTTTCCGGAAGAGGACACCGATGCCGGTCAGGCCGGAAAGGTGGTGCGCGATATGGCGCTGATCCTGACACGCCTTGACGCATTGCTTTCGACGGCGCCGCGCGGGCGGATCCTCAAGGAAGGCATCCGGGTGGTTATTTGCGGTAAACCTAATGTGGGCAAGTCGTCGTTGCTTAACGCGCTTCTACGCGCGCCGCGCGCGATCGTAACCGATGTGGCCGGGACGACGCGCGATGTCATCGAAGAATGTGTCAACATCGACGGTATCCCCGTTAATCTTGTGGATACGGCGGGGATCCTGGTGCCGCGCGACAAGGTCGAAGAAGAAGCTGTGCGCCGCTCGCGTGAGGCGATCGCGTCGGCGGATATCGTCTTGTGTGTTCTCGACCAGAGTTGCCCTTTGGATGAGACGGATCGTGCTTTAATCGCCGGGATCAGCCATCCGCGCCGGATCATGGTGTTGAATAAAGCGGATCTGCCTTCAGGTCTGGGGCATGACGTGTTCGAAGGAAGCCCCAAGGTTTCAGCGCTCCGGCGTGACGGCATGGATGAATTACGGAGGGCCATGGTGCGCATGGCCACCGGCGATGCGGCCGTTGAGGCGCGCGGGGTGCTGGTCAATGACGCGCGCCATGCCGAGGCCCTGCAAGGGGCAAAAGAGGCCCTTCAACGGGCAAAGCATGCCGCGCTTCAAGGCGATCCCCTGGAATTTTCCGCCGAGGACATTAAGGCCGCGGTCAATGCCCTCGACGCCATCACCGGACGCCATGTCGACGCTGATGTCATCGATCATATTTTTGCGAAGTTTTGTATCGGGAAGTAAGGGCGAACGGCTGTCCGCCCGTAGCGTGTCCCAATTCTTTCCATAAGGCATAAGAATAATTTATTCTTTAGGCATGAGGAGGCAATGATCATGAGAACAACGATTGATATTCCTGATGAAATAATGGCTGATGCGATGCATGCCAGCGGGATGAAGACGAAGACGAAGACAGCGACGATCGTCCTTGGGTTACAAGAGGTTGTTCGCAAAAGCCGGATCGACAGGCTTATGGCCTTGAAAGGGCGGATGCCCCTTGAGATTGATGTGCGACGCTCAAGGAGCAGGTAATGGGTGATAAGAGAAAAATAGTGTGTCCCGCTTTATAAGTCATTAATCCTTACGCATAAACTGAGATTTAGCACTGGCTATTACTTCTTAATTGGATAATAGGATCAGAGACAACCGGATACAGTGATAATATCCGGTTGTTTTTTTGGTGACACGAGGTCGTTGACTCATTGAACAATGTTACCCGTTGAGTAGACTTAAGGTTGGGATATTCTTGTTCATGCGTAGAATATGTGTTATATTCAACGCAAGATGTGCGTAGATTAGACTGGTTATTCATCGCATACAGGGTGTAAAATATGCAATTTATTCATCAGCTTGAAAGTTGGCCAAAGTTTAACTGGGATCACAAACAGATCCCGACATTGCTGGGCGTTGTCCGCAATCGCCAAGGGCGATTAATGGGACGCATGGAAGCGTTAGGGTTTTCTCTACGCGCCGAGGCGATGCTTGAGACGTTGACGATGGATGTTATAAAGAGTAGCGAGATCGAAGGGGTTATTCTTGATCCTAAACAGGTTCGGTCATCCGTGGCGCGCAGGCTAGGGATGGATATTGCCGGGCTTGGGTCTTCTGATCGCCATGTGGACGGGGTGGTTGAGATGATGCTTGATGCTACCCAGAATTTTAAGAAGCCACTCACGCGAAAGCGCCTGTTTGCTTGGCACGCGGCACTATTTCCCAGCGGGCATAGTGGGCTTGCTAAGATCGGGGTTGGTGCCTGGCGTGATGATCGCCATGGTCCCATGACCGTTGTGTCGGGGCCTATTGGCCGTGAGCGTGTGCATTTTCAAGCGCCCGAAGCTGTCCGTATCAATGATGAGATGAAGAGGTTTCTTGACTGGTTTGAAACACACAGTGATGTCGATCCGGTGATTGTGGCCGGAATCGCCCATTTATGGTTTGTCACGATTCATCCGTTTGATGATGGGAATGGGCGTATCGCACGGGCCATAATGGATATGCAGCTCGCTCGGGCTGACGGCAGTTCGCAGCGGTTTTATAGTATGTCTTCGCAGATCCGTAAGGAGCATGCTGCGTATTATGATATTCTTGAAAAGACACAGAAGGGCATCGGCCGTGAAACAATGGGGGCTGGGATTGACATCACACTTTGGCTTAAGTGGTATTTGGAATGTCTTGATCGTACGCTCGTCGGTACAGAAACTATCCTGGCGGTGGTTTTTCGTAAAGCACGCTTTTGGGAAAGACATGCAGAGAGTTCGATGAATGAGCGTCAGCGTTTGATGGCAAACAAACTGCTTGATGGATTTGAAGGTAAATTAACGTCTTCTAAATGGGCGAAGATCACGAAGTGTTCCCATGACACGTCGCTCCGTGATATTCTTGATCTTGTTGAAAAAGGGATCCTTCAGAAAGAAACTGCCGGCGGTAGAAGTACGAGCTATATTATGGGAAATGACCATTAGACGACACACGCATGGGTACGCATGTAAAGAGCCAATAACATTTGGCCTGATCATTCTTTCGGCACGATTATTATTCCAGTCTAGCGACGGATCTTTCAGGAACCGGAACATATCTCGCCATGATTGAACGAAGCGTTTCGATAGCCGTTGTAAATTCTTATTCTTATAAGCAGTCGTCGTGAAATCAAACAGCCGTTCTTCCAGTCATGCAAAAACTTTTTGTTATTATTTGACGCCCCCTCCCATGCCCCCCACACTCGCTTCGCTCGCGGAGGAGGGTGTCAATCAGAGGCACCCGCTAAACATATTCTTGAAATGATCCTTGCTAAGGGCCGAGAGCATGGTATATTTGTTGTGAGAACAAAGATATATTGTTATCACAACAATGAAGGAGGGGAAATGATCACCGCAGCCAAGATTTCATCTAAAAGACAGGTTACAGTTCCCTTAAAGGTCATGCTTCGCTTAAAGTTGAACCCGGGCGATCAGCTGGTCTTTGAAGAAAGAAATGGGCACATGGAAGTGAAGCCCCAGGCCGAGAAATTTACAATTAGCGATTTTGTTAATAAACATCGCGGGCATACCTCAAAGAAATTTACCGACGATGAGATCCGCAATGCGCGCACCGAAGCATGGCAGGAAAGCGAGAGCAAATGAAGATCGCCTTGGACACGAACATTCTTGTCAGAATTGTTGCCGTTGATGATGAAGCCCGGGTGAAAAAAGCACTGACCCTGATCGAAAGCTACGGCTCTAGGGAAATATTTATCTGCTATGGCGTTTTGATCGAAACGTATTTTGTGCTTACCAAGAAATATGGCTTACCCAAGGAAAGTGTCTTGAACTCTTTTGAAGATCTGTTAAAAGTGCCACAATTTTGCTTTGAATATGAAACTTCGGTTCGGTTGGCTATCTCTAAATGTGCGAAAGGGTACACGTTTAATGATGCCTTGATCGGCGAGATCGGCGGATCCAGGAACCTGAAAACGTATACTTTCGATAAGGGCTTGAAAGATAATAAGAATTTTGAGTTTATTCATTAATAACGCATTCTAAATATCGGGCTATCCGTGGCTCGGTATTGCGTACGTGTCTTCCAAACGCCAGGTCATGCCCTAGTTTCACTGTTGTGGAACATCCAGACCCTAACGGGAAAGGTGTTTCATGCGGGTACTCTTTGAATTTGAGAACAAACCTCTTTATTTTGAACATCCCCGGGAAATTATCACTTGTTTGGTGCCGTCGGAACTTTCGGGCTGTTTTGACCGCCTCGAGCGGGCCATTGCCGAGGGTTATTATGCGGCGGGCTTTCTTTCCTATGAAGCCGGGCATGCTTTTGCCACAGGCGTAAAACCTTTGGCCGCCAACGGGTTTCCGCTGATGCAGATGGGGGTATTTAAGGCCTTCAGCCGCCAGCGTCCGTTGGACACACGGGGATCTTTTCGTGTTGAGGGGCTTGCCCCCGGGATATCACGCGATGCCTATACCCGCGGCATCCATAGCATCCATGAATATATCCGGGCCGGTGATGTGTATCAGATCACCTATTGCCTGCCGTGGCTTTTTTCCTTCAAAGGTTCAGCTTACAGCTTGTACAGGGCGCTCCTTACGCGGCAGCCGGTGCCATATCCGGCGTACATTGAAACAGACCGGCACGTTATCCTTTCTTTATCACCCGAGATGTTCCTCAGGAAAGAAGGGGCCCGGATGACGGTGAAACCCATGAAAGGCTCATGGCCCAGGGAAGGTTGGCGCGATATGTTCGGCGGGCTATGCCTGCACCATGACCCCAAGAATCGGGCCGAGAATGTCATGATCGCGGATCTGTTACGCAATGACCTTGGCCGCATCGGGGATACGGTGCGGGTGCCGGAACTTTTTGAGGTGGCGGGGTATAGGACGATCTTTCAGATGACATCGACAGTGACCGCGCGGGTTCCGGTGAACCTGCCGTTCAGCGCTATCTTCCACGCGCTTTTTCCGTCGGGATCAGTGACGGGGGTGCCCAAGGTGAAAGCCATGGGGCTTATCCAGGGCTTGGAGCCGTTGCCGCGGCATATTTATACAGGCGCGATAGGCTGGATCACACCGCAGCGGGATCTTTATTTTAATGTCCCCATACGCACCATTCTTCTCGATGGTGCGCAGGGAGCTATGGGTGTCGGCGGAGGGATCGTCATTGATTCAACCCCGCAAGGGGAGTGGTCCGAGATCCTGTGGAAATCAAGGTTTTTGCGCGACCTGGCCTGAGGGTTTCTTTGTCTGCGGGTATTCTTTTTCTTTAATGCCCAGCAGTTCTTTCAACCGGCCGATCTCGGCGAGGTTGCTTTCAAGTTTGGCTGTCAGTTCGGCCACAGTAATGCGTGCGCGGGCGAGCGCATCTTCAGCCGCCGGACTTAGGGGTGCTGTTGGCTTGATGACGGGTGCCGGGGTGTTGGGCTGGTGGGTGAGGTCGAATATCCTTGTCCGGGCTTCTTCGAGCTGGACTTCTTTACGGTCAAGCTTGGCTTCCAGATCCATGATCTTGTCATCGAGATCTTTGGTCGACGGAGCGGCGACGGGGATACGGTTGGCTTTCAACCGGATGACCATATTTTCGAGGCTGCGTTCGAGGAAACGGATGCGTTCGTTGGCAGTTTCCAATTCTTTCCTGCTGGTGTCAAGGCGTCCGGTGATCTCCGCATTCTCAGCGACTAGCTTTTCGGCGTGGGCAGTTTGGACAAAGACCTGATCTTTAAGGGTGTTGATCTTGCCGGTATTGTGTTCTTGCCGGAGGTTGATGGTTTCATTTATTTTTTTGATGGCTTTGTCTTTCCGGATGAGCATTTGCCTGATGCGGTCTATCCCGGTCGGCATACGGGTGAGCGCGGCATTACTTTCTTCGAGGGTCTTTTCGATGACGGAAACTTTTGTGGAAGCCTCTGTCAGTTTCTGGTCGGTCATGTCGAGGAGTTTTTTCTGGTCTCGGATCAGCGTGGCGCGGCGTTCGAGTTCGTTCCTGTATTGCGTTAGCATTGCCTTGTAAGTGCCCAGTTGAATATCCATGGCAAGCATATTGTCATCGATGTTTTTGATGCGGGTGTTTTGCTCGGCGAGTTTCATCTTGAATTGCTGGAGGGTCTTGTCGCGGCTACGGACGGCACTCCAGATCATGTTGGCTTCTTTTGTTTTCTGAGTGTAATCCTTGAGCAGATTGGCGAACATTGTTTGGCGGACGTAGTTCTTTCCCGAGACTTCCCCTTTGATATCCCGATAATAGTTGTCGATCTTGTTGATCGCTTCCAGATAACGGTTGTTGGCGTTCTTTAAGCCTTTGTTGATCGTGGTTAACTCTTGCTTCAGGGCGACAAGGCTGTGTTGTTTTTCAGCCAGAGACTTGGTCTTTTCAGTCAGAAGGTCTTTCTTGGCCTGTAAGCTTCGGGCAGGCTCTTTTTGGGAAGGTATAGGCGCAACGACGGTTTGGTGGCTACCTGCATTTTGTCGAGCGGTAATGATGAGCTGTTCTTCGGAGATTTTTCTGATTTCCTGGATCAGGCGGTCTTTCTTGGCTTGCAGTAGGGATCCGACCGTATCGTTGCTGTTGTGTTTCGCTTCGGCGATTTTGACAGCGGGGGTTTGTTCCCGGATGAGGCTCTTTTGTTTCTCGGATAATGTCGCCACTTTTTTAACCAGCGTGTTCTTTCTGACTTGCAGTGTTTCAATGGCTTTCTTGGTCGGGCGTGGCACTTTGACAGGCTGGACTTCAGCTGTTTTCTTTGGTGTTGGTATGGCTTGGGTGGTGCGGCTTTCAGGTTCTTTTCTTGAAGATGGGACAGTTTTGGAGGTGCGGCTTTCAGGTTCTTTCTTCGGAGCTGGCACTGCTTTGGCTGGATGGCTTTCGGCTGTTTTCTTAGGGGCTTCCAGATCCTGGAGATTATCGACTTTTTCTTTGATCTTGACCTCAGTGGATTTTTGTTTTTCGGTCAGGCGTTCTTGTTTTTCAGACAATGTTTGTATTTCAAGCAGGAGCATTTCTTTTTTAGCCTGCAGGGAAGCTTCAGCTTTCTTGTCAGCTAGAGCCTGAGGATTGCGTGAGGTGTTCTTTGCTTGATGAAGTATGGCAATGTCGGCGATGAGATCGTCGATCTCCTGCCTGTTCTTCCCAGAGACAGGGTCGTTGGTAACGATCGTTGGGGTTTCGAGGTCGATCATGGGCACGGGAACCGGTAGTGTATCATCATCAGGATGCAAGCGCTGGGGAACGCGGTCAGGTGGCATATCCGTCATGGCTTTGTTGTAAGCTTGGTTATAGGGGATGCCGTAGAATTTGGCGCGCAGTTCGGCGACTTCACGCGAACGTTTGGAAAGCGACGTGTAAAGCGCGTCGTTCTCTGTGATGAGGTCGCGGATCATGTTGGTAAGGTCTTTTTCGTTGTTCTGATAGCTTTTAATGGCGTCCTTGGCCGTGGTGATGTCCGTGGCGAGCTGTTCCAGCCCCACTAATTCTTTATTGGTGGCAACAGGGTCCTGGGCGAAAACAGGCAGATTTTGTGTCAGGCAAAAAACAGCGCACAGGAAAGAGATCAGGATTTTTCTTTTCATAATTTAGAGCGGTCCTGGATGGATTGAAGGTTGTTTTCAAGGGACTTGATCTGGCTGTTCTTTTCTGCAATCGTTTTCTGGATGATCTTCAGGCGGTGCAGGATATCATTGAAACGCGCTTGCAAGCTGGCGAGATCGATATCTTTCCTGGCAAAGGCTTTTTCCTTGCCTTCAAGTTCAGCTCTGGCTTTGGCGATGGCTTCCATCAGCGACAGTGCTTTGGGGGAATGAGGTTCGGTCATGGCGGCCGCGCCGTCTTCGCCGGTTTCACTGATCGAATTGTCTGCCGCTGACAGCCGGGTGCGCATGTCTTGAAGATTTTTCTGTTGGCTCATGCGGTCGGAGGAAACTTCCTCCTTGAGGTAAACGATATATTTCTCGGCCTTGCGGGCGGCGCGTTCATCTTTAAGAAGCTGGGCGGCTCTGGCGGCGGCAGACAGCTTTCTGGGGTTGTCTCCGGTCAGGTTGGTGATCCTGGCTTCGAGACCTGCGACCAGGTCGTTGTATTTCCCGGCTTGGGTCTTCATTTCGCTCTCAGTCAGGCGCTGGCGTTTATTGTAAGCAATGATCTGGGCGAGGAGGATGTCGGTATCTTTTTCGTAATAAATGGAGGCGGGCAAAAAATCTTCTTTGACAAAATCATAGGCGGTACACGGCAGGTGTTTCAGTTCGTCCAGCAGATAGCTGTAGTCAGGGTCCATGGAGGCGATCTTCATCAGGTGGTATTGCGCGAGCCTGTTGCGGCAGTCGAGGCGCAGGATCTCCCTGAAGGTGCGCACGGCTTCCGGGTAGTTGCCGGTCAGGAACATTTCCCGGCCATAACGGTAATTTTGAGCGTTGGTCAATTCCATGATGTTCAGCGTGTATTTGCGTGGTTTGATCGTGGCCGCGGCTTTATTATCCGGGGCATTGGTTTTTGTTGTTTCGGCACTGGAAACAGGACCGGTGAAGCTGGTCAGGCTGAAACATAAAAAGGAAAACAGGAAGAATGATTTTTTCATATCGCCTCGTATGCTATTAATTTTTATATATATTTACACAATATAACCTGTTCAGGTTTAAAAATATTGTTTTTTTATAAAAGAGGGCTGAAGGAAGGGATGGATATTGGTTTTCTCCATGGCATTATTATGCTATAACAATGCACCATGGACAACGCCACGCCGATGCAAAAGCAGTATGCCGAGATCAAGTCACGTCACAAGGAGTGTATCCTTTTTTTCCGGCTCGGTGATTTTTATGAGATGTTTTATGACGATGCGCACGAAGCTTCTGCCATATTGGACCTTGTCCTGACATCACGCGGCACAGGCGAAAAACGCGTGCCCATGTGCGGGGTGCCGTATCATTCCGCAGACAATTACATTGCCCGCCTCGTGAAGGCCGGGAAGAAGGTGGCGATCTGTGAGCAGGTTGAGGATCCGGTGCTGGCCAAGGGGCTTGTCCGGCGCGAGGTCGTGCGGATCATAACGGCGGGGACTTATCTGGATGAGGCCTCTGAGGCCCGGCATATCGCGGCGATCGTTTCCGACGGCAAGCAGTATGGCCTGGCGTTCACGGATACGGCCACCGGGGCGATCCTTGTTAATCAGTTCTCGGCTTCGCGTACGTTGGAAGCGCTCGCGAAACTGCGGTTGAACGAATGTGTGTTCCCGGAAGAGGCAAAGCCTGATATTTTTGCCCATCCGCTCTTGAGGCTCAAGGATACGGTCATGACACCGTTTCGCGATTGGTCGTTCGCCAGCGCGCGGGCGTATGCCACCGTGTGTGCTCATTTCGGCACCCATTCCCTGCGCGGGTTTGGCATTGAAGATTTGCCACTGGCGCAGGCGGCTGCGGGTGCCTTGCTGGAATACCTGCGCGAGATGAACAAGGTGCCCCTGGCGCATGTGGACCGCATCGCGCTTTATGACGACGGGGAATATGTGTTCATCGCACCGGCCGCGCATCACGGCCTTGAGATGGAGGCCTTGTTAAAGAATATTGACCGGACGCTGACGCCCATGGGGCGACGGGCCATGCGTTTCTGGTTGTATCATCCTTTAAAGGATGTGCTGAAGATCAGGGCACGGCAGGATGCGGTGGCGCTTGTGCTGGAAAATCCCAGTCTGGGTTCCGACCTCGGCGGAAGGCTTCTTAGAAATATCCCGGATGTCGAAAAAAGTTTATCACGCTTGAGCTGTAATTGCGCGGCGCCCAAAGACCTGCTGGTGGTGCGCCAGGCACTATGCCGCGGACCAGAATTGCGCGCGGCCTTGTTGCCTTTTGACGGGAGAAGCCAGTTCCTGGTGCTGGCGGATATGCCTGCGCTGAGAGAACAACTGGAGCGTGCCATTGATCCCCAGATGCCATTGGCCAAGAACGAGGGCAAGGTCATTGCCCGGGGTTACAACGCAGAACTCGATGCCCTGAAAGACCTGCAAGAAGGCGGGCGCGCCTGGCTGGCCGCATATCAAGCGCAGGAAGTTCGCCGGACAGGGATCAATTCGCTCAAGGTCGGGTTTAACCGGGTGTTTGGTTATTACATTGAGATCACGCAGGCCAATGTGAAGGCTGTGCCGCCGGATTATCAGCGCAAGCAGACCCTTGCCAACGGCGAACGTTACATCACGCCTGAATTAAAGGAGTTTGAACAACGGGTTCTTTCCGCCGAAGAAAAGGTTTTGCGCATCGAGGCGGCGCTCATGAAGGAACTGACGGCCGGTATCATTGCCCAGGCGGCGGCCCTGCATCAGTATTGCCGGGAACTGGCCATGATCGACGTTCTTTACAGCCTGAGCTTGCTGGCATCGCGCCGTGGTTATATCCGCCCGCAGGTTACCGATGGTGACGAGCTCTTTATTTCTGACGGGCGGCATCCGGTGGTTGAGGCTTTGCGCCCGGCGGAGTTTATCCCCAATGACACGCGCATGGACCGCACCGGCGAGCATCTGATCATCCTGACCGGCCCTAATATGGCGGGTAAATCAACATATATCCGTCAGAATGCCCTTCTGGTCATCCTGGCGCAGACAGGCAGTTTCATCCCGGCTTCACTGGCGCGGATCGGCGTGGTGGACAAGATCTTCACGCGCATCGGTGCGCATGATGAGATCGCCCGGGGGCAAAGCACGTTCATGGTCGAGATGACCGAGGCGGCGGATATCCTTAATAATTTGACACCCCAAAGCCTTGTGATCCTTGATGAGGTCGGGCGTGGCACGTCGACGTACGACGGTTTGGCGCTGGCCTGGGCACTGGCGGAATTTTTGGCCGAGAAAAAGGCCCGCACTTTCTTTGCGACACATTTTCATGAGTTGACCCTTCTGGCTGACCAGTACCGCGGGGTGAAGAATTACAATGTCGCGGTGCGGGAATGGGGAGACAAGATCATTTTTCTGCACAAGATCGTTCCCGGAGGTACGGATGACAGTTACGGGATCTACGTGGCGACACTCGCCGGGATGCCGGTGGCGGTGGTCCATCGTGCGAAGAAAATACTCGCCGGATTGGAACGCGACGGGGCCCTGAGGGAGCGCTTGCGTGGCGCGAAGCCGGCTAACGCAGAACCTGATCTTTTTTCTTCAGCGAAGGGTGAAGACCCTCGCCATGCGGCTTTGGCCCTAGAGGTTGCCGGGCTGGATGTGAACACCATGACACCGTTGGCTGCTCTTGCGAAGTTGAATGAACTTAAAAAACTGGTTGCTTGAGAAGGATTTGCCTTATGCCTATTGTCCATGTTCTTTCACCGGCGCTGATCGCGCGCATTGCTGCTGGCGAGGTGGTGGAACGTCCGGCCTCGGTCGTGAAGGAGCTTGTTGAGAATGCCCTCGACGCCGGTGCCACGCGCGTTGAGGTGCATCTTAAAGATGGCGGGAAAACGCTTATTCATGTCCGCGATAACGGTCAGGGGATCGCGCCGGATGATCTTGCGCTCCTGTTCCAGCGTCACGCCACAAGCAAGATAGCAACGGCCGCTGACCTTGAGAATGTCCTCTCGCTCGGGTTTCGAGGTGAAGCGCTTTATTCCATTGGTGCGGTGGCAGAGGTTCATATCAAAAGCCGTGTTGCCGGTGTGGACGAGGCCTGGGCGATGGAGGTGCACGGCGGGGCGAAAGGGGCGGCATGCCCGGCGGTCATGCCGGAGCAGGGGACGGAGATGCGTGTGCAAGAGCTTTTCTTTAATACGCCTGCCCGCAAGAAATTCCTCAAGAGCGATCCCGCCGAGCTTGAGCAGGTCCTGCATGTTGTCCTGCCGTACGCGTTGTTGTATCCGGGACATTCATTCCTGCTGACCCATAATGGCCGCACCTTGCTGGATCTTGTGTCAGCCTCGGTGGCGGGGCGTTTTGCGGCGGCCCTTAACCTCGAAGAGCGCTACATTATTGCCGGTGAAAAGGCGGTATCGGCGGAAGGTTTTGCCGTGCGGTTGATCTTAGGTGATATTAATATCCAGCGCCCGCGCCGCGACCTGCAGTTCCTCTTTGTCAATGGCCGCCCGGTGCAGAGCCGCGCGATCTTCTTTCATGTCAATGATGTGTACCGCATGATCATGCCCGACGGCGTTCATCCTGCGTTTGCCATTTTTTTGGATATTCCGCCGGAAGATGTGGATGTGAATATCCATCCGGCCAAGCGTGAGGTGCGTATCCGGCAGGAAGCCCGCCTGGGCGGCTTGCTGCGTGCGCAAGCTGAACATCTTTTGATGAGCCAGGGTGGGGCGCGGGAGATCGCGGCGCCGTTTGCGCCCGGCAGGCCTGTCCGGCCTGTTGAGCCCGCAACGCCATTATTCCCCATGCCCGAGGATTTACCCGTCGTCAGTCAGCCCCTATCATCCGCGCGCATTGCATCACCGTCAGTGCCGGGTGTTCCCGCGCAAGGCGTGTTCCCCGGATTCGCCGCGCGTTACGTTGAAGAACGGGAAGACACGTTGAAAGACCGCCTTGCCCGCGCGCGTTTCATCGGCACTTTTGCCCGTACCTACCATCTTTTTGAGGACGGGGATGCCCTGTTTGTGATCGACCAGCATGCCGCCCAGGAAAGGATCCTCTTTGAAAAGTTTTCTGCCCAGGTTGTTGCCGGCAAGGTGGAAGTCCAGCGTCTTCTGGTGCCTTTGGTATTGAAACTTTCTCCGCGCGAACAGGTTGTTTTCGAGGAGGCCGGGGAGCGTCTTTTTCTTTTTGGTTTTGAAACTACCGCGGCGGGCAGGGACACGATCGCGCTGCATACCGCCCCTGTCCTGCTGGCGCGCCCTGAGGATGCCGCACGGGCTTTATTATCCGATGAACCTTTCCCTTTATCTGACCACGATGCTTTGGCCCGTCGCGCCTGCCGCGCCTCGGTCATGGCCGGCGACCGCATGCAGGATACGGAAGCCCTGCATCAGGTACGCGCCCTGATGGCCTGTGCGAACCCTTTTACCTGCCCTCATGGCCGGCCTGTCTTTATCGAATTGCGCGCCAGTTTCCTCGACCGCCACTTCATGCGGACGTGAGCGAGAAACAATCCGGCTTTAACCATTGACAGTCTTTGTCAATTCCAAGACAATAACGTGCATTAAATATATGAAAAAAATACCTTGTCTCCTTATAGCCTTTATTTTGTGCGTATTTCTTTCTCCAGCGAGGGCGGAGCAGGAGAGATATGCGTTGCCTTCAGCAACGGCCGCGACACTCATGCTCGGCGGCCCGGTCATTGACGAGCTGGCACTCAAGGATACGGACATTTCCAAAGCCATCGAGATCATTGCCCAGAAGAGCGGGCTGAACATCATTGCCGGGAAAGATGTCCGGGGTAATATTACGGTCTTTCTCAAGCATGTCGATGCCCGTGAAGCGTTGCGGACTGTGCTTGAATCCGGCGGGTTTGCTTCGGTCGAAGAGGGCGGGATCATCCGGGTCATGGCCGGCGATGAGTTCAAGTCCCGTTACGGCTATGCCTTTGGGCAGGATCTTGTTTCCAAGCTCGTCAAACTGCATGTGATGCCGCTGCGTGATGCTTTCAAAATTCTCGATGAAATGAAGAGCGCCAAGGGTAAGCTCGTGGCCAACGAGGAGGCCGGGACTATTTTTATCATGGATGACCGCGCCAAGGTCAAAGAGATGGAAAGACTGCTGGTCGAGGTTGATGTGCCGGTTTCTACGGTGGTCATCGCGCTCAGGCATGTGATGGTTGAGGCATTGGTGCCCGAAGTGCGGGACCTCCTGACCCGTGGCATCGGGGCGGTTGATGCCGATGCCAAGGCCAATACGCTCACGGTCACCGATACCCTGGCCCGTCTTGAAAAGGTACGCCGGGCTGTGGCGGCGGCCGATGCGCGCGGCCGGGTTATGGTCCTTGAGGCCAAGCTGGTGCGTATCTTGCTCGATGACGAACATCGCGGCGGCGTGGATTGGGCGGGTATTGTGGAGGATTATCAGCGGGTGCGGCTTCCGGCGGGGTATGATTTTCTGGCCGAGGGCAACAGCGGTCGCGCCCTGGGGCTGGGCATGATCGCCAGTGATGAATTCGCGACCTTGATCGAGGCGTTGGACACGGTGGGCATTGTTCAGGAATATCCATTGTCATCGGTGACGGTTTCGGGGGATGATCAGGCGTCGGCTATCCTGAGGCTCGACGATCCGCTTCTGGCGATAGCGGCTGAGCCCGTGCTTGATACCGGCAAGGAGGCGTTGCCGCGCGCGCTGGCGGGAACGTCCATGGAATTCAAAGTCAGGCCTTCTTTTGATGTGACCGGAGATGTCGTGACAGCGATCACCCTGGCGCGTTCACACCTGGCAGGAAAAGTCGTAATGGCCCCAGAGCGTTTTCACACGTTGAGTTCTCGGGAAGGGTATACGGCGGTGATCGGCGGTATCCTGATTTCCGAACAGATCTCGGCGGCACACAAGATCCCGTTGCTCGGCGATTTGCCCCTGCTGGGGTTTGCGTTTCGTATGGACGGCGCTGTGCGTCATGAAGAATTTGCCATTTTTCTGACAGTCCGCAGTGTTTCCCTCTCGCAGGCATTCTCAGATGAAGGTGCGGATCTTCCGGGGGGTGAGCCGTGATGTTCTGGTGCCATATGCTGGCTGCAGTTTTTTTGGTTGCTTTGGCGGGGTGCGCGACAAGTCCGCGCGGGGGGCATCGAGCGGATTCGGGGACGACCCTGGAGGATCTCTGCGGGAAATATGCCATGGATTGTGTTTGGGACGGGGTGGTGCAGACGGTTACCATGCGTTATCACGGGCAGAAGGTGCAAGCGCTGGTCGGCAGTAATATTGTCATGATCGGGGAAACACGGCTTGCCTTGAGCGCGCCGATCGAACGCCGGCGAGGAGCTGTTGTTGTGCCAGCGGATTTCGAGACTCTTGTTTTTATGACGGAAAGAGTCCCTGCCTCCGAGAAACCTGCTGTTGGGCGTACCCTGACGCGCGTGATCATTGATGCCGGGCATGGCGGGAAAGATGCCGGCGCCACAGGGTTTTATGGTATCAGAGAGAAAGACATTGATCTTGATCTGGCCCGGCGCGTGGCGGCCAATTTCAGGGAGGCGGGGGTGGAGGCGGTCCTGACACGCGACAAGGATGAATTCATTTCGCTTGACCGGCGCTCCGAGCTGGCGACACGCCCCGATGCTGATTTTTATCTGAGTATCCACGCCAACGCCAACAGGAATCATCGCGCACGCGGGCTTGAGGTGTATTACAGCGGCATCCTGAATAAAGAGGACCGGGTCGATCTCCGGCGTTGTGATAACGAGAAAAAGATCTGCCTGCTTTTTAATATGCGCCGGGATTCGGAGGCGTTGAACCGGATGGTCCTGGGGATGCTGTATACTAACAAAATGAAGATGTCGCCGGTCATGGCCGATGCGGTGTCGCGCGGCATGGCGCTGGATCTTGGTCAGCCATCGCGCGGGAGTAAGACGGCCCGTTATTTTGTTCTGCGCAATACGCTCATTCCCGCGATCCTCGTTGAGGTGGGTTTCATTTCCAATCCGCGCGAGGCGAAACTCCTCAAGGATGCGGCGTACCGCCAGAAGATCGCTGATGCCATCACCCGAAGCCTGATGAGGTATGCTTATGCCGCAGGGATCTGACCGCGCTGTCGGGGTTTTTGATTCAGGGATCGGCGGGCTGACCGTGGCCCAGGAGATCACGCGTTTGTTGCCTGAGGAGCAGATCGTTTATTTTGGCGATACGGCCAGGGTGCCTTACGGCACGAAGTCGAAGGAATCGGTCATCCGGTTTTCGCGCGATGACGCCAATGTGCTATTACGCTATAATGTGAAGGTCATTGTCATCGCCTGCAATACGGCCACCAGCTGGGCTCTTGGGGTCCTGCGCAAGGAATACAAGATCCCGGTCATTGGGGTGATCGAGCCGGGGGCGCGGCGGGCGCTGGAAGTGTCACGCAAGAGGCGCATCGGCGTTATCGCGACACCGTCGACGATCAACAGCGGCAAATATGCCAAGACGATCATGAGCCTGGCGAAGGATGCGTTTGTGGCGTCCCGGCCATGCCCGCTTTTTGTGCCGCTGGTCGAAGAGGGCTGGCTGGATCACAAGGTGACCGAGGCGGTGGCGCGGGAATACCTGTCCCCGTTCAAGGAGGAGGACATTGATACGCTTATTTTAGGGTGCACGCATTATCCGTTGCTGAAGCCTGTCTTGCAGAAGGTGATGGGGCCGGGGGTGATGCTGGTGGATTCTGCCGCGGAAACAGCCCGCGAGGTAAAAAGATTACTGACGGTCGAGGGACTTTTGCGCCTTAGCCGCAAGGCGCCGCGCCACGAGTTTTTGGTTTCCGACGAGCCGGAGCATTTCCGGGTGATTGCCAAACGTTTCCTGGGGCATGACCTGCCCCATGTGAGGAGGATAGACCATGTTTGAACTGACAGTACGCCATGAATTTTCGTCGGCGCATTTCCTGCGCGATTACAGCGGCCAGTGCCGGAACCTGCACGGCCATACCTGGAAGACGGCGGTCACGGTCAAGGGCAAGGAGCTGAACAAGATCGGGGTGATGGCGGATTTCGTGGAATTGAAAGCCAGCCTGCAGACGATCATGGAGGAACTGGATCACACGTGCCTGAATGACCATAAGTATTTCAAGACCCATAATCCGACGACAGAGAATATCGCGCGGTTCATTTATACGGAATATGCCCGGCGGATCAAGCCGCTCAAGATGGTTCGCGTTCAGGTTTGGGAATCGGACCGGGCGGATGTGGTTTATTACGTCCCATGAAACCTTCGGCGATCGTTCTTTTGTCGGGCGGGCTTGATTCTGCCGCGACCCTTTATTACGCTCTGGCCAAAGGCTATGCGGCGCGTGCCCTTATCTTTGATTATGGCCAGCGGCATCGCCGGGAAATAAGGGCGGCCCGCGCGGTGGCTAACGCGGCCCAAGTTCCTTTTGAGGTTGTCCGGATCAGTATGCCCTGGAAAGGTTCGGCGCTCCTCGATAGCCGGGTCAAGGTGCCGTCCCAGGGCGTACGCAAGGGCGTGATCCCGCCGACCTATGTGCCGGCACGCAATATTATCTTTGTGAGCTTTGCGGCTTCTTTTGCCGAGGCGGTGGGGGCGAAGGCGGTTTTTATCGGCGCCAATGCGGTGGATTATTCGGGGTATCCTGATTGCCGCCCTGAATTCTTCGAGGCGTTTCAGGCCGCCATGGACCTCGGCCTCAAGGCCGGGACAGGCCGTGGCCGTGTGCGTGTGATGACACCGCTCGTGGATCTAAGCAAGGCGGATATTGTCCGCCTGGGTATTCAAATGGGCGTGCCTTTTGGGCTTACCTGGTCGTGTTATAATGGTGGCAGGAAGATCTGCGGTAGCTGTGACAGTTGCCGTCTACGCGCCGCGGGTTTTGCCGGGGCGGGAGTTCTTGATCCAGCGTTGAAAGGAGGGGAACATGAAAGAGGCTAGTGTCGTTGAAATATTCCGCTCCATTCAGGGTGAAGGTAAATATGTGGGTGTTCCCCAGGTATTCATCCGTTTTGCGGGCTGTAACCTCAACTGTAAATGGTGTGACACATCTCATGCGCGCGATAAGCATTCGCCCGGGGTACATCAATATACGTCCGAAGAACTTTGGCATGAAATCGAGGACATTTGGATGGGTTGCCATTCTGTTGTCCTGACCGGCGGCGAGCCGTTGCTGCAGGCGGATTTCCTTCTGGATTTTCTGCCGATCCTCAAGGTTCACCGGATCCCGGTATTCCTTGAAACCAACGGCACCCTTACGGATGAATTGAAAAAGGTCGTGGAGGATATTGATATTGTGGCCATGGATTTAAAACTGCCAAGCTCAACGGGCATGGCACCTTTGTGGGATGAACATGTGCGTTTTCTGCGCACAGCCTGGGGCAAGGATATCTTCATCAAGGTCGTTATCGCCAATAATACCGTCATGGAGGACATCATCCAGGCGGTGGAGATGATCTCGCACGGGGATCCGTCGATGCCGTTCTTTCTTCAGCCGAATTCCTTTGATATTGATAGTGGCGTGATGGCGCGATGCATGGAATTCCAGAATTATTGCCTGAACTATCTTTCCGACGTGCGCATCATCCCGCAGATGCACAAATTCATGAAGATCCAATAACAAGGAACCCTTATGACCTCGATCAGTTCTTATGAAGGCCTTCAAAAAAGCATCCGGCGCCTTAAAACTCCGCCGATTGACGTATGGGAAAACCAGTATGCGGAGCGTGATTATGTGATCCATCTGGAGATCCCGGAATTCACCTGCATATGCCCTAAGACCGGTCTGCCTGATTTTGCGATCGTCAAGATCGATTACCGCCCCGGGGCTGTCTGCCTGGAGTTGAAATCACTGAAACTTTATACGGTCTTTTACCGTCAGGTCGGGATATTCCATGAACATCTGGTGAACAAATTGCTCGATGACTGCGTGAAGGCGGCCCAGCCCCGCTGGCTGAAGGTGGCCGTGGCCATGAACCCGCGTGGCGGCATTTACACGGCAGTCGAAGCGGAATATACAGAAGGGGCAAAATGACACAGCGTCACGACGGGCGTAAAGCGAATCAATTACGCAAGGTCACGGTTCAGAAGAATTATCTCAAGCATGCCGAGGGTTCCTGCCTTATTTCTTTCGGGGATACCAAGGTGGTTTGTTCCGCCTCGGTCGAGGAAGGGGTTCCTTCTTTCTTAAAAGGCAAGGGGCAGGGTTGGGTAACAGCGGAATACGGCATGTTGCCGCGTTCTTGCACCCAGCGCATCAGCCGAGAAAAAGGCGGCGGTTCCGGGCGGACGCAGGAAATTCAGCGTTTGGTGGGTCGTTCCCTGCGGGCGGTGGTTGACATGAAGCTTTTGGGTGAGCGGACGATCAAGCTTGATTGTGATGTGATCCAGGGTGACGGGGGTACGCGCACGGCATCGATCACAGGGGCGTATATTGCGCTCGTGCTGGCGGTCAGGAAACTGCTCAAGGCGAAGCTGATCACGGCATCACTGATCCGGGAACAGATCGCGGCCATCAGCGTCGGTATGCAGGCTGGCGGGGCTGTGCTTGATCTTGATTATATTGAGGATTCCAAGGCCGAGGTGGATATGAATGTGGTCATGGTCGGGTCAGGGCTTTTTGTTGAGGTCCAGGGCACGGCCGAAGGCAAACCTTTTGCCAAGAAAGACATGGATGCCATGCTGGCCCTGGCCGATAAAGGCATCGAGGAACTGTTCATCATTCAGAAGAAAGCCTTGGGTGCCGGGAGTGTGCTCTCATGAATGAACTCTTGATCGCCACGCGGAACAAGGGCAAGGTGCGCGAGATCGCGGGGTTGCTCTCTCCCATGGGCATCAGGGTCACGTCGTTGCTGGATCATGCCGGTATGCCTGACATTATCGAGGATGGCGCGACGTTCCGTGCCAATGCCGCCAAGAAAGCGGTGGTCATTGCCCGTCATACAGGGTTGGTGGTAATGGGTGAAGATTCGGGCATCGAGGTCGACGCCCTCGGTGGCAGGCCCGGCGTTTA
Source organism: Candidatus Omnitrophota bacterium (assembly GCA_903860135.1). GTDB lineage: Bacteria > Omnitrophota > Gorgyraeia > Zapsychrales > Fredricksoniimonadaceae > Fredricksoniimonas > Fredricksoniimonas aquilentivivens. The sequence goes on along the minus strand of CAIOPG010000004.1, from coordinate 180,925 downwards.
TTCGGCGCGTTACGCCGGCGAGCCTGCCGATGATGAGATGAACAATGACTTATTGCTGCGCGAATTAACCGGTGTCCCCGACGACAAAAGAACAGCCCGTTACCGCTGTGCCATGGCGCTGGCCGATAAAGACATGCTGATTGATGTGGTCGAAGGTACCTGCGAAGGCAGGATCACGCCTGAGCGCCGCGGCAGCCATGGTTTCGGGTACGACCCCCTCTTCCTGATCCCCTCTTGTCAGAAAACTTTCGGCGAGCTTGACCTTGCCGTCAAGCAGGGCATGAGCCACCGCGCCCAAGCCATGGGCAAATTCCTCAAACTCCTCGAAAATTACCTCGTCCGTACCGAGACTACCTGATCATTCAAAAACCTTAAGTAGATTGCCTAGGGTGTTTTCAACGACTTTCTTGAGGACTTTCGGCGCCGTGATGTTGTGTTCGTATTTGGGTGCTGTGAGGGTATTGTAAATACGGATATTGACGATATCCGCCGTGGGGTTGAGGCCTTGCGGTACGGTGATGCCAGCGACGCCGGGTGTTACGCTCGGGCTCATGTTCAGGTCGATGTTCTGGTCAAAGTCCACCCAGCCTTCGCCGGACAGGGTCAGGGCGGCGCTCTTTAATGTCAGGTTATCGGTCATCACTTTGGCATCGAGGATCTTAAAGTCGGCCGTGGCGTCGGTCACGACCACGTCTCCGCCCTGGAATGAAGCGGAAAGGAGGCTGAGTATTTTGGACAGGATCTCGAGCGCCCATAGGTAGCCTTTGGTAACGTTGAGCGAGGCCTTGCCGGTGATGTGGCGGATATCCAGGCAGGCTCCTTTGAGCTCGGCGGTGGCGGTTACAAGCCCGGAAAGCTGCTGCTGCCGGAGCGGGGTGTCTTTCTTGAGGAGTTCAAGGTCAATGTTTGCGGCCTTAATGGTTGTTTCAAAGGGGAAGTCTTTTTCTTTCAGCACGAGCGTCGTGCTGGTTTCGAATTTCCCGCCGTACAGGGTGCCGTTGAGCGTTAGCGGCGAAATTTTGTTGTCTTTCTGGGTCGCGTTGAGCGCGAGGTTTTCGATCGTGTAGCCCATCACATTGAGCTCGGGTGTCTCGACCTTCAGGGTGGACGTGAGATTTTGCCACTCTTGCGCGATGCCTTTGACATTGGCCTTGATCTTCAGCGTACCGCCGAGTTTCAGCGCTTCGACCTGTTTGGCCTGTTCGGGGGGCAGCATTTGCGGGAGTTCCCGCAGGGCAAGTTTGATATCGCTGCTCAAGTCAACCTGCGGAGATTTCCCCGGCGGGATCAGGATGGCCCCCTTGATCCTGAAGCTGGACCCGAAATAGGCGCCGTCCATGGCATCAAGCGTGATCGTGTCGTCTTTCTTCCTTGCTTCGATGTCGGCATTGAAGGTATCTGTTTTGAATGAAGCCTTGATGTAGGGGGTGGCAAAATTCTGCAAGTACCCGCGGGATGTCCATGTTTTACCCTGGTAGTCGACGGTGAGATTTTTCCAGAATAAAGACGGGGCACTGTAATTGAGCGTGGCATTCAGCGCGGATATTTCCTGTTGCAGTTTGCTGCTGGCCGCGTGCACGTCTGTAAGGACGGCACTGGCGGTGATGATACCCTCTTGCGGGTGTGCCAGGGATCCATTGAACGAACCCTCGGCTTGTGCTGTGCCGCTGATGGTCAAACCGTATTCCTTGATAATGTCCGGAAGGGCTTTGGCGGCAAGTTCCAGGTTAATGGTATCAGCAACGGCTTTGATATTCACACGGAGCGCGGCAAGGTCGAGGAGCTCACCTGAGATCTGCCAGGGGGTGGCCAGTGCGGTCAGGTTGAGTTCCTTTGTTTGAGCGCGGTTGGTGTTGAACGTGAAGGTGCTGTGGATATTGCTGATGGTTCCGATGGCGGGAACCTTATCGGCGGAAACGCCGGCGAGCCTGAGCAGGCCGGTATAGGTTAAAGGCGTGGCGGCGCGCGGATCCATGATCAGGTGCGCGGCGAGCTCAACTTTTCCTTTAACTGTGACCCCCTGAGCAGTGACGTCGAGTGTTTTAAGTGTGGCACGCAGGGCACTCTCCAGGCGGCCATTGGCCATGACAAGGCGTGTGCGGGGAAGAAGGAGGTGCGTGGTCAGCGTTCCTTCGGGCATGGTCACCGTGACTTTGTCGGCTTCGATATCGGTTTGGACTCTTAAGGTTTCCGGACCGCCGGAGATGATCGTATTCTTGAAAGAAATGCCGGCTGACAGGGAACGATTATTATTGAGGTTCGCCGACAGGCCTTCGGCATCGGCTTCGGTGCGGGCCGTCCATGCCTGGCCTTTTTGGGTGAATTCAAGTTGGCGGATTTTCAGGTCAGCGGTGAATTTCTGGCCATCGGGCAAGGCAACGATGACCTCTTTGGCGTCAAGGGCGGCAGAGGCCCGCAGGGTATCTCCGTTGACGGCGGCTTTAAGGCGCGCAAGGCGCAGGTCTTTTAGCTGGAGGGAAAGCCCGGCGGGGGTATCCACTGTGAGTCCTTCCAAGCGCAGGGTACTTTCTACGGCAAGGCCGTTTTGATCCTGGCGGACATTGATGCTGCTGAGGATGATGTTGCCGTGCAGTTGGGTGTGGTCTGGTAGCGCAATGTCGGTGCCCGGCAGGTTAAGGCTTCCGCTAACGGTCAGGGTTTCTTTCTCAAAGCCTAAGGCCATGTCGGCATCCATGAGGGTCAATGACGGGATGTTGACCGGGAGCGGTGCCGGCAGCAGCCGCAAATAGCGGTTGATGATGATATTGGAAGCCTTGAACGTGCCATGAAAGGATTTGTCGAGCAGGGCAAGCCGGCCGTTGAATTCGATGCGGCCTGCGCCTGAAGGGATGGCAATGTTGCCTGAAATGACGACGTCTCCGGGTAGGGACAAGGATCCCCGGACGAGCGGGATCAGGAATGTTTCGCTGAAGCCGCTGGCGGTGTCCGTGACGATGACGCGCCCGTTATTGATACTGAGGCCTGTGACGGCGAAGTCGATGGGGGCAGGAGTGGCGGCTGTTTTGTCTGCTGTCGGTGCCGGGATCAGGTCATTAAAGTTCCAGAGATTGGCGCCGTTGCGTGTAAGCCATATTTCCGGCTTGTCGATCTGTATTGACGGGATGACGATCTTCTTTTTAAGCAGTGCCGGCCAGAGCACATTGGCTGAAGCGCTTTCGGCTTTCAGGAAAGTTCGGGCAGGATCATCTTTGTCGGCAATGGACAGCCGGGTGATCAGAAAGCCGCGCAGTGGGCTGTATTGGAGTGTGTCAAAACTAACCGCACGCCCGAGGGTTTCCTGGGCCATCTTGACGATGATCGCCTTGGCCTGTACGGGCAGAAAAATTTTGTTGATATAAAAAAGTCCGCCGGAGAATAGCAGGAACAGGATCGCCAGGGTGAGCGCGAGCTTTTTAAGGGGGGCAGAAAATTTTGTCAGCATAAACGGAATGATCCCTGGTTATTGAACAGATCCGCGGCGCGCTTGCGTTGCGGCCGATTTATGTTATAAGATAACCTAATCTTGGCGATTCGGCAAGTTGTTCAATCGTATCAACATCAAGGAGGCGCATCATGGCAGTTTTAGTAGGCAAGCAGGCACCCGATTTTAAGGCTACCGCGGTGCAGGGCGACAAGGTCATCGAGGGGTTCACCCTGAGCCAGTTCAAGGGACAGTATGTGGTGCTGTTCTTTTATCCGCTGGATTTCACTTTTGTGTGTCCGACCGAGCTGCATGCCTTTGCGGCGCAGGTTGAAGATTTTAAGAAGCGCGATGCGGTTGTCATTGGCGTGAGCGTTGATTCGCATTTTAGCCATCTGGCCTGGCTCAGGGAGCCCAAGGTTAAGGGCGGGATCGAAGGCGTGCAGTATCCGCTGGTGGCGGATCTTAACAAGACCATTGCCCGGGATTATGATGTCCTGGTCGAGGGTGCTGGGATCGCTTACCGCGGCCTTTTCCTGATCGACAAGAACGGTGTGGTGCGTCATCAGGTCGTCAACGACCTGCCGCTCGGCCGCAGTGTGGCTGAAGCCTTGCGCATGGTTGACGCGCTTGACTTCTTTGAGAAGAACGGTGAAGTTTGCCCCGCCAACTGGCGCAAAGGCGACAAGTCCATGAAGCCCACCCAGCAGGGCCTTGAGGAATTCTTCGCAAAGTAAGTTTGGTTAATCGGGACACACTAAATTTCACGCAAGTTTAGTGTGTCCCGGTTTTTTCGAATCCCTGCGTCCCGACCATTTTATTTCCGACGTTGATATCCAAACAGCATCGATAATCAGTCCTCCAATTAAAAGTTGGGGGATTTTTTGTTTTTGGTACTGGTTGGAATGATTGGGTACTAACAGGTGGGTGAATTGACACACCATTGACACCAAAATGACATCGGAAAATTACCATAAATGAAAAATGAGCGTGCCACATGGAGTATAGTGTTGAAGTTTTAGCCAACCCAATGGATGGGAACGCTTCAAACCATCCAGAAGGACTTACCACTCGTTAATCAGTCTTAATTTTAAGTGAAGTATACGCCATCTTTTAGGCAGGGACAAGCGAAAAAGTTCCTCCCAGAAGGTGCAAGAACCCTTATAGGTGTGTAAATATTCTTGTATGTACGGATGTATTATGATATATTTCTGATATGCAAGAACTTCGATGGAGCGAGGAGAAGAGTCTTAAGTTAAAGAAGGAACGTGGTGTTTCCTTTGATGACATTGTTGTGGGGAAGTTTTTAGGGATTGAAAAGAATCCTTCAAGGGATAATCAATGGCTCATGGTGTTTGAGGTGGATGGTTATGTCTGGGTCGTTCCGTATGTTGATGGCGGTGACCATTATTTCTTAAAAACGGCTTTCCCAAGTCGTAAACATAAAAAGATTTATCTGAAAGGAATATGATATGCGTCAAATTAAACTGGATACTGAAGAGAAGCAAATTATGGATGCCATTGAGCGTAATGAGTACGTTCCTGTTGGCGGAAAAGAATTGCGTGCGGTAGCGGAATCAATCGCCGCTCGAAAAAAGAATATGAGTCTGACGATACGGGTCAATAGTCAGGACATTAATCGAATCAAGAAGTTTTCTCTGTCCAAGGGGATTCCGTATCAGACATATCTTTCTGAGGTTATTCATCGGGTTGCGGCCACGGTTTAAAAATCAGGAGTTTCGGAAGTTTTGGAATAAGTTTTGGGGACAATACCCATATTCTCTAATTTTGCATAAATAACAAACCGGAAAAAGTGGGTTATTTGTACGTCCCCGCAATGTTCGCAATGTCGCAATGTTGCCGCAATGTTGAAATCGGGACACACTAAATTTCACGCAAGTTTAGTGTGTCCCGGTTTTTTTAGACAGCAATGGCGTAATATTTTGACTTCTGCGCATAACTCTGGTATAAAGTGTTTCCATCTTGGGAGCACGCAGCATAATTTAGATCTTTAGCATAATAAATTTTATCGGGAAGTGGCGCAGCTGGCTAGCGCACTTGCTTTGGGAGCAAGGGGTCCAGGGTTCGAATCCCTGCTTCCCGACCATTATTTGAGCTGCATATACAGGGATTCGAAAGGAGCCTCGCTCGATGCGAAGCATCCTTCAGGCGAGGCGGGGGTCTGACCCGCAAGGAGCGACGGACTGCGCAGCAGTTCGGGAAGCGAGTGAAGGGCAACGAATCCCTGCTTCCCGACCATTATTTGAGCTGCATATACAGGGATTCGAAAGGAGCCTCGCTCGATGCGAGGCATCCCCCGGAACCGTTTTGATACACCTATGAAACGCGACCATTCCAAACTTATCTGTGATATCGGTGAACTTACCTCCCTGTTCACCGACACCTCCAACATCGACAGGCTTTTACAGAATATCACCGAGATGATCGCCCTTCACATGGAAGCGGAAGTGTGTTCGATCTATTTGTTTGACGCGCAGGAGAATGAACTGGTCTTGCGCGCCACCCAGGGGCTTGAGGCTTCGTCCATTGGCACCGTGCGCCTGAAGCCCGGCGACGGTCTGACGGGGGTGGCGTTCCAGGAACTGCGCGCGGTTGTCGAAGGCGATGTGTCCCGCAATCCGAAATTCCGTTATTTTGCAGGGATCGGGGAAGAGCGTTTTGCCTCTTTTGTGGCGGCGCCGATCGTGCGCGGACAGACGCGCATCGGGGTCATGACGCTCCAGAGTGAAAGAAAGAATTATTTTACGGCCGAAGATGTCAATATTTTCCGGGCGATCACCTCCCAGCTGGCCACGACCATCGAGATGACAACATTGTTGATCGCCCTCGACCGCCCGGAGAAGACCACGGCGGCCGCACCGGGGCCGGAGCTGAAATTCATCAAAGGCCGGGCGGGGGCTGAAGGCTTTGCTTATGGCGGGGCGGTGGTGATGACCGTGCCTTCATGGGAAGAGTTCGCGGGGGATAAGACCGCTGTGCCCATGACGCTCGAACATCTGCGTGCGGCGGCCTTGTGCACGGAGAAAGAGATCGAAACCCTTCAGCGGCAGATCGAAGAAAAGCTTTTTGACGTGGCGTCGCTTATTTTCTCCGCCCAGATCCTGATGCTCAAGGACCGCGCGTTCCTGGGAGCCATGGAGGAGCTGGTGCAGAAAGGCACTCATCCGGTCGATGCCGTATGCGCGGTGGTGCGGCAGTACGCCGGGCGTTTTGCCCGCATGAGCAATGAATATATCCGTGAAAAACAGTATGATGTGATGGATGTCGGACGGCGCCTCCTGGATAACCTCACCGGCAGGGATGACCGCAAGGATGATCTTTCCGGCCGGGTCGTGATCGCGCGGGCACTTTTGCCGTCGGAAGCGCTCAAGCTGGCGTCATGCCAGGTATCGGGCATTATCCTTTTATCCGGCGGCGTGACATCGCATGTGGCGGTCCTGGCACGTTCGCTGGGCATTCCGCTTGTCATCGCCGATGTGCCGCGGCTTCTGGATATTGCCGCCGGGACCAGCGTCATTATCGACGGGAATATCGGCAATATTTACATCGCGCCCGAAGCTGATGTGGTGGCGAAGTTCCGTGCCCGGGAAGAGCTCAAGGCGGCGGCGGCCCAGGCGCGTGAGGCCGTCCGGCCCGAGACGTTCACTGTTGACGGTACGCGCATGTTGTTGTTGGCCAATATCAATCTGCTCGGCGATGCCCCGCTGGCCCGGGCGTACCAGGCCGAAGGCGTCGGGCTTTACCGCACGGAATTCCCTTTTATTATCCGCAGTGATTTTCCGGCAGAAGAAGAGCAGTACGTGATCTATCGCCGGCTTGTTGAAATGATGGACGGGCGTGAGCTCACCTTCAGGACGCTCGATATCGGCGGCGATAAGATGCTTTCCTATTATGATCACAGCCGTGAAGCCAATCCTTTTCTTGGGTTGCGTTCCGTGCGTTTTTCCCTGCGGCACAAGGATATTTTTGCCTGCCAGCTGAAAGCGATCTTGCGGGCGGGGGCCGGGCGGGCGCCGCACGCGGTGAGGATCATGTTCCCGATGATCTCTTCGCCCGATGAATTTCAGGAAGCCAAGGCCGTTGTGGTCGCGTGTGCCGCGGAACTGGCGGAGGGCGGCATCCCTTACCAGGAGCATCCTTTGGTCGGCATGATGGTCGAGATACCGTCGGCGCTCGAGGTGATCGAAGCCCTCGCGGCCGAAGCGGATTTCTTTTCGATCGGGACCAATGATCTGATCCAGTATATCCTCGCTGTTGACCGCACGAATGAAAAAGTCGCGGATCTTTATATCCCGCATCATCCTGCGGTGCTAAGGGCCCTGAACAGGATCGCGGAAGTTGCCGCCGGGTGCGGGCGGGATCTTTCTATCTGCGGCGATATGGCCCACGCGCCGCGCTACATTCCTTTTCTCGCCGGGATCGGCATCCGCAAATTCAGTATCGACGCGCGTTATATCCCCAAGGTCCAGGCGCGTTTGGCAGCGCTGGATATGGGCAGGGCCCGGGCGCATGCGCAGGCACTCCTGGCCATGACCTCGGTCCGACAGATCGAACAGGCGCTTTCATTCATGGAGGATCCCAATGCCCAAACCTGATTTCCGTTCCATTGATCTTCATGCCATTGCCCGCGAAGCCATGCGGCGCTATGGCTTTGTGCCTGAATTTCCGTCGGGCGTGATGAAGGAAGTGGCTCTTTTGGCCGAAGACCCCCTGGTGGACAGCGCGCGGCAGGGCCGGCGCGATCTGTGCGGCCTGTTGTGGTCGTCGATCGACAATGCGGATTCGCTCGATCTTGACCAATTGGAATATTGCGAACGCGGCCAGCGCCAGGAGATCCTGGTGCGCGTGGCGGTGGCGGATGTGGATCTGTTTGTTCCCAAAGGATCAAAGGCGGATTTTCATGCGTCGGATAACGGCAATTCGGTCTATACCGGCATTGAAACATTCCCCATGCTGCCCGAACGACTGTCGACGGACATTTCATCGCTCCGGGCGGGTGTCCGCCGGGCAGCGGTCGTGGTCGAGTTTGCGGTCCTGAAAGATGGCGATATCCGCCAAGGTGAGATCTACCGGGCTTTGGTCGAGAACAAGGCTAAGCTGGTTTATGATGAGGTCGGCGCCTGGCTTGAGGACAGGGGGCCGGCACCGCATTTATTTTCCAGCGTTCCCGGGCTTGAAGACCAGGTGCGTTTGCAAGACGAGGCGGCTGAACGCCTGCGCACGTTCCGCATGGCGCAGGGGGCGCTCGACCTGGAAAGCCTGGAAACGCGGGCGGTCAAGGAAGGCGACATGGTCGTGAGCCTTGTTTTACCTCAGGAAAATAAAGCGCAGTACCTGATCGAGAATTTCATGATCGCCGCTAACCGCACGGTGATGGACCGCCTGGGCAAGGCCGGTATCCCGGTGATCCAGCGCGTGGTGCGTATCCCCAAGGACTGGCCCGGTATGCGCGAGGTGGCGGCGACCTGCCATGAGAATCTTCCGATGGTGCCGAGTTCAAAGGAACTCGCCAAATTTCTTTTGAAACGCAAGGCCGCTGATCCGTTGAGGTTTCCGGATCTTTCCCTGACCATTGTCAAGTTGATGGGGCCGGGAGAGTACGAGGTGCTCGAGCCCGGCAAGGCACCCACAGGCCATTTTGGCCTGGCCATATCTGATTATACGCATTCGACCGCGCCCAACCGCCGGTATGTGGATGTGATCATCCAGCGCCTGATCAAGGCCGTGACCGCCGGCCAGAAATGCCCGTATACGCGCCGTGAGATGGTCGAACGCGCGGCGTGGTGCACGGACCGCGACAAGTCAGCCAAGAAGGTCGAGCGGTTCATGCGCAAGGTTGAGGCGGCGGTCCTTATGTGCGGGCGTATCGGCGAAGAATTTGACGGCATTGTGACCGGCGCTTCGGACAAGGGGACCTATGTGCGCCTGATGGATCCGCCTGTTGAAGGGCGCGTGGTGCGCGGTGCCGAGCGCATGCGCGTGGGGCAGAAAGTGCGCGTCCGGTTGACCGACCTTAATCCGTATGAAGGCCATATTGATCTTGTCCGTGTCCGTGATTGAAGCGGGCAAGGGGCAACACGTTGAACAGGATTCACAGGCAACCAGCTGGAAGGGGGTGAGACGGATGGGGAACAAGGACAAGGGCAAGGAAAAGAAGAACAAGAAGCCCAAGACAGCGGTCAAGAAGTAATACTTTCTGAAAGGCGACTGGCGGCATCTTTTGTGATTCAGTCGCCTTTCTATTTTTCCAAGGTTTTAATTATGGGTACAGAAAAATATTTATTTCGTGGGTTTTCCCCCGAAGCCATGGACGCGCGCTGCCAGGGGCGGATGATGTTGCGCCGGGAGATGCTGGTAACAGCGTTTCTGAAGGCGCAGGGGGTTGAGGCCGGGGCTTCGGTGCTGGAGCTTGGGGCTGGTACTGGTCAGACCATGGCCAGGGTTGCCGGGAGTTTCCCGGGTGTATCTTTTTATGGTGTTGAGCCGCTCGGAGCGTATGTCGATCATGCGGCCTGCCAATATACCGCAAAGAATCCATGCCTGAAATATGTGCAGGGGACGGCCGAACAGCTCCCGTTGGCCGAAGCGTCGGTGGATTGTGCGTATGCCATTAATATCTGGCATCATGTGCCATTGCCCCGCCTGTGCGCCAGCGTGCAGGCCCTGGCGCGTGTCATCAAGCCGGGTGGCCGCCTTTTTTTGATCGAACCCAATTTCCTGCATCCTTATATTTTGTTTTACCAGTCATTGACGGACGGGGAGCGCAGTTTCTTTCCCTGGCGCGAGCTGGCCGCGATCAAGGCTCATTTTGAGGTGCAACGGACAGCGTTCTGTTTCTTCTTCCCCGAGGCTGTGCGCACGGTTTCGCCCGTTGGCCAAGAGATTGAAACGGCCCTCGAAGGATTTCCTTTTCTGGGAGGTTCCGTGCTTTACACCTGCCGACGAATCTAGCCCTTGTTTTAACTTATTCTATATAGTATATTTAATTTAGTATTATTACGTTGATCTATTTCTAAATACAGCGGTTCGTCACCCATGATCCAGAGCCTGTTGCACAGCAAATTTTTTAAGTGTATTGCGATGGCGGTTTTGATCGCCTACGTGAGCCTTATCCCTGCGCAATCGGGTTATACCCAGGTTTTGCCCAAGCCCGGCCAGATGGTTTTCAGCACAAAGCCTTATACACCTGCCCTGATGGTGGGCTTAAGGGTTGATCTGAAAGACCCCTTCAACCTCTATTTTGTCATGAACAAGGGGCAGGCGGTCCTTGATGCTGACGCGAGAAAACAGGAATACAGCAAGCTCGTCAAATATTTTCTCGCCTCTCTCGTTATTCCCAACAATGACATCTGGGTGAACCTTTCTCCCAAAGAAGCTGAGCGCATTATCCCGGACAATCTTTCCCTGACTGAAATGGGGCGCGATCTTCTGGCTCAGGATTATCTGTTAAAGCAGTTCACGGCGTCAATGATCTCGCCTGAGACCTTGGTTGGCAAGAAGTTCTGGGACAAAGTTTATCAGCAAGCCTATGAACGCTATGGGACGACGGACATTCCGGTCGATACTTTTAATAAAGTTTGGATCACGGCTGATAAAGCGGATATTTATCAGAAAAATGACACGGCCTTGCTTGTGGACAGTCATTTGAAGGTTCAGCTCGAACAGGATTTCATGGCCGCTGAGCCTCATAAGGAAAAGTTCTTCGGATCAGAAGTAAGTTCTTTGGATAAAACAGCTTCGAGCCAGTTAGCCTCAGGCATTGTGCGTGAGGTCATCGTTCCTCTCATTGAAAAAGAAGTCAATGAAGGGTCGAATTTCGTCCAGGTCCGCCAGATCTACAGCACCATGATCCTGGCCACCTGGTTTAAAAAGACCCTTAAAGACAGCCTGTTGGGCAAGGTTTACGCGGATGAAAGCAAGGTTGCCGGCATCGCCATCAATGACCCCGAGGCCAAGAGCCGGATCTACCGTCAATACCTTGAGGCGTATAAAGTCGGTGTCTTCAATTTCATTAAAGAAGAAAGAGATATCGCGACCCAGGAAATGCTGCCCAGAAAATATTTCTCGGGTGGGTTGGTAGCTGTTAATCCGGCCATCATTGATTCTAAGACGACCGTCGATCAGGCAGCATCGGGATTATCCATGATTGGTCGGAACAACATTGATATGGCGGCCGTCACCCTCGACGCGGCAGAAGGCGGCAAGCGGTTCATTAATCCGGTTGTTCATCCGCGCGTTAACGCATCGAGGAAAAAGCCCGGCGTAGAGAAATTACAGAAAGCCCAGGCTGACGCCGCGGCGGCGTATAAAGATTATGCCGAGGCGTTGGATCGTGCGGCGAACCTGAAGCCGGACGCGGCCCAGTTCCCAAGAAAATGGAATCGTTTCATGAACAGGCTTTATTTGATCCTCAGCCTGAATTCAGCTATCGGCACAGCCCTGCCGTGGCCGGTGCTTTTTGACCAGGTCAGGAATTATCAATCGTCAACGCAAACAATTTCCGGTGGGGATTTGAAAGCTCCGCCTGCTGTGCGCGAAATCAACGCCCCTGAGGTTAAGGCTGTGGCTGGATTAAGGGCAACAGTGACGGATCGATTGACCGGAGAAAGAATCCCGGATATGGATGTTTCCGGTTTTGAGGTTGTCACCTCAACGCATCCGTTGGTTGGTCAGACGCTCCTGATCGGCGGCAATTTGGTCGAGATTATTCCGGGAATGCGGCTTCAGATGGGAGAAGTTTCAGCGTTGCAAGGCAAGATCCCCCAGGGTATCACCGCCGATAAAGACGGCCGCATTATCGTGAAGATCGTTTTCTCCGGAGATATCAAGGAGAACCCTGCGGCTGTCGACGCTTCGATCCTTGGCATGAATGCCAAAGGGCCGTCATTTAAGCTGCCGACATCTCTGACTGTTCTGGGAGATCGTGTGGCGTTTGAAGAAAATCAGAGATCTGCGGCAGCCCGGCGCGAGATCGAGCGGTCCGTGGATGATCCCCAAGGTTCGGCGGTTATATTGGCCTCTATTGATAAGAATAACCGTTGGGCGATCGTGAAGGAGTTCAAGGAATCCTATGGTAGTGGTCTAGACGCCTTCATGAGCTTCAAGGCAAGCCATGCGGCCAATGTTACCATGACGCCTTATTTAACCCCGCCGCCCGAAAGCGGCCCGGTTGACATTGCCACCATCGAGCGGTGGCAGAAGGTTGATCTTGGTGATGTGGATGCTATGTTGGAGGCGGGCAAAAACATAGTGTGGCGTGTCAATTACTGGGATGGCACAAAATACGTTTCGACGATCCTTTGTACAGGCCTGAAAGCGGCTGAAACCGAGAAGCTTATGGCTGAATCTGTTAAACGGGATGCTGATTTTGTCAGAAACATGGATGAAGTTTTATCTATTACAGATATGAATCTTCAGCGCCAGCGCATTGCCGAGCGGTTTGGCATTCAGTATAAGAGCAATGAAACCCTTTTTACCGGGATGCAAGTGGCGTGGAATCGTTTTGGCCATATTGAAAAAGTTTTGGGCTTTGTTGAAGCCGGGGATGTTAAAAAAGAACTTAATGATGGTCAGTCTGAAACCGTTATCATCGTGCGTGCGGCACCTGAATTCAGCTCGGAGCAATTCACCACAGACGGGAAAACGCCCGAGGTCTTGCTGGCGGCCATTGAAGCCCGTGGTTTTAAGGTGCCTCAGGAAGGTACGCCCATTGAAAAGCTTAATAGTCTTTTGAGTGATCTGGTCTTTCAACAGGATTTTGTCAGCCGGGTGATCAATACGGATGCAGATGGTTTCTTCCATTTGCCGGAAAGTTGGGATCGGAGTCGTTTGGAGGATCGTCTTGGGAAAAAGAATGTGTTGAATCCTGTAGAAACAAGGGTTTTGATCGATGCGCATTTTTCTGAAGCGCCTCAAAGATCAAAAGATACCGTGAAACGGACCAAAGTTCTTCCAGGTGATACCAACAGTTATATGTTTCTTAGTCTGCGTGAAATCGAAGAAGCCAAGAATGTCAAGACACGTCCCGAGCAACAGCTTTTTCCCGAAGGCAGTCTAGCCGGAGAAGGCGTGGTGTTGGGAAGGAATAATGACGAAAAGGCGGCACGCGATCTTGAACTTGCCCGATACGAGGTACAGGAGCGCCTGCGAGCAGCAGAGATGTATGCAAACTCTCTTAATATCCCCCTTAGAATCTTCATGGCGGCTACAGAGCTGGTTATGGGAGCTGCGGGTCTTGGCCCTCAGGCTATTTTTGGGGTGAATGCGGGCATTCAGGGTGTGGCGGATCTGATTTATAAGCCTAACAGCATCACACGGGGGGCTCCGACGGAGGAGCAGTTGAAAGAGTTTTACGGCAAGCTGATCTTTATTGGCAGTACCGGTCTTAAGGCTCAGGAGGCGGATGTTCAGGACCAAGCCTGGGATGCCTTGAGTTCTGCTGATAAAAAGGCTTACGGTGAAAATGCCATTGAGAACTTCAAGAAATATTACAGTAGGAATGATCAAAAGATGCTCTTTAACTATATCAACGACATTAAGGATAAACAGACCCGAGCGTATTTTCTTTCCTGGATTTCGACCCTGGCGAATATTGCGGCTTATAGTTTGCCCACAAAGGAGGTTTGGGGTGACAAATTGATATCAATCCCTGGGTGGCGCAACAAGGTATATCCTAAATGGCAAGTGTATGAGCAGGAAGGACTGTTTAACTTTCTATCGGGCAATGCGTTGGGTGCGGGTATTAATCCGTTCACCGGGGAAGTTAACGCGGTTAAATTCCTATCAAAAGCATTTGGTGCCAATTATCAGTATGTGCCCTTTTCGAAGGCGGGGCTCAATCTGTCAACCTTTGGCAGTTACGCTGGGATTTCCATAAACGGGGGGGCATTGCTATCCGGAAAGGTCGAGGTATCTATTTCTCCGTTGGGTGCACCATGGCGTCCGGCCCTGCAGAAGCACTTGTTGAAGCATTTAGTCAATGTCTTGAACACCCCAGCCGACGGGCGTGTTACCCAGGCGCGCCTGAACAAGGAGTTTGATATTTCGGCAGACGCGCTTAAATCCGAGGATATTTCCAGGAACAAACATGATGTAAGTTTGAGCTGGTTGACCGAGAATGGTTATGTAGGCCAGGATGGCCAACCCGTAGAGCCTGTAACATGGACCCCGGGGATGGCGGAGCGCCTTAAAGCCCAATATCCTTCTGCGTATGAAAGGCTGGTGGATATTTTAAGAGCTCCGCTTGCTTACGAAGTCAATCCGGTTGGTACTTTTACTATAGGCAAGGGCGTGACCGCGTATTCACTTAAAGAATTTCTTGCCATGCCACAGAGTCTATCCGGGGTTAAATGGTCGGATGAGGACGCTGTTGAAATGGATGTGGATGGGCGAAAGGTCATGGTCCCGGTCTTCAGATTCACAGATGCGCATGGTAAGGAAAGGGTGTTCTTTCTTACCCTCAGGGGGGTTGATTATTTCAAACAAAAGACGGATGAAGCGTTGAGGCGCGATGATGAAAAGAGCAAATTGCATTTAACGGGTGGTGCGGTCGTTATCACCGGTTCTTCTGATGGCTTGGATCAGAATAATCCTGAAGGGATGTTACTTGAGACCCGTTGGGAGGGGCGGTTACACTCTGCAAATAGCTACCTTTGGAGCGAGCTTCTTGTGGCGCGTGCAGATCTTGTTTCCGATGCTGGCAAAGCGCGCATGAAGCATATCATGGACAGGCTTAGGATCAGCCTTTCAGCGCAGCAAAGGAATGGGAAATTCCGGGGATTTAATACATCCACTAATATCAATACCAAGGAAGCAACCGGGTATGAAGCCGTGCCTGTAACCGCTATGGCCGGACATGTGATCATAGCGTATGAGGCGCAGACGGGCGATAGGCAGTATCATGATCTGCTTTATCCGATCGCGGATTATTTGCTGTCGATACAAGATGGGGATGGGGCGTTCCCGTTGAGATTAAGGAGCCATTTCGAGCAAAAAGCAATAGATGCTATGGAGGATCCTAAAGCGAAGGCCGATTTGGAAAATTTATTGTATGTCGAGCCGAATATGATCGTAAATGCCACATTGAAGGGCATGGCTAATCTTCCGGAAAATATGACCCCGGGAAGAGGTGGTGTGAGAGGAAAGTTTCTGCGGGCGGCAGAGAGAAATTTACAATGGGTCATCGGGAATTATAATGGCAGCCTCATTAATCACAGTGCCTTTGACGCGCCGATGCTCGATGATCAGACGCGTTCCATGGCTGTCTTGGGTTCCGAAGAGTTTACCAGCCAGATACTTAAAGGGACGCCTCAACATTTGGCGGAATATCTTCAGCGCGTGCTTGATACCTTTGGGGTTAAAGTGCAGGATCAATATACAGGATTACCTGTTGAGGGGTTTGATCTTGTTCCGCAGGGCGTAGCTGACACGCGGCAGATGCGCAACCCCAGTGATAACAAGCGCATGGTTTTTTATGAAGGGACCGCTGATGGTATTTTGATGTTTGAGCAAGCGTTCGTTTATCTGGAAGCCAACGGCATTGATGTGACGGCTCTCCGGACACGGATCAACGTTTATAAAGAGTCATTGGCAGCCGTGAATGCCAAACTTGGGGGGCATGGTCTTCCGGCATGGTCGAAGGCGGGGGAGCCTTCAGGGGCGGGGTATTTGACACCTGAAAATGGCCCGAACGGTGTGGCTTCCTCTATTATGTATAACATGGTTTTAAAAGGCGTGAATCCGTTGAATCACACGGGTAGCATTGAGTTACCGGTTGTTACAGCCAAGCCCTTGGATACTAAAAAGGCAAAGGAGCCGCTTTATTCTACCGATTATGAATACTGGAAAGGCTTTCTGCTTAATTTGATCCGCCATGGAGGCGCGTTTGAAGGGTGCACGCTGTTGTCTTCTCCCATAATGACGAGTGAATTCACCTACCGGAATCCTGATGGCCACAATGTTTTTGTCCAGCTGATCGCCCCGCCTGCCAAGAACGAAGAACAGCTGATCATTAGCACGGGGAATCGTTGGATCGCCGCGCAGATGTCAGCGGCCAGGGTAGGGGATGGCGGCATTACGTTCACAACACGCCAGGGAGTCCCCATCGGCGGGGTTTACGGCTCTGCCACTGTCAAGCGTTTTATGAATGCGGTTACCGCGCAGGGGGTGCGCAAGGCGGTTTTTACTGCCAACAGCAAGCAATGGGGCAATGTCCGTCTGCGTTTTGATGTTAATGGTGATGGGAAATTGCAGGATGTGATAGGGACGGTCATCTTCCCTATAGGCAAGACGATATATGTCAAGGTGTTGGATCCGGAATCCCGGCAAGAGATCGTCGATGCTTACCGTGATGGCCGTCTGCTGGAATCGCGCACTGCCGGTGAGAAGACGAAAATTCAGTACAATGATCATGGCATTGAAACGGGCACACAGACCTTTGATCCCAAGGGGGTCTTGACAGATGAAAGAATGACCATTGTGTATGTTGCCGAGAACTGGTTCCTGAAGCAATCAGCCAAGATGATCGATCTGCGCAAACCCGTCATCACGAAGTTGCACATTGATAAGGTTACCGGTGCCAGGTCGATTGAAATATTTGGCCTTTACAAGCGCCCTGTCTGGGTCATCACGACGGATGCGATCACCGAGCACTATTTTGATGCCCGGGGAGTTGTCACAGGTTCCAAGACATGGTCCAACAAAGGCACCCTTTACAGCCCGGCTTCGGGCCGGTTGAGGACGGTGGCGCGCGCGGCAGATAAGCAAGATCATTTTCTGCCTGGTAATTTCAACTTCTGGAGAGAGGTTGATGCCAAGACGGGTGACGTGCAGATCGTGGCTTATGATAACGAGAATTCCGGCCGCAAGCATGCGGTGATGCTCACGGTTGACGGTGCCCGCAAGGTCTATTTCTATCATTATGATAGAACCTTCATGCATGGCCGTGTGGCGCTTTACTCGGCCGGGAAGAACCAGAAACCCAAACTTCCTGCCGGATCCATCGACAGGCATGCCGGGTCTATGGACGCTTTCCTGGACAGGAACTTTCTTATTCCCTGGAAAGACGGGACGTTTGAGTTCGCCACAGAGAAAGCGATCAAAGAGAACCCTGCCTTTGTTATGGAGAACGCCAAAGAGATCGCGCGCCAGGATGTGAACGGCCGCACGATCGCCCGGCTTGTTCCTCTTTATAACGGCATCTGGCAATTAACGTCCACGCCGGGTTTCTTCGATATTTACCGCCTGATCAACTTCATGGACGGCACGAGCCTGTGGGCCACCGAGGTCGAGCTCATTGAAAATATGCCGGCGCTTTTTAAGCGTAAGATCAAGTCCATCGAAAGGCAGGCCATTGTCAAAGATATTAACGGGGAAGAAGAATCAAGGGTTGTCGGGCGTATTTTTCTGGCACCGTATTCTGATGATGCGCGTATCGAGGTGATAACCGGCAACACATCGCTGGTGTATGATTTTCTCAAGTATGGCAGGGGGGAGAAGGTTGCGCCTCTGCGCCGGACGACGAGCCAGGTGGTGGGCAATGAAAAGCGGGTGTTCATCGAAGGACTGGGGGTCAACAAGGGCATCACCTCGATGGAAGTCTTTGATAACAAGACCGGCAAGCTCCTGCGGCGTACAGCCCCGGCGGCGTCAAGGACGGGTAATCAGGGGAAAAAGTATCAGCAGACAACATATTTTGATGCCAAGGAACATGAGCGTTACATCGTCTCCAGCCCCGGCATGACTGATCAAGGCATCGACCTCCTTATCGACGGAGTAATGCGGCACCATGTGATCGGTGTTTTTCGTTATGATGCGAAGAAGGATATCAGTGACTTCGTGGATCTCAGCAAGCTGGGAACAAGGGGCGAATATGTTCTGGCGCGGAGGACTTTTGTTTATGAGGGGAGGACAGAAATAGGCTTTACTCATTGGTTGCCGAAATATTTCTTTAGTGATACTGATATTTTTGAGAAGTTTGACGTTAGTAATTTAAAGTATATCGCAACCGGTTCTTTGAGTAATAGCAATAATTATATTCGTATCGACGGTCAGGAGACATTGGCCTGGACAACGAGGCCCGGTGAGGTCAAAGCGCAGCCTGAGCTTGTCAGGCGACTTTCCCGGAACCCTCTTATTCGCGAGGCCCTCAAGCGTTGGGGCATTACGGAGAATACGCCGCTCACGGAAACAATTTCGACAACGATCCAGGGCGGGGCGGTCACCCGAGACTATCGTTTCCCTTATGATGATCAAAAGAAGAAAATGATCACGGTGCGCGAGTTGAATGGTCGCGTTGTTGAGATTGTCGATGGCCTCGATTTTGACACCGTCAGCGGTGAGCAGGTGTTTGCCTATGCTTTTACGCCTGATTTCGAGGCCAAGTCATTTCGCCAGACGGTGCCTAACACGCAAAGTTTATTTCAGATACTCGGGAAAAAAGTTGAACTGGTGCATCGTCGTGCGATGCATGAATTCTTTGGCGTTGAAGATGCGGATCTCTGGATGGATATGCGCACGGTCGGTATCGACAAGGATTTTGTGCCTGTGGCCGTTGAGGAAACCCCGTTCTTGATCGAATCGGTGAATGGCAATGCGCGTGATTATCTCCAGCTTGAGCCTGTGATGCGGCCATTGGTCGAGCAATACAGGGCCGCGGATAATGAGGCTGCGCGCGCAGATATTTTACACCGAATACGCGGTATTGTGATGACGCACACCAAGGGGGCGCAGCATTTTTCTGCTGACGCGGGGCGGCCGATCATGCATTATCTGGAACCGGAGCCTATGGTTCAGGGAAATGTTCTTGCGGTGGTGCGCGCCAACGGTGAAACCACGGTGTCCATGAATTGGTACCAAGGGCGGGAAATGGAATTAACGGATGGTCAGGGGACAAGAAAAGTTAAAATGCCGGTTAATATTCTTCCGGCGGCCATGAAGATAAAAGGTGATGGTAGTTTCGGTGGATTAATGGTGTTTGACAAGATCGAAGAAGATCCTGTGCAGGCGTTTGAACACAACAGAAAACCTGATCCTCTTTTTCGTTATGTTGTGCTTGGGGCAGAACTCCTTAAGGCGATGGGGATTTCTGTGGGGACAGGGCAGGTTGTTTATACAGATGATCTGCAGATACTCACACAGGTTGTCAATGAGCTGGCTGGCAACCAAACAGCAGGAACGGATGAGCCTGGCGGCAAGACTATTAGAGTAAGGTCTTTTTATGATTCAGAGAGTCCATTCGGGATTTTCTTATTGTCAATATTATCGGAAAATGGTCGACCGCAATATGTAACAAAAGTGTCGTTAGGGCAGGATTTTGGAAAAGGCTATCCTTCCGAGGTTGCTAATAATCCTTGGCGGAACACCTTGGCGAGGCTGGGATTCAGCGGTGATGTGAAAAATGTCTCCGAAGGTTCTACGCTAACCCTCGAACGGAGACCAACGGCGCTGGACAAAATTGATCTTTATAAAACTGAGTTTAGGGATGGCAAGCCGATCGATAAAAAGAAGTTGGGCGGTCTTGATACCAATGTCCGGGATGTGAAACAAAACGGCGTGTGGGTGCTTGCGGGTTTTGTGAGTGTGGTGCTGTCGTTGATGGCCGTTGGCTGGAGAGCGACCAAGAGTCGTTTTAAGGATGGCAAGAGGCGTGTAGCTGCCATGAAAGCGGAACAGAGAAAAGCAGCTTCAGGCGGGAATGATGGTAGTCCAACGGCTGATGACGCTGCCCGTGTCGCTGATTCAGCAGCATTACC
Source organism: Candidatus Omnitrophota bacterium (assembly GCA_903860135.1). Taxonomy (GTDB): domain Bacteria; phylum Omnitrophota; class Gorgyraeia; order Zapsychrales; family Fredricksoniimonadaceae; genus Fredricksoniimonas; species Fredricksoniimonas aquilentivivens. The sequence continues at coordinate 160,732 of CAIOPG010000004.1, read as the reverse complement.
TGATATGGAAACGCCGTTTGTTTGGTCTGCTTATGGTTTTCAATCAGATGGTGCCAGGAATGCAGAGCGGGTGTTTAAAGGGAATGTTGAGGAGCCGCTTGCGCGTGGTGAGAAGTTGGAGGATATTTTAGCTAAGCACTTCACGCCTTATCAGGTCTGGCGCAAGACCATCATGGGTAAGACGGATGCTTTTGAACCTACGATGGAAGATTTAAAAATTTTGTATCTTATTATTCTTAATTGCGACATTCTTTCCAATGATATGACGGATTATATCAGTTATCTCTTTGACAAGAGCGTTGAGGCGCGGCGTAGTGGAAAATTCAGTGAGTTTGGTGGCTTTATCCGCAAGGAATATGTCCGCTGGCACACGTTGATCCAGTATCAAATTACGCTCTTTCAGAGCTTTCCAGGCATGGATGCCAGAAATATTGTTTCTTATGAAGATTATTTCAGGCAGGATGACCTGAATGATCTTTTTCGTATACCTAAGGATATGGAAAATCCCAAGCGTATGAATTTTGTGGAATGGTATGACAGTTTGGGGTATACGCTTGACGGTAAAGCGGATGCGCGGGATGCCATTTACAAGGCAGTTACCGGGCAGGTGAAAAACAAGGCATTGGATTTGCACAAGGCCATGAGGCTCTTGGCTGTTTCTGTGGATAAGAATGCCCTCAGGATGAAGCGATGGGTCACGGATTTGCCTGAATATAAGGAGTATATCCGTTTTTTCCGTAGCATTCAGAATGGCGAGGGGCAGTTGAGCCCTGCCGATGGGAAAATGACAAGGGTTCAATTCCGTAATGAATTTGCGGATAAAATTGAGAAATTTCGAGGTGAGAAGATTTTCGATGATCTTTTGTCGCTGGGTTTTTTTGAAGAAACTGAAGGTGATACGGCCCGTGTCCGCCCTTTGACAGAAGCGTTTCGAGCAGGTGAACAGGTAAATGATTTGATTCAGGTCATTGGCAGGGATGCAGGGATTGATACCACGCTCCTTTCTTCTGATCAACAACGTTTTGACTGGTTGAATAATAGCACTGTTATTTTTGATCTGTTTGTTAAGGCAAAGAATGCCGGCCGTTTAAGCGATGATCAGTTAAAAGATATTGAGGCGGCTATTGCGAATTTGGGTGCGGCATCAAGGGATGTCATTAGCGCGCAGCGTTGGTCTGAATGGGTTAACACGCCAGAAGGGCAGCAGTTCAAGAGATCCTTATTAGCCATCCTTTACCCGAATGAAACGCCTAAGAGCCCCCAGGTATTGCTGGCGACGCTTTATCCCATAGAGTCTCAGCGTATGATTGAAATGTTGCAGGCGGCTGCTGATGAAAGATTTTCTTTTGGGGATATGACCCGTGAGGAAGCCCTGCAACGGATAGGCAACAAGCCGTTGATGATGAAAACATACGCTGATGTGGCTGTCAAGAATGGACGGGCGCCTTATTTTTGGCGTCTCTGGCGTCCGGCTATTCAGCTTATCCGAACCCAGACGCATCCTTATGCCTATATTGCCATGCAGGTTTTGCTTTCTCTTTTTACGATGCTTGTTTTACAAAGCATCGTACCGACAGGGATTGCGATGGGGATCTATTTCTTGATTGGAATATCCCTAAAATGGGTGCGATCACTTTTGGTTTTTATCCTGGATCGCCGCTTGAATACCACAGCTTTTGGCAAGGCACCACCGCCGTTTATAGGGTATCCGAAACCTGATGTTGTTCCAGAAGAAAAGACGCATCGCAGGATTTTCCTTGGACTTGTGGGTGTGACAAAGACGGTATGGGATATGTTCATGTTTAATTCTTTCCTTATTCCTGTGATGCATTTTCTCGGAGCCACGTTTACGCTTTTTAATAGCCCTGTTAATCTTAATTTTCTATTGAATATTGGTTTATGGACGCCAGCGGGCATATTCTTTTATCTTTGTTCGTTTGCGTTTGTATACCAACTTGAGTTCTGGTTTTCCTTTAAGCAAGCCAAACAAAAAGGGCTTGGCATGGTCAAGACAGCGAAAGATGTCCGCAAGATGCAGGACGAAGGCATGGTGGATGATCTGACCGACCTGAAGATGTTGCCAAAGGCGCTGGAGCTCGATGAAGAAGAGCGCAGCTGGGCGCGTCAGATTTTAAGGCAGGCTATCCTTGAGCACATGCGGGAAAGGAAAGATATCACCGAAGAAGAATTTGCAGCAGCCAAAAACGGTAAATTTGATGATTTTAGCATTGAATCTGTCCGCAAGCGTATGGCGGTTTATTTGAACAGCCTGTGGATGGATAGTCCGGATATGCCTGTCTTTGAAGATTTCCCGACACTGACTACCATCATACCGATGCTTGGGGAGGATAATATTTATTCGTACAAAGAAACCAAAGGTATGTCAACGTCGCTGGATGTCATGATGAATACTGGTTTTACCAATTTGGGTTATATGGTTTCGCGTGGATCCCAGTCTTATAAGATATTTATTGATGCGATGGAGCGTGAAGGCAAGGCATCGAAGGATGAAATTCGTCGCATGAAAGAGCTTATCCCCGCCGAACCGGGTGAGATCGTCAAGAAAGAACTGGGAAGTGTGAGCCCTGTCCTTGAAATGGAGATCCGCCTCTGGGCATCGAACCAGGGCCAGCCTTTTGCGCGCACGCTCGACGGGGTGATGAACCATGTCCGGATGCTTCATGCTGCTGCCAAAATCAATCATCCGGAATGGCTGAATCAGGGTGTCGTAGCCATAGACAAACTTCGGGCTATCGCGTTGATCCAAGGCACTATCCTTGATCCCGATAATCCAGACGGCATTTGGGAGTTTGTTTCACCGACAGAGGTGCGCATCAAGTCTGGTTTGGCCATGACAGAGTTTTCAGAGAAGTTCTCTTTTGAAACGCTGTTGCAGGATTTTCGGACCAGGGGCATCACCGTGCCTGCTGGTGCGGACAGTGATTTCCTTGACAGTGTGTTAATGGACAGAAATACATATAAGAAATATTTGAAACTGGGTTCAGAGCAGGACACCCCGGGCACTATCCTTCCGACAAAACGGGATTTGAAGTTCATGGCGTCGATCGAGACCTTGAGCGATCATGACTTAAAATGGTTTAACCGGAACTTGATTGAAAGGGCGAATCCGTTATGCCCTAAAGCAAGAGAAAAGTTTACCGTCATGCTCACGGAAGATGGTGTCAGGGACATTGTAAAATCCAAGATGTCTGCTATGTCTTTTGACGATGAAGATACTGCCAGGATCGCGATGCGGGAGGCTACCCATCAGACCTGGCTGATTTTTCAGCAAGCCCGTGATGCGCGTCTCCGCGCAGAAGCTAATCGTAAGTTTCAGATGAACTGGGCCTATCAGATCTGGGGTGACATTCTGAATGCCACAGCTGCTCGCCCTGATCTTGTATTAAAGAGGCAGGATGCTATTTTTCAGTTAAAGAAATACCATGACGAGCTTGGCTTTGACATTGAAATTGCTTCTTTACAGCAGGATAAAAACGATAGAGGCGAGGATAAGGGCCTGTGGTACAGGGTTCTTGCCCGGTATAATGGCAAGGATGGGAATGAGGCTGCGACCGAGGATATTTTTAAGATCAGATTGACAAAGAGCCCGCCGATCATCACCGAAGGTAAGCCGGGGAATCATACCCATGCGCTTTCTTTTGTGACCGGAGAGTTTGCTTTGACCCTTGATATGAACCAGGATTTCTTCCCTGAACAGGCCGCCAAGATTCCTATTTTATTGCAGGAATTTGAAGATCCTCAGGTTAATATTGTTGATTACCCGGAAATGATTTATACAGATGGTTTCTCTCCCATCGGTGAGTATGAAGCGATGACTGACCGTACATTTGTAACGGCATCTAAACGTGAAATGGCGGTGCAGGGCACTATATTTAACTACGGCCATCCGCCGATCTGGAGAACGATGTCCGCAAGGCTTTATGGCGGTGTTTCAGCCACAACGTATGTGAATGAGGATATTATTACAGGCTTTGTGCAGAAAATGAAGAGCGGCTTCTTTAGGTATACGCAGAATGAATTTAAAGGAAAGTTTACTGTCAGCGGCTTGTTGGACGCCCTTGCTCGCAGGGGGTATGAGATACCAGAAGGTGCCGAACTTTCTTTTATTAACTACACGGTATTGAAGGATAAGGAGTTGTACAAGAAATTTACTAATGTGCGTTTGACGCGTCGAGATAAAGAGATTATTGCCCGGATCAACGAACTTAATCTTCATGAACTGGAGGCGTTCAATCGGAGTATCATCAATCGGGGTGAACTGAAAGCTTCTCCGAATCATGTGCGGCAGAATGTTGTTATTTTCCGCGAATATATTGAAGCTGGCAAAGGGCGTGAAGTGTCGTTTGTAGGGGTTGACGGCATCAAGCGCAAGTTTGGTATGGGCGCTATTCAGTATATGCTGGGTCGGCATGCGGAGTGGATCAATGATTATTTGTCTCCGGAAGAAAGATTGGCGAATCATCTTCTTGGCCCCGGGTTCTTTTCCAAAAAAATACCGGCTGTTATCGGTCTTTTTACTTACAATTTCTTCGTTCAGGGATTGGGGCTAAGCCCATTCCCGGCATTTTCATCTGTTGTTGTTCTTGCGCTTGTCGGGGTATTGATGCTGGGGCAGGCGATTGTGTCCAATGGCTGGGGGCAGATGATGATAGAAGATGGTTACATCAAAGGAACAAAGAATTTCTTGAAAAAATGGATCCGCATGATCCCGATCCAAATGGCTAATGTCTTTACAACGGCGGCGGGGGCTTTCTTTACTCATTCTGGTCCAGCTTTCTATCATGCCACGGGCCGCGGCTTTAATCTCGCTCATCCTACGGTAGACACGACGATCCTGGGGTATGGTAAGACGCATATTATTTCCGGGGCTTTTGGTATTATTAATCAGCTTTTTGCGATCTTGACATGGCGGAATTGGTCGCTTCTTTTGTCAGCGCCGTTTGGAGCCGTCTTTTTTGCTCTTGCGATCGTGCCGTTCTGGTATGTTTCAGGCGCTATGGCGCGGCAGGGTGTGTCTGATAATGACTTTCTTAAGCTTTTTTATGGTTGGCCTTTGACCGCGAAATATTTCGATGGCCTTGGATTTAATGGTACGGCCTTGATGGCAACATTACGTGAATATAAGATTGTCAGGGCCGATGGACGTATTCGTGAACCGCTTTTCAAGCAATTTAATGTCCATGAGAAGAGCGAGATCAGGAATGCATTGGTGGCGAAGGGCATCAGCATCGATGTTGACAAACTTGAAGAAATTATCGTTGGTTCCATTGGAGACAAGCGTATTTCGACGGCGTTCTTGAAAAAGAATTTTCTGGATGGATGGGTCGCAAGCCCCGCGGCATTGGCAGGTTCATTTGTTCCGGCAAGATTGCGGCGTGAACTTATCAGCAATGATGACAATGAAAGTGCTGTTTTACGGGCGTTTATGTTCGATGCAGATAAAGATCTTGATAAATCCAGAAAGAAAGCCAGAACCGCCAGCATTGACGAGTTGCTGGTCGGCATAACCAAGGCCTTAAATAATCCTGAGTTGTATCAAATGATAGATTTTACAAAGTTAGTGACAAGGCTCGATGAAGAGCCTGCCCGTCTGTTGGAGCGTGTCCGGGCTGGTGATGATACGATAACTGATTTTGAGCGTTTGCGCGTGAATCGGGCCTTGCTCGAGGCGGTCTTTCCGGAATCTATCCTGAAAATCCCCAGAAGTTTGAGGCGGATCATATTTGATCTCTCTATTTACTCGATTTGTATGGGGATATGGGCGTCGATAACATTGCCGGCTGTCGGGTTTTCGAAATTGCGGATGTTTATCAAGGGGGAGAAGTTTGATCAACAGTTAGAGCCAACGACGGATGTAACGGAGTCTACCAGCGTATTCATTCGCCCACAGCTGTTACCGAAAAATATCAGCGGTGGTCAAAGTGGTCTGGCCAAAGAACAAGGGCGTGCGCATCAGTTATATCTAAAATGGAAGGCATTGGTGGTTAAAGAAAAACATTTAGCCCGCCAGTCGCATGCTGATGAAAAAAACACGGCAAATTCAGGCGGAGCAGGTGATAAAAAGAGCGATGATTCTCAGGATCGGTCGAAGGTGGGTGGTATTGATCTGGATGACAAGAATTTGACGATCAATATCCGGGTGGATGGTCAGGGGATGCCCTTGCCGTTGCAGTTCCAGGATCCGGCGATGGTGCATATTCAGGGGCTATCACCCGTGATCAGGGATATCGCCCCGGTCAGCGCGGTGAATATGCCTGTTTTGGCGGAATTGATGCCGTGATCAGGTGTTGGTTGTTGGGGTGGGATCTAAAATAATGGAGATAGATATGTTGAACATTGGGTATCTTAAAAAGATCCGTTGTGGGATTGTTTCTTTATTAATTACATCTTTGCTTTTAAGTCCGGTTTGCGGCTATGCGCAAGGGTTTGTGTCAACTCTGCCAGAGCCCGGCAAGATGGTGGCCGTGTCCCCGGCATTTACGCCGGTGCTGGTCAAAGGGCTGGTGGTTCACCCTGACAAGCCGCTGGATTTCAATTTCATTGTTGATTCCGGCAATGAGGTGGTAGATGCGGGGGTCATCAAGGAGCAGAGTGAGAGGCTCGTGAAATATTTTCTTGCCGCCCTGACGGTGCCCGAGAAATCCCTGTGGGTCAATTTATCCCCGTATGAAAAAGACAGGATCATTGATGATGGCCTTGGTCAGACCATCCTTGGCCGCGACATGCTGGCACAGGATTATGTGCTCAAGCAGTTGACGGCATCGTTGATCTATCCGGAAGACGATCTGGGCAAGGCCTTTTGGAGCCGTATTTATAAAGAAGCCAGGGAGAAGTTTGGCACCACAGATATTCCGGTGGATACTTTTAACAAGGTGTGGATCGTTCCGGCCAAGGCTGAGGTCTATGAAAAAGGCAACGCTGTTTATGTGACCCAGGCGAGGCTCAAGGTCATGCTCGACAGCGATTATACGGCCATGGGGCAGAACAATGCCGGGGTTGTAAGTGCGGATGCGTTGACGGATGATGCCAGGGCGGCGTTTACCAAAGCGGTTATCCGCGAGGTTGTCCTGCCAGCCATCGAGCAGGAAGTGAATCAGGGCAAGAACTTTGCCGCGCTTCGTCAGGTGTATTACGCGGCGATCCTGGCCAAGTGGTACCGGGAGCTTGTGAAGGACACCTTGATGGCAGCTTCTTATGTGGGGCAGAATAAAGTCGCCGGTGTTAATAATGATGACAAAACCCTCAAAGAGCAGATATACCAGCGTTATATTGCGGCGTACAAGCAGGGGGTGTTTAATTATATTAAAGAAGAAGAAAATGGGCTGGCAGGTGAAATAATCCCCCGGAAGTATTTTTCCGGCGGATTGGCTGAATTCGGAGATATGACATTGGACAGGGCGGCAAGTATCCCTGTGATAGACAGGGCTGGTTCACTGTATGAGGTTAAATATACCGTTGGCAGGCCACAGAGGCCTGTGTCTGTAGTTCTCCGCAGATTGCCTGAGGGCTGGAAGGTAGCTTCGCCGCTGGGTCTTTCCCGGCCTCAAGCATTGGAAGGAAGAAGGCCCAGGGATAGTGCGATGACGGACATCCTTTTGGATTTTTATAAATGGATCGGTGCTTTTGCCGTTGTTGTGGCGGTTAGTATGGTTGTGGGATATATGGTGCGAAGAGCCTGGCAAGTCTTAACAGATATTTTTGTAACAGTTAAGGATATAATCAAACAGCGATTGGTTAAAAAGATTGTTGCTTTAATTGAATCGGATCCTGCACGCGCGGTTGATTATATCACCGAAGATTTGCTCATTGAGTCGCAGGCGCTGCGTCATGCATTGGAGGCATCAAGGGATGAAGGTTTGATTGCTAAAGTTTCAGCCATAGAGATCTCGCCGGTTCGTTGGAAGGGTGATGGGACCAGGAGTACTTTTTGGGGTTTGTTGAGAGACATGGGGTTGTCTGACGAAGAATTGGTCAAGATTAAGATCCAAAGGGTGGCGGCGTTGCAGCGGCGGATCATAGGCATGAAGCATTCGGATGTAGGATTCGATAAGCTTAAGATGTCTTATTTCTATGAGACGAACTGGCTGCTGATTAATTTTTCAAAGGATGTGGCCGGGTTCTTTTATAAACAGAAAGAATACTTGGTGCAACAATTGGAAGAGGCCAAAAGGAAGAGTGATTATTTTCGTTATAATATGTTTGCTGCTTGTTTGTATAAGATTGATGATCGACGCGGAGATCTTATTTATTACGAACATCCTGCCGTATTTGTGACAGAAGGATACGTTGCGACAATAGTTGAAGAGGAAAGCCCGAGCATGACGGCTGCGCCAGGCAGTGTAAGCAGAGTGACTACTTATGCGCCAGGAATTAAAGAAGTAAAGCCGGCAACATGGGAGCTTACATCTCGTCAAAAAGCTGCAGTATTAGCGGCAAAAGAGAAAACCAAAACATCTCAAGATACCCGAGACGCTTCCATGAACGGTGGTATTGACATCCAGAACATCGATGTCAACAAGACCGGCAAGGCCAGGATACAGTTCGATGATGCTGTCTTACGACAGGCTTTCAGTGCCGGCTTCGACGGCTTTACCCCCGTTTTCATTAACATGACGCCCGTGGCTAATCCCATGATCATCCTCGGCGCTGCCAACGACCTTCCCCAAGCACCTGAGGCTTGAGGGGTATATGAGCTGAAACCCCCCAGGCGGGTGCACATGCCAGAAGACGTTCTCCTGCAGGTTATTTTGCCAACAGCTTGAGTTCTGGACGGTTTAAAGTAAATCTGATATAAAGGTGCGGTAACTTTTTGAAATTTATGTCCCTGTAGCTCAGTTGGATAGAGCAGTCTTCTAAACAGAAATTGACGTTTTCCGCACCTCCTCGACAATCCACAATTTACCCATTTTCTCGACGATAAAACATAAAAATTGAACGGAGAGCTTTAGTATTTGTTAGTGAGCGTTCGTGTTTAAAATGACACCATAATGACACTATAATGACACTAGGAAGACACGGGAGAGTAGGTTTTTTGTAAAGAAGACGGTCAGCCTCTTAGAGATATCCGTTCAATCTTCTCCTTGGTTCTTGAGAAGGCAAAAGTTGAGAATTTTCGGTTTCATGATTTGAGGCATACATTTGCATCGTACTTGAGGATGACTGGGGAAGATGTGACTTCTATTCAGGAGTTTTTAGGTCACGCTGACATTAAGACGACAATGCGGTATGCTCATTTATCGCAAGAGTATAAAAAGAACGCTGTGAGGGTGATGGAGAAAGAAATGGGTATGCCGAGCGTTCAACCACCTTTGGTTGCCGTTTTAGAGCCGAGACTAGAACTGGCTACAGTTTAGCTACCATTTCCCCGCCCTTGACTTTCTACTACAATCTACTATAATTTTATATATCTGAAATGGGAGATTGTATGGGCTTGCCTTTTCTTAGTCGTCTTGAAAATCTACCCCCTGAGGTTTGGTCTAAAGTTGCACAGATAGACCAGCTTCAGGGGCAGTGGATTTCCGGCGTAAAATTGAATCCTCAGATTCTTGGTAGATTGAAGCGTTCTGTCCTGATTACGTCTACGGGTGCGTCTACTCGTATCGAGGGGGCAAGACTGTCGGATGAAGATGTAGAAAAGCTCATGCGTGGTATTGCCATTCAGAAGTTTGCTGACAGGGATAAGCAAGAGGTGCAGGGCTACTTTGAGTTATTGCAGAATGTCTTTGAGGGCTGGGATAGAACGCCGTTCTCTGAGGGCAGTATTAAGCACTTTCACAAAGAATTGCTCAAGCACGTTGAGAAAGATAAGCTACATCGAGGGCAGTATAAGAAGAGTGAGAACAAGGTTCACATGGTCGATGGAGAGGGGAAGTCCGTCGGAGTTCTCTTTGATACTACTCCTGCTTATTTGACAGATAAAGAGATGCTTGAGCTTGTGGAGGCGACTAGAGAAGCCTTTAAGCAGAAGAGATTTCATCCTCTTCTTATTGTTGGTAACTTTATCGTCGAGTTCCTGCTCATTCATCCGTTCCAAGATGGTAACGGTAGGCTCTCTCGTGTGCTGACGAATCTTTTATTGCTTCAGCATGGTTATGAGTACACGCCTTATGTGTCTCACGAGAAGTTGATTGAAGATAATAAGGCTGACTATTATATGTCTTTGCGTAAGAGTCAAAAGACTCTTCGTAGTAAGAAGCCTGATTTGACACCGTGGCTTGAGTTCTTTTTAACGATTGTTTATAAGCAAGCTGTGATGGCTATTGAGTTGCTTTCAGCCGAGAATGTGGAGAAGATACTTTCACCCAATCAAATAGCTGTTTGGGAGTACTTAAAGACGGTTCCTGAAGCTAGCCCCGGCGAGATTTCAAAGAAAGCAAAAGTTGTTCGGGCTACTGTTAATCAAGCGTTGGATAGATTGCTTCGCTTGAAGAAGGTGGAACGCATCGGAATGGGACGTTCGACCCGTTATAGGAAGATTTAGTAAGTTGGAATCGTTTATAATCTTATATATCCGAAGTATAAGATTACGATAGTGGACAGGCACGAAGTTTTATTATAAGATTTGCCATCTTTGATGATATATTTCTTGTAGCTCTTTTGAAAATTATGTCCCTGTAGCTCAGTTGGATAGAGCATCAGCCTTCTAATATTCTCTCGTCGGAAAATCCCATCTTATTTGTTTTCATACAATTAGAATATTCTCAATCACTTGCCTGAAAATTCATCAGTGATACTGAGTGATATGGTTTGCTATGGTCCTATTGGGCTGTGCTGTGAATGTGGTCATTATTTGGACACCATGCCGTTAATGACACCCCCACATACCCCCCGAAGGGTATACCCCCAAGACAAACCCCTGCTGTGACATTTGCTAGAAAACAAAAAGACTGTGTGATTAGAAGTTGATGAGTTTGGAAGGTGAAAGCTTAAAGGCTTTAGCAATCTTCTCTAGGATGGTCAGGGAGGGAGAAGAGGGTTTGCTACCTTCTAGCCTTTGGATGTATTTGTAGTCTACACCTGAGAGTTCAGCTAACCCCTCTTGGGTAAGGTCATGCTTTTCCCTCAACTGCTTTAATCTCTTCCCAAACCTTTTATTGATGTCTGCCATAAAGGTATTTTCTTACAGACCCTCTTTTTCTAACACCTACGATTGTCGGTGGAAAATCATTTACGCCTACGATATGCGGTGATAGAATTATTAAGTAAATTAAAAAAGGGAGGTGGTATGAGGAAGGCTTTGTTAATTGGGATATGTTTATTAACTCTCGTCGGATGTGCTTCTACAAGAGTTAACTATGGCTCTCTTACTAGTGAGAAGTTCTTACCTAAAAGCAATATAGATGATTTGCTTCTTTCTACAAAAGACTTGGATAAGCCCTATAAGGAGATTGGTATTATCTCTGTTGTTGGGGGAAGTAAGCATACTTCTTATGATGAGCTTAATAACAAGATGAGAGAGAAAGCAAGTGAAGCTGGAGCTGATGCTGTAATAAGGATTGAATATGGCTCTGAGGCAAAGAATGTAATGGTTCCTACTCAATATGGCTATGGCTCTATGGGAACAACTATACATAAGCCTTCTTGCAAAGGGGTAGCTGTAGTATTTACTAAGAGCTAATGCTATTGGATAAGAACACTCTATGAATAAGAAACAAGTAATAGCCTTATGGTCAATAGCCTTAGTAGCCTCTATAGGGGTTGTATTGGCTACTTTTGTTATTTGGTATGACCCTAATCCTCATACACTAGATAATCTATTGGCTGAGCCTGGGAAGGACCTTATTAAAGGGCAATGGAATATTAGTAGTGCAACTAGAGTAGGTATTGTCTTTATCAATCTGATTAGATATGTTCTTCCTGTATTGATAATAGGAGGTTCTATATTCTTTAGCTTAAGAGATAAGAAGAGTTAGGAAGATAAACTCAGTATTTAGAAATACAGTAAGACATTACTCTTTAGGATATCAAAGATAGACAACAGCTTTCCTTATTATCAATACATCCCTTAAGTCATTGGTGTACTAGCCTACTAGTTTTTGGTTTTACATTTTGGTTGATACAAATACTTTCCTCACTTATTCCTTCTCAATTATCCCTGAGGGGAATCATTCCCAATACCACACATAGTTCACCTCACAACACAGAAGCTAATAAAAAAGAGCCGTTTAAATGACGTATAAGGCCTCTGAGTTTATAAAACTGGGTATACATATGCCTTGGCTTGTAGTCGTTTAAATTAGCTGGATGAGATTGGCCTTAAAAGGGGCAAAGAGAGTTGGAGTAATAGCCCTAAAGTAGCTAGTTAATTAAAAATGCCCTTGTTGGTGAGTTTTGTTATCATAAAACTATGAAAAAAATAAAGAATAAGAATAAAAGAAGCGAAACTCTTTTTAAATACATTAAGAAGATTAAGGATAAAAAGACAGCTTCTAAGATATTGGAATTAATTTTTGAAGTAGAGACAAATCAAAAATTATTAGGGTATGGCTCATTGTTTTCTAAATCAAAATTCAATTCTGCTTTGAAAGACCTCATTGATCATGATTTCTTGGGTAGGGATATGGAATGGGTGCTAGTCATTCCTTTAGAGAAATATTTAAAGAATGGTAAGGATAGGTATGAATTGGTTTTTGGGAGAGGACAAGAAATTGATAAGAAGGATTTGTTCATTGATTGGAACAATAAGACACAAGTAGCTTCTATTGTTAATTTCAAATTGGATGAACAAAGAAGAGATGTAATGTCTTTATATGAAGCTAATAACTTAATGACTGAGTATCAAATGAATAAAGGCATCCACCCTCACTATAGGGCTATTAGGTATGCAACTATTGAAAACATTAAAGAGTATTTAGAAATTAGGGTTGAACAAAAGTCTAAGAGGATATTAAAAGCTAGTGGCTGGGAAAAGGTATTGTTAAGGCCTGAGCATTTAAGAACTGAATTTAAGCATTTGAATGTTTCAATTAATTTACTAAATGGGGCTTGTGTAATCTTTCTAAGGGATGTCTTTGATGCAAAGTATTCTTTTTCAAAGAAAGGAAAAGAGAACTCATTTGAGTTTGATGCATATTCTGTAGTTAGAAAGTTTCTAAAATGTATTGGTATATATCCTGAGAGAAGGGCAGGGGTAAAAGAAAGATTTAGATTATCAAAAGATGATGAAGAAGTGATTGGACATTATATTCAAAGAGATAAAGAGGATGAGGCTTATATATTTGCTTCATCAATCCCTAAGCCTCTTAGTAAGGCACAAAGAATTAAATATATGTATCATGTGGCCTCTAGTGCTTTAGATAGGCCTGTTAGTAATCTTACCCCTTTTTATCAAGCTAAGTTGATTTCATTCCTCAGCAAGCACCTTTAAGAAAATACCTTTTCTAAAGCAAAGTACCCTTTTAAATATCTTGCTAGTCTTTCTCCATTGGTTAGGTCATTTAACAAAAGGAGAAGGATATGGATATTGTTGCTTGGAGAAAAGAAATACAAATTTGTTTCCCTGAATTTGTTATACCTGCAGAGATTGGGTTGAGTGTAGTGTGTCAATTATTTATTAAGGACATTAAACACCCCTTTGGGTTGATATATGTAGATGTTTCAAGTAGTGGGAAGACGATAGTCCTTAATTATTTCTCTTCCTTAAGTGAGCTGGTATACATAACGGACAATATCACAGGAGCTTCCTTTGTTAGTCAAAGTGCTTCTAGGAGTAAAAAAGAATTAGAGCAAGAAGTGGATTTACTTCCAAAGATTAAGGACAAACTTCTTTTGGTTAGAGATTTGGCTCCTCTGTTTTCTAAGAGAGAAGATGAGCTTACAGATATTCTAGGAAAACTCATTAGGGTTATGGATGGGCAAGGGTACAAGAATAATGGTGGAGTTCATGGCTCTAGAGGGTATGAAGGGTCATACAATTTTATGTTTCTTGGGGCTTCTACTCCAATAAGAAGAAAAGTGTGGGACTCAATGAACAGGCTTGGGTCGAGGCTGCTTACCTATAATCTTGATAACCCCGATAAGGATATTAATGCATTGGTTGAGCAGAATATTGGAGATATTTCTTTTTCTTGTAAGCAAAAGAGATGTCAGAAAATTACTTCTAAATTGATTCAGGAATTAAAAGTAAGAGGTCCTGTTCATTGGCATAGAGAAAAAGAAGATAGGGAGTTGGTAAAAGACATAGCAATGATGTCTAAGTTGCTGGCTAATTTAAGGGCAATTATTAATGAGGATAAGATTTCAGAGCCTGAGAAGCCTGATAGGTTGAATAGCTTGCTATATAACTTTGCAAGAGGTCATGCATTGGCTTGTGGAAGGGGAAGCATTAATCCTGAGGATTTGTATTTTGTTTCAAAGATTGTTTTAAGTTCAGCAGTAATACCGAGAGTAAAGATATTTAAAAAGCTCATTCTTAAAAAGGGAGAGCTAACTACTACAGAGGTAATGGAAGCCGTAAAGTGCTCAAGAGTGATAGCAATAAGATACATGAGAGACCTTGAAATTTTAAATGTTGTAAGAATTCAAAACATAGAAGGCAAGGTTGGGATGCCTGAGAAAGTGATTAAGTTGACTGATGAGTGGGACTGGTTTCTTGGGGAACACTTTAGGAGGTTGATGGCAAACTCATAGGGGCAATTTTGTAAATTTATTGGATTAATTAATTTACTACTTTGTACCTGTGTGGTGCCTATGGAAAAAAGATTCCTTGATATAGAAGATGTGTCTTCCTACCTCAATTTGTCTAAGCCCACTATTAGGGCATGGGTGAGGTTGGGCAAGATTCCTTATACCAAATTTGGGAGAGCTGTGAGGTTTGATTTACATAGGCTTGATAATTGGGCTAGGAGTAAGAATGTTGAAGCTCGACGAGATTTTCATTTACAACCTTGAGAAAGTTCTCATATAATTCAAATGCTCCTTCAAAAGGACACATGAGGTTTAGGCTATGGGCGTAGTTTTTAAAAGACAATCTTGGTGGCTTGATTACAGATTCAATGGCAGAAGGCATCGCCAAAAGGTCGGGCCTAGCAAAACTCTTGCTGATAATGCTTGGGCTAAGGTTAGGACTGAGATTGCTGAAAATAAGTTCCTTGATATTAAGAAGGAAAAGCAAGTTAGGTTTGAAGACTTTGCAGATAAGTATTTGGATATGCATTGCAAAGTGAATCACAGGAATTACATGAGAGCATCAGGTGGTCAGGTATCAATGCTTAAGAAATTATTTTCTGGAAGATTTCTTAATGAGATAACTCCTTTGGATATTGAAAGATTTAAAGGGGAGAGGATTAAAGATGTTAGCCCTGCAACTGTTAATAGGGGATTAGCTCGTCTTAAGGCTATGTTTAATATGGCTACTAGGTGGAAAGACTTTGATGGCTCCAATCCTTTGAAAGAGGTCAAATTCTTCAAAGAGGATAATCATAAGCTTAGGTATCTTGAGGACCATGAGATTGAAAAGTTAATTGAAGTAAGCAAAGGCAACACTAGAGCTATTGTTATTGTGGCTGTATATACTGGCATGAGAAGGAGTGAGATATTAAATTTGACTTGGAGAGACATTGATTTTAACCGCAATCATATTGAACTGCTTCAAACCAAGAGTGGGAAGAAGAGAATTATAAATATGAATCAAAGGGTGGTGGATGCTTTAATTGGTGTAAGGAAACATCCCAAGAGCCAATATGTCTTTTGTAAGAGGGATGGACAACCTCTTAAAGATATCAGGTCTATTTTCTTTTTAGTTTTAAAGAAGGCAGGGATTACTGAGTTTAGGTTTCATGACCTTAGGCATACCTTTGCTTCCCAATTAGCTATGAAGGGAGTGGATATTATTACAATTAAAGAACTTCTTGGTCATGCTGATATGAAGACCACAATGATTTATGCTCATCTTTCTAAGAATCATAAACAAAGGGCCGTCGATTGTCTTCTTCCTAAGGTGGACACTATTAGGACACTAGAGCAAGAGTTGGCAACTGAACCTATGGAGCAAGAACTTGCAACTGTTTAATATTGATGATGTTAAAGCTTTGGATAAGGAGTTGTTTTTAAATAGAGCATCAGTCTATGCTACTGGTGCTTATCTAGAATCGTAGTTAATTATATGCTAAGAGAAATAGTATTATTAAATAGTGGTTAGAATTAATGGCATACTTTTACAATATTTTTTGTATAATAAACCCTCAAGGTTGGAAATAATGACCAAACTAACTGAGAGGGTTTATGAGTCTTACAGATATTCCAAAAGATATCAGAGAAAAGTTCGAGTGTCATGAATGGAAGCATGCTTGTGCTGTCTTGAAGAATGATTTTCCTGATGAGTGGAATGATGTAATTGAAATGCTAAAAGCTTTTGAATTAAAGAAGTCTTGGATTACTGTTAAAGGTGGTAACAAAACGAATTTGGCTAAGTGGGTTGATAGTTTCTTAGGTCAAAGGGGATGGGTTGAAAAACAGTTTTCGACGAAGGTTGAGGTTGATGGACACAGCATGGATTCTCCCACACATAATGTGGATTGCTTTAAAAATCGAGTTGCCTTGGAGCTTGAGTGGAATAATAAGGACCCCTTCTTTGACAGGGATCTTAACAACTTTCGATTGCTATTTGATTTAAGAGCCATTAGTGTTGGAATAATTATTACAAGATGTGATGAGCTACAAAAATTATTTTGTGAGCTTAAGAGAGGAAAATCTTATGGTAATTCGACGACACATATGTCGAAGTTGTTGCCTAGGATTGAGGGTGGTGGTGGGGCAGGATGTCCTATCTTAGTGATTGGTATTTCTAGAAAAACATATACTGAGTAGAAAAAATGACAGCACCTGATGATTTCGTTCATTTTATAAAAGGACGAGAATTTAAAACAATATTAGCTGATCCTCCTTGGCAATTTCTTAATCGAACAGGGAAAATGGCGCCGGAGCATAAGCGCTTGAATCGTTATGGCACATTATCTTTAGAAGAGATTTGTAAAATACCCGTTGAGCTATCAGCTGATAAGCCGTCACATTTGTATTTATGGGTTCCTAATGCTCTGTTACCTGAAGGGCTAGAGGTAATGAAGGCTTGGGGATTTAAATACAAATGTAATTTAATTTGGCATAAGGTTCGAAAAGATGGTGGGCCTGATGGAAGGGGAGTAGGTTTTTATTTTCGCAATACTACAGAAGTTATTTTATTTGGCATTAGAGGTTCAATGAGAACTTTGGCTCCGGGGAGGAAACAAGTAAATATTATTAGGTCAATGAAGAGAGAGCATTCACGAAAGCCTGATGAACAATATGAAATTATTGAAAAATGTAGTCCTGGCCCATACTTAGAATTATTTGCTAGAGGGAATAGAAAAGGATGGGTGTCTTGGGGAAATCAAGCTAATGATTATCAAATTGCTTGGAACACATATAAGAATAGCAGTGTGAAATCAATTCATAAGGTTAAACATGATTGAATCAAAATCTAATGACAATAAAGAGTTGCCTAGGGAAGAGTTAACACAACTTAAGGTTGAGGTTTGGAAAACAGCTATTCAAACTCAAATTCATTTTAATGATTTGTTAATTAGAATGCGTACAACTGTTATTTCTGTTGTGCTTGCTGTATTTGGTGCAGCAATATTTGCCTTTAGAGAAATTCATACGACAGTCCTATTGCCTGTTGTTAATTGGCAAATACATTTTAGTGTTGTCATTATCTTTTTAGGGATGGCCTTCTTGGCGGCTCAATGGTATATAGATGCTAACTATTATATGAGATTGCTTTCGGGTGCAGTAAGTTTTACTGAAAACATGGATAAGAGTGTCAAAGGGCTTGGATTGACAACGGAGATATTGAAAAAGGTTCCTCATGGGAAAGGGAAGGAGATAGTAAACAGATACTATTTTTTCCCTATGGTAATGGGGTTTGTTGCAATTATAGTTTTGTTATTCATTAAGAATAGTTAACTTTTTATTTTTTGTGGTATATTTGAACAAATTTCCTATCGTTCTTTATGTCCCCGTAGCTCAGCTGGATAGAGCAATAGCCTTCTAAGCTATAGGTCGTGCGTTCGACTCGCGCCGGGGACGTTTTCTTTCTTTTTGGGGTTCATTTGGACAGTATATGGGCACCAAGCTCAAGTAGGCTCAAGGGCATATAGATGGTTGTTCTTGTAAGTCCTTGAGAAAGATTGATTTACTAGAAGTTTGTCCCTGGCAGTTTTGAATAGAGCACCAGTCTTCTAAGCTGAGGGTCGCCCGTTCGATTCGGGCCAGGGACGCTATTCTTGATAGGAGTGCAGATGCGTGTGGGGATGAAGGTTTTTGCGGGGATCATTGCCGGACTTATTGTTGGTGGCGTCGGGTTAACGTTTGTTTATCTGACGTTCAATGCCCGTTCTATTTTCAATGCGCAGGCCAGTGCCCTGACGAGCCGGCATGTCGAGGCGCGTGCCGTCGGGGTTGAATTTCCGGCGGGGATCGTGATCGACGGGCTTAAGGTCGACGGGTTGCTGGAATGTAAACGGGTGCATGCCGCTGTGGATGTCCTGTCATTGTTGAGTTCGGCCATAAGGATCAGCACCGTCGAGCTCGATGCGCCGGTGATAACGCTGGACCGTACCGCCGCGCTTCCTGCGGCTTCAGCACCGCCTGCCACTCCGGCTAAAGCGGTTGCCGCCACGAAGCCTTCTGCGTCCATTGCGCCCAAGGCGGTTATCCTGACGCATTTTGTGATCCGTAATGGCGTGTTAAAGGTGTTGATGAGCCGCAAGTCCGGCGGCCGGCATGAGTACCGGGTGGAGGCGATCAATGTGCAGGCGCACAATGTCCCGTTAACGGAGGTGCCGGTCCGGACGGATTTTTCTGTGACGGCCTCGCTCGCCCGGGTCAAGCTGCCTTTCGGCGGGCATTCCCTGAAATCCGAGGGCTGGCTGAACTGGGCTGACCGTGATATGAATGCTGCCGCACAGGTTGCTGATGATGACGGTGTGGTGGGTGTCAAGGTTACTTTGGTGTCGCAGCATAATGCCCTGAAGGTTGACGGGACATTCAACGTGGGCGGCAACGGTAACTCCGCGCCGCAGGGTAAGAAAGCGCAGCGCCTCGAGAATGTGGTGCTCGGACTGCTTTCCTCGACGGGAATGAACATCAAGGCCGGCTTTGCGTTCACCACTAAAATGGATAACGTTGACCTTGGTGCGCTGGGATTGTCCGGCAATATCACAACAAGCTTGAATTCCGAGCCAACATCGGGTAATATTGTGGCCGGTTCAAAAGCTGCGCTGTAATGTTCAGGACAAGATCGAAGTTTACTCAATCGCAAGATTGAAGATAATAGTTTTATGGTGGCTGTAGATCAGTGGTAGATCCCTTGATTGTGGTTCAAGTTGTCGCGGGTTCAAATCCCGTCAGCCACCCCATATGTAACCCCCAGACGAACCGGCGACAAGCCGAACCACAAGCGTCTGGGGGTTTTTCTTTGTCCACTTGCAACAGACATTCCTCTTGACCGCGTTGTTTTTCGTGTTACACTTGTAACAAGTTAGTTACATAAGGAGGTTTATGCGTTTCAACGCGCCAGTTATAGATATTATTGCTTCTCCGGTAAGATTAAAAGTTGCCGGTTTTTTAATAACTCATGAGGCTCCGATGAGTGAGCGGGAGATCGCGTCGATTCTCAAGATCTCTCATATGAGTGTTAACCGGGTCATGTCGGATTTTGCAGAGATCAATCTGGTTTCCTTTAACACGGTAGGCAAGGCTCATGTGTGGGCCGTTAATCGAAAGAGTTATGCGTATGGTGTTGTTAAGGCAATATGGGATTCTGTTAAGGCGGAATCTGACGCCTTATCGGCATTAAAGAGGTTGGTGCTTAAGTATTTATCAAAGCCAAGCGTCCTTCGTGTGGTGCTTTTTGGATCTGTTTCTGAGGGCAAAGAGCGGGTAGACAGTGATATTGATTTGTTTATTGTTCTGAAGACGGAAAGAGCCAAAGATACTATTGAGCCGTTCCTGGAGAATTTGTCCGCTGATTGTCTGGATATGTTCGGTAATCGTTTGGCGCCATATATCTTGGATCAAAAAGAATTGAAGGCGAAGTCGTTGTTGCCTGTTGTGAAGGCAGCCGAGAAAGGAGTTGTTCTTTATGAGTCTAAAGTTTAAGACGCGGGATGTCCCCAAAGCACAGTATTCGAATTACTTACAACGGGCAGATGAGTGTTTATCGTCTGCAAGGGCAGCCTGTGAGAGAAGAGAATGGAATGCTTCGGCTATTAATTCTATCCATGCTGTGATTTCGCTCGCGGATGCCATGTGTGTGTACTTTCTTGGGAAGAGAAGTGCCAGTGAGGACCATAATGATTCAGTGAAGTTGTTTAGATCGGTCAAGGCCGATGATGACACGGCTTTGAACGCTAATCGTATCAGCAGGGTTCTTAGAATGAAGAACATGGCGGAATATGAAGAACGGCTTGTGACCCAGTCTGAAGCGGATAAGATTCTTCAGGATGCGGAGCGTCTGGCTGAGTTTGTGCGTAAACGGCTTGGGTGAAGGATTAAATGGTGCATTCATTGATATTGCAGGACTTTAAGAAAGTGCTATGGGTTAAAATTTCCTCTTTGAACGCAGTGGTCGGGTTGCGGAATACGTCCTGTAGCCCACCCCATATGTAACCCCCAGACGAACCGGCGACAAGCCGAACCACAAGCGTCTGGGGGTTTTTCTTTGCCCGCAACCCCGGCACCCCGTATTCCGGCCGCGGAAATGCGCCGGTACATCAGGCGTGCCCGCAAGCTTTCCCGCGTCAGACCCCGCACTTTCTGGTTCGAGTATTCCTACTACACCGTGACCATTGGCGATGTGCAGCGGTTCCATTTCGGCATCCGTCCCCAGGACCTAGCGCATCTGGAGTCGATCAGACAAAGGGAATGGGAAAGGCACCAGGCCTACCTGCGCAACCACAAGGATGAACCGGAGATCGTGGAGTTCTTCACTCTCAATCGGTTGTTGGATATCGTGCGTTCCGGCAATGAGCGCGAACAGCTGTACCAGTTCAGGAAGATGATGTACGACGCAGAAGTCGGTCTTGTTCCCGAGCGGGAAAGATAGGACGGGTGTTAAACGCGTTAACACCCGTGAACGATATCAAAGGTGTCACACGCGTTGACACCTTTCGGTAGTTCCTCGAAGTCCCTCCGCATTTCCCCCGAATACCCCCAACTCAAGTTCGACGCTGACAACAGGGCCGAGTGCGCGTTATCCTTAACTCTAGTTGCCCATATCGATCAAAATCAAGGAGGGGAACATGGATAAAGTACTAACGCCGGTGGCAGCGATCCGCGCACAGTGCCTGGCGTGTGCCAAGGGTAAGGCGCGCGTAGTCCGGAAATGTGCAAAGCAGGATTGCCCGCTGTTTCAGTACAGGTTTGGGTGCGCCAAGCGAAGCTGGCGTAGACAAGTTGTAAAGGAAGCAACCTGACTAAAGGCTAACCACCAGGTCAGAACTGAACTCCACGTCCGAGGAGGTAACGAATCGGACGGAGCTGGAGGGAGGGAGATACTCATCTATAGCGTAAGCGAAGGGATTGAGCCTCGATATGTACCAAAAGCAGATGGCTAAGGATTCTAAACTCCTGAAGCCATTACCAGCACGGGCGAAAGAATGCGGTGAGCCCGTGACGGACTGCCGGGGTCGAAGACCATAGAGGGGTTGAAAGGTGTCTACGTCGGAACTTGGGAGACCCCGCGAACAGAAGTGAACGCTCGACGAGCCGAAAGAGGCGAAGGAGAGCGGGAGGGTGCGGGGAGTCGGATTAACCTATAGTAGAGTCGCGGAGTAACGGTCTGCGGGGCAGGAGAAGCCGCTCGAAGGGGTTAACAACAGGATGAAGAGGCTCGAGGGAACATGCAGTTATTCGCAGGGATGACAGAAAGCGTGGAAACGAAATTGGGCTTCGTAGCAGAGCGAGCCAAGAGGGACAAGAATGCGACCTTCGATAATCTGATGCATCTGATTAACGAGGCGTTCCTCAAGGACAGTTACCAGCAGTTAAGGAAAGAATGTGCTGTTGGGGTGGACGGGACAAGCTGGGAAGAATATGGGAATGGGTTGGGCGAGAATATCAAAGGACTGGTTGAGCGGATAAGGAGAATGAGCTACCGGCCACAGCCTGTTCGACGGGTGTATATTCCGAAAGACAACGGAACGCAAAGGCCGATTGGGATACCATCCGTCGAGGACAAGATAGTACAAAAGGCAATGAGCCGGGTGATGGAAGCGATATATGAACAGGACTTCCACGATAACTCGTATGGGTTCCGGGCGGGGAAAGGCTGTCACCAGGCACTGAAACAAATCAACGACCTGATCATGACCAAGCCAATAAATCATGTTATGGAAGCGGACATTAAGGGCTTCTTTGACAATGTGGAGCATGCAAAACTTATTGGGTGGTTACGCATCAGGATACGGGATGAACAGTTTGTGCGGTATGCGGTGCGCTTTCTGAAATCGGGATACATGGAGCAGTCGGCATTCAAGAAAACCGAACGTGGAACGCCGCAGGGCGGCAATATCAGTCCGATGATAGCCAACATGTTTTTACACTATGTGGTCGATGAGTGGCTGGAGGAAGAAGCGAAGCCACGCATGAAAGGGCAATGCCACATGGTGCGTTACTGCGACGACTTTGTAATATTGGTTCAGTACAAGGAAGATGCGGAGACGGTGCTGGCAGGAATCAAGCAGAGGCTAAGCAATAATGGGCTTGCAACCAACGACGATAAGACAAAGGTTGTGAGTTTTGGACGGTTCGAGAAGGAAAACGCGAAACGAACCGGACGGAAAGCCAACACGTTTGATTTTCTCGGGATTACCCACTACATAGGTATAAGTCAGCGGGGAGGATTTAAGGTGGGGCGTAAGACGAGTGGTAAGAGATTCCGCCGAAGCATGGTAGCAATGAATCGATGGCTGGCGACGGTGCGGAACACGCTACCACTCAAAGACCTATGGAAGCAGCTAACGGCGAAGATGAGAGGACACTATGCGTATTACGGTGTCAGCGACAACAGTCGACGCCTGAATGCTTACAGCTACAAGGTTAAGCGTATGGTTCACAAGTGGTTAAATAGGCGCAGTCAAAGAGCGTCGATGAACGGGGATAACTTGTGTGCGTACGTTGAGAAATTCTCCTTACCGAAGCCGCGGATAGTACATCAGTTTTATGTTCCGTATAAGCTTTGTAAGTCAACTTGCTGAAGAGCCGTATGCGGGAAATCTGCACGTACGGTTCTGTGAGGGGTATTGAAATAGATATCTACTCGACCGGGTAGGTATAATGGGTATTCCTAAATGATACCTGCCCCCCGGTGGGGCGGGACGGGGTGGGGGGATTTTAAAAACTGAGCTGTGGTGATGAATTACCTTGGCGATGTTGTAAAAAGGCCAGCCGCAAACTTTCAGTCACATTTTTACCTTGAAGCCGCAATGTCGGCATGAGTGACCTGAGCGTGCCATGAGCCTCAGCCCCGCGGTTAGACCGATTCCCATAGGAACGATTACGGTAAATAACATTTGGCCTGATCATTCTTTCGGCACGATTATTATTCCAGTCCAGTGACGGATCTTTCAGGAACCGGAACATATCTTGCCATGATTGAACGAAGCGTTTCGATAGCCGTTGTAAATCCTTTAAGAACCTTTCGCGCTCGACTGCGGTCAACGTGATAATACGCTAGTCGTTTGTTAACCAAAGCCCACACCCAGATTTTCTTCCCGTCCAGACGCCAGCCAGTTTCGTCCACGTGCAATTGCGGACTACCGCGGGCCGCCTCCAGCAACACTGCCCGTTCAACACCAAGCCAGTGACTTATCCGTGCCAAAGCCTGTGATAGCCCGCCGGGACTCACTGTTATTCCCGCCAATTCCTGAAATAGTTCACAGATCTTACGATACGGTAGGCAATGGTGATATTTCAAGATTATGGCTTGAATGAGAATGTTCGCGCCAAGAAATCCCGACGGCACATGTTCCGGATGATATGGCGCATCATGTTCTTTCCCGCAATGGTCGCAATGGTACCTGTGCCGAAGATATTTCCTTACGCGTACGTGCGCCGGGACAATGTCTTCCTGAATTTGTTCTTCGACGTCTATGGGTTGCCCAAGGGCATGGTGACAATCGGGGCATTCAAGGAGAGTTTCTTCCAACTCCCGAATACGCGCAGCTTGATCCAGAATAATACGAATCAATTCTTCTTTTGTTTTATCTATAAGAATTATTTCGTCGACCAGGATTTTATTATTCGACGAAGAATCATTTCATGCAAAAACTTTTTGTTATTTCTTGACGCCCCCTCCCATGCCCTCCCCACACTCGCTTCGCTCGCGGAGGAGGGTGTCAATCAGAGGTCCCGCTAAACATGTTCGTTGCGTCATTTATGGCGAGTTCGAAAGTAAGCTTTTGCGTCAAAAGTCCTGCTTTGGCATATTGTCGGATCAGTGCCGTTCTACGAATTTAGTACCATGAAATTACATATTGCAATACGATTAATTCATGGTATACTTCCTGCCTATGATAGAACGTAAAGACATCCTACAAGATATTCACAAGGCGATCAAGCGGGGAAGGATCGTATCTTTATTGGGCCCTCGTCAATCAGGAAAGACAACACTGGCACGGAATTTTGCTCAGCCGGGATCGTCGACATATTTCGATCTGGAAGATCCTGTTGATAGTGCCAAGCTGGCGCAGCCAAAGAACGCCCTTGTTGATCTCAAGGGAATTGTTGTGATCGATGAAGTTCAAAGGCAAGCGGATCTTTTTCCGATCCTACGGGTTCTTGCAGATCGCGTGCCGTTGCCGGCAAAGTTTTTGCTCTTGGGTAGCGCCGCACCAACACTGAATACGCACATTTCGGAATCTTTGGCTGGGCGTGTTGAGCGCATTAGGATTGGCGGATTCTCGTTAAAAGAAGTTGGTATGGTCAAGTACGAGAAGCTTTGGTTAAGGGGTGGTCTGCCTAAAGCCTTTTTGGCCAGGACAGATGAAGAGAGCTTTGTTTGGCGTAAGGAGTATATAGAAAGTTTTGTATCGCGGGACCTTCCGTTTTACGGAGTATCCCTTCCGCCGTTGACTATTTTACGTTACTGGATCATGCTGGCGCATTATCATGGTCAGATCTTTAACGCCAATGAGATTGCCCGTTCGCTGGGTATCAATGAGGTCACGGTAAAGCGTTATCTGGATGTTTTGAGCGGTGTTTTCATGATGCGCCAGCTTCAGCCGTGGTTTGCAAATATTAAAAAGCGTCAGGTCAAAGCGCCGAAGGTGTATTTTTATGATACGGGGATATTGCATGGTCTTTTAGGTATCAAGACCAGGGAAGATCTCTTGGCGCATCCTAAACATGGTGCTTCATGGGAAGGATATGTGATCGAAGAGGTCATTCACTCGGTTGCGCCGGATGAGGTGTATTATTGGGCGACGCATCAGGGCGCAGAGATAGATCTGGTTCTATTCAAGGGGGGGAAGATGTATGGCGTTGAGATCAAGCGTCAGGATGCCCCAACGATGACGCCGTCCATGCGCATTGCGCTGGAGGACCTGAAGCTTGAAAGGATCGCGGTCATTTATCCCGGTGAGAAGCGTTACGAACTTCATAAGAAGGTTTCCGTCATTCCCTTTGATAAGGTCATGGGCGGGATGAAAGCGTTATTTGAATGATGGCTCATGGCCTTACAAGATTTATTACGAGTGGATTTTTGTTCTTTCTTATGAGCGGAGCTGCGCTTTGTGTCGAACCGACTGTCGATGTTGGCAGGGCACATGATTCCGAGCATTTTCTGACGTGGTTAATGGTTAATCGTAACCAGGAAAGTGGTCTTCCGTTCAGTCATGTGGGGGATGAGCGTTTTCTGCATTGGACGATCACATATGACGCCGCGGTTGTTGCATTGGCGTATTCTGCTTCCGGTAAATATGCTGAGGCAAGAAAAATATTGGATTATTATATTGAGATTCCTGAAGTTTGGCGGTTGGGAGGGATCATTGAGTGTTATATCGCCGGTAAACCTTTCTCGGGTAGGGATTGGTCTGTTCGCAGTGGAGCCAATATCTGGATGGGGATGGCGGGTTTTGATCTTTATTTGAAGACCGGAGACAAAAAGTATTTAGAGCTTGCCGAGAAGATCGCAGACTTCGCTCTTTCCCTGCAGAATACTGATAAGCAAAGCGGCAACTTTGGAGGAGTAGCTTTAGGGCCTAAAGGAGATGCCGCCTATCCTGCCGATCAGCATATTGGGTATGATGTTGAGAAGCCGGAGTTCTATCAGGTTTATGCGACAGAGGTTACTATTGATGCCTATGCGTTATTCCATAAACTTTTCCAGACGACGGGGAAAGCAAAATATCAATTAGCGGCTGCCGATTGTCTGCATTGGCTTAAATCAGGCGCCTGGAATAAATCAGAGCATCGTTTTAACCGTGGTTATCAGGATGAAACGGTTGCCACAGATGTGCAGAGTTGGGGAGTTTCTGCATTGGGGGTGGAGGGCTTGGATCGCATTGAGCCCGGGGCCGCAGAAAGAGTGATTGAGTTTGTGGAGAAGAATTGTTTTTCGGAGAGTTCTTTTACTGTTCCGGGCAAGGGGGATGCCATTATCCGTGGGGTTGATTTTACAGATAAGAAGCGAATGGCTGAGTTGAAGCGGCCGCAAATGATTTC
This sequence comes from Candidatus Omnitrophota bacterium, assembly GCA_903860135.1. GTDB lineage: Bacteria > Omnitrophota > Gorgyraeia > Zapsychrales > Fredricksoniimonadaceae > Fredricksoniimonas > Fredricksoniimonas aquilentivivens. Next base: position 134,011 of record CAIOPG010000004.1, on the reverse strand, counting down.
TTTCGAGTGGACTTTCCAATTGATCAATGCATATAGTAGGTTAGCGAGTGATTATAGGCGGTTGGGTGAGATCCAGAAGGCGGAGATCTATCAGCAAAAGAAAGAGAAATTGTTGGGGCAACTATGGACCTTCGCTATCTCGGACTCTGGCGGACTGGCTTTTTCGTACGCCACCTTGTCGGATGCTGAAATAGGTCATGAAAATCGAACGCCGGCTGCTGGGAATTTGAGTGCTATTGGAGGGGCTTGGGCTGTTCTTGTCATTAAGGGGTGTGATCCTTTGGCGGCATATTCTTGTGTGGATTCAGCGGGGACGTCAAAATGAGGCTGTAAGGAGCTCACTTGGAAAGATTTCTGCATGATTGGTTAACAGCGCGGGGTTAAATTAGGCTGTAGTCAGTTTGAACTGTTTTGAGGAATGTACTGTGTAGGTTAGAACTTCTGTCTTGAACTCATCGGTCGGGTTGCGGAATACGTCCTGTAGCCCACCACACTTTCTTGCGACGTTTCAAATGGTTACGGCATTGTATTTCTCGTCGATATTCGATTCTTCCTGCCATCTTATCTCCGTCGACAAATAGAGAGCGCTAAAGGCAAATATTGTTGCCAGAAACAACCCAATCCTCTCCTAGTTTCTGGTCGCTAGTTTAAGCAATAATACTTATATAGGGCGGGCTTCTACCGTCGGTAATATGGTCGTAAACTAGAGAGAACGGTTTAAATCCCTCCAGAGCGGGTGGTATTCTTGATGGCAGAGAGGCAAGAAGTTTATTTTGTGATCTAGATTTTTGAGTACGGATTCAGAGAGTGGATTCATAATTAAATAATGAATCTTTTAACTTCTAAATTTCTGGACTACAAGACCTTCATTCGAACTTTAATTAGGCGAATAAAAGTGATCTTATAGCTAAGCGAGTTTTTAGGCGAATTGGTAGCGGGAGCCTTATTAGGTATGAATTAGCTTCCTGATATTCGACTGCACGGTCACTGCACGGTCTTGAAGTTGGTGGTTAGAAAAGGTTGGCAGAAGGCGTTGTCAGTGGCCGGAGCCTGAGATACAAATGGAGTCAATGACTCGAGCACTACAATGGCACGATTATGGCATGATTACGGCACGATTAGTTCGGATTGAGATTTGCCATGTACTGCACGGTGGTGGTCAGGTCGTACGGCAATAATCACGACAATAATCGTGACAGATTGTCGCGATTGGTAAATGGTAAGGACTTGGTCATTAGGACGGCTCGGAATGATTTGTCTGCGATGGCTGAAAAGGGGCTTGTCAAGAAAGTCGGGACGGGTGATAGAAACACCGCGTATGTGTTAGCGGAAATTTAGCGGAAACTTAGCGGAATAAATTTCCGCAGATATTATTTACATAAATGGGGAGTATTTAAGGGCTGGGAAATGTCTGCGTAACTGGTTGACGCGAGATTCACTTTCTTGTCGGCATGTTGAGAAGTGGAGCAATCTGGGGCCCAGTGGAGGCCCCAGTCGTTTGCAGAAATATCGTTTAACACACAAAGGGAAAGAGAAGGTCGCGTCAGTGAAATGAATTCCCGGTATCGGAAAGACTGGTCGCAATACGCAGTATATCTTAACCCGACATAAACCCGACAAACCCGACATGAAGCGGACATAAACCTGTCAGGTGAGGAGTACGCATCCCTTGATGCGGCTATGCTTGAAGTAAAAAAGGACCCCAAGGGTTGTTTCTGGGGATGATGTGATGAGATAGCAAAAGTTTAAGAAACAATTTGAGAGGTGTGTTATTCGCTTAATCCGGGTTAATACAACAAAGCAATAATTTATCCTTAACGCCGTAGTCTTAGTGCAGGGGATAAATTTATTGACAACATGAGTTTATCCGGATAAACTTCATCTACTATGAAAATTATCCAAAGACAGTTCAAGCTTGATCTTCCCAATGGCAAGTCGGCGTTCCTTTGGGGGCCGCGTAAGACAGGTAAAAGTTACTGGATCAAACATCATTTGCCGCAAGCCAAGGTCATCGATCTTTTGAAGACCGATGTGTTTGCGGATTATTCTTCGCGGCCAGCGTTGCTTCGAGAAAGGTACTACGATCACAAGGGTCTGCTTGTGATCGACGAGGTACAGAAGGTTCCTGCCTTGCTGGATGAGGTCCACTGGATGATCGAAAACCGGGGAGCCTCTTTTCTTTTGACCGGATCAAGCGCGCGCAAGCTTAAACGTGGTCATGCCAATATGCTTGGGGGACGGGCGTGGCGCAGGTCCATGTGCCCGTTGTCCTGGAGTGAAATACAGGGGTTTGATCTTGAACGCGTGATGAGGTCCGGGCTTTTGCCCCCGCATATCCTTTCGACAGCACCGGCGGAGGATTTGAGGGCTTATTTTGCTGATTATCTAAAAGAGGAGATCGCCGCTGAAGCGTTGACGCAAAATATCCCGGCGTTCAATGAGTTTTTGCGGGTGGCGGCGCTGACATCGAGTGAACTGATCAATTATGTCAATATCGCCCGTGAGACGGGGGTCAAACATAATATCGTACGCAACTATTTTAGCATTCTTGAAGATACGCATCTCGGCCGGAGGCTGGCACCCTGGAAGAAGTCGGCGAACCGCCGGATGATCCAAACGGAAAAGTTCTATCTTTTTGATGTGGGTGTTGCTAACCATCTGGCCGGCCGGCATCCACAGCAGGGTAATGCTGACTTTGGAAAATCATTCGAGCATTTTATTTTTATGGAGCTTTGTGCTTTTCAGGCGTATTGTTACCCCGATCTGCCGTTGAGCTATTGGCGTACAAGTTCAGGGCAGGAAGTTGATTTTATTCTGGGGGATAAAGAACTTGCTATTGAGGTTAAGTCTTCGGCGCGGGTCCATGAAGGCGATGCGCGCGTTCTTTCGACGTTGCTTCAAGATGGGCCTGTAAGACACGCCTGCATTGTTTCACTGGAAAAGGAGCCACGGCGGATCGCTCCCGGGATAATCGCTTTGCCATGGGAAACCTTTCTTGAGAAGCTTTGGGGCAATGAGTTCTTTAAGCCGTGAGTTAATTGGCACCGATGACATCGACCATCCTTCTGCGAGCACGTTCATTTTTAGCCAAAATAGTTTAGTCATTAACAGTTAATTGCTTGACAATAAGTGCGGGCGTTTTAAGATACACGTCTATGAAAAACTTGGATAAAGCAAATAATGACCCGCGCCGCGTTGAGAAAGCGTGGGAGCGTTTTCGGGAATCGAGCCGGCGGTACGGGAAGATTTCTTCTTCCACGGCGGAAACGTTCCTTAATTTTATTTATACCATTGAGTCCATGTCGGCCCATTTGTCGCATCAAACAAGCGCACAAGGCTTGACCAGGGCCGGATTGAACGTGCTTACGATCTTGCGGAGCAGTGAAGGCAAGGGGTGTCAGCATAATCAGATCAGCCGCCTTTTACTGGTCAGCCGCGCCAATGTAACCGGATTGGTGAACAGTTTGATCAAGCAGGGTTGGGTTGAGCGCGTTTATGATGCCAAAGACCGGCGCGTCTGTATTGCCAGGATAACAAAGAAAGGGGAATCCCTTTTGGATGCTTTTCTTCCCGATTATCACGCGGTCATCGCCAGCATTTTTGCTGGTTTAAGCCTAGAAGATAAAAAGACGTTCAATCGTTTGCTCGAGAAATTAAGGACCGCCATCCAGGGGGCGCGAGGATAGAGAATCATATGAAGAAAATAATTATAGTCATGGCCCTCAGCTGTTCATGGGGCGCAGCTTTCAGCAGCATGGGCTTCGGCGCCGTGTCGACGACAGAAGAGCTCAATGACAGGGGCACGACGATCACCATGAGCCTGTCGCAGGCTATTGAGCGTGCCTTGACCAATAATGTGTTAAAAAGGCTGGCTTATGAGCGCGTGAATGCGGCCAAGGCGCGCCGGATTCAGGATCGCTCCGACCTCCTGCCGCATGTGACTGTCAGCGCCTCTCAGTCACGGACCTATTGGGATAACTATGCGGCGGCCGGTTTTCCGGATTTCGGTGTGGTTGGTCCTTACAATTCGTTCGACACGAGGGTTTACCTGATCGCGCGTGTTTTTGATCTCGCGGCGTTTTCCAAGCTAAAGGCCGCTGATCTGGATGTCATGATCGCACGCTTGCAAGATGACCTGACCCGCGATCAAATCACCGTTAGCGCTGCGCTTGCGTATCTGGACGTCTTGAGTGCCAAGGAGCACCTGAAAGCCATTGAACAGGATATTCTGCTGGCCCGTGAATTAGTGGATCTGGCCGATCATCAGCTCCAAGCCGGGATTGTGACCAAATTGGATCTTGTGAGGGCCAGGACGCGGTTGGCTCAAGAAAATGCCCGTAGACTTGAGACAGTGGAGCGTTTTCAAGCGGCCTGCTTGCAGTTGGCGCGCATCACCGGCGTGTCCCTGGGCAGTGAGATAACGCTCGGTGAATCGCTCGGGTTCGATGCGGAGCCGATGCCTGCCACTGACAACGCGATCGAGGTGGCATTTAAAGACCGCCTTGAAATGAAGATGGCTAACAGGAAGGTTGCATATCGCCAGGTTGAGTTGTCCAAAGCTAGGCAGGCCAGGCTTCCCAGTGTTGAAGTCACTGGCAATTATGGCAGATCCGGCGCTGAACCCCATCGGCAGATCCATGATGTTGCTCAAATCGGCATGCGTGTCAGTGTGCCTGTTTTTGAAGGTGGTCTTATCGAAGGCCAGATCAAAGAAAGCCAGAGCCAGAAAGTTCAGGAAGAGATCCAACGAGATGATATCCAAGCTCAGGTTGAAGAAGATGTGCGCTTGGCGGTGCAGGCACTGGGAACAAGTACGCTGCAGGTTAAAGCGGCCCAGGAAGAATTGGACCTGGCCATAGAACAGGAGAATTTAGCCAAAGATCAGTACGCCGACGGTCTGGCGAATAATATTGAACTTATCGATGCGCATACTATTCTGGAGCGCGCACGCGAGTCTTACGTCAGCGTCTTGGCTAAATATCATATGAGCAGGGTCAATTACTACTCCGCCGTCGGCCATATTAAAATGTTTCAGTTAACGCATAGCTAAAAAACAGGTGGCATGTATGCACAATAAAGTTGTTAAGAAATTTTATGGCATGGATCAGCGTTGGCGCGTTGTGTTGGGCGTCGGCGTCCTGGGGGTCTGCGTCCTGTGTTATTGGGCTATTTCATACGCCTCCGGGCATGAATCGACGGATGACGCGTTCATTGACGGTCATGTGATTGCTGTTAGCCCGAAGGTGTCAGGACACGTTGTCAAGGTTGGTGTGGTTGATAATGAAATGGTTAAAGGCGGGCAAACTTTATTCGAAATTGATCGCCGTGATTACGGTGTGCGTGTGGATCTGGCTACGGCCGACTTGAAAGAGGCTTTTGCCGAGTTTAAACAGGCCAACCAGGATGCGCGCCGCTACCGTGACCTGTGGGTTAAAAAGGATATTTCCGTGCAACAGTATGAACGATCAACCTTGCGCGTGGACACAGCCCAGGCCAAGTTGGATGGTGCCAAGGCCCGACTGGAACAGGCAGAACTTGATTTATCTTATACCAGAATTCGGGCGCCCGAAGACGGGCAGGTTGCCCAAAAAGCAGTTGAGCCGGGAGCTTATGTCCAGCAAGGCCAAACATTGCTGGCGATCGTGCCTGCGGGCAGATGGATCACGGCCAATTTCAAAGAAACCCAAATGACACATATTCATCCTGGTGCCAAGGTGCTGTTCTCCGTCGATGCTTATCCGGGCAAGGTTTTCCATGGGCATGTGGACAGCATCCAGCATGGGACCGGATCACGTTTCAGCCTTCTGCCGGCTGAGAACGCAACCGGGAATTATATCAAGGTTATCCAGCGCGTACCTGTTAAGATCGTCTTTGATGACGCTGTCAGCCTAGATAAGCCGCTGGCACTGGGCATGTCCGTTCTTCCCACAATTGAGACTAACTGAACAGTGGTTTTATGGCGTTTTTCCTGAAATGGCTACGCGGCAAGAAAGACCATAATCCCAACAAGTGGCTTGTGTGCGCGGCCGTCATGGTCGGGGCTTTCATGTCCGTGATGGATGTTAGCATTGTCAACGTGGCGTTGCCGCACATGATGGGCAGTTTCGGGCAGAACCTGTCGGCCATCACCTGGATCGCGACAGCGTACAGTATCGCGGCGGTCATCATGGTCACGATGGCCGGATGGTGGACGGCGTTACTGGGACGAAAAAAGCTTTATCTTATTTCCTTTGCTATTTTTACCGTCGGTTCGATCCTTGCGGGAACTGCGCATACATTTCCCGAGATGATCCTGTACCGTGTGCTTCAAGGTATTGGCGGAGGCAGTCTCATCCCTATTTCGCAAGCTATCCTGAGAGAGACTTTTCCCAAGAAAGAGCAGGGGATGGCCATGGCAATCTTTTCGATGGGCGTTGTGGTGGCGCCGGCGATCGGTCCTGTGGCTGGTGGCTGGCTTACGGATCATTACGGCTGGCCGTGGATCTTTTACATCAACATCCCCTTTAGCATTCTGGGCATGATCATGGTTTTTCTTTTTGTCCATGACCCGGCTTACTTGAAACGGGGCATTAAATCGATCGACACGATGGGCATTCTTCTTTTGTCTCTTGGTTTAACAGGCCTTCAAACGATCCTTCAACGCGGACAGGAGATGAGCTGGTTCGGGTCGCCGCTTATTCTCTGGGGCACAGTTGTTACGGTGTTGATCCTGGCTGGCATGGTGTACTGGGAACTTTTTATATCCAAAGAACCCGTCGTGGATTTTCATATCTTCAAGAACCCCCAGTTTTCCATGGGTGTTGTTATTATCCTTTTGATGGGCATTGCGCTTTATGGCACGACTTTTATTTTGCCGCAGTTTACGCAACGGCTGTTGAATTACCCGGCATTTCAGGCAGGGCTCGTCCTCATGCCGCGTGCGTTGGCGCTCTTGTGTGTTTTGCCGATCGTGGGGAGATTGTATAATCTGGTTGATTCCCGTGGCTTGATGGTCTTTGGTATGCTGGTCGTTGCCTTTTCCTATTTCCAGCTGGGGCATTTAGCTACGACCGCAGGGCAGGATAATATTATGCCGATCCTTTTTATTATGGGTGCCGGGATGCCGTTTGTCTTTGTCACCTTGTCGACGGTCAGCCTAAGCACTATTTCCAGGGAAAACATGACGTCGGCGGCAGGGTTGTTCAATTTATTTCAACAGGTAGGCGGGAACATCGGGTATGCCCTGATGGCGACTTTACTCGAACGTTACACGCAGATCCACCATGCGTTTTTGGCAACACATATTAATGCTTGGCATGTTCAAGCGGTCACCATGTATCGACAGGCCGTCGGGCTTCTTCACGCGCATGGCTTGAGCATGGGGCAGTCTTATCCGGCGTCGCTGGCACTCATCAACGGGTTGGTCACCAAACAGGCAGAGATGATCGCTTATAATGATATTTCTTTCTTGCTGATGTTCATGTTTCTGGCCCTTATTCCTGTTGCGCTTCTTTTTCCTGTGCAGAAGACAGCCGCTGAGGTCCATATAACTGAAATGTGATGACTGACGTCGGGCGCATTGATCTTGAGGGAGAAAACAGGGATGAGGAATTTTGCTATGGGTAATATCGAACTTTTAATGCCAGCGGGAAATTTGGAGAAACTGCGCTTTGCCCTGGCGTTTGGGGCCGATGCGGTTTATCTGGGGATGCCTTCGTTTTCTTTGCGGGCGCGTGAGAACGGGTTCAGGAAACTTGAAGACGTCGCTGAGGCTGTTCATTACGCCCATGGCCTCGGTAAAAAGGCCTATGTGACGGCCAATATCTTTCCTCACAATAGCAAGATCAATCCCTGCCTCAAATCTATCGGGGCGACGCTGAAGCTTTGTCAGCCCGATGCGTGGATCATGTCAGATCCGGGGCTGATCATGCTCATGCGTGAAAATCATCCCCAGGCGGCCATTCATTTGTCTGTCCAGGCCAACACGGTCAATCATGCCACCGTGACCTTCTGGCAAAAGATGGGGGTCCGGCGGATCATCCTTTCGCGAGAATTGAATGCGGGCGAGATTCGCGAGATCCGGGAGCATTGCCCTGAGGTCGAGCTGGAGTCTTTTGTGCATGGCGCGATCTGCATCGCTTATTCCGGGCGTTGCCTGATCTCCAGTTATCTGGTCGGGCGCGATTCGAACCAGGGGGCGTGCACCAACTCCTGCCGGTGGCCGTACAAGGTGTTTAGAAAAGATCAGCCGCAAGACGAACATTCGGCCTTGACTGATGCATTTTATCTGGAAGAAAGCAAGCGCCCGGGGGCGATGATGCCCGTGGATGAAGACAGCAACGGGACCTATCTGATGAATGCGAAGGACCTGTGCCTGATCGAACATTTGAACGCGCTGGTGGCGGCGGGGGTTCATAGTTTCAAGGTCGAAGGCCGTTCCAAATCAGTTTATTATGTGGCCATGATCACGCGCGCGTATCGCCGGGCGATCGATGATCTTGAGGCCGGCAAGCCGTTTGACCCACAAGGCCTGAGGGAGGTCTTGGCAACATCGAGCCGCGGGTTCACAACAGGTTTCCTGCACGGGAATCCGGGCGCTGCGGCACTGAATTATGATTCCGGATTGTCTGTGTCGTTGCTATATCGTTTTACGGGGATTGTTCGGGCTTATGATCCGGTCAAGAAGCTGATGCAGATCGAGCCGCGCAATCCGATCTGTAAAGGTGGTTCTTATGAGCTGTGTTTGCCGGACAAGGATGTCGTTCTGAGGGTCGATGCGCTGTATGACGATAAGCAAAAACCTGTTGAGGCGATCCACGGCGGCCTCCATGCCTGCTGGGTCCCTTGCAACGAGCCTCCCGGCGCATTTGCCGTCCTGCGTGAGCGGTTGAGCGAGAAAACACGGCAAATAAATCTATAGGATTGTCCGATATATTCTGATCGTCGAACCCGTTATTTGACTTCCTTAATGGACGTGATATTCTTAAGCCGTTTCGATTGATCTTTTAGAGAATATGTAACGATTTCTTGTTAAGTGCTTTACGCGTGATTTTGGGGCGATCAATTGATCGTCGATCAGGGAAAGGATGCGTGTTATGGGGTGTGCCTGGAAGGTGGGGCTGGGGCTTGTGTGGCTGGGGCTGGGCGGTTGTGCGGCGGTGCCGGCGGTGCGTGTGCCTGCGGTGCCTGTGGCAGTGGCCTCGGTGGCAGGGGAAGATGTTCCGGCGCAGTGGTGGGCACTTTTTAAGTCGGAAGAACTGGACCGCATGATCCGCGCCGCTTTCGCGCAAAACCCGACACTCGAAGCGGCGCAGGCGGCGTTGCGTGAAGCGCAGGAAAATTATAATGCCCGTGCGGGGCGTGTGCGTTACCCGGAGGTAACGGCGGTGTTATCGTCGGCGCGGCAGAAGAGCTCTCCGGCGGCGGCAGGCTTGTCCAATGACAGCGGGGGGGGCGTCTTTGACCTTCACCATGCTTCGGTTAATGTGGGGTATGCTTTTGATTTCTTTGGCGGTGGCCGCCGGGCGCTCGAGGACCTGAAGGCCAGGGTGGATTATCAGAATTTTCAGCTTGAGGCAGTCCGCCTGTCACTGGCGGCTAATATTGTAACGACGGTGATCCGTGAAGCCGCCCTGCGCGAACAGCTGGCGGCCTTAAAGGCTATCCTCATATCCGAAGAAAAACAGCTGGGACTGCTCGATGCGCAGATGGCCCTGGGCGGTGTGGCGCGCGCGGAGGTTTTGTCGTGGCGTGCCCAGGTGGAACAGACCCGGGCGGCGGTGCCGCCGGTCGAGAAAGAGCTTTTTCAGGTGCGGCATCAGCGCATGGTTCTGGCTGGAAAGTTTCCGGCAGAAGAGGCGGCAGGGCCGCGGTTTGATCTGGCATCGATCAGTGAGCCGGCGGTGTTGCCGATCGCTTTGTCGTCTTCGCTGGTGCGTCAGCGCCCGGACATCAGGGCTGCCGAGGCGCTGGTGCAGGCGGCCAGTGCCCGGGCGGGTGTGGCTGCCGCGAATCTTTATCCGCAGATCACGTTGAACGGGAGTTACGGCTCCCAGTCCGGGCAGGCCGCGGCTTTTTTTAATGCCAATAGCGTTGTATGGAGTTTCGGGGCGGGGCTTGTTCAGCCGGTGATCGACGGCGGGCGCTTGCGTGCCGAACGCCGGGCAGCGTTGGCGGCATTGGACGCGGCCAGCGCGCAGTTCCGCCAGGTTGTGTTCCTGGCCTATGCCGATGTGGCTGATGTCTTGCGCGCGCTGGGAACCGACGCCCGGACGCTCCAGGCTTGCACCGATGCCCTGGCCGCTGCCGGCGCGGCGCTCGACATGACACAGCAGCAAATGGCGGTTGGTGCTGTGAGTTACAGTTTGCTTTTGAATGCGGAGCGTCAGTACCAGCAGGCGCGTATCGGCCTCATCGAGGCCCGGGCGGCACGCCTGGCCGATGCGGCGGCATTATTTCAAGCGTTAGGGGGCGGTTGGTGGCATCGCGCCGCCGAGGGATCAGGGGTTGCCTTAAAGGAGTAGTTATATGGCCAGGAAAATGTTTGTCATGCTTGTTGTCGCCGGGATTGTTTTCGGCGGCATTCTCGGGTATCAGGCGGTGGGCTCTTATATGATGAAGAAATATTTTGCTTCGATGCCGGTACCGCCAGTGGTTGTTGCCACGGTCAAGGCTGAGCTGCAGTCCTGGCAACCCAGGATCAGGGCGGCGGGCAGTTTACGGGCGGTGCAGGGGATCGATGTGGCCAGTGAGATCCCGGGGATCGTTGAGGCGGTTTATATCAAATCCGGTGTTGAGGTTAAAGCCGGGCAGGTGTTGCTGGATCTGAATGCGGCGACGGATATGGCCCAGCTTCAGGCACTCGAAGCGGCCGTTGAACAGGCACAGACAGTCTATGACCGTGACAGGAAACAGTTGAAAATCCAGGCGGTCAGCCAAGCGGTTGTTGACGCTGATGCGGCGGAACTGAAAGGCCGCCGGGCGCGTCAGGCAGAACAGGCCGCTGTTGTGGCCAAGAAAAAGATCAGGGCTCCTTTCAGCGGTAAGCTGGGGATCAGCGCGGTTAGCACCGGTCAGTATCTTAATGCGGGGGAAAAGATCGTGGCCCTGCAGGCCCTTGATGCAGTGTATGCGGATTTCTTCCTGCCACAACAGGAATTATTCCGTCTTGCCGTCGGGCAGGCGGTCAGCGTTTCTATTGATGCTTTTCCCGGCCGTGTTTTTTCAGGTGCGATCACGGCGATCAACAGCCGGATCGAAGCCGATACCCGTAATGTGCGGGTTGAGGCCTTGATCCCTAACCCGGCGCATGAATTATTGGCGGGCATGTTCGTTTCTGTTGTGATCGAGGCCGGAGCGACCGTTCAATACATCACCCTGCCCCAGACCGCCGTGGCTTTCAATCCTTATGGCGAGACGGTATTTGTTGTCGATGCCTCCGCGCCTGAGGCGCAAGGGGTGTCTGTGATGAAGGCCCGGCAGATTTTCATTACGGTCGGTGAGACGCGCGGAGATCAGCTGAGCGTCCTGAAGGGGATCAGCGCAGGTGACACGGTCGTTTCGAGCGGCCAGCACAAGCTCCGCAACGGCAGTATTGTCATGGTTGACAACCAGGTTCAGCCGGGCAACGATCCTGCGCCGGCACCGGTTGACCAGTAAGTTTAATCGAGGGGAAAAAGCCGCATGAGTTTTACTGATATCTTTGTTAAACGTCCGGTCCTGGCAACGGTGGTGAGCCTGTTCATCCTGGTGCTGGGGCTGCGCGCGGCCGGGCTTCTGGGGGTGCGCGAGTATCCTGAAACCCAGAACGCGGTTGTCACGGTCACGACCGTCTATACCGGTGCTGACCCTGCGCTGGTCGCGGGCTTTATCACCACGCCGCTCGAGAGTGCCATTGCCCAGGCCAACGGCATCGACTATATGACCTCCGCGAGCACGTCGAACGTGAGCCAGATCAAGGTCAACCTGCGCCTGAATTATGATGCCAACAAGGCCTTGACCGAGATCAATGCCAGGGTCAATGCGGTGGTGAACCAGTTGCCCAAAGAGGCGCAACAGCCGGCGATCACCGTGGCGGTCGGTGAGTCTACCGATTCCATGTATCTCGGTTTTTACAGCCAGGTCCTTGAAACCAACAAGATCACGGATTACCTTATCCGCGTTGTCCAGCCTAAACTGCAGACGGTCGAAGGGGTGCAGACCGCCGAGATCCTCGGCGGGCGCCAGTTTGCGCTCCGGGCTTGGCTTGATCCGCAAAAGATGGCGGCGCGCGGGGTCACGGCCGTGGATGTCAGCGAGGCGCTGGCGGCCAATGATTTCATATCGGCGGTCGGCCGCACCCAGGGCATGATGGTGACCGCTGATCTGGTGGCGGCCACCGGCCTGCATTCGGTGGCGCAGTTCCGGGAGCTTGTCATCAAATCCGCCGGCGGGGCCATTGTGCGCTTGGGGGATGTGGCCAACGTCACGCTGGGGTCAGAGGATTACGACACGGCCGTGGCTTTTGACGGCGACAATGCGGTCTTCATCGGCATCAAGGTGGCACCGAGCGCGAATCTGCTGACGGTCATTGCCGGTGTCCGCAAGGCTTTCCCTGACATCGCGGCCCAGTTGCCGCAGGGCCTTGATGGCCGGGTCATTTATGATGCAACCAATTACATCAACAGTTCGATCCAAGAGGTCGTCAAGACGCTGGTTGAAGCGTTGCTGATCGTAACCTTTGTGATCTTCCTTTTTCTGGGATCGTTCCGTTCGGTCATTATCCCGGCGGTGGCAATGCCGTTGTCGCTGGTGGGGGCATTGTTCATGATGCTTGTTTTTGGGTATACGATCAATCTGTTGACGCTCCTGGCACTGGTCCTGGCGATAGGGCTTGTGGTCGATGATGCGATCATTGTGGTGGAAAATATCCACCGCCACATCGAGGCTGGCTTGGCACCGCATGAGGCGGCACTGAGCGGTGCGCGTGAACTGGCGAGCCCTGTGATCGCGATGACCATCGTGCTGGCGGCGGTCTATGTCCCTATTGGTTTTATGGGCGGGCTGACAGGGGCCCTGTTCACGGAATTTGCGTTCACCCTGGTTGGGGCGGTCGTGATATCGGCGGTGGTCGCGCTCACGCTATCACCTATGATGTGCGCGAAGATGCTCAAACCCCACAGCCTGACAGGGCGCCGGTCTTTTACGGATATGGTCGACCGGTTGTTTGAACGCTTGCGCGGGGCTTATGAAAAGATGTTGTCGGGGGTCCTGAATTACCTGCCGGTGGTGGCGGTGTTCGCCCTGGTGGTGTTGGTCAGCGCTTGTTTCCTGTACCAGAATGCGCGCCAGGAGCTAGCGCCTCAGGAAGACCAGGGTTTTGTACTTGCGATGTATACCGGCGCGCCTAACGCGTCGCTCGAACAGACAGCACTTTATTCCCGGCAGGTGTATAACGTGATCAAGGCTTATCCTGAGACGGAACATGTTTTTCAGATCGACGGCCTGGGCGGGCTCAATGCCGGGCTGGCGGGGATCGTGCTTAAACCCTGGGAGGCGCGCCGGCGTTCTGCGGCGGCGTTCCAGGAGGCTTTTCAGCTGAAACTCAGCGGGATCGCAGGGGTTAGCGGCGTGTCTTTCCTGCCGCCTCCGTTGCCTGGTGGCGGCGAGGGGCTTCCGGTGCAGTTTGTCATCGGGACAACGGAATCTGCGGCTCGCCTCGAGGCAGTTGCTGCGGCTTTTCTGGACAAGGCCCGGGCGAGCGGGATGTTCATGTTCATTGATACTGACCTGAAGATCGACAAGCCGCAGACCGAAATACAGATCGACCGCGACAAGGCGGCACAGCTGGGTTTATCCATGCGCGATACCGGCAGTGCCCTCGGGTCGATGCTCGGCGGTGGCTATGTCAATTATTTCAGTCTTTCCGGGCGGTCTTACAAGGTGATCCCGCAGGTCATGCGCCGGGAACGCCTCAACGCTGGTCAGTTGAAAGATTATTACATCACGACAGCTGGCGGGGCGGTGGTGCCGGCCTCGACGATCATCAGCCTGAAGTCAGGGGTTGTGGCCAGGTCGCTGAATCATTTTCAACAGCTTAATGCCGCCACCATTGCAGGCGTCCAGATGCCCGGCGTCCCCTTAGGGCAGGCCCTGGAAAAACTCAAGGCGATCGGGCAAGAAGTTTTGCCATCGGGGTACAGCGTTGACCATGCCGGGCAGTCACGCCAGTTCGTCAAGGAGTCGAGCGCCTTGCTGGTCACTTTCTTTTTTGCCTTGCTCATCATCTTTCTGGCGCTGGCCGCCTTGTTTGAAAGTTTCCGTGATCCGCTGATCATCCTGGTGAGCGTGCCGATGTCCATTTGCGGAGCCCTTATTTTTATCAGCCTGGGCGTGGGGGGCGCGAGCCTGAATATTTTTACCCAGGTCGGTCTTATCACCCTGATCGGCCTTATTAGCAAGCACGGGATCCTGATCGTGCAGTTTGCCAACGACCTTCAACGTGAGGGTCGATCACGGCGTGAAGCCATTGCCGCCGCCGCCGGCATTCGCCTGCGCCCGATCTTGATGACCACGGCGGCCATGGTTTTCGGAGTGATGCCGCTGGTGCTGGCTTCAGGCGCGGGGGCGGCCGGACGTTTCAACATGGGGCTTGTCATATCCAGTGGCATTGCCATTGGCACGCTTTTTACCCTTTTTGTGGTGCCGGCCATGTATATGCTGTTGGCCGCGGATCATTCCAGGCAAGTCAAGAATACCGTGAAGGGGCCAGGGCTTGGCCATGGTACCGCATGTTTATAACACGCCTGCAGGTTCAGCGGATGGCGGGCAGAACGATATTCCAGCGGGGGCAGGAGTATTATACGGCGAGGATGGTACGTTCCGTAACGTGGGAAGGTGATGCCTTGCGGGCGGAGGTGGCGGGGTCCCGGCGGCGTCCGTATACGGTGACGGCGGGCTTGGGCGGGAGCGTGCCGGTGGTGCGTTGCACCTGCCCGTATGATCTGGGGGGGCTTTGCAAGCACGGCGTGGCGGTGCTGCTGTACCTGATCGATCACGATACCAAAGACAGCGTTGAAGGCGTGAACGCCGCCCTGCTTGCCCGGGGACAGCGCCCAGCCGTTGCCAGGGATCCGGCGAAGGTGCGGGCAAAGGCGGGCGGCCCTGATACTGCGCTCAAGGATTTCCTGCATACCGCGTATGATGCGCCGCGGCTGCAGTTGATGCTGACAGTAAAAGGCCTGCGGATACCTTCCGGCCGGGGCATCCCGTTCAGCCTGGGCGTGGTGCACCAGGGGCGTTTGCACAAGATCGCGGATATGGATGCTTTTCTGGCGCCCAAACGGCACATCTTCAATGAACAGCTTCCGTCGATAACGATGTTTTCTGACGGGCAGGACTATTTCCTGAAGCTGGTGCGGGGTTTTCTTGCCGGCATGGCTGGCGGCGGGGCTTTGAGGTCATGGCGCCTGCAGCCATTTCAGCTGAGCGCATTGCTGGATACGGTTTGCCAAGAGACAGGGATCGACCTGATCGATGCTGAAAGCGGGCGCGCCTTTGCGTTGGTGCAGGATTCGCCCGTCGGTCTGCGCCTGCTCATCCGCGCGGTCGGCAACGGTAGTATGGGGGTGACCGCACACCTTGTCCCTGCGGCTCCGTCAGATGCCCCGGTCCTTTTGAAAGATATCTTTTCGGGCAGCCGCTGCTGGCTGTTGGAGGAAGCGTCCCTGGCTTTCCATTTGGTCGATCCCCGGATCGATCGCCGCCTCCTGGAGCATTTTCTTAATCAAGAACAGGTTTTATCAGCGACAGAGCGGCAGTATTTCCTGGCAGGTATTTTGCCGGGCCTTAAGGCTTTTGCGGATATTGTCATGGATGACCCAGGGGTTCATGCGGTGCGCGTAGAAAATATGGCGCCGCGGGCATGTTATGCCGTTGATGTGGAACGTGACGGCCTGGCCATTACCCTGGCCTTTGATTATGCCGGACAGCGGGTTGAACATGCCCCAGACCGCAGGGAGTTCTTTGTCGAGCAGTCTACGGCGGAAGCGTGTATCTTGCTGCGGCGTGATCCGGGTCGTGAGGATGCTTGCGCAGAGGCGCTTGTCAAACAGTATGCCTGTGTTCCGGGGCCGCGCCCGGACCGGTTTGGTGTTACCGGCGCGGAGGCCGTGTTTGATTTTCTTTCCAAGCATGTGCCTGTGCTCGCCCGAGACGGGGATGTTTATTTATCCAGCAAGGCTAAAGCTTTGTATCGGGGCGGCGAGGCTCTGCGTCCGCGTGTCAGGCTGACCGCCACAGGGATCGACTGGTTCGCCTGTGATATTGTCTGCACAGGGGTCGACGGAGATGTGGCTATCCCGCTCGAGGCACTTCGTGATCATGCGGCCTTTGGGCGAAATTTCGTGCGGCTTAAGACTGGTGAATATGTGACGCTCGATGCGGCGGCGTTCAGCCGCATTGCGGATCTTTTAGAAGGCCGTGACAACAAGGGGCGGTTGATGCTGGCGCACCTGCCTTATCTTATAGATGAGTTGGAGGCTGGCGGCGTTGCCGTCGATGCGGATACAACCACAAGAAAGTTGTGCGCTGACCTGAGGAATTTTACCGGGATCGAGGCACCGGTGATCCCGGCGTCGGTAGAAGGCGTTCTGCGCGATTATCAGCGGCATGGCGTCAGCTGGATGGCTTTCCTGAAGAAGTTCCGCTGCGGCGGCATACTGGCGGATGAAATGGGGTTGGGTAAAACCTTGCAGGCGTTGACCATGATCCAGCAGGATGTCGATGCGGGTTGTGCCCGTCCGTCTTTGATCGTATGTCCGACGACGCTCGTGTGGAACTGGGAAGCGGAGATCCGCAAGTTTTTGCCGGGGTTAAAGCTTCTGGTGATCACCGGGCAGGACAGGTCTTCGGCGCTCGAAGAGATCCCGGGGGCGCGGGTTGTCATTACGTCTTATGCGCTTTTGCGGCGTGATATCGAGCAGTATCACCGGCATGATTTTCATTACGTTATCCTTGATGAAGCGCAAAATATCAAGAACCGCTACACCATCAATGCCCGTGTGACCAAACAGTTGAATTCCAGCCATCGCCTTGCCTTGACAGGGACGCCGTTGGAGAACAGTGTCGCGGATATCTGGTCGATTTTTGATTTCCTGATGCCGTCTTTCCTGGGGAAATATGAAAACTTCAGGTCTTCCTATGAGATGCCCATCACGCAGGAAGGCGATGCCGGAAAACTCCGGGAGCTGTCACGGCGCATTGCGCCTTTTGTGCTGCGGCGCCTGAAAAAGGATGTGATCCGGGAATTGCCAGAGAAGATCGAACAGGTGTCATTCTGTGAGCTTTCGCCGGCGCAAGCGAGGGTGTATGCCGCGATGGCCCAAAAAGCCCGGCGGGAAGCTTCGGCGGCGTATCAGGCCAAAGGGTTTGAGCGCAGCCGCATGCTCATCCTTACGTTGCTCTTGCGCTTGCGGCAGATCTGCTGTCATCCGGAACTTGCCGGTATCCGCTCCAAGCACCGGATCGGTGTTTCGGCGAAGACTGACCTGTTAAAAGAAACGCTCCGGGAACTTACGGCTTCAGGGCACCGGGTGCTGGTGTTCAGCCAGTTTGTCGGCATGCTCGACATCATCCGTGATCATCTGAATCAGGAGAAGGTGGTTTATGCATACATGACCGGTCAGACCAAAGACCGCCAGGCCTGCGTGGCGCGGTTCAATGACGATCCGTCGGTAAAAGTATTCCTGCTCAGCCTTAAGGTCGGCGGCCTTGGGCTGAATCTGACAGCGGCCGATACGGTCATCCTTTATGAGCCGTGGTGGAATCCGGCGGTGGAACAGCAGGCCATCGATCGCACGCACCGCATCGGCCAGAAGAATGCCGTCCTCGCCTATCACCTCATCGCCCGCGGCACCATTGAGGAGAAAATGCTCGAGCTTCAGAAGCGCAAGAAGTGCCTGATGAGCGCGCTCGTTTTATCCGAAGAAAACATTGCCAAAAAGCTGGACTGGGAAGATATTAAGTTCTTGCTGGATTTTCAGGAGGCAGAGCGTTAATCAGAGGTTGATATGGTTGTTTTGCGGTATTTTAAATGAGAAAATCCGGGCGGTGTGTTGTTGGCACAACGCTGTTCCTAACCGCTTTTTTGACGGTTAGGAATGCCGGGAGACCTGATGCGGTGGCGGGTGCGACCCGGCGGATTGTTGCGCCGAAGATGTCCAATGCGTCGTCCCCGGCGGGGTCGTCTTCTTATATGATGGCAGCATCCCCGGATGCATTTTCATTGCCGCCGCCGTTGCCTGTGTCCGCTGTTGTGCCGGAACCGGTTGTTCCTGAGTCGGGAGTGCTGGAGCCTGTGGCACCACTGGTATTTGTTTCTGCTCTGGCACAGCCAGCAACGCCGCGGGCGTCCCTTCCTGATATACCGCTTAATTCGTCGGGCTATCGTACTTTTGAAGGGCGGGTGGCATCACTTGTGGTTGAAAGAGAAGGCGATGCTCCCAGGGCTGTCCTTATGATGACCAGCCGTTTCGGGGAGCATTTTCGCTGTATCCTCAGCCCGAGGACAGCTGTTTATAGTGGCGATGATCATAAGCCTCCCGCAAGGCCCATTGCGCCGGGTGATACCTTGTTTGTGAAATATCTCCTGCTCAAGGAAAATACAGCCATCGAGGTGCGGATTGATTGACATTGCCAGTGAAACCCGCCTGATGATGGGCACGGATGTCATGGTTCGGGCGGCAGGTGACGCGGAAGGTGTTGCTGTTCGATCCGCCCTTGACCGGATGGCAACCATTGCGGTTAAATTTGATGCGTTTAATCCAGAGAGCCCTCTGTTTCATTTCAATCATCATGGAACGCCCCTCGTGGATCAGGAGATCATTGGCCTGACGGCACGCGGCCTTGAGATTAGCCGGGCGTCGGCAGGAGCATTTGACATGACGGTAGCACCTCTGCTGGAGCTCTGGGGATTCAATGGCACGCCCAGTATCCCGGCGGAGAAGGACATCAGGGATGCTCTTTTATATGTGGGGTGCTGTCATCTTGAGATCAAAGCTGGTCAGCTTATGAAAGATGTGCCGGGGGTTAGGATCAACCTCGGTGGCATTGCCAAGGGTTATGCGCTTGCCGAGGCGGTGCGTGTTTTAAAAGAACATGGCATTGTTTCAGCCCTTGTTGATGCCGGCGGTGATATCTGTGTTATTGGCAGAAATGGCGAGCGTTTATGGAACATTGGTATCCGGGATCCGTACGGGGAGTCTGTGGCCGGGTCAGTTGCGGTTGAGAATATGGCCGTGATGGGTTCCGGTGATTACGAAAGATTCTTCATACAGGACGGGCGAAGGTATCATCACATCCTTGATCCCCGGACAGGGTATCCTTCGGAGGGCGTAGCCGCTGTAACGGTTATTCATCCGGATCCGGTTCAGGCCCAAGCCTGGTCCAAGGTGCCTTTTGTCCTTGGCCCCAGGAAAGCCTTGGGCTTGATGGAGCGGGCGGGTATGGCGGTTGTGGTGATATTTTCATCCGGTGAAATGGCCTGTTCCAATAGTATGAGGAACGGATTCCTGTCAAAAAACGCTGGCAATTGACCGGATTCTGTTATAATTATCTTTCCATTCCGGTGTTATACGATCCTCAGGTAGTATTGATAGGAGTTTATGATAAACAGGATTTGCGATTTAAGAAATAATATTATCTTGGCCGGGTTGATGCTGGTCTGCGGGGCAGTTATTCCGGCCGGCGCTGCGGCGGTGCAAGACAAGCCCGCGCCGCACGTTAATTTCAACGCTGTTATTGACCGGGCAAAAGATGTGTCCACACGGCCTTACAAGGCCCCGGGGCAGGAGCTTTCGGAACTGCTGAAGAAGATCGGCTATGACCAATGGCGCGACATCCGTTTCAAACCCGCCCGAAGCCTCTGGAGCGACGGGCGCAACAGGTTCAAGGTCCAGTTCTTCCATCCGGGCTTTCTTTTCCAGCAACCTGTCACCATCCATTATGTCGAGCGGACCGCGACGCACCACATCCCTTTCTCAACCGATCTTTTTGATTATGCCAAGCCGGAGGTCAGAGATAGCATCGCCGGCGACCTTGGCTTTGCCGGGTTCAGGCTTCATTATCCGGTCAACACGCCGCAATATGCCGACGAGATCGTTTCATTCCTGGGGGCCAGTTATTTTCGCGCGCTGGGGAAAGACCAGGTTTATGGCATGTCGGCCAGGGGGCTTGCCCTCAACACGGTCGAAGACACCGGCGAAGAATTTCCGTATTTTACCGAATTTTGGATCGTGCATCCCGAGTCCGAAGGCAAAGAGATCACTGTTTATGCCTTGCTGGACAGCCCGAGTGTGGCCGGGGCATATGAATTTGTGATCCGTCCCGGCGAGGAAACGGACGTGCAGGTCAAGAGCGTGCTCTTTTTCCGCAAGAAGGTCCGCAAGCTGGGCATTTCTCCGCTGACGTCCATGTTTTTCTATGGGGAAAATTCGGGGCATAACAATGGCAGTGATTTTCGTCCTGAAGTGCATGATTCCGATGGGCTTTCGCTGCAGATGCGCTCGGGTGAATGGATTTGGCATCCGCTGGAGAACGCCTCGCGCCTGATTGTCAATGCCTTTGGCGGCGGTCAGCCCAAGGGGTTTGGCCTGATGCAGCGGGATACGCATTTTGATCATTATCAGGACCTTGAGGCGCGGTATGAACGCCGTCCGAGCGTCTGGGTTACACCTGAAGGGGACTGGGGCAAGGGGCATGTCGAGCTGATCCAGATCCCGACCAGCAATGAGTACAATGACAATATCGGTGCTTATTGGGTGCCGGAACATGCGCCCGAGCCGGGTGAAATGCGTGCCTATAATTATACGCTTGCCTGGCACATCTCCGGAAAAAGGTCCCTGCCTGCCGGAAATGTGACGGCGACACGCCTTGTCAGGAAACCCGACAGCGTGATGTTCGTGGTGGATTTTAACGGGGCTGGTCCCGGGGTTACTCCCTCGGGCAAAGAGCCAGTGGCCGATGTCCAGGTTTTTAATGATTACAAGGTCGAGAGCTCCCAGGTCATCAGCAATACGGTGACCGGCGGGTGGCGGCTTGTCCTTGTGGTCAGGCTTGATCAGCCGGGCATCCTCGACGGTGTTCTGCCGCATCAGAAGCCAGAGATCGACTTGCGGGCTTTCCTGAAAGACGGTGCTGTTGCTGTGACGGAAACCTGGAGCTATACCTGCCTGCCGTGAACCGCCTGCAGGCTGAGCCTTTAGAGGAGTTATGACATTGGAGCCAAACGATCTTCCGGCGGTATCCGGTGAACACATGAAGGTGGTCCGTGCGACGCTCCTGATCTATTTGCGTCTGATGGATCAGCCGGAACCTGTGGTTGTTGATCTGGCGGACAGGATACGCGCTCGTCTCACCGGACAGTTTGTTGCCGGTGCCAGGATCCCTGCGGCTTCTGTCTGGCCGGCTGTGACGGCGGTTCTGCAAGAGAGCGGCGTTGTTCCCGATGAACGCTACAAGGCGTTGTTTGATGCTTCGGCGCGTCTGCCATTACAGCGAACGCCCATGGGCTATCGACCTTTTGATCCGGCGGTGTCGCCCCGGCCCGATAGCCGTCATGCTGTCCGTCTTTTCTTGCACCGCTTGTCTTTCTTCGGGCTTGTTGCCGTCTCTACGGCGGTGGCCGCGTCAACGATCACCATTATTCTGAGCCCGCAGGCGTTTTCTCCTTTCAGCCCGTGGATCATCTGTGTCTTTACTTTTTTATTCGGATGGATATCGGTGAATTTCTGGACCGTGGTATTCGGTTTTCTCATTGAGCTGCGCGGGAAAGAGGAGCATCTGCGGGTTTCCGATCCAGTCAGGCCTATCGCGCCGGGGTGCCGCACAGCCATCATCATGCCGGTCCATCATGAGGATGTGGCGCGCATTTACGCGGCGCTCCAGGCCATGCATGAAGCACTGGCGGCGGCTGGGGTCCTGGAGCATTTCGATTTTTTTATCCTCAGCGATTCGGCGCATCGGGACCAGCAGATCAGCGAGGAGTTGGGCTGGGCCAGGCTGTGCGCGCGGGTGGAGGGATTTGGCAGGATCTTTTATCGCCGCCGGAAACTGCATATTCATAAAAAGAGCGGGAATGTCACGGATTTCTGCCGGCGCTGGGGCGGCCGCTACACATACATGCTGACCCTTGATGCCGACAGCCTGATGGGCGAGGAGCTTCTGGTCCGCCTTGTGAACATGATGGAGGCGCGCCCCGATATCGGGATATTGCAGACCGCGCCGATGGCCATGAATCAGACCAGCCTTGTGTCGCGCCTGCAGCAGTTTTCCGGCCATGTGTACGGGCCGTTATTCATGGCGGGCCTGCGTTTCTGGCAGTTGGATGAGTCAGGCTTTTGGGGGCATAATGCGATCATTCGCCTGGAACCGTTCATGCGTTATTGTATCCTGCCGAAACTTGCCGGCGGTCCGCCGTTCGGGGGGCATATCCTGAGCCATGACTTTGTCGAGGCCGCCCTGATGCGCCGGGCGGGTTGGGGGGTATGGCTGGCCCATGAGCTACGGGATAGTTACGAGGAGCTTCCGCCGAATCTGCTCGAGGAGCTGGAGCGTGACCGCCGCTGGTGTCAGGGCAATATCCAGCACCTGCGCCTGATGTTCATGCGCGGGATCGCGCTCGGCCACCGCATCCTTTTTTTGAATGGCAATCTGTTTTATTTTTCGTCTTTCATGTGGTTTTCCCTGTTGATCCTGATGACGAGCAATGCCATCGTTAATTTCTTTCATAAGACGGTTTATTTCTCGGCGAACTGGAGCCTCTTTCCCCGCTGGCCTGTGGAATACCGGGAGCTTTCGATCCATCTGCTGGTTGTCACGTCGGTGTTTTTATTTGCGCCCAAAGTCCTGAGCTTTCTTTTGATCATTTTGTCGCCGGAACGTTTGTCCCGGTTCGGCGGATTCTGGCGCCTGCTGTTGAGCATCCTTATGGAAACATTCTTTTCCGTTTTTCTGGCACCGATCAGGATGATCTTTCACACCTGGTATGTGATCCTGAATTTGAGCGGGCAGAAACTCATGTGGAAGCGCCAGGTGCGGGATCTCAAGCGGACATCGGTTGGCGAGGCTTTTCGCGCCCACTGGACCGGCAGTATCGGAGCCCTTGTGTGGGCGGTGGTCGCTTATGCGGTCAATGAAACCCTGTTCTGGTGGGTGTCGCTGATCGCCGTGCCGCTCATCCTGGCCGTGCCTATCTCGGTCCTTTTCAGTTATCCGTCGATCGGCCTTTTCTTCCGGAAGATCGGCCTTTTCCTGACCCCGCCCGAGATCGCACCGTCGAAGGTGCTCTCCAGGTTCCAGGAACTTTTTCACGCGCAGTCTTAGGGAGTAATATTTCAAGAAACTGTTTATTAATAATCAGGAGGATGGCATGAAAAAGTTTACAGCGGGTATCGGTATGATGGGGGTTCTGTTGATAGCGGCGGGTACAGCTGGCGCGGCGGTGTCGGGGGCTTTTAATACGCCGGTGGGGCAGGTTTCGGCCCAGGTTACGCTTGACCCCAAGGCCCAGCAGGCCATTGACCAGTCCAAGGCGGCCGGCACGCCTGCCCAGCAGGAAACATTCCTGGTGGCCAAGGCCAAGTCTTTGCTCGGCGAAGGGAAGTATGAGGCGGCGGTGAGTGTTGCCAATTACATCCTGACAGCGCTTAACGCCAAATCGACGGGCGCGCAGGACATCCTGACAACCGCTAAACAGAAGATCGCAGATATGGCCAAGCAGAAGCTTTCGGGTTTTTTCGGCGCGACCTCCACAGCCACTCCGGGAACCTTGACGCCGGCCCAGCAGAAGGCGGCTGCGGCCAAAGAAAAAGCGGACAAGGTCGCCGGTCATGTCCAGGGCATCCTGGGCGCGTTCGGTAAATAAATCATGTTTTCTGCGCCGGGGCCGGAGGACGCGGCTCTGTCAGATGAGCAGGGTTATGCCCGATGGCTTTCTGCCCGCCAGGGAGACTGGGAGTCGCTCTGCCGGCATTGCGGCGCCTGTTGCGGGGCGTTGGAAGACCCTTGCCAGCATCTTTTTATGACGCCTGAAGGCCGGTCGTGTTGCCTTGTTTATCCCGCCCGTATCGGTCCGCACAGGACCGTGGCCGGGAAGCTTTTTACCTGTGTCCACGTTCGTCAGAAACTGGGTACCTCCTGGCCCGGTGATGAACATTGCGGCTACAAGAAAGGCGCTGCGTTATGATCGGTGATAATGTCGATGAACTTAAGGTAGCCCAGGACACGCTGGTCGCATTTCAGGCCAGGCTGGTCGAGGCGGAGAAATTGTCGTCGCTCGGCCAACTTGCGGCGGGTCTGGCCCACGAGATCAACAATCCGCTGGGGTATATCAGCAACAACCTGGTCATCCTGGGGCAGTATGCTCGCAAGATCGAAGAGCTTCTGCAGACCTACGCGGAGCTTGAAGCCGCGGTGCGTTGCTTGCAGGAGGTACAAAGCACAGACATCTTACCCATCCTTGAGGCCATGAAAAAAGAGATCGGGTCGGAGGCTGTCCTGTCGGAATTCTATCAGGTACTCGCCGAAACACGGGAAGGCGTTGACCGTGTCAAGAAGATCGTCGTTGATCTCAAGGCTTTCGCCCGCGTTGGCCAGGAAAACCTTGAGTGCACGGATGTTCATGTGGTGCTTGATTCGGCCTTGAATATCATTCATCATGAAGTCAAATACGGGATCATCGTGATGCAGGAGCGTGGCGAGGTTCCGCACATTATGTGTTACCCCCGCCAGCTCGGGCAGGTGTTCATCAATATTCTTATGAACGCGGTTCAGGCGGTTGATCCCCGGCAAGGGTGTATTCATGTGCGCACGTTCACGCGCGACGGGAGGGTTGTTGTCGAGTTTGAAGATAACGGCGGCGGTATCGCTCCGGCGATCCTGCCACGGATCTTTGAGCCTTTCTTCACGACCAAGGATGTGGGCACGGGAACGGGGCTTGGCCTTTCAACGGCCTATGGCATTGTGCGCAAGCATGGTGGCGAGATCGCGACGCGTCGTGCGCCCGGTGGAGGGTCTATATTCTCGGTCAGCTTACCGGCGGACGGCACAAAACAATCCTAAGGAGGGGTATGTTGCGGATAGTTCTGACGTTTATTTTCCTGAGTTGCCTGGCGACGGCTTCGGTGGCGGAACCGGAGGTGGTAAAGGTTATAGATATCCCGTATGTGACCTGGATCATGGAAACGCCTGATTACTGGATCCTGCGGCATCCGGCACCGGACAAGGTTGTCATGACACCCGAGCGCATCGCAAGATTTAACAAGGATTTGCACATCAAGTCGCTGGTCGACGATCTTGGTCAGATGCCCAAACTCCTGCCGGGGAAGCTGGTGAGGGCAGAGATCAGGGATCTGTCCGTGTTGTTGAAGAAAAGTGGTTTTTTTGACAAGGATGGCCTGCCGGTCAAGGCTGCCGTTTATACGGCTCTGGACAGCAATGTGGCACTAGAGGCTGTCGGACGGCGCGTGATGTTGCGCCCTGCGGTGACGACGGCTTTTACCAACCAGCGGATGATGCCCACAGACGCGCTTTTTTGCCGGATCCCGGGAGATGTTCATTTTGACCGGGCCCAGAACAGCGCGATCGAACCGGGGGTGCCGGTGGCGGTGCTCCATGAGAGCGCTGACGGGCAGTGGTTTTTCCTTAAAGACGGGATCTCTTCTGGCTGGGTCAAGGCCGCGGATGTTGCCTGGGTAGATCAAGCGGCCTGGCAGGATATGCTCGCGCCGAAGCAATTTGCTGTGGTTGTTGCGCCTGTGGCCCGCATTTTTCACGATGAAAATATGTGGGAGCCGCTTGCATCGGCCCGGATGGGCGCGCGGTTTACGTTGAAGCGTGTGACATCCAAGGCGGTGGAGGTGTTGTTCCCTGTGCGCGGTGAGGACGGCTGGGCGCGCCTGGCGAGTGCTTTCTTGCCGCGGGTGGATGTCAACATTGGCTATTTGCGCTATACGCCGCGCACGGTCATTGAACAGGCGTTCAAGTTGTTGGGCACGCCGTACGGCTGGGGTGATTCTGGTGGAGCGGTGGATTGTTCGCGGTTTGTCAACATGGTCTTTGCGACCGTTGGTCTTCATTTGCCGCGCAATTCATCTGAACAGGGCCGCAGTGGCTTGGCGGCGGCTGATTTTGATCCCAGGTTCGGTGCGCTCGATAAGTTTGTTGCCATTGCGGGGCGTGGCCTTGGCGGGGTGACCCTTCTTCGCCTTCCGGGGCATATCATGATCTATCTGGGGGAAGTTGACAAGCGCCTGTATGCTATCCATGCGGCATGGTCTTACCGTGAGCCCGATGAAACAGGGGGAGTGTCGCGGGTGATCGGCCGGGTGGCTGTGAGCGATCTTTCGCTCGGCAAGGGAATGCCCAAGGGGTCTTTGCTGGAGCGTATTACAACGGTCCGTTTTTTGGGGGATAAAGAAAAGGATTGACGTTTTGGGGCGAATGAGGCATTATAAAGCTTAATCAAGGTAGCGATCTGGACACGAGCAGCCCACCTCATAATCCCGCCTCATTACCTGCAAACAAAATAATAGTAATAGAAAGAAGAATCAAAACATGACTAACACGAACACCGCATCAACTTTTTTTGGGCTTGGCATCGCGCCGAAAGTGCTCGAGTTGCTTGAACGCATGAAGTTCAAGACACCGACGCCTATTCAGCACAAAGCCATCCCGCTTGCCGTTGAAGGCAAGGACATCATGGGCATCGCCCAGACCGGAACAGGCAAGACCTTGGCGTTTGCCATTCCCATGGTTCAGCGCTTGGCGCAGGGAACAAGCAACGGATTGGTGATCGTTCCGACCCGCGAGCTTGCGATCCAGGTCGATGAGACCGTAAACAAAGTGGCACAGCCTTTTGGGCTTAAGACCGTTGTTCTTATTGGTGGCGCTTCTATGGAAGACCAGATCCGCAGTATCAAGCGGGGCGCGCGTATCATCATTGCCACTCCCGGCCGTCTGATCGATCACGTTCAGCGCGGTACCGTCAGGTTGAATAGTACCAACATCCTGGTATTGGATGAGGCTGACCGTATGTTTGACATGGGGTTTGCGCCGCAGATCGAGCAGATCATGCAGGAAGTGCCCAAGGACCGTCAGACCATGCTTTTTTCCGCTACCATGCCGCGCGATATCATGAGCATGGCGGCGCGTCACATGAAGCTTCCTATCAATGTCGAGGTCGCTCCCCAGGGAACGGCCGCTGAACGCGTCTCCCAGGAGATGTTCGTGGTTCGTCGCGAAATGAAGAATGTCCTTCTGGCTAAGTTGCTGACCCAGTATCGAGGCTCGGTTCTTTTGTTCAGCCGCACCAAGCATGGCGCGCGCAAATTGACACGCGACATCAAGGAGATGGGGCATAGCGCGGCGGAGATCCATTCTGACCGCACGCTGGCTCAGCGCAAGGCATCGCTCGAGGGTTTCAAGGTCGGACGTTACCGCGTGTTGGTGGCGACGGATATTGCCGCGCGCGGCATTGATGTGAAGGGGATCGAGCTGGTCATTAACTTTGACTTGCCCGATGACGCCGAGAATTATATCCACCGCATTGGTCGTACCGGGCGTGCGGGCATGGAAGGCCGTGCCATTTCCATTGCCACGCCTGACCAGGCGGATCAGGTGCAGGCCATCGAGCGTATCATGCGTTCGGAGATCAAGCTTCTGCAGCATCCGGATGTTGAGACGCAGACGCTTTACCGTGCGCCGTCAGGGTCTTCATCGGGTGGCCGTAAGGGACCTGGTGTCAGCCGCAGTTTTGTGAATAAGACATTCGCACGCGGGCGCCGCAGGTTCCGTTAAGGGATCACGGGAGCTCGTCATATCCGCGGTGGGCGCGGATATTATGGAGGCAGATGTGATTTGGCATTTCAGAAGCCTCCGGAGAAATTCCGGGGGCTTTTTTTACATGGCTAATAGACAACAGGGTTGCGAGGTGTTATGGCAAGATTGATAAAAAATAATGTGGCTTGGGTCGGCAAGGTGGACTGGGAACTGCGCATGTTTCATGGTGAGGAGCTTTCAACCCATTATGGTTCCACCTATAATTCTTATCTGATCCGTGAAGGGAAGACTGTCCTTATTGACACCGTATGGAGTCCGTTTACCGGGGAATTCCTTCGGGAACTTGCCCAGACGGTTGATATTAAGAAGATTGATGCCGTAGTCGTCAATCACGCCGAGATCGATCATAGCGGCGCCCTGCCGGAGCTGCTGAAACTTATTCCGGATGTGCCGGTGTATTGCACGCCCAATGGTGTCAAATCCCTGAAGGGGCATTTTCATCAGGATTGGAATTTCAAGCCTGTCCGCACGGGGGATGCCCTTGATGTGGGTAACGGCAAGAAGCTTGTTTTTATTGAGGCGCCGATGCTGCACTGGCCGGACACGATGTTCTCTTATCTGACGGGGGATAATATTCTTTTTTCCAATGATGCGTTCGGCCAGCACCTGGCGACGGATAAGCTCTGGGCCGATCTGGTTGATCCCTGGATTCTTTGGGAAGAAGATATGAAATATTACGCGAATATTATTGCGCCCTGGAGTAAACTTGTGGATGCGAAGCTCCGCGAGTTGAAGGCCATGAATATCCCCATCGACATGATTTGCACGAGCCACGGGGCGTCGTGGCGCGGGGCGGATGTGCCGATGGCGATCGAGAAATACGCGGCTTGGGCCAAGGCGTATCAGGAAAATCGTATTGCTATTGTTTATGACACGATCTGGGGTGGGACGCGGATCATGGCCGAGGAAATTGCCAAGGGGATCCGTCTGGCCGATGCGGCGGTGACGGTCAATGTGATGAGCCTGTCGAAGTCTGACAAGAATGATGTGGCGACAGAAATATTCCGGTCGAAAGCCGTCCTTGTCGGTTCGCCATCGCATAATAAATGTGCTTTGTCGTCGGTCGGTGCTTTCCTCGAAGAAATGCGCGGGTTGGCGTTCAAAGGCAAGAAGACCGCGGCCTTCGGCTGTTACGGCTGGTCGGGCGAAGCGCAGAAACGCCTGCACACCACCCTCGGCGAGATCGGCTTTGAAGTGGTCGATGAAGGCATCACGAATTTATGGGAACCCGATGAAGCGGCCGTGGCACGGTGCATTGATTATGGTCGGCAGTTCGCGGAGAAGGTGAAATAATTTTTCAAGGGGTGTTATGACATTTTTCTTCAAGCAAGCAGCGGAAGTTCATTGTGATCCTGATAAGGAAAAGCAGAGGGCGGCCGGGAGTTCGGTGTTGGCGGCTTTGGCTTTGGTGTCGATGAAGGTCGTGGTGGGGGTTATGACGGGCAGTTTGGGTATTCTGGCAGAAGCGGCGCATTCCGGGCTTGACCTTGTGGCCGCGGCGGTGACGTTCTTTGCGGTGCGGGCGTCGTCGAGGCCGGCCGACCGCGAACACCGCTATGGCCATGGCAAGGTCGAGAATCTTTCCGCCATGGTCGAGACGCTCCTGCTGCTTTTGACCTGCATCTGGATAGGGCAGGAGGCGGTCAAACGCCTGGTCACAGGCAAGGTTGACGTTGAAGTAACGATCTGGTCGTTTATTGTTATGGCGATATCGATCATCGTCGATGTGTCTCGTTCGCGTATGTTGCACCGCGTGGCCAAGAAATATAACAGTCAGGCCCTCGAAGCCGACGCCCTGCATTTCTCGACGGACATCTGGAGTTCTGCCGTCGTTATCTTTGGCCTGGCGTGTGTGGGCTTGAGCGGTATCCTTCCCAATGCCGGATTCTTGCATTATGCCGATGCGGTGGCGGCGCTGGTGGTGGCGGTCATTGTGATCCAGATTAGCTGGCAACTCGGGATCCGTACGGTGGCAGCCCTCCTTGATGCGGCACCGGAGGGGCTTGAGGAAAAGGTGATCGCGGTGGCTGAACAGGTCCCCGGGGTTGTTAATTGCCATCATGTGCGGGTCCGTTCTTCGGGGCCGCAGGTTTTTGTTGACCTGCATGTGATCCTCGAAGGGGGCATCTCCCTGCGTGAGGCCCATCACACAACGGAATTGATCGAGAAAGCCATTCATGAGATTTCGCCGGGGGCGGATGTGACCGTCCATCCTGAGCCGAAGTAGTTGACATTCAAGAGGAGCAAGATGCGCCATTTGTTGTGTGTGCTGGGAGTGCTTGTTGTCCTGCTTGTGTCATCGGAAAAGGCTTGGGCGGGGCATGCCTTGACGTTGGAGGCGGCGGTGGCGCGGGTGGCGGGCGAGGGGCGTGAGGTGCGTATCGCCGGAGCCGCGCATTTGTCTGCCCGGGCGCAGGTACTGGCGGAGCGCGCGGCATTTTTCCCGCAGGTATCTGCTGGTGCTTCTCGCCATTATTACGCTTATCAGCCGGCATCGCTGGCTAGCGGGACAAAAATTCTTACAGCCGAGAGATCTTTCAATGCGTACGGGGTTGATGTTCACCAGGTTCTTTTTGATTTTGGAGCAACGCAGGCCCGTTATAAGGCCGCGCAGTTTGCGGCAGAGGGTGCGCGCGATGAGGTCGCCCGTAGTCGGAATAAGGCGGTGCTGGCGGTTATCACAGCGTATTTTGATGTCCTTGAAGCGGAGCGCATGATCGTTGTGGCCCGGGAACAGCTGGCCAGCCTCGCCCGTCATGCCCGCGACGTGACGGTGCTTTACCGTGAAGGGGTGGTGACGCGCGGCGATCTGTTGACAGTCAAGGTGCGTTTCAACGAGGCGCGGCAGGGGCTTGTCGGTGCCCGCAATGCGCACAGGACAGCGTCGGCACGCCTGAGGCAGGCTTTGTCTTCCCACGATGGGGAGGCTTTTATCCTGGAAGATCCGCGTCCGCCGGCTTGCCCGGTATTCGACCTGAAAAGGGCTTTTGAATTTGCCTTGTTGCGCCGACCGGAACTGCGCGCCATGGACAAGGCTGTCCGTGCGGCGGAATGGCGGGAAGAATTTTCAAAGGCCGCTGACCGGCCGGTATTTTTTGTTGACGGAGCTTATACCCGGGCGGACAACCGTTATCAGGCGCGTGATGATAACTGGCAGGGGCAGGCGGGCGTCAAGCTCAGTATTTTTAACGGGGGATTGACGCGGGCAAGGGCTGAAAGTGCCCGTCAGGAAAAAGAACGCGCCAGGCTTGAGCGCGCCAGGCTTGAGGATCAGGTCCGGTGCGAGACGGAAACAGCCATGGTGGCGATGGGCAATGCCGGCGAGCGTGTGGCGCTGGCCCGTTCATCTGTAGCCCAAGCGCAGGAAAATGTGCGCGTGACCGAGACCCGTTATCACGAAGGCGCCGGGACATCGTCGGAAGTTCTTGATGCTTTGGCGTTGCGTACGGGAGCAGAAACGGAATTGTGGCGCGCGCGTTATGAATTCAGGCGCGCGCGTGCGCGGTTCATGGATGCCACGGGGATGGATCTGGCGCAGGAATATTCGGACAGAGAGGATGTTTATGGGCAATCGGAATAGGTTCGGTAAGACGGCTGTCGGGATCGCTGGCGGCATTATCCTTGCGGCGGCGGTTGCCGCCGGTGTGTTCCATGCTGTTTCAAGTGCCGGGTATGTGACGACCGATGATGCTTATGTGGATGGCCGGGTGCATGCGGTGTCTGCGAAGGTGGGGGGGATGGTTGGCCGTGTTTGTGTGCGCGAGAATCAGCCGGTTAAAAAAGGCGACACCCTGGTCGAGATCGATACGCCGGATTATGATGTCCGGGTCCGTGAAGCCGTGGCGGTGCTCAAAGCGGAAGAAGCGCGCTTGACCGAAGCCAAGGCGAAGATCAAGGCGGCGCGGGCTTTTTTGACCGTTAAATCGGTGGCTTGCCGTCAGGCCATTCTTGACAAGATGCGTGCCGGGCGCCTTTTTTCCCAGGGCGTCCTGTCGAAAGAAAGGTTGGAAAAGGCCGTCACAGCTGTTGACCTGGCGCGGGCCGAGATGGTGGCGGCCGGCGAGGGTGAAACCCAGGCGCGCGCGGCGCGTGAGCTGGAGGAAGCACTGGTGGTTACCCGCAAGTCAGCCTTAGAAGCCGCCCGCCTGAATCTCGGGTATACCCGCATCACGGCTCCGGCCGACGGGTATGTCACCAAGAAAGCTGTCGAAACCGGCAACATGATCCAGCCTGGACAACCCCTGATGGCGGTGGTGGCGCTCGACGATGTCTGGGTGTTGGCCAATTATAAGGAAACCCAGCTCGAACGGGTGCATCCGGGGCAGGACGTTTTGATCAAGGTGGACACTTATCCCGGGCATGACTTCAGGGGCAAGGTGGAAAGCCTGATGGCCGGTACAGGTTCAGCTTTTTCGCTCTTTCCTCCGGAAAATGCCCTGGGGAATTATGTGAAGGTTGTTCAGCGCATCCCGGTCAGGATCACGCTCGAGAAAGCAGAAGATCCGGAACATCGCCTGCGGGTGGGGATGTCGGTCATTGCCAGGATCCGGATCAAGGGGGACTGAGCGGTGGCGCAGGCTTTCGGCCCTGTTAATAAATGGATCATCGCGGCGGTGGTGATCATCCCGACATTCATCGAGGTGGTCGATACTTCGGTCGTCAATGTGGCGCTTGACCATATCCGCGGCAGTTTATCGGCCGGGGTTGATGAAGCCACCTGGGCCATCACGTCCTATCTTGTTTCCAATGCGATCATCATCCCGTTGACCGGATGGCTGGCGCGTGTGTTCGGGCGTAAACGCTACCTGCTTTTTTCCATCGCACTTTTCACTGTAAGTTCTTTTTTCTGCGGGATGGCATGGAGCCTTTCCAGCTTGATATTTTTTCGCATCTTGCAGGGCCTGGGCGGCGGCGCGCTCCAGCCAATTTCGCAGACGATCCTCCTGGAAACATTCCCGCCCAAGGAACACGGGATGGCCATGGCGGTTTTCGGGATCGGGGTTATCTTTGCGCCGATCCTGGGGCCGATCCTCGGTGGGTGGATCACGGACAACTGGTCGTGGCACTGGATCTTCTTTATTAATATCCCGATCGGCATCATTTCGCTGGCGTTGATCTCCTATTTCATCAAGGACCCGCCGTATTTGAAACGCATTTCCCTCAACCGCATCGATTATTGGGGGCTTATTTTCCTGAGCCTTGGTCTGGGCTGCCTGCAGGTCGTGCTCGACAAGGGCCAGCAGGAAGACTGGTTCAGCTCAACCTTCATTGTATGGCTGGCAGGTATTTCGGCGGCGGCGCTGATCCTGTTCTTCATTGTGGAGCTTCGGGGCAAGGAGCCGGTGGTCAATTTGCGGGTATTCCGCAACACGGCTTTTGCTTCAGGCAATGCCATTATGTTCATCACGTTTTTTGTGCTCTTTGGTACGATCGTGGTCATGCCGGTCTTTATGCAAAAGATGCTCGGTTATAATGCGTTCCTGTCAGGGCTGGCACTGGCTACCGGCGGCATCTCCATGGTCATTGTCATGCCGATCGTCGGGAAGCTGGTGACAAAGATAAGCCCCAAGATCATCTTGTTCGTCGGGCTTTGCCTGTCGGCGTATTCCACATGGATACTCACCGCGGTTACCTTAAACAGCACCTTTGAATTTTTGGTATGGGCGCGTGTGGTTATGGGGGTCGGGCTGGGCCTTGTCTTTATCACGCTCACCAATCTGACCTTATCGAGTGTGCCCAAGGAAGAAATGGGCAACGCGGCCGCGGTGTATAATCTGTTGCGCAATCTGGGCGGGAGTTTCGGCGTGGCTTTTGTGACAACCATCCTTGCCCGCCGGGCGCAGTATCACCAGGCGCGGTATCTGGAGCAGGCTAATCCGTTCGATCCCCAGTATCAGTACGCGCTGACCCAGGTTGCCGCCCTGCCGCAGATCCAGGGCATCGGGGATGCGGCGGCACCCCTGGCGGTCAAGGCTGTGATCTATCAGAAGGCGGTGGCGCAGGCGAGTCTTTTTTCATTTGTGGATACGTTTTATCTGTGTACAATCCTATTGATCATGGTCATTCCTTTTCTGTTTTTTCTGCGCCGTCCCAAATATCATATTGCGGCCGTTGCCGCGCATTAGCCGCGCCCGGAGGATTGCATGAAAGCCCTGCGTTTTATTTTTATCCTTGGCCTGACCTTGATGATGTGTGTCGCGGTGTACGCGGCGTATATCCTTTTTACGACCAGGGGAGCCGATAGCGTGATCCGTTTTGTTGTCAAGAGTGCCTGGGGCATGGAATATGTCGTTTTCGAGCGATTAGAGGGCTCGCTGACCGGCGGTGTGCAGATCTTTAATGTGGAAGCCAGCCGGTTTATTTTTCTGCCGGAATCCGGCGTGATCCGTGTGCAGGAACTGGATGTGCGCCTGGCGGCGCCGTCATGGGAAGGGCTTGAGGCCCGTGTTATCAATGCCCGCCTGATCACCCCGCAGGCGGATAACATTGTCATCAATGCCGCCTTGCGCGCCGGGCAGTACGCGGCCAACGCGTATTCCAAAAGCCTTGACCTCGCCTGGCTGACAGCGATCATCCGGCGTTTTAATAATCTGCCGTTGATCCATGGCGACCTGAGGAATATCGATCTTGTCATTAGCGGGAGCGCCTTTGAGCCGGTGGTCAAGGGGGCTCTGGAGGTCGGGCATATCCCGCTTAACGGGTTCTTGCTTTACGATACGCCGGTGACTTGCGACCTCTCCTTTAAGCGCCGCGGCACAATCTGGGAAACGTATGGTAAATTGTCGGCGCAGCAGGGGTGGTTGAAATCACCCCAGTGCCTGGTTGAACTCGGCGAAAGCCGGCTGGTATTTTCAGGCGATATCCTTGACCCTGAAATTGATATTCACGCGGCTGCCGTGATCGCGCGCACGCGCATCGATATTGTGGTGCGGGGCAAGCGCAAGGATCCGAAGATAACCCTGACGTCGGATCCGCCACTGCCCCAGGAACAGCTTTTGCTGATGCTGACCACCGGGCGGCGCTGGGACGGGATCGATATGGCCGTGACCACCCGGAAGATGACGCCGGAACTCGCCGGCGATTTTGTGGATTATTTCTTTTTTGGTGGATCAGGCGAGCGCATTGCCCGGATGTTCGGTCTTTCCGGGGTTTCGTATAAGCTGGATAGTACGGTGCAGGGCGTCACCTTGAACAAGAATTTGACAGAAAAACTTGATGTCGGTTACGGGATCGAGATCGGCACGGCGGGAGATCAGCACCAGCGTGAGTTGACGCAGAAGGTCGAGAGCGAATACCGCCTCAATTCCCATGTGATCATTGCCGCTCAGAAAGAGATCCTTTCCAGCGGGCCATTGTCGCTGGATACGGATTTGCGCCGCGTTCCTGATGATCGCGTTTTTCTCAAGTACCGCAAGGAATTCTGACTTTCATCTTGCCTTTCTTGCGGCATCCTATTAATCTACCCGCATTATGACACACACCTTGCCACCACAGATCATGGACTTGATCGGTCATTACGGGGACTTTGGTATTTTCGCGGCCATGTTCCTGGAATCGTCGTTTTTCCCTTTGCCGTCGGAACTTGTTGTGGCGGCGGCGGGGGCGATCGGCTTGCCGTTGACGGCGATTGTTATCTTTGGGTCGCTGGGGGCCACGCTGGGGGCTGCCGTCGGGTATGCGATCGGGCGTTATGCGGGGTTGCCGGTTGTCCTTAAATTCGGTAAGTATGTTTTCATTACACCGGCGCGGATGGCCAAAGCTGAGGCGTTTGCGGTGAAGCACGGGGCGTGGGGCGTGTTGCTGGGGCGGCTTCTTCCGATTATCCCTTTTAAGGTCTTTTCGATCGCGTCGGGCATCACGCGCATCCCGTTCTTCCCGTTCATCCTTTTTACCTTCATCGGTGTCGGGCCGCGGCTGTACCTGCTGGCGGTGTTCGGGGCTTTCTTAATGAAGTATACGAAGTACGCCATCATTGCTTTGGCCGCAGCGCTTGCGGTGTGGGGCATTGTTGTTCTGACTCGCCGGTTTCTCCCCAGCAAATCAGCTTAAGATCCCTTCTTTTCCTTTTCCGCATCAATGATGGCTACAGCCTGGGCTAGGGCGAGTTCTACGTCTGGCAGGATATTTTCTATGCCGACGCGTTCCAAGAGGTCCGTATGGCGCATGGCTTTAAAAACACGTTTGTTCACCCCCGCAAAGATCACCTGGGTGCCGCCTTTGTGGGCCTGGACAACAAGGCTTTCCAGCACACTGACAGCGGTGGCATCGATGGCCGGGACGTGGCGCATCTGAAGGATAAGGACCTTCGGCATCTTTTCGATTTCGGCCATGGTGTCGCGGAACTTGTCGGCCGCGCCGAAAAAGAAGGGGCCATTGATCTCGAATATTTCAACGCCCTTGGGGACGCCGTCGTATTCGTGGGGCCTGCCGTTGGTGTCGTCTTCGACGAGAAATATGTTTGTCATCTTGGCCATATTATGCATGAAGAGGAAGGCGGCCAGGACAACGCCAACCTCGATGGCGACGGTGAGGTCAACGAGGACGGTCAGTCCGAAAGTGAATAAAAGGACAAGGATATCGCTCCGCTGGCTTTTGAGCAGGCGTTGGAAAAGGTGGATCTCGCTCATGTTATAGGCAACCACGATCAGGATCCCGGCGAGAGCGGACATGGGGATGAGCCCGGCCCATTGGCCACAGAAGAGGAAGATCAGCAGGAGCGTGATCGCGCTGATGATGCCGGCAACGGGGGTGCGTCCGCCGTTCTTGATATTGGTGGCCGTGCGTGCGATGGCGCCGGTAGCGGGGATGCCGCCAAAGAGGGGCGAGAAAAGATTCGCCACGCCTTGCCCGACGAGTTCCATGTTGGAGCGGTGGCGCGAACCCAGCATGCCGTCGGCCACGACCGCTGAAAGCAGGGATTCAATGCCGGCCAGCAGGGCGATTGTCAGTGCGGGCTGGAAAAGTTTCGAGAATTCATCCATGGTAAAGTGCGGGAACGCTGGCGCGGGAAAGCGGTTGGGCACTTCGCCGAAGCGGCTGGCAATGGTGTCCACCGGCAGGTGGAAGCCCTGGGCGAGGGCGGTGGCCGCGAAGATCGCCACAATGGGGCCGGGGACGCGCGATGTGATCTTGGGGAATACCAGGATAATAAGGATGGTCATGGCGCCAAGGGCGAGCGCAAAGAAGTTGGTGGTTGGCAGGTGCTGGAAACAGGCGACCCATTTATCCACAAAATGCGTCGGTGTTTTGGCGATCGTCAGGCCGAAGAGGTCGGGGATCTGGGTGGTGAAGATAACGAGCGCGATCCCGCTGGTGAAGCCCACCGTTACAGGATAAGGGATGTATTTGATGGCATCGCCCAGGCGCGCAAAGCCCATGATGATGAGCATAACACCGGCCATGAAAGTCGCCATGGCAAGGCCGTTGTAGCCGTACTGCTGGACGATTCCGAATACGATGATGATGAAAGCGCCCGTCGGGCCGCCGATCTGCACGCGGCTGCCGGATAAGGCGGAAATAATAAACCCCGCGATAACCCCCGTGATAAGCCCCTGTTCCGGCTTGACGCCCGAGGCAATGGCAAAGGCGATCGACAAAGGCAGGGACACGATGCCGACAATGATCCCGGCGAGGAGGTCGTTGGCAAAGCGTGAAAGGCTGTAGCCTTCTTTTAAAACGGTGATGAATTGTGGTTCAAATGTTCTATTCTTCATGGCCTGTAACTTTCGGGTGAGTTGTGAAAGAGATAAAAATTATAGCACCATTGTCAATATTCCAACGGGTATATGTAGTAATTCTAGTTATTGAACATGGCTGCTTTCGCGCAATCTACCTGGCCGCTGTGTTTTTTGTGTTCAAAAAATGCTAAGCTTGTTTAAAGAGGCGTGTTGATGTGTGGCGCGGGGCAATGCTCTGCCACAGGAAAGGCCAGGTAAAAATGAAAAAAATACTTATATTCCTTGTTGTGAGCGCTATCCTCCTGGCGGGGGTATCCTTTTATAATAAAGGTGTTTTCAACAGCGATAGGTCCATTGATCAGACCGGGTCCGTTGCGATGATGGTGGACAAAGCCGTCAGGGTCATGTCCGGATGGGAGCACGGCATGAAGGCATGCCAGCTGTTGCTGGTCTCTTTCCTGAAGACCCAGGGCACCGGCATGACACAGGCGACGCAGTCAGTCTGGCGGGAGTTGAGGCAAGCCAGGTTTGACCATCCTGATGAAATGGCCAGAAACCTTCAGAAAAGACTGCACGGCGATTTTTTTGGCCTGGAGCAGGCGTCAATGGATAAGGTTCAGGAGCGCGAGGTTCAACAAACCCTGCGCATGATCACGGAACAGGATTTCTGGCACCAGATGGGTTTCTCCGGCAAATTGCCCCAGGAACGTTTCAGGAACTTCCCCCCGCACTAAGCCCTCGCCGCATCTTCGGATTGACAAATCTTCAAATCCCGTCGCTTGTTTTATATAATAATATAGTTTATACTTATTCCGTTATTAACCGTGTGGATACATTTACAGGAGTTATCATGCTCGCCTTGTTTAAAAACACAGCGCTCAAGCGTTGTGCCGCCATATTCCTGACGCTCCCCCTTGTATGCCCCCCAGTCTATGCGCAGGGTGTTCAATTGCCTGCGCCGGGCACTCGATTAGCGTTAAGCGATACTTTTGCCCCTCCATTACTGAAAGGTATTAAGGTTTATCGCAATGACCCGTTTCGATTTGATTTTATTCTGGATAAAGGGGATGCGCCATTAACGGATGAGCAGGTCAAGGTTGATTCTACGCGTTTGATTAAGTATTTTCTCGCTTCATTGACTGTTCCTGAAAAAGATTTGTGGGTCAATTTAAGCCCATATGAACAAGACAGGATTGTCCCAGAGGCGTTTGGCCAAACAGAGATGGGGCGTGACCTGTTGGCGCAAGATTACATTCTCAAGCAGATAACAGCATCAGTAATTTATCCTGATGAAAA
Organism: Candidatus Omnitrophota bacterium; assembly: GCA_903860135.1. GTDB lineage: Bacteria > Omnitrophota > Gorgyraeia > Zapsychrales > Fredricksoniimonadaceae > Fredricksoniimonas > Fredricksoniimonas aquilentivivens. The sequence continues at coordinate 95,186 of CAIOPG010000004.1, read as the reverse complement.
AGTAGGGAAAGAATTCTGGGATAAAGTTTATGCCGAAGCACTTAAGCGTTATGGGACGACGGATATCCCAATTGATACGTTCAATAAAGTATGGATTGTTCCGGTCCGTGCCAAGGTTTACGAGAAGCCAAGACCTGCTGACAACAATCGCCCCGAAGAAGCCGTCGCCTATGTGGTCGAAGCTCACCTCAGGGTCATGTTGGAGTCCGATTATTTAGCCATGAAAAACAATTTGCCGCTAACCATAGCTACAGCGGATCCCTCCCCCGTGTGGGGAGGGAATGGGAGGGGGGAAGATTTTTCCAAGTCCCTCATCCGCGACATTATTCTCCCCATCCTTGAAAAAGAAGTTAATCAAGGTCAAAACTTCGCTAAGCTCCGTCAGGTCTACAATTCTCTGATTCTTGCCGCTTGGTATAAAAGAAAGATCATGATATCAATCAAGGGATCACCCCTTGGATTTTATGTCGGCCAGAATAAAGTTGCTGGTGTTAATATCGATGACCCCAAAGAATCCGAAAAGATTTGGTCACGCTATGTTGAGTCGTTTAAGAAAGGTACTTACAATTTCATTCGTGAAGAATACAATCCTGTCACCCAGGGAACGATCCCAAGGAAGTATTTTGCGGGGGGCTTTAATTTAACAGAAACCTCTTTTGACAATGCTCAGATTGATGCCGTTGGGTTGACGACGGATAATACGATGTTGGTTCAGGCTAAATTAGGCAATGTGACTTCAGCAGATAATGCAGTATCAATAACTTTTAAGCATGGCGTGATGGCTAATGTTTTGTTGAGTCGTAGTCATGTTTGGGATGTTTTTATATCTATGAATCAAGAGAAAGAAATTCCTATTATTGATATTGAACAGAATGCAACAGATTCTAATAATCTTCGAAGCGAGATATTGCGTCAGGTGACAGAACTAATGTTAAGTGATAATGACTTCGTCGGGTTAAATCTTGTGATTCATGATGCGCCGAAAAAGTGGACGCATTATTTAACTATTGTTGATACAATTAGTGCTATTAAAAAAGGACCAATATTTCATCGTGATTTTAAAGATATTAAAATAGCTGAACAGCAATTTATTCTTTATTTCATTGAGGATCGGAAGTATAAGAATATTCATTTCAAGTTGGTTTCTCTTGGAAAAAATGATGGAGGCGACTTGCGCGGACATATGAAGATTGTTTTTCAATATTTGGAAACATTGTTGCAGAGTAACTTTCCAGGATGGCAAATAGGTGGGTATCCAGTTTCTCCTAAGACTGTTTCTTTTATGGAAAAATTTGATAGCGTTGTTACAAGTCAGCAAATGTTATTGAATTATCTTGCGCAAGGATACGAGGGAATGTGGCCAGAGAACCTTTCATTGAAGAGGATTCCTAGCAGTATCAAGGCGCATCAGCTCGCAGATGTTGATGCTGGTGGTATTGATTTTAATTCTGTTGAAAAAGTTGTACAGGTGGATGCTTCTGATGCGGAGCAATTTTTCCATTTTGATCCGATGATCCTGGAAAAGTACCGTGATTCAGCTGGTGTAACGCCTGTTATTGTTGGCATACATTCACTAGATAATTTGTCGGCGTTCTTGGGCGTTCAGACGCCTGCTGTAAAATAGATGTTTTCAGAGAATGGGACAGGGCAAAACTTTTTGATGATCTTATTTTTGAATTTTGATTGATGGGTAATAGACAATCTAATAATGGTATCTGGCATTATTATTCATTATTTTTGATATTATAAAAGGGCGGGTTTGGAACCCGCCCCTACGGGATTGTTGGAATATGGGAACACGATGTCTATTCACAGGCAAAGAGGATTTTCATGCCGGGCAATCGAAAATCGAGACGGTTAAAAGATTATGATTACACCAAGCCTGGAGCCTATTTTATTACCATTTGTACGAAAGATCGCGGTTGCCTTTTCGGTCATATTCATGATGGTGAGATGATATTGAATGATGTGGGAAACGCTGTTGAATGGACATGGACAGATTTACCTCGGCATAATAAAAATATCGCATTAGATAAATTCGTCATTATGCCCAATCATTTCCACGGCATCATTCATATTGTAGGGGCGGGTTCCAAACCCGCCCTGATAAATGGTTCCAAACCCGCCCTGATAAATGGTTCCAAACCCGCCCTTATAAATGCCTCCAAACCCATCCTGATATCGCACGGATTGTCAGAGATTGTTCGACAATTTAAAACATTTTCAGCCCAACGCGTTAATCAAATCAAGCATTCTCCAGGGATTTCATTATGGCAGCGTGATTTTTATGAACATATCATTCGCCATGAAGTTGATCTAAAACGTATTCGTGAATATATTATTACCAATCCGGTTTCATGGGGATTGGATGATTATTATAGGGTGTTCTGATATTATAAAAGGGCGGGTTTGGAACCCGCCCCTGCAATTACAACAAATCACGCGCCAGCTCCGCCAGCTCGGAGCGTTCGCCTTGGTCGATCAGGTGTCTCTGGCATCACGCCGAGATATTTGTTGGACGTGGCTACGGTCGTGTAAGAGGGGTTTATCAGGGCAACAATAGGTAATTGTCATTGAATCATGCTCAGTGGCTGTATATGATGACGCGCCGGGCTATGCCTGCGGCATAAGCCGAGTTTATATAGGCAAGAATAAGGGCGTTAGAAAGACACGGGATGCCGTGAGGGTGTTCCTTAAGTGGAGTTGTTAGATCTTGGATGATACTTATTTACAGCAATATTTGACGTTGGCACCTGTCCCGCTGGGATTAATCCGGGCGGTTGATTGCAGGCATATTGGACGTGTCCCTTTGGGTGGGAAGATCCTTGATGCGGGGTGTGGTGATGGGTTATTGGCAAGGATTCTTTTTAAGAATACAGAAGGCAAGGTGATCACGGGTATTGATCATGATCCGGGTGAATTGAAGAAGGCCCGTTCTTTAGGCATTTATCACGATCTCATTGCTTGTGAGATCACAGCAATCCCTTTTAAGAATAATACGTTTGATCATGTGTTATCCAATAGTGTTTTGGAGCATGTGACAGATATTGATCAAGCTTTGGCGGAACTTGCGCGGGTGCTTAAGCCAGGAGGAACGCTCGTTTTTACCGTTCCCAGCGAATACCTTTCCGAGCATTTCTTATTTGGGAGGATTTTCAGATTGATTGGATTCAAGCAATTGTCAGTCATGTATGCGCGCCTAAAACACAGGATTTGGCATCATGAGCATATTGACTCTATGGCTATCTGGACGCGGCGGCTGCAAGAAAATAATTTTGATATCCTTGATCGAAAATATATTCATCCACGTTCAGTCACTGAAATATGTGATCTTTTTACGTTTTCAGGGGCTTGTTCGATGTTATGGCGAAAGCTTTTTGGCCGTCTTTTATTGTTCCCGTCGAGCTTAAGGGGTAAGGTGATGGCGCGTTGGTTTAAAAGATTTTATGTTATGGATGAGGAAACGGGGAGTACGTTATTCTTCGTTGCCAGAAAGAAATAAATATTAACTGAAGAATATTAACCATTATATCGCTGTGGCATCATTCAGTTTATAATAGATCACTCGCCAGCTCCGCCAGCTCGGAGCGTTCGCCTTTTTCGAGGAAGATGTGGGTGTAGAGTTTCTGGCCCTGCATCTTGTCAATCAGGTAGCTTAAGCCGTTGGAATAGATGTCAAGGTACGGGTGGTCGATCTGGAAAATATCTCCGGTGAAGACCATTTTGGTGTTTTCTCCGGCGCGGGTGATGATGGTCTTGACCTCGTGGGGTGTGAGGTTCTGGGCTTCATCGACGATGAAATAGGTGTCGACCAGGCTCCGGCCGCGGATGTAGGCCAAGGGGGCGATGACGAGTTTTTCTTCATCGAGCAGTTTCTGGAATTTCTTGGCGCGGCGTTCGGCGGGGTCGATCAGGCGGTCCTGGATCACGCCAAGGTTGTCGTAGAGCGGTTGCATGTAGGGGCCGACTTTCTCATCCACGCCGCCGGGAAGATAGCCAAGGTCCTTGTTGGACAGGGCCACGATCGGGCGGGACAGGAAGATCTGTTTGTAGTGGTTGCGCTGTTCGAGCGCGGCGGCCAGTGCCAGCAAGGTCTTGCCGGTGCCGGCCTTGCCGGATACGGTCACCAAGCGCAGGTTGTCGTTGGTCAGGGCATGGAGCGCGAATACCTGTTCCACATTGCGCGGCTTGATGCCCGAGGCGTCGTGCCGGGTGATATGGCGGATCATCATATCCGACGGGTCGACATGCCCTAGGGCGGACATTTTCTTGTTGCGCATGACCACACATTCATTGGGCAGGAACTTCGTCCGCGACTTTAATTTCTTGGGCGACACGCCAGCAGGATCGTGGCAGAGCTGGTTAATGACCTCGCGCGACACATTCTCCTCGAAACGATAACCCTTGTAGATAGCCGAAATATCCTTCACATGGTCAGTGGTGTAATCCTCGGCGATGAGCTGTACCGCCTTGGCCTTCATGCGCAGGTTGACGTCCTTAGTGACGAGCGTGACGCTCCTGCCCGGGTTTTCCCGCGCGAGGGTATAGGCACAGTTTAAGATCCTGTGGTCGGGCTTATCGGTGTCAAAGTGCGGGCGCAGGTCAGGGTGAAACTGCTGGTCAAGTTTGATGATGAGTTTGCCGTTATGGCGGCCGATGGGCAGACCTCCGTCGATGAAGCCGCTGCTCGAGATCCTGTCGATCTCCTTAAGGAAATGCCGGGCGTGGAAATTAAGGGTTTCGTTGCCTTTCTTGAACTTGTCGAGTTCCTCGAGGACCGTGATCGGAAGGACAATATCGTGGTGCTTGAACTGCCGCAGGCAGGCGCTGTCATGCAAGATGACATTGGTATCAAGGACAAATAGTTTCGTGATTTTATCCTTCATAAGGCCGCATCCTTGTTCAAAAAGGTTCAGTAGGCGGTTCGACCATGTAATTATAATCGAAGTCTTGGCATCCGTAGGAAGTTTAACATATTTTTTACCTTTTGCCTTGTTGAACCCTGCTCGATAAGGCTTGGGAAAGTCCTTGCGCTTGTTTCAGGGGTCATTATAATGTTTTTCAAATAAAGGGGGGTTATTATGGGTTCTGCAATAAAAGTGACGGCGGCGAACTTTGAAGCCGAGGTGGCGACGTCTTCTGTACCGGTCCTGGTCGATTTCTGGGCCGAGTGGTGCGGGCCGTGCCGTATGGTCCTGCCGATTGTCGAGGAGATTGCGGTTGAATTGGCGGGCAAGGCGAAGGTGGCCAAGATCAACGTGGATGAAGCGCCTGACCTGGCGGCCCAGTTTGATGTGGCCTCCATTCCGACCTTGCTTATTTTCAAGAACGGGAAAGAAATTGACCGGATGGTCGGAGCGCTCCCGAAGGTGCGCCTCATGGAGAAACTGAAGGCTCACATTTAGGGCCGTGAAGGAGTTATCTGACGTATGTTGTTAACGTTCTGCAAATCCAAGATCGCCCACGCGCGCATCACCGCGTCGGAACTTTATTATGAGGGCAGTATCACCATCGACGCAGCGATCATTGCCGCCGCCGGGATCATCCCTGGTGAAAAGGTCGAGATATTCAATGTCAATAACGGTGCCCGCCTTGAGACCTATGTTATCGCCGGCAAGGCTGGTTCCGGCCATTTTTGCCTGAACGGTCCGGCCGCCCGCATGGGATATGTGGGGGACCGGATCATCATTGTCAGCTATGCGCTGGTGACGCCCGAAGAAGCCCGGGGGATGAAAACCACAACGGTTTATTTGAACGATGACAACACGATTAAAGCTTAGACCTTACGGCGACCCCTGCTTGCGCCGACAGGCAAAACCTGTTGTGTCTGTCGGTCCTGCGGAGAAGCTTCTCATCCGGGAAATGATCCCGGCCATGTACGCTTTTGACGGCAGGGGCCTGGCGGCCAATCAGGTCGGGATCGTGGAAAACATCTTTGTCGCCGATGTCGGTGAGGGGCCGTTTGCGGTCATTAATCCGGAGATACTCCGCTGCTCGGAGAGGATGACTGTCCTTGAGGAAGGCTGCCTGAGTTTACCGACCATTCATATTAAGGTGAAGCGGCCCGCGGAAATCCGTGTCCGCTATATGAACGAAGACAATGAGATCCTTGATGTGGATTTAACCGGGCTTCCCGCCAAGATATTTCAGCACGAGATCGATCATTTAAAAGGACGGCTGATCATCGATTACGCGACCAGACCCGAGATGGATGCGTTCGTGGAGAAATTATCCGTACCGGTGAAAAAGAAAGAAAAAGCCTGTGCCTGAACCTGCGCCTGGTGTCTCAGGCGGGAACAGGCTTCCTGCTTGGTTTCGCCAGGCGTTGCCCGATCGTGCCGCGTTTGAGCGCATGCGGGGCGTGTTGCGTGGAGGCGGGTTGCATACGGTGTGCGAAGGGGCGCGCTGTCCGAATATGGGGCAGTGTTGGAACAGCGGCACAGCGACATTTATGATCCTGGGCGGCACGTGCACACGCGCCTGCCTTTTTTGCGCGGTGGCAACCGGGACGCCTGACCCTGTGGAGGAGGATGAGCCGCGGAGGATGGCCGGGGCGGTGCAGGCGCTGGGGTTACGGTATGTTGTTATCACTTCCGTGACGCGTGATGATCTTGAAGATGAAGGCGCGGGGCATTTTGCCCGGACGGTACGGGCGCTCCGGGACACGGTGCCGCAAGTTAAAGTTGAGCTTTTGGTGCCGGACTTTTCGGCGCGCGCAGACTGCTATGGGGTGGTGGCTGAAGCCGGGCCGGATGTGGTAGGGCACAACATTGAAACGGTCCGCCGGCTTTCCAGGGCGTTAAGGCCGCAGGCAGATCATGACCGCTCGCTCCGGGCACTCGCCCTGGCGAGATCGCTGGTTGGCGCAGGCCTTGTCAAGTCAGGGCTTATGGTCGGGCTCGGTGAGACGGATCATGAGGTAGTGGAAGCGCTGGCAGAATTAAAGGCCGCCGGTTGTGATATTGTGACGATCGGCCAGTACCTGGCACCGACGGCCGATGGGCGTCAGCGGGCTGTGGCGCGTTTTGTTGAGCCCGGGGTGTTTGAGATGTACCGTCAGCAAGGCCTGGCGCTGGGGTTGGCCCAGGTGGTATCCGGTCCGCTGGTCAGAAGTTCTTTTCTTGCTGAACAAGTTTATAGCAGGGCACTGGAGGGTGCCGCGACATGACTGAACGCATCAAGAATACGCTTTCATTTATAGGCCGCTTTGCCTTGAGCGCCGGGCTTTTGGCGTGGGTTTTTTCATTCATCAATTGGCGCGATACCATCGCGGTCTTGCGCAACGCGGATGTCGGGCTTTTGCTCGGAGCGGCTTTTCTTCATTTTCTGATTCAGGTGGCGATCCTTCTGCGCTGGTACCTGTTCATGCGCGCCCTGAACCTGGACGCGCCGATAGGGCTGACCTGCCGGTATTTTTTTATCGGCCTTTTTTGCAATCTTTTTTTGCCGACATCCATCGGCGGCGATCTTGTCAAGGCGATCGGGTTGAGCCGCGGGGTCGGGCAAAAACCGAAGGTGTTCGCATCGGTTGTGCTTGACCGCCTGAGCGGGTTTGCCGGGCTGGTCATTGTGGCGGCGCTGGCGTATGCGGCCGGGAGCTCTCTCATAGATGCGCCATCTGTTCTGATTCCGGTCGTGGCACTTACGGTATTATCGTTTGTCGTCGGCGGGATGCTTTTTAACCAGGGGATCTATCATTTCTTTGGAAGGTTCGTGGCCAGGTTTCCGAAACTTCAGCAGGGTATCCTGGAAATGCATCAGGATGTCATGCTGATGCGCGGCAAGAAACGTACGGGATTCAGCTGCATTGCGTTTTCCTGTTTGATCCAGGTTCTCGGGGCAGGTATGTTTTTTCTGATCGCCAGGGCACTTCATCAGGACGTTCCTTTATTACCGTTCCTGATTTTCTCGCCACTGGTTTCAGCCGCGACGTTTCTGCCCTCCATCGGTGGGCTTGGCGTCCGCGAGATCGGCTGGGTGTATCTTTTGGCCAAGATCGGGGTGGGGCAGGGGACGGCTCTGGGGCTCAGCCTGATCAGTTTCTTTTTTGTCATTGTCACGGGTCTTATTGGCGGGGTTATTTATGTCACGACAGTTCCTGGTCGACGGGTACAATGTGATGTACCGCCTGCCCCGGCGTGGACCGGCCGCGGGTAAGACGCTTGAGGACGGGCGTACCGGGTTGATCCATTTTATCCGGGAACACCGGCCGCAGGGCAGGGGAGTCAATGGTGTGACCGTTATTTTTGACGGGCGCGACGATGTTTTTTCTCCTTGCGCGGAGCTTGACATCAGGGTGATTTTTACCCAGGGTACTTCCGCGGATGACTGTATCCGTGATATGGTGGAAGATGCGGTTGATCCGCGGCGCATCATTTGCGTGACCGATGACCGCGAGCTGGCCATCGCGTGCCGTCATCGGGGGGCGGAGATCTGGAGTGTGGCGCAATTTTTGGAGAATGGCAGGGGGGCCGCAGCAACTTGCGATACGGCTAATGTTGAAGAGAAGGTAATATCTCCGGCGGTAGCCGGGCGCATCAACAGGGAACTTTCCGGGTTGTGGCTTGAGAGGAAGAAGCGTTAAAATGGTTATGCTAACCTGGATCACCAACAAGCTCGCGGCGCAGGGACGGGGTGCTCTCTTTTTTGGGGCATTTGTCCGATGCCTCCTCACGGGACGGATCCGTTGGAATGAGGTTTTTCGGCAGATCTATGAGCAGGGGGTGCGGTCGTTGTTGATCGTGACGCTGGTTTCTTTCGCGTCAGGCGCGGTACTCGCCCTGCAGGGTCAGGTCATGATGGCGCGTTTTGGTGCCAAGGAATTCATCGCCCAGCTGGTGGCGCTTTCCTTAATCAGGGAGCTCAGCCCAGTTTTTACGGCGTTGGTCTTTTCAGGGAAGTCGGGTGCCGGGATGGCGGCGGAACTGGGCAGTATGAGCGTCAATAGTCAAATTCAGGCCACGCGCACGCTCGGGGTTGATCCGATGGGATTCCTGGTGGTGCCCCGGATGCTGGCCTGCCTGGTGGTATTGCCGATCCTGGTTGTTGTTTCCGAATTGATGGGCATCTTTGGCGGTTATCTTGTGGCGATCCATGAGGCGAATATACCGCCTGTTTATTATATTAACCAAACCGTTCAGTGTATCGCGTTTGTAGATTTTTTCAGCGGGTTTGCCAAGGTTTTCTTTTTTGCGGTCATTATCGGCTGGATCTGCTGTTATAAAGGGTTTTTCACATCAGGCGGTTCCATGGGCGTAGGCCGCTATACCACCGCGGCGGTGGCGCTGTGTTACGTCGGGGTCATTGTTTCCAATACGCTCTTGACCAAGATCATCCTGACCTTCTGGGGGAATTGATGAAGACCATACCTGTGTTATTACTTTTGATGTTGCTGGTATCGGCGGGGTGCGCAACGGCACCGCGAGGGGAAGAGCTGGCGGATATGACCGCGGCGCACCTGGATGAACCGGAGTGGATCCGCAACGGGGAGCCGATCATCTTTGAGGCGGCAGAATGGTTTCCGACGGATGAGGTTGAAAACCTTCTGGGTTCTGAAGTGTACGCGGCGGGGACTTTTCGGGGACTGCCTTTTTTTATTGAAAAGACGGATGTCCGGCCTTTTGAAAGACTGTATACCCGTTTTGCTGTTAACCGTTACCGTGCCTACGAACAATGATCCGGGTGCGGGGGCTTTCCAAGTCCTTTAACGGTCAGACGGTGCTCGCCGGGCTTGACTTTGATGTGCCCGACGGTGAGATACTGGCCGTGATGGGTTCCAGCGGGACGGGGAAAAGTGTGTTACTGCTTAACCTGATCGGGCTTATGCCGCCGGATAGTGGCGCGATCGAGGTCAACGGGGTTGCGGTCACCCGTTTGGCGGAACCGGAGCTTCTGAAGTTCAGGCGGCATGTGGGCTATCTGTTTCAGGACAGTGCCCTGTATGATTTTATGACCGTAGAAGAGAACATTGCTTTTCCGCTCAGGGAACATACAGCGTCAGGGCTTGCCGTGATCAGGGCCAGGGTTGATGAGCTTTTGAGGATGGTGGACATGGCCGGGGCAGGAGGCAAGTATCCGTCGGAGCTTTCCGGAGGGATGCGCAAGCGCGCGGCGCTGGCCCGGGCGCTGGCACTGGGTTCAAAGGTGCTTTTGTGTGATGAGCCGACGTCGGGGCTTGACCCTGTCCGTAGCCGCGATATTTCCCTGCTCATCCGGGATCTTTCGAAGAAGCTGGGCTGTACAACGCTCATCACCACGCATGATGTGCGCAATGCCTTCCGCACGGCGGACCGTGCGCTGGTCTTGCACCAGGGGCGGGCGGTTGCCTGCGGAACAGAACAGGAATTAAGGGCTGTGGCGGATCCATTTGTCAGGGAATTTCTGGAGTGAACTATGCCGAAAGATGATGTGATCAAACAGGTCTGGGCCGGTATTTTCTTTTTTCTCGGGGTGATCCTTGTGGCCGGGGTTGTTGTATTCATAGGCATCAACAAGGGTCTGGCCGAACCGAAGTTCACTGTTCGGGTTCTTTTTGACAAGGTTGGTGGATTGACCGAAGGGGCCCCTGTCCGGCTTTCCGGGGTTACGGTGGGGCGGGTGGAACGGATCGGTTTTATTGTCGATGATATTGACGGGCGCGGCATCGAGGTTGTCCTGGATGTCTACAGGAAATTCGAGCCGCAGATCCGGCGGTCGACGCGCATCGCCGTGCAGACCGAGGGTGTCCTGGGAGCCAAGTATATCGAGATCACCCGCCGGACCCATGAAACGCCGTTGGACATCGCCCATCCTGTCGCCGGGGAAGTGATGCTTGACGTGTATGATATCGCCGAGGTGTTGCGCGACACGGCGCTGGGTTTTAACCGCACGACCAAGGACATCAGCGCGATCATGGCTGAACTGAAATACATGTCGCGTAAAACCAAGCGTATCCTGGACCGTGTTGAAAAGCGCGTGATCGACGGGACGCTGATCAAGGTTTTTTAATAATTGCCGGAGGGGTTATGACAGAAGTTGATTTGTTGCGTTGGTCGCCGTGGGTGAGTGTTCCGGTGGCGTTTACGCTGTGGGTGGTGTTCTTTTTTACGGCCAAGAAGGTCGCGTTTGCCCTTGTCCGGAAATTCACGTCAAAGACGCAAACAAAACTGGACGATATGCTTTTCAGTGCCATGGATATTCCCTTGCGCCTGATGATCTGCGCTACGGGTGTCCTTGTGGTGCAGAATCTCATTCCACATGTGGATGTGGCGCGCTTCCTGCCGGGGGCTTTCAAATCCGTGGCGATCCTGGCCACGGTGCTTTTCTTTGACAAGTTCGCACGGGGGCTCGTCACTGTTTACGCGGGCCGGATCGATATCCTGCGCACGTCCAGCGGTGTTGTCCAGGGGTTTGTCCGTGTGGTCATCATGGGGCTGGGCGCATTGATCCTGCTCGACAGCTTCGGGGTTTCGATCACGCCGATCATTGCGTCCCTGGGTATCGGCTCCCTGGCGGTGGCACTTGCCCTTCAGCCGACGCTGGAGAATTTTTTTTCGGGCATACAGCTTGTGACGGATAAGCCTATTCAGGTCGGCCATTTCATCCGGCTGGAGTCGGGCGAAGAAGGCACCGTGACCAAGATCGGCTGGCGTTCAACCTGGATCTGCCAGCCCAACAACAACACCGTGGTTATGCCCAATAAACTGCTGGTCAATACCCGGGTGTTGAATTACTGTTATCCGGACATGGAGACAGCCGTCGTGGTTCCCGTCGGGGTGCATTATGCGTCCGACCTTGACAAGGTCGAGCGTGTCACGCTGGCGGCGGCCCGTTTGATCCAGCAAGAAAGTCCCGGCGGTGTTTGTGCTTTTGAACCTGTCCTGCGCTACACCGAGCTGGCTGATTCGAGCATTAATTTCAATGTGATCTTAAGGGCCAGTGACTGGTCATTTACAGCGGCGTTGCGCCATGACCTGATCAAAGCCCTGCACCAGCGTTATGCGGCTGAAGGGATCGCTATTCCCTATCCGACGCGCACGATCATTCAGGGTTAATACTTCGACCGAAAGGATATCACGATGTTTGTACTGGCAAATTTTTTCTCCGCCCTGGCGCAGGTGACGGGTATTGTGCTCAATGTGCTTTATTGGCTGATCCTGGTGCGCGCGCTGGTCAGCTGGGTGAATCCAGACCCCTTTAACCCCGTTGTCCAGTTCCTCGAACGCACGACCGAGCCGATGCTCGCACCGATCCGCCGCCTGCTCCCAGCCATGCCGGTAGACCTCTCGCCGCTGGTTGTTTTTCTGATCATTGTCTTTCTACAGCATTTCCTAGTACCAACATTATCCGGCATCGCCTTTTCATTCCGTTGACCTTCTATTAAATGAAAGTTTGCTTGCCAACGATTTATATTTAGAGTATAAAATTATAATAATAAATTAAAGGAGTCCCCCATGCTTGATCAGATGAAGAAGATGCTGGAGCTCAAGAAAAAAGCGGATATGCTTAAAAGAGAGCTTGAAAAGCTTGAGATTGAATACAATGAAGTGCGCGGGATCCGCCTTAAGTTGAACGGCGCGCAGATTTTTAATACGATTGAAATTGATGACAGCTGGCTCGATCCCAAACAGAAGAGCCGGTTTCAGACAGAATTGATCAAGGCGATCAATATGGCTACCCGCAAGGCCCAGAAAGAGGCGGCGGTTCAGATGCAAAAAATGCCCGGATTTGATATCCCGGGTTTGTCTTAACACAGGAGGGTTTTCATGCCTTACGACAAGTCGCTCGATGTGGAAGTGTTCAAGGATGTGCAGGTGTTTGACGGGACGCGCGTTAGTGTCGGTGTTTTCTCCTATAATGGCGGAGAGAAAAAGCTTCAGCTTGGTCGCGAGAATCAGGATGCGTCGGGCGAGTGGCGTTTCAGCAAGCTTGGCCGTATGACCAAGGTTGAGGTTGAGGCGGTTGTCCCGGTGATGAAAAAAGCCGTAGAGAGCATGTAAGAAAGGAGTGTGATCCTGCCGGCTGATATTCAGGGCAGGGTCGGTGGATTATGGCCGGACAAGTTTATTTGAGTAGGGAAGGTTATCAGAAGCTTGTGGATCAGCTGGAATCTCTGAAGACCACGGAGCGTCAGCGTATTGCCAAGGCTATTGGTGAAGCGCGGGCGCAAGGGGATATTTCGGAGAATGCCGAGTATGATGCGGCCAAGGATGCGCAGGCCCATAATGAGGCGCGCATTTCCCAGCTTGAGGGAACTTTGTCCGACGTTGCTTTTATTGAGGATCTGAATATTCCTTCGGACAGGGCTTTCATTGGGGCGACAGTGACGCTCGTTGACCTTGATCTGAAGAAAGATATCAAATATACGCTTGTTTCTCCCGAGGAAGCTGAGTTTGGCGAAGGCCGTATTTCTGTCTTTTCGCCCATCGGTAATGGTCTTCTCACGCACCGGGTCGGAGATGAGGTGAGCATTACGGTTCCGGCCGGGGTGAAGCGTTTCAAGCTGGTGGATATCAAACGGTAACATCAATTCATCGTTGCGTTACAAAAGCCCTCGTTCTTGAAAAAGAACGGGGGCTTTATTTTTCGTGGGACAGGAAAGCCCAGAGCGTTACCGTTGGAATAAGGGCGAGGACGATGCGGTTGAAGCTGGAGTCGATCCACCAGGCCACTGGATAAGCCGTGTTGATGGTGTAGGTGATCAGGCATACCAGAAAATAGGAGCCGAGAATAGTGGGGATAAGGCGCAGAGCCGGGCGCAGGCTTTGGTGTGGTCTCGCCAGGATAAACATCAGGCCCAAGACGAGCCATAAACCACTCCATCGCAGGTTGATGAATTCCTGGCCAGACATGATAAGGACGGTGGTAAGGCGCGCCACAGACGTTGGATGATCGGGTGAAAACAAGCCGTTGGTGAAGATGTGTTTGTTCGCGGGCGCGTAGGCCAGCAGGAAAACAAGGAGCGGGGTGGCGGCTACGGTGGCGGCCGTCAAAAGAAAGACCATTGCTTGCCGACGGACGGTGCTTGGGGGCGTGTTGCAGAGGGTGAAGACGCTGGCGGCGGTCAGGGTGAGAACGGCGAGGGCGGTGCCGTCAACTTTTGTAAAAGCCATCATGCCCAGGAACAGACCTGTCAGGATGAGGAAGGCGTTGTCTTGTTTTGTTTGGGCAAGGATGAACATGGCCACGGCGGCCAGCAGGAAAAGACCGAGCAGAAGATCGCTGTACTGGCTGGCGGCCAGCTGGATCGTGAACATGTTGGTGAAGATCCAAACCGGTGCCAGGATGGCCCAGGGTTTTTTTGTCATTTCCATGAGGAGGCTGTAAAGCAGTCCGGCGGTTAGAAACGGGATGATACAGGTCATAGCTGCGGGAACCGCGTAGGTCGCGCTGGTGCCAAATGACCAGAACCAGACATTGATCAGGGGCAAAAGAAAGGGGTAGGATGTCTGGACGCGCCACAGGGCTGGGTCGAACATGCCTGTCCAGTTCGTTCCGCCGAGGAATAGGAACCTGGCCTTGGTGTTCCAGAAGCCCCAGGCGTCCCAGCCGCCGTAAGGATAAAGCCGGGTGAACAGGATCATGGGGATGACCAGTGCCGCGATGGCGCAGAGAGCCAAGATATCTTGACGACGTATGGAGCGCACGAGGCCTGTAAAGTCTAGGTGCCCGGATTTTTTCAGGATCATGCCGAGGTAGCCGAGGGCTCCCAGATGGCACACGATGACAAAGGGCGTGAGTAGTTTGTTGAAAAGAATGAAGCTTGTAAAAGTCAGGAAGCCGCTGAGGCCCAGTCCGAGTGTTGAGCCTAGAAAGAAAACAAGCAGTGCCCCCGGGAGCCTGTCTTTGAGGATGGCTTTAAGGGTCAGGACGCCAAGGGCGATGGAGAGGATTGCCGGCAAGAGGTAGATCATGGTCCGAACTCCGGACGCTCGACGAGCAAGATGCCCGAGGGGGTGGCGGCGACCGGTCTTGCGCCCATGGCTTTGAACTTTTCGATGGTGCGTGGCAGGTTGACGCAATTGATGATGACATAACGGTGATCAAGGTTTTCCGGATCAAGGATCAGCGGGGCAAGGATATGCTGGGCCTGCAGGAGTTCAAGCAGGGCGCGGCCTTCGTCGACGTTGGTATCGGTGTAGTAGCCGGCATATTTCTGGCCTTTCAGCAATGGCGCGAGGCTGGCGAATTTCTGCCCGGCAAAAATGAAAGCGGTCGGCCGTTTTAGCGGCCATATTTTTGAAAAAGTCAGCGTTGTCTGGGATATTTGAACGCCAACAAGCAGGATAATAAGTCCTCCCAGGATTTTCTGACGTAACGGCAGGAGCATGAGGGGTGTGGTCATATTTGTCATGGCGTATGAATGCCCCCATTGTAGGAACTCTCTGCGGTGAATGCAACTGAAATTCTTTCTGAAAGAAAGTGTTTGAGCCGGCGGGTTTCCCTTATATAATAACTAAAAATATATTAGCAAGTTACTGGTTATCGGGAGGTTTTTTTGATATCAGTTGGTGTTATTGGATGTGGTCACTGGGGTCCCAATCATATCCGCGTATTTTCTGGGCTTGAGGATTCGTCTTGCACCATGTGTGCGGATCTTGACCAGGGGCGGTTGGATGCCGTTGGCGCCGCGTTTCCGGGGATACGTGGCGTGAAGGATTATCGCCAGATCCTTGAAGATGCTTCCATTGATGCCGTCGTTATAGCGGTGCCGACGCGATGGCATTATGCGTTCACCAAAGAGGCACTGTCGGCTGGCAAGCATGTGCTGTGTGAAAAGCCACTGGCCATGACGCCCGAAGAGTGCGTTGAACTTGAGGCTTTGGCGGCCAAGGCGGGGCGTTGCCTCATGGTCGGTCATGTGTTTGTTTTTAACGCCGGGATCCGCTGGATGAAGGCGTGCATCGATGCCGGCGATATTGGTCGTATTTATTATGCGCATTCCGAGCGCACCAACCTCGGCCCGTTTCGTTATGATGTCAATGCCCTCTGGGATCTGGCACCGCATGATATTGCTATCTTTGATTTTTTATTCGGGGAAGCTGCCGTCGGAGCGTCGGCGCGAGGGCTTAAATGCCTTGGGAATTCGCTCGAAGACCTTGCGTTTGCCACGCTCGATTATCCGGCAGGCAAGATGGCTAACCTGCATGTCAGCTGGGCGGATCCGCGCAAGATCCGCCAGATCACGATCGTGGGTGAAAAGAAAATGCTCGTCTGGGATGACCTTGATCCTATGGGCGCGGTCAAGGTTTATGACAAGTCGGTGGAGCGCACATCCAAGTATTATGCGTCCTATGGCGAGTTTCAACTTTTGTCGCGCGAAGGCAGTATCACCATCCCGAGGATAAGCCTCGGCGAGCCGTTGAAGTTGCAGGGGCAGTATTTCATGGCGTGTATCAAAACAGGGCGTCCGCCTGACTTGGCCGATGCGCGCCGGGGCGCACAGGTGGTGCGCACGCTGACGGCCATTCAGAAGTCCATGGATAACAACGGAAGCCTGGCGGTAGTCTGACATGAATTATATCAAGCACGATACAGCACTGGTGAGCCCGCAGGCCTGCCTCGGTCAGGGTACACGGGTATGGGCTTTCTGCAATATTCAGGCTGGTGCCGTGATCGGTGGCGGTTGTAATATCGGCGACCATTGTTATATCGAGAGCGGAGCCGTGATCGGTAATAATGTGACGGTCAAGAACGGGGTTTCGATCTTTGACGGTGTGGTGCTTGAGGACGGTGTTTTTGTCGGTCCGGCGGTGGTGTTTACCAATGACCGTTATCCACGCAGCCGTGCTGTGGGCTGGAAGCTTGAGAAAACCATTGTGAAGAAGGGTGCTTCGCTTGGTGGTAATGCGACCATCTTGTGCGGCGTGACAGTCGGAGAGCGTGCGGTGGTCGGTGCCGGGGCGGTGGTTGTGAAAGATGTTCCGGCTTACGCGATCGTTGTCGGCAATCCGGCCCGGCAGGTGGGTACGGCTGGTGATGACGGACGTCCGTGCGCGGAAGGGGCGGGACATGGCTAAGGTTCTGGTGTCGCCGGTAGCGTTCAACGAACGTGAGAAGATCAAAAATGTGATTGGGCGGTTTTTGAAAAGCCCGGCGGCTGCGATGGCGGATTATCTGGTCGTCGATGATTGTTCAACGGACGGGACAACGGAGGAGATCGCGGCTTTTGCTTCTGCAGGG
The DNA here is from genome assembly GCA_903860135.1 of Candidatus Omnitrophota bacterium. Taxonomy (GTDB): domain Bacteria; phylum Omnitrophota; class Gorgyraeia; order Zapsychrales; family Fredricksoniimonadaceae; genus Fredricksoniimonas; species Fredricksoniimonas aquilentivivens. Next base: position 78,026 of record CAIOPG010000004.1, on the reverse strand, counting down.
GTAAAGACGGTCAAGCATGCGCGCCGGAGCGGCGTCGGCGCGGCCATCCGGACAGCGATCCGTTATGCCCAGAATAACGGGTATGATGTGCTTGTGATCATGGCGGGCAATGACAAGGATGATCCTGCGGACATCCCTGCTGTATTGCGGCCGCTCCTAGAAGAGGGGTATGACTTTGTGCAGGGGTCACGGTATCTGGGCCGTTGCGGCACCGGCGGAGATATGCCTTTTTACCGTAAAGTCGCCACGCGCCTGCATCCCTGGTTGATGTCGCTCTTTACTGGGCGGTGCCTGACGGACAGTACTAATGGGTTCCGGGCTTTTCGCCTTGATTTCACGCGTGACCCGCGGATCAACCTTGACCAGGATTGGCTGGATGCGTATGAACTTGAGCCTTACTTGATGTTTAAAGCGATCCGTTTGCGTTACAGGTTCACTGAAGTCTTTGTGACCAAGATTTACCCACCCAAGCGGTTGGGCTATACTAAAATGACTCCCTTTTTCGGCTGGTGGAGCATCCTGAAACCTGTATTTTATCTTGGACTGGGGATCAAAAAATGAAGATTTACGGCAAGAACCCGGTGCTGGAACGCATCAAGGCAGATCCTAAAAGTATCCGCCATATTTTTATCGAAACAGGGCATGCCGAGCGGGCGTATATTGCCCAGAAGGCCAAGAAGCACGGTATCCCCGTGAGCATGGTTCCGGCGACGAAGATGCTGAAGCTTGGGCGCAGCCATAACACGCAGGGGCTGTTGATCGAGGTGGCTGATTTTTCCTATGCCGATTACGATGACCTTCTTGAAGAAATGTTCGCTGCGGGCGATACGCCGCTGTTTCTCGACGGCATTACGGACCCGCAGAATTTTGGCGCCATCTTGCGCACGGCGGCGTGTCTGGGCGGTTTTGCCATCATCATCCCGGTGCACGGCGCGGTTGAAGTGACCGATACGGTGACGCGCGTGGCCTGCGGCGGCGAGAACTATGTGAAGATCGCCAAGGTGAACAACCTTAATAATGCCATTGAGAAGGCCAGGGCCAAGGGCTACTGGATCGCGGGCAGTGTGGTCAAGGACGGAGAAGATGTGGCTACGGCCAAGTTCGCTTTTCCTGTGGGGCTTGTGATCGGGTCTGAAGGTAAAGGTATTCGCGATATCACGTTATCGCGCATTGACATGAAGCTGACGGTGCCCATGGCGCATCCGCGGCTTTCCTTAAACGCGGCGCATGCGGCCGCAGTATTTTGTTATGAAATCAAAAAACAAAAAAGTCAGCAGTCCCAAAAACGTCCGGCGTAACAGTGCCCTTGATTTCTTTGCCGAGGCCGGCCTGCTCAAACGCGTCAAGCGCAGTGGCTGGTGGGTGGTGGGCATCAAGGATCCTGAAAGTGTCGCGGATCATTGTTTCCGCTGCGCGGTGATCGGGTTTTATATCGCGCATGAAGAGGGGGCGGATGCTTACCGCGTCCTGGCCATGACCCTGTTCAATGATATCCATGAATCGCGCATCAATGACCTGCACAAGATGGGGCATTATTACATTGATTTCAAGGATGCCGAAAAACGTGTTTTCAAGGATCAGGTGGCGGTGTTACCGCCGCGTGTGCGTCAGGCGTTGACGGACATCCGGGGCGACTACGATACCCAGTTGACGCCCGAGGCCTTGATCGCGCGTGATGCGGATATTCTCGAATGCCTGGTTCAGGCCAGGGAATATGAGCACAGCGGTTATCCGGTTGCCGCAAAATTTCTGGAGCGCGCCCCAGGGTTTTTAAAGACGGTGACCGCCCGAAAGCTCTGGGCAGAATTGCAGGAATGGGATCCGTCGGCGTGGTGGGAAAATGTGGTCAAGTTCGAGCGGTGATCTTTTGCCGGTTCGATCCGGCGTAACATATACAGACAGGTCATCATCATGAAAAGGATCGGGGTAGCTGCAAGCCGTTGCGCGAAAGATGATCTCGTTCTTTATAATGTATTGGTTGTCCTTTTTTCGCTGCTTTTGTCGCTGTTTATTTTTCTGATCTCCGCTTTCGCCGTGGTGTTGGGGATTGTGCTGACCGCGTGGGTTATTCGAGGGTTCGCAACAATTGACCTCGGTACAGCACTCTTCAGGTATTCGCTGGCCGGGCTAGCAGCTACGACGGGCGTGATCAATTTGGTCGCGATCCTGCTCAACATTAAAATCAAACGTTGACCTATGGCATTCAATCACATCCAAATGCAGGAAATTATCAATGACCTCAAGACGGGGATTTGCCGTATGGGTATCGGCGTCAGCGCCAAGTTCCTATTTGTGAACAAGGCCTTCGCCGGTATGCTGGGATATAAGCCTGAAGAATTGCTCGGGAGCAGGGTGGCGGATATTTTTGCGGTAGCGACGGATTATCGTGTTTTCTTGTCCTGCCTGAAGAAGAAGGTTTTGCCCGAGAATTATGAGGTGCTCTTGCGGCGCAAAGATGCGGGCACCGTCTGGAGCTCCCTCTCTGTTGTGGCCAAACGCGGGGCGGGCAGTGCGGGAACCCTTGATCTTTCAGCCGAAGACATGACCCGCAAGAAAGAGATCGAGCTGGATCTTGAGCGGACCAGGAGCCTTTTCAAGACGGTATTTGAACATGCCGCCGCCGCCATTATCGTGGCAGATAAAGATGACAGGATCGTGGCTTGGAATCCTTTTGCGGCGCAGATATTTGAAATGTCGCGGGAGGATCTTTTCAATAAACCGCTCAAGGATCTTTATCCTGACCGTGAATGGCGCAAGATATGCCGGCTCAATATTCGCCGCAAAGGCATTGTGGCAGGGATTATGACCAAGATTATCCGTAGAAATGGCACCCTCCTCGACGTCAATGCTTCGGTTTCTATCATTACGGATGCCGGGGAGGGAGACGCCTGTTCCATTGTTATTTTTCGTGATAACACCAAACAACGGCGCACGCAGGCGATGTTGGCCAAGGTGAGGTTGGAGGCCGGGGAGGCTAGCGGCGTCCGAAGCCTTTCGCTGGCCAAGATGTCGCACGAATTGCGCACCCCGATGAACGCTATTATCGGGATGCTTGAGTTGACGCTGGAGACAAGCCTTTCTTGCGAACAGCAGGACAATCTGAGGGCGGCGAAAGATGCGGCGGCGAATTTACTGCGGCTGATCAACGATATCCTTGATATTTCACGCGCCGAGGCTGGCAAGCTTTCTATTGATGTGATGGAGATCCCGTTGACGGAGATACTTCGCAGTGCCTGCCGCGGCATGCAGGTCCTGGCGCAGAACAAGAATCTTTATCTCCGATGGGATGTGGCATCGGAAGTTCCTCCTTTTGTCATGGGGGATCCGATACGTATCCGACAGATCATCATCAACCTGATCAATAATGCGATCAAGTTCACGCACAAGGGAGGCGTGGCCGTGAATGTCACGTTGTCGGCCAGAAGCGAGTCCCGGTGCGATGTTCTTTTCTCCGTCAAGGACACCGGGATCGGCATCCCACAGGATAAACATACCCGTATCTTTGAGGCCTTCAGCCAGGCGGATGAGCAGACAGCGCGCCGCTACGGCGGGACCGGGCTTGGCCTGGCTATTTCGCGAAAGTTGGTCGAGCTTATGGATGGCCGCCTGTGGGTGGAAAGCAGTCCTGGTGAGGGGAGTACGTTTAATTTTATTCTCAGGTTCCCTGTAAGTCTCCATTTGCCGGAAAAGCTTCCGGATGCAGCCATCACGGCTGTGCCGCAAGAGGATGTCGGGCGCTTGAAGATCCTGCTGGCAGAGGATAACCTGGTCAATCAGAAGATCGCGGTGCGTATCCTTGAGAAAAGAGGCTGGGAGGTTGTGGCGGTCAACAATGGCCGGGAGGCTGTGGAAGCGCATGGCAAAGCGTGTTTTGATATGATCCTCATGGATGACCATATGCCCGAGATGACCGGTCTTGAGGCAGTAGCACTTATCCGGATCGAGGAAAAACAGACGGGGTTACATGTGCCGATCATTGCCATGACAGCCAACGCCATGTCCGGTGATCGTGAAAAGTACCTGGCCTCGGGCATGGATGGGTATATTGCCAAGCCTGTTGACCGGCAGCAGCTTTTCGGGGAAATCATCAATCTTGTCAGACAGAAGAAAGAGGCCTGAGTCATGGATATTATTGATTTTAAAGATGGCATGGAGCGGGTGCAGAATGATGCCGAGCTTCTATTGGAATTGTTTGATATCTTCACGGAAGATTTTCCACCCAAGTATGCTTCTTTTCAGAAAGCATTTCAGGACAAGGACTGTGCGGCTTTCCGGACGATCGTGCACGGGTTTAAGGGGGCGACCGGTAATATTTCAGCTGCCCGGATGTACGCTAACTGTATTGCGCTCGATGCGATCGCCAAAACCGGTGAAATTTCCGCGACGGGGCCGGCTGTTGAATTGCTCGGGGCACAGTTCAACGAATTTGTGGCCGAAGCCGCTCGCATCAGGAAGATGCATGATAAGGGTGCGTTGTAATGGACGTGTTGTCACTGGCGATCATCGCCGGCGCGCTTTTGCTTCTGGCGGCGTTGGCGTGGATGGTGTCCCGATGGCCTGAACGTGATCCTGCCCGCCGGAAGAAGCGCCGGAAGGAAGTGCTAGCGCCGGTTCAGAATCCGGCGGATCTTTCTGAACTAACCGAGCGTTTTGAGCGGCGTATCCGGGCGATGGAAACTTCCATTCAGGACTCGCGAGAGGCGCAAAAAGAAAAGACGCGTGAATGTGAAGAGCTTGCGTCGGTTATCCGTGGGTTGGAATTGGAGCTTGATCAGGAGAAGTCCTGGCGGCGGAAGGAAGAAGTGTCCCTGGTGAAGGAGAAGAAGCAGGAAGAAGGTTTGCGGGCCGAGATCGGCCGGGTCAATGCGGCTCTGCATACAGAATCCAACCAGCGCATCCGTTTTGAGTATGAGGTCAAGGAGTTGCGTCTCGTCAAGGAAGCACTAACGTCAGATCTGCGGAAAGTGGCGGCGCAAAACGGCGATCTGGAGCGTCGCTGGAAAGAATTGCTCGAGGAAGCCCGGGCCCTTAGAAATGAGAATGTTAAATTGAAGGTCAAGAAAGAAGCTGACCAGTGGGTGGCCAAGGATGATTTTGACAAGGCGCAGAAAATGCTTGCCCAGGCGCGGCAGGATATTGAACGCCTCAAGGCCAGGCTGCCGGCGGAGCTGCGCGACATCGGGGATGCCGCGGATAAATAGTTGTCAGGCAAAAGGAGTGGCGTATGCCGTTTGAGTACCGTAAACAGCTCCCTTCCGTAGGGGAAGTTTTGAAGCAATTGCCGGTCAGCCCGCAATGGGCGCAGTTGAAACAGCAGCGCGACCGTGCGGTGGCGGATATTATCACAGGCAGGAGTTCGAAGTTTCTTGTTATTATCGGGCCGTGTTCGGCGGACAATGAGGATGCGGTTTGCGATTATGTGGCCCGTTTGGCAAAGCTACAGTCGCGGGTGCAGGAAAAATTGCTCCTTTTGCCGAGGATCTATACCAACAAACCGCGCACGACGGGGATCGGTTACAAGGGCATGGCGCATCAGCCCGACCCTAACGAGGATCCGAATATCGTTGCCGGCCTGATGGCGATCCGGCGGATGCATATCCGTGCGATCAAGGAATCGGGCTTGAGTGCAGCCGACGAGATGCTTTATCCTGAAAATTATCCGTATCTGGCAGACGTGCTCAGTTATGTGGCCGTTGGCGCGCGTTCGGTCGAGAACCAGGCGCACCGGCTGACGGTCAGCGGGTTGGATGTGCCGGCGGGGATGAAGAATCCGACGAGCGGGGATGTGAGCGTGATGCTTAATTCTGTGCGGGCCGCGCAGTCGCCGCATATTTTTGCTTATGCCGGCTGGGAGGTGGCGACCACAGGGAATCCGTTGGTTCATTGTATCCTGCGCGGGGCCGTGAGCCCGTTCGGTCGGTCTTTGCCCAATCATCATTTTGAAGACATTGTCGCGCTCAAGAAACTTTATGCGGAATCGAAACTTGAGAATCCCGCCGTCATGGTCGATGTGAGCCATGCCAATTCCAACCGCCAGTTCCGCGAACAGCCGCGCGTGGCGCAGGAGGTCCTTAACAGCCTCAAATATGCCCCTGAACTCAGGTCGTTCGTGCGCGGCATCATGGTCGAGAGTTATATCGAAGAAGGCAGTCAGGATGTGACCGGCGGCGTTTACGGCCGGTCGATCACCGATGCATGCCTTGGCTGGCAGGATTCTGAAGCTCTTGTTTTACGTGTGGCGGATCAGGTATAATTGATTGTTCTGACGGTATGATTCATCAAAGGGGGCCTTATGGCAGAAGCGAAGTTTTCATATAAAGAAGCGATCGGGCATGGCTGGGCAATGACGAGGAAGTATTGGGCACCGATTGCGCTGGTTACTGTTTGTTGGGTATTCTTTCAGGTCAGTACAGGGCTGTTAGGAAAGTTCGCCGGCCAGGATATTGTGTTGAAATATGAAGTCTTTGCTGAATTCAAGGATACTGCGGCGGTCGATCAGGTTTATGGGTTTTTGCAGAAAGCTGGCTATATTGATCAGGGCGGTCGTGTTCAGGAAGCACTGCAGGTGATGACAGCCGCGGACGAGTTGTCTTTGACGCCGGAGCTTGAGGCCAAGCGCGCGCAGATTTATAATTTCTTGAACAATTACCGGTACCGCCTGCCTTTCCCTAAAGTTGTTTATAATGTTCTGATGTTTGTTGGGCTTTTGATGGCCGTGTTCATAGCTGTTGTCATGACCAGGTTCTGGCTGGCGGTATCGCGTGATCAGGCACCGGAGGCGGCGGAGTTATTCTCTAATGTCGGCGTGTTACTGCCTGTCGTTGCGGCTTCTTTGTGCTATGGATTAATGGTTGCCCTTGGACTTGTCCTGCTCATTGTTCCGGGTTTTATTGTTATGCTCATGTTCCAAATGTATATATATTTGATCATTGATAAAGGGCTTGGTCCGATCGTTGCCCTCAAGCGCAGCCGTGTGATCACACAGGGTCAGAAATGGCGGCTGTTTGTTTTTGGATTGCTTATTGTATTACTGAATATTGCCGGGTTTTTGTGTTTGTTTGTCGGTATTTTTGTCACCATAGCTGTGAGCGCTATTGCGGGGGCTTATATTTATGACCGTCTGGAGAACGGCCCACTGGAAACAGTTTCAGAAGAGCTTCCTCCACCGGCACCTGCGGCAGTGTGACGATACCTTCGCACATGTTTGCTCAACGCACACAATGGGATTTAGGCGAGAACCCTCTTGCCCTCGAGCTGGATAAGCTCCGGGCGGCGGGGGTTTCTGTTCTTGATCTGACAGAGTCGAATCCGACCAAGGCCGGGATAGCGCATCCGGCGGATCTGATTCTGCCCCCGTTTCAAAATACAGCCAATCTTTTATATGACCCACATCCCAAGGGCATGCAGAAGGCCCGTGAGGCCGTGGCGCGTTATTATGCCGACAAGGGCATTGTTGTTTCGCCCGAGCAGATCATTTTGACGTCAGCCTCATCTGAAGCGTACACGTTCCTGTTTCGCCTGTTGATGAACCCGCATGACCGTGTCCTTTTGCCGGTGCCGGGGTATCCGCTTTTTTCGTATCTCGCCGGGCTTAACGATGTGGAAACAGCTAACTACCGCCTTGCTTTCGACGGCCAGTCATGGGGCATTGATTTTGAATTCCTGAAGAAAGAAGCCCGGCGCGGGGTCAAGGCTGTGGTGCTCGTGAGTCCCAACAATCCGACGGGATCCTGCGTGCGCCCGGATGAAATCTCCCGCCTGAATGCGCTGTGCGCGGATTTTGATATGGCACTCATTAGCGATGAAGTTTTTGCGGATTATGTATTTGATCCTGTTAAAACACCCTGCCCGAGCTTGGCCGCCAATACCGGTGCCTTGAGCTTTGCCCTTGGCGGCTTGTCAAAAGCCATGGCTCTGCCCCAGATGAAGCTGGGTTGGATCGTTGTTAATGGCCCTCAAGATCAGGTCCATGAAGCTATCAGCCGCCTAGAAATCATTGCTGATACTTATCTGTCCGTCAATACGCCCGTCCAGAATGCCGCGCCGGTATGGCTTGCCAAGCGTGGCGAGATCACCGCAAGGATCATGGCGCGGATACGTGCCAACTATGTGTATCTGTCTGCGGCGGTTGCTACTACTCCCATCAACGTCCTTCCGACAGATGCTGGCTGGTATGCGGTTCTGCAGACGGACATGGGCCTGCCCGGCGATGAATGGGCGCTCAGGCTCCTTAAAGAAAAACACGTTTTTGTCCATCCGGGATTTTTCTTTGATTTCGAGCAGGAAGACCATTTCGTCGTGAGCCTACTACCTCCGGAAAATATTTTCCAGGAAGGCGTGCGGCGGGTGGTAGATTTTTAACGACGTTCCTTTCTGTATCTGTTAATATATCTGTCCAACTGATGAACGAGGAGGGTGATTTATGGCGAGACCGCATTGGGATGAGTATTTTATGAAGCTGGCGATGATTGCTTCCGAACGGGCGACGTGCCCGCGGATGCATTGCGGGTGTGTGCTCGTGAAAGACCGTCAGGTTATTGCCACGGGGTATAACGGGTCGATCCCCGGCGATGTGCATTGTGAGGACGCAGGGTGCCTTATCGTCGAGAATCATTGCGTGCGCACCAATCACGCGGAGATGAACGCGATCACCCAGGCGGCGCGCAAGGGGCATATCATTGACGGGGCAACGGCGTATGTGACCAACATGCCCTGCACGACCTGCGCCAAGGCGCTGATTGCCGCAGGGATCAAACGGGTGGTGGTGTTTTCCGATTATCACAGCACGCTGGCAACAGATTTCTTCGGGCGAGCCAATATCCAGATCGACAAGATCCCGATGCCGTCGAAGCAGATCGTGTATGACCTTGAAAGTTACACATCGGCGAGGAAATAATGGGACCGAGACTATGGTGATCGAAAAGATTTCAAGTTTGCAGAATCCCGGCATCAAACGTGTGGTGCGCTTGCGGACCAAAAAAAGCCGTGAGGCGCGTGGCCTCACGATCGTCGAGGGGGCGCGTGAGGTCAGCCAGGCGTTGAACGCGGGGTTACGTTTTTCGTGCGTTTATATTTGCCGTGAAGGCCTTTACCGTTGTGATGAGGCGCTGGTGAGCCGTTTGGTTGAGAAGGGCGTGAAAGTGTTTGACACAGGGTGCGCGGTTTTTGGTAAACTCTGTTACGGCGACCGCACCGAAGGGGTGTTGGGTCTGGTGGAACAGCCGGAATTGACCCTTGAGGCCCTTAAGCTCAGCGCGGCGCCGTTGGTACTTGTGATGGAGCGCGTGGAGAAACCTGGCAATCTCGGGGCGGCCCTGCGCACGGCCGATGCGGCTGGTGTGGAGGCACTGTTGGTCTGTGATGAACGGACGGATATTTATAATCCCAATGTCATCCGGGCGAGCCTTGGCGCGGTATTTGCGGTGCCGGTGGTGGCGTGCACGAACAAGGCGGCACTGGATTTCTTACGGCTCAAAGGGGCGCGTATATTTGCGGCGGTGGTGCAGGCCGAGGCGTATTATTTTGATAAGGACATGACGGGGGCGGTCGCTGTCATCATGGGTAGTGAGCAGGAAGGATTAAGTGATTTTTGGCGTCGCAATGCGGATGAGCAGGTCCGGATCCCCATGCAGGGGAAGGTGGATTCGCTCAATGTCTCCGTTTCTGCCGCGGTGATGGTTTATGAATCGTTAAGACAAAGAAGGCGGCTATGAAACTACAACTTTTTATTTCTCATAATGGCGGGATCTCCCGGCGCAAGGCATTCGACCACATTCTGGCCGGTGATGTGACGGTCAATGGCAATGTGGTGCGCGAGCCGTCACATATGATGGATCCGGGTGACGACAAGATCACCCTGCAGGGGCGCGAGATCAAGCTGAAGGATTATGAGTACATTATGCTCCACAAGCCGGTCGGGTATGTGACGACGTGCGAGACGCAGTTTGACCAGTGGGGTGTGTTGGCCCTGTTGCCGCCGAACCTGCGGCACTTGAAGCCCGTAGGCCGCCTCGACAAAGACACGCAGGGGCTTCTGTTCCTGACCAATGACGGCGAGTTGGCCCATCGCCTGGCGCATCCGAGTTTTGATGTGAATAAAACCTACCATGTCCGCGTTGCCCGTCGCCTGGAGTTTCGCGAAAAGGACCGGCTTGAGCAGGGCGTTGTGATCGAGAAATTCAAGACAGCCCCGGCCGAGGTTGCTAACGTTACTTTTGATGGTAATTTTACGGAATTTGATCTGACCATCCATGAAGGCCATAAGCATCAGGTCCGGCTCATGTGCCATGAGGTCGGGCACGATGTGGTACGCCTGACCCGTGTGGCACAGGGGCCGCTCAGTCTGGATACCCTTAAGTCCGGGGCCTGGCGTCCATTGACGCCTGAAGAGCAGGCATCCCTGCATGCCATTGGCCGGGCCGCACGCCCATTAAAGCCTGTATTCTCGTCGAATTCCCCTCAACGCCGTTTTTCCGCCAACCGCGACTGGCAGAGCGGACGGCCTTCATCGGCCGGAGCCGCACGTCCGGAAACAAGGTCCGTACGCCCCGCCGGGGAAAGATCCGCACGACCGGAGTCAGACGAAAAAAGATCCTTCAGGCCGCGCCCCACAGGAGACAGGCCGTACAGCTCTAGGCCGCGCACCAGCAGTGACACGCCTTATGCGGCCAGAACAGAGGAGAGAAAGACGTATGCGCCAAGGCCGGTGGGAGAAAGATCCTCCAAACCGGATGAGCGGCGTACCTTCACACCTCGTCCGCGCAGCGACAAGCCGTACGGGCATAAAACTTATTCAGGCAAGGCTTCACCGGTGAGGAGAACAGGAAGGTCATGATCACATTAACGAATGTTTCCAAGAATTTCGATGAGCGCATGCTGATGGACGATGTGTCGCTCAGTATCTTTTCCAATGAACGCATCGGGTTGACCGGCCCTAATGGCGCCGGCAAAACAACCCTTTTTCATATGATCCTCGGCGACATGGAAACGACGGCCGGCAATATCACGATCCAGAAGGGTATCAAGATCGGGTACCTGCCGCAGGAGTCGCATTTTGACTCAACGCGCACGGTCATGGAAGAAGTGACTTCCGGTGACGACGAGATCCGCGCTCTGGTGGACGAGAAGCATAAGATGGAAGAGGCGGGCCTGTGTGCCGAAATACGTTACGGGGATATCCTAGAGCGTTTTGAGGAGCTCGGGGTTTATGAGCTGGAACACAAGGCGGAGAAGATCCTGACGGGCCTTGGCTTTCGTGAATTTGAGTTCCACAAGCCGGTGTGCCAGCTTTCCGGCGGATGGCAGATGCGCACGCTGTTGGCCAAACTACTCACGTATGCCTACGACCTTTTGCTCCTCGACGAGCCGACGAACTACCTGGATCTCGCGGCGACCTTATGGCTCAAGGATTTTCTGGGCAAATACCCGGGGTCTTTTGTCATGATCTCGCACGACAAGGTTTTTTTGAATGATGTGACCAACTACACCATCGTCCTTGAGAACGGGAAAATGACCAAGGTGAAAGGCTGTTACGAGGCCTTCATGGCACAGAAAGAGATCGAGTACCGTACCCTTGAAAAACGCATGAAGGTCGTGGATAAAAAGAAGGATCAGCTTGAGCGGTTCACATCGCGTTTCCACGCCCAGCCCAACCGGGCCTCGGCCGTGCAGAACAAGATGAAGATGCTCGAGAAACTCGAGGATGAGTCGCAGGATCTGCCGCGCACGCGCCTGAGCATCAAGGATTTTAATTTTCCGCAGACGACGGAAAGCGGCTATACGGTCATGACCTTGTCGAATATCAAAAAGTCCTACCCGGATAAAATGATCTATAACGGCCTTGATTTTGAGATCACCAAAGGGCAGAAGATGTGCCTGGTCGGCGGCAACGGCGCGGGTAAATCCACGCTGTTGAAGATCCTGGCGGATGTTATCCCGTACGACAGTGGTACCCGTCGTCTTGGGCATGGTGTCAAGATGGGGTATTTCTCGCAGACGCGCCTAGATGTGCTTAATCCGTCGCGCTCGGTGTATGAAGAGCTCCTGTCAGCCGTCGGCGGCAGTTTTCCGCAGACGCAGGCGCGCAGCCTGCTGGGCATGTTCAACTTTCACGGTGAGGATGTTTTTAAGACTGTTGCTGTCCTCTCCGGCGGTGAGAAGAGCCGCCTTATCCTGGCGAAGCTGTTGATCAATCCGCCCAATTTTATCCTGCTTGATGAGCCGACAACGCACCTCGATGTGGCGGGTGTTGAAGCCTTGACGCGCGCATTCAAGAATTATGCCGGCACCCTATGTTTTATCAGCCATGACCTGTATTTTATCCGTGAGATCGCCAATCATATTGTTGAGGTCGACAGCGGGGCGATACGCCATTATCCGGGGGCGCTGGATTATTACCTCGACAAGAAAGCCGGTCGTGCGGCCGAGGAAGCGGCTGCCGGGAAAAATGCGGCGGCGCGTGCGCGTGAAGGCAAGGCGGCTGGTCAGCCGGCGCGGCGTGATCCCAGTGAGCCCGAAAACCTGCGTCTGGCCCGTGAACAGCACGAGCAGGCCCTTCAGCGCCTCGCCGCGATCAAGGATCAGTTCAAGGCTCTCGATCGTGAGGAAAAGGCGCTGGAAACGGAAACATATATCAAGTCTCGTGTGATGAATGAATCGTTCAATGGCCGTCCGCGTGAAGAAATCGCCGCCTGTGGCCGCCGCCTGAAAGAGATCCAGACGCGCCTGCGCGAGATTGCCAGCACGCGCAAGGCCATCACCGAAGAGCGCGACAGGATCCAGCGTGGCTAAGGCCTGACAGAGGTTTATGCGTTTAAAACTTGATCTGCACAATATCTTTTCCGACGGACATGCCCTGGACACGGCGTTGCACGGCATCCTGCACGAAGCGATCGCCAAGCGCGCGGAGTCCGTTGAGATCATTCCCGGCAAAGGTTCGGGGCAGTTGAAAAAGTCGGTACTGCGGTTCCTTGAGAAGAATTATAAGGGCCGGTTCCACCGCATTGAGAAAGACGACAAGAATTTTGGGCGTATCTTTGTCCATTTCCGCTGGGAGCATTGATCCCATGGCACCGTATTTGCTTGTTCTTCTGCTGGCATGTTCAGGCTGTTCTTCTCTCGACGGGATCTTTGCCCTCAAGGCTTTCTCTGATGAGCAAGACGCGCAGGAAGCCTCGGTCAAGGCCCAGGACAAGCGGTATGACGCCTTGCGGCAGCAAGCGCAAGTGCCGGGCAGGCTCGGCCGGTATGCTGACAAGTCAGCTGTGATCAGGACTTTTGGCGAACCGGCTTTCTGCCGCCCCCAGGGAGTTGAAGAACAGTGTGTTTATCACCGCATGGCCAACCCTGCGGCGACGCCGAAGATTTATTTCTATTTTGATGTAACAGGGAAGCAGCTTAGAAATGCTCAAGGGTAGAAAGAATTTAAATATGACTGAAATAAATTATTCCTCATTCCTGGGTGTTTCGGCCTTCACCAGCACGGCGGAGCTTGATTTCTTTAAGGGTGATCCGGCCTTTGTTGCGTATACGCTGACAGATCTGCAAGCAAAGTATTTGAAAGACCGCGGGCTTGTTCTTGATAAAGGGCTTGTTTTGCCCAAACAAGTTCACGGGGATGCGATCTGGAAGGTGACGGCCAGCGATGCGGTCCAGGCGGGCATTGTTGCGGCAGATGCCGTGGTGACGGATGTTGCCGGCCTTCCCATGGCCATCCGCACGGCGGACTGCCTGCCGGCTTTATTGTATGACCCTGTGCGCCGGGTCATTGCCGCCGTGCATGCCGGCTGGAAAAGCACCAGGCTGGATATCGCGGCCAAGACGGTGGCCTTGATGCAACGGGATTACGGTGTTGATCCGCAGGACATCCGCGCGGCGATTGGTCCCTGTATTCGGCGTGAAAGTTGTGAGGTCGGTCCTGAATTCATGGATTATTTTCCGCAGGACACCGTTAAGACGGATGCGGGCCTGCGTTTTGATATTGTGTCAGCCAACCTTCGCCAGTTGACGGGTTCAGGCGTTAAATGTGGCAATATCTTTGATTGCGGCTTGTGTTCGTTCAGTGATGCCAGCCGGTTTCATTCATTTCGCCGGGATGCAGATAAGTCCGGCCGTATGATCTCGGTTATCATGATGTGAGGGGGGTGGAGTATGGCAGAGCCTGTGGTGGTGTATGTGAGTGCCGGGAGTGAAGAAGAGGCTGATCGCATGGCCCGCTTTGTTGTTGAAAAGAAACTGGCCGCGTGCTGTACCATTATTCCTGGTGTTCGTTCTGTTTATCGCTGGGAAGGTGTTGTTGAGCAAGCTTCTGAAGTCCTCATCATGATCAAAACCAGCCGCGATGCGTTTCCCGCGCTTGAAACTGAGATCAAACGCCTGCACAGCTACGCCATCCCCGAGATCATCGCCCTCCCCATCATCGCTGGCCATGAGCCCTACCTTCGATGGCTTGAAGCGTCAATATTATAAAAAAGCCCCCGAGGATGTCGGGGGCTTTTTATTGGGGTTTCCTGATATTATTTTTTGATGCGCATTTTTTCGATCGCGTCTTTTTGTTTGGCATTGATCTCGCCGAGGTAGCTTGTCAGCTGGGCTTGCTCGCGCAGTGTTTTGATGAGCGCATTCATGACATGCACGCGTTCTTCGGAATAAAGCGAATCGGTAAAATCTTTTTTCACTTCACTGAATTTCTTTTCATCGGCAGGTTGTGTGGCCAGCCAGCTGAGGATCGCGGGGCCTTTGGATGTCTTGACCACACCACTCAGGGGGGTGTCCTTGTTGAGGGCAAAGGCGGCGGTTGTGAAATCTTCGGACATGCCGATTTCAGCTACATATTCTCCAAGGCCGAAGAAGGCCGTTTGTTTCGGTTCAAATGACGCCGCACGGACAGCGGCGACGAAGTCCAGCCCGCCCTTGATCTTCTCCGTGACGTCCAAGAGAACGGCAGCAGCTTTTTCTTCGGCGATCTTCCCTGCTTTTTCTTTGATCAGCGCCACACTTACTTTTTCTTTGATAGCCGTGAATTCAGGCACAAAGGCAGGTTTCTTTTCAAGGACTTTGACGACCTGGACGCTATCAGCCCCTTCTGCCGGTTCAAGGACATCACCGGCTTTGGCGCTGAACAAACCTTGCAGAAGTTCAAACGAAGGGACGATATCTTTGGAAGGCGCATTCACACTGAAGAATTCCGTTTCCTTGACAGTGGCGTTGTATTGCTTGGCGGCAACAGCGGCATCGGTACCGGCGGTGATCTGCGCGCGGAGCTCTTTGGCTTTGGCCGTAACAGCGGCTTTGTCGGCAGGAGAAGCCTTGGCATCAAGTGGCAGGGAGATGGCCATGACCTTCATTGTTTCGGGCTCCTGGAAATCTTCACGGCGGGCGTCAAAGTGGCGACGCAGGTCTTCGTCAGTGGCGGTGATGCCCTGGGTGAAGGCTTCCGGGGATATAAGGATATAATTCACCTGCATTTTCTGGTTGCGGCGTTCATATTCCTGGCGGACTTTTTCATCAGAGAAAGAGATCGCTTTGATGGCGGGGCTGAAAAGTTTCATGATCTTGATCTGGTCGCGCAGGCCTTCTTCAAAATCCCGCGGCTCACGGCGGAAGATATTTTTGACGATGTTGGCGTACAGCCCCTTGTCAAACTGTCCGTCACGCTGAAAGTAGGGGGTGTTGGCAACAAACTGGATAACTTCCCCATCAACGGCTTTGAGCCCTTTTTGTTCGGCGGCTTTCAGCAGGATGATCCTCGACCAGGTTTCATTCTCCAGATCCATCATGGGCAGGATGCGCTCGACATCGGCACCATGCAGCATGACCGCCTGGTCATGGACGTTCTGATAATTTTTCTGGTATTCTTTGAGGGATATTGATCGCCCGTAAACTTTACCGGCGGTGCGGGTGACATCAAAAGCCGCGCCGTAACGGGAAATGCCGAAACCGAAACCGAAGGAAATGACAATGATGCCGGTGACGACCCAGAGGACTTTTCGGGCGACATTTTTCTGGCGGAAGATTTTAAGCATGGCAAAACTCCTTAATTATTAGATGAAGCCTGATGGTGATGCGTTGGATTATAAACAGGCGGAAGCAATTTGGAAAGGATTTTCTCTTTACATTTTCTTATACCTTAAGTTATAATGTGCCCTCTTCAAGGACTTTTAAACGAAAGACGAAGGTTATGCCTATATTGAAGCTCGGTTTACCCAAGGGAAGTTTGCAAGATGCTACCGTTGCGCTTTTTGAAAAGGCCGGTTATAAGCTGGTTGTTTCCAGTCGGTCGTATTTTCCTCATATCGACGACACGGATATATCCCCGGTGCTTTTAAGGGCGCAGGAAATGTCGCGTTATGTCGAAGATGGCACCCTCGATTGCGGCATCACGGGGGCAGATTGGGTTGCGGAAAATGGCTCCAAGGTTCAGGTGATGGCCGAGCTCCAATATTCCAAGGCCACGACAAACAAGGTGCGCTGGGTTCTCGCCGTTCCTGAAAATTCGTCTATCAAATCAGTCAAGGATCTTGCGGGCAAGCGCATCGCCACCGAGGTTGTGGGTATTACCCGGAAGTATTTGGCCAAGAACAAGGTCAAGGCGCAGGTCGAGTTCAGCTGGGGCGCGACTGAGGCCAAGGTGGCTTCAGGCCTGGTTGATGCGATCGTCGAGCTGACAGAAACGGGCAGCAGCCTGCGCGCCAATAAACTGCGCATCGTGGAAACGCTTTGCGAATCTTCCACCCAGTTCATCGTGAACAAGGCTTCCTTTAAAGATGAATGGAAGCGCGCCAAGATGGATCAGGTGATCATGCTCTTGAAGGGGGCGCTGGCGGCCAACAATATGGTCGGCCTCAAGTTGAACATTGCCACCAACAACCTTAACAAGTTATTGACAGCCTTGCCGGCGTTGAAGAATCCGACGGTAGCACCGCTGGCTCAGGATGGCTGGGTAGCTGTCGAGACAGTCATTGAGGAAGGTATTGTGCGTTCCATTATCCCGGCCTTGAAAGCGGCGGGGGCTCAGGGTATTATTGAGTATTCGATCAACAAGCTTATTATCTAAACAAGCAACACTCACATAAAGGTAGGTCAAAACATGCCTTGCGGAAGAAAAAGAAAACTGAAGAAAATCAAGACACACAAGCGCAAGAAGTTGCGCAAATCCCTCCGTCATCTCAAGAAGAGAGACACCCGCTAATTTTCGCCGGCTATGTTATGCCGTAGCTTGCGCTATTGCGCGTTCTTTGGCGCTGTCTGTGTATTTGTCTCAGCTCCGGCCGGTGTCGCGCGCGCCGGAGCTGCGCAGGGTATTGCCCATTACATTATGGGTGTTTCCTTTGAGTTCCAGGAAAAACCGCGCCTTGCTTTTCACGCTTATTTGAAGTCTGTCCAGCAGTATCCGTCGGCGTTCGCGGCGCAGATGCGCTTGGGTATTGTGGCTTCCGATCTGGGAGAAAACCGTCAGGCGGTTCAGGCTTTCACTCAGGCCATTGGTCTTCGGCCGGATGATCTTCAGTCACGTTATCTCCTTGCGCTTGCGCATAGTTCTTTGCGTGAATACGCGAAGGCTTCGGCGCAATTTGAGACAATCCTCAAGGCACTTTCCTCGGTTGATCCTGGGAGCGCAGATATCCGTATGATGCTGGCCCGCATTTATTATGCCCAGGGTAAAGAACGCGCGGCAGTGGAACAGTTCGAGAACCTTTTAGCCGCAGAACCCCTAAGCACGGCGGCCCTGCTTCAGGTGGGGTCATATTATCTTGATCATGGCCGTCGCGATGAGGGCAGGGATCTTTTGAAACGTTGTGTCGGCGTTGATCCCTGTGACGCTGATTGCCTTAATGCGCTGGGTTACAGTTACGCTGAGGATGGCGCTGAACTTGAAGCGGCCGGAAATTTGATCAAACGGGCGCTGGTGGTTGAGCCGAAGAATGCCGCCTACCGCGACAGTCTGGGGTGGATATTTTTTAAGCGGGGGCAATGGAACCTGGCGTTAAGGTACCTTCAGCAGGCGGTGGTGATTGACAAGGATCCTGCGATCCTTGACCATATCGGCGACGCCTATCAGAGGCTGGGCAGGATGGATAGGGCGGTCGATGCGTGGCGGCGGGCTTTTGTCCTTGATGCGGGTATGACTGGCTTGCGCCTCAAGATCCGCAACGGTATCAAAGCGCTCAGGAAGCCATGATGTCAGTCAAGCCTTTCAGTCTTCCATCTTACGCCAAGCTGAATCTTTTTCTTCATGTGACGGGACGCCGCCCGGACGGTTTTCATGAGCTTGTGACGCTGTTTGAGCGCATTGACCTGCATGATGATATTACTTTCTCGCCGGCACCCGTCGGAGAGATCATTATTTCCTGTGATGATGGGCGCGTTCCCTGTGACGAGCGGAATCTGGTTTATAAGGCAGCGGCTTTGCTCCTGAAGGGCGAGAATGTGGCGCACGGGGCACGCATCCATATCACCAAGCGGATTCCGGTGGCGGCCGGCCTTGCCGGCGGGTCAAGCAATGCGGCAACGGCGATCATGGGCCTTGACCGGTTGTGGGGGTTGGGGCTTTCATCCGTCCGGCGCCTGACGTATGCACGCAAGATCGGCAGTGACGTGGCATTCTTTTTGTATGACACGCCGCTGGCGCTGGGTACCGGCCGGGGTGACAGGATCAAGCCTTTGACCTCGCAGGCGCGTTTATGGCATGTTCTCGTCGTGCCGCGCGCACCGGTTTTGACAAAGGATGTTTACGGCCTTTTCGGGAAAACAGCCTCCTGTTTGACAAAGCCCGACGCGGATGTTACCATGATGCTTCGTTCTTTAAAGCAGAAGGATTTCGCCGGTGTCGGCAGGTTGCTTTTAAATGACCTTGAAGTGCCGATCCTTGCGCTGAAGCCGCACCTGGCGAGGCTCAAGGCACGCCTTGTTCGTCAAAGCCCCGCCGGTGTTTCATTTTCCGGCAGTGGCCCGACGGTGTTTGCCGTCACGGCTTCGGAAGCTGAGGCCTTGCGCATCAAAGACATTTTTTCCCGCACGTACCGTCAGGTCTTTGCGGTGCGTACATTTTAGATATATTGCCTGGTAGTGTAATGGTAACACACCAGATTTTGGTTCTGGGTTTCTAGGTTCGACCCCTAGCCGGGCAGCCAGTTTAACGCTCATTTGGATCCTGTTTAAATGAGCGAGTCGCCTCATCTTGACAAATTGTCAGGGTGGGGCGTTTCTCTTGCAATCAACATTCCTGTTTCCGTAATGCACACATTGTGGTATTCTTAAATCATGAAAGCATTTGCGTGGGATGAAGAAAAGAATAAGTTATTGAAACACGGTCGCGGTGTGTCATTTGAGGATGTTGTTTATCATATTAACAACGGGGATCTGCTGGCAAGGCTTGATCATCCGAACAGGGTCAAGTATCCGCATCAGCAGGTTTTTGTGATATGTATCGAAGCGTATGTATATGCGGTTCCTTTTGTTGAAGATGAGAGTAATATCTTCTTAAAGACTATTATTCCGAGTCGTAAATTGACACGGCATTATTTTGGGGAAAGGAAGGGTGGTTATGAAACTGAATAAAGAAGAAGAGGATCTTCTGCATTCTGTTGAGCGCGGTGAATGGAGAATCACGACCAGCAAGGGTGAATTGCGTAAATACCAGGATGCCGCCAAGGCGATGATGAAGAAGGATGCGCGGCTGAACATCCGTATTTCATCTCACGATCTGCAGGGTTTGCAAAAACGGGCCATGCAGGATGGCTTGCCCTATCAGACGTTTGTCAGCAGTCTGTTGCACAAGTATGTCGCAGGACGGTTGGTTGAGGCGTAGGGTTGTGCCATAATCGTTATTCCTCGACGTGCGCGTAGCACAAGGATCCATTATGACCTGGCATGTTTATATCCTTAAATGTTCTGGCGGCCGGCTTTATACAGGCGCGACTACGGATGTGGCGCGGCGCCTGGAGGAACATCGTTCCGGCAAAGGCGGGAAGTTCACACGGGCTTTCGGGGTTGTGCAATTACTTTATTCCGAGGCCTGCTTAGATAAAAGCGCGGCGCTGGTGCGCGAGGCCGAGATCAAGCGATGGCCTAGGCTCAGAAAATTAGCACTGGTCGCCTCCTGATATTTTCACCTTGACGAAAAATAGGGTGTGGGCTATACTACCGGCTCTGTGCGGAAAAGCTTTCCCGCGAGGCGGTTGTTTGTGCCTGGCGTCCTTGTTGTTTTTCGACGGAGAATAGTATCGGGAGCTTATGAAAGAATTACGCACGATCATTCTCGCGGCTGGCAAAGGCT
Organism: Candidatus Omnitrophota bacterium; assembly: GCA_903860135.1. Classification (GTDB taxonomy): domain Bacteria; phylum Omnitrophota; class Gorgyraeia; order Zapsychrales; family Fredricksoniimonadaceae; genus Fredricksoniimonas; species Fredricksoniimonas aquilentivivens. The sequence continues at coordinate 57,751 of CAIOPG010000004.1, read as the reverse complement.
CGCGGTTTAAATCTGAAACACCCAAGGTGTTGCATCACTTGGCTGGTAAGCCGGTTCTGCATTATGTGCTGGATGTGGCGCAAGCGGTTGGTTCTTTGAGAACGTATGTGGTGGTAGGGCACAAGGCTGATCGCGTCAGGGAATCTGTGGCGGGGCGTGCGGAAGTTGTGATCCAGCCGTCATTGCTGGGGACGGCGGATGCGGTGCGTTGCTGTGCCGATCATTTCAAAGGTGTCGGCGGCGAAGTTCTGGTGATGTGCGGCGATACGCCTTTGCTGGATAAGGCGGTTATCCGCAAGCTTGTTCAGTCACACCGCAAGAACGGTCATCTGGCGACAGTGCTGACCACGGTCTTGGCAGATGCGGCGGGTTATGGACGGATCATCCGTAATGCCAAAGGCGCGCTGCTGGCTATCCGTGAGCAGAAAGATTGTTCGCCTGAAGAAGCGGCCTTACGCGAGATCAACACCGGAGTTTACTGTTTTTCGGCGGTGGCGCTTTTTAGCTTGATCGGCAAGATCAAGGCTAATCCGAAGAAAAAAGAATTCTACCTGACCGATATCATTGAACTTGTGGCGGGACAGGGCGGCAAGGCCGGTGCTTTTGTTTCTGATGAATGGACCGCCAATCTTGGCCTTAACACGCGCGTGGAACTGTCGCTGGCCGAAAAGATTGTGCGGGAAAAGATTTTGACATATTGGATGGAGAACGGGGTTACGCTGGTTGATCCCGCTACGACTTATATAGAAGACGGCGCGGTTATCGGGCAGGACACGGTCATTTATCCCTGTACGTATATTCATGCTGGGGTTCGGATCGGACAGCATTGTTCCATCGGGCCGTTCGCGCGGCTGAGGCCGGGTACGAAGCTCGGGGATCATGTGGCGATCGGTAATTTTGCCGAGGTTTCGCGGTCGGTGCTTGGTGCTGGCGTGATGATGAAGCATTTCAGTTTTCTCGGTGATGCGGTTGTCGGCGAAGGTGCCAACATCGGTGCTGGTGCCGTAACAGCGAATTATGACGGAAAGAATAAAAACAAAACACGCATCGGGCGCAAGGCTTTCATTGGTTGTGATGCGGTCCTGGTCGCTCCTACCGAGGTAGGGGACGGCGCGGTGGCTGGTGCCGGATGTGTGGTGACGCCTTCGCGGAAAATCCCGGCAGGCATGGTCGGGGTCGGTATCCCGGCGAGGGCAATAAAAAAGGTACAGGCTCATGAGTGAGATCAGTATTATTTCAGGCAATGCGCACAAGGAACTTGCGGAGAAGATCTGCGCGTCCCTTGATATTCCTTTGACCGAAGTTCTTTGTGGCCGCTTTAGCGAAGGCGAGATCCGCGTTCAGATCGTTTCCAATGTGCGTGGCAAGGACGTCTTTATTGTTCAGCCGACCTGCCCGCCCACGAATGATAATTTAATGGAACTGTTGATCCTGATCGACGCGGCCAGGCGTGCTTCGGCCAAGCGCATCACGGCGGTCATTCCGTTCTACGGTTATGCCCGGCAAGACCGCAAGGACCAGCCGCGCGTGCCCATTACGGCGAAGCTAGTGGCTAACCTGATCACCGCGGCGGGGGTTGACCGCGTGCTGTGCATGGACTTGCATGCCAGTCAGATCCAGGGCTTCTTTGATATACCGGTCGATCACCTTTACGCGATCAATACGATCTGCGAGTATTTTGAGCAGATGAACATGAAGGACATTGTTGTTGTTTCTCCAGATGTCGGCGGCATCAGGATGGCGCGGGCATATGCCAAGCGCTTGAGTGCTGGTCTTGCCATCATTGACAAGCGCCGCATGTCGCCGGAGGAGACCGAGGTCATGAACATCCTAGGTAATGTCAAGGGCAAGACGGCGGTGCTGGTCGATGACCTTGTGGCTACGGGCGGTTCGTTGATCGAAGCCGTCAAGGCCCTTAAGAATGCCGGCGTAAAGAAGGTCTATGCGGCGGTGACACACGGGGTGCTTTCTGGCTCAGCTGTCGAGCGGCTTGTGGGTTGTGAGGCGCTCGAGGAGCTTGTGATCACCGACAGTATCCCGCTGACAAATGAAAAGCGTATCCCGAAGATCAAGCAGTTGACCGTCGCGTCCCTTTTGGCCGAGGCGATCAGCCGTATTCATAATGAACAGTCCATCAGTTGCCTGTTCGACGTTAATCGTTAGTAGAAAAGGTGGTTTAGTGCTATGGAACAGATTGAATTGACCGTTGAAGCAAGAACTCTCAAAGGCAGTGGACCGGCCTGCCGTATGCGCAAGCAGGGCATTATTCCTGCTGTTATTTATGGTGAAGGCGACAAGTCTCAGGTCGTCCAGTTGTCACGCAATGATTTTGACCGTATTTTACGGCATCATGAAACTACCAGTGCGATTTATCATCTGCAGGTGATGGCTGGCGGGAAGCTCCAGAAGGAATACATGGCTCTTTTAAAAGAGACCCAGTATAATCCTGTTACCGATGTTGTGCAGCATCTGGATTTCATGCACATTTCCATGGATAAAGAGATCGCGATCAAGGTTCCGATCGTCCTCAAGGGCACGGCCTTGGGTCTCAAGAAGGAAGGTTCGACGCTCGAGCATATGATCCGCGAGATTGAGATCATTTGTTTACCAAAAAATATCCCGAGCCATATTGATGTGGATGTTTCCAATGTGGATACCCATGTGTCCATTCATGTGCGCGACCTCGCACTTCCGGCAGGCGTTCGCACCAAGCTGGATCCAGGTGCGGCGGTGGCGGGTCTTGTGTTCGCGGATCGTGAAGTCGAGGCGGTTGCGGCTGATGGCACGGCCAAGCCTGATGTTGAAGTGACCAAGGAAAAGCCGAAGGATGCCGCAGCGGGTGCTGCTCCGGCAGCAGGAGCTAAGGCGGCAGCAGGAGCTAAGGCGGCAGCGGGAGCCAAGGCGGCGCCGGCGGCCAAGCCTGAGGCGAAGAAGTAATTGTTGCTTGCGGCACAGGTTAATGCTCTTTGAACGCGTAAGACGGGGGTGGTTTTGGGCACTACAAAACTCATCGTCGGCCTTGGGAACCCAGGGCGTGAATATGAAAAAACGCGGCATAATTTTGGTTTTATGGCTGTTCAGCACTTGGCCGAAGGGTATGGTGTTGCGTTTAGAAAACACAGGCATGCGTCAGCCTTTACGGCTGAGGTCCAGGATGGTGAAGCAACGCTTGTCTTGGCATTGCCCCAGACGTTCATGAACAATTCGGGGCTTGCGGTCAGGGATATTGTCCGCGTTGAAAATATAGCCCTCGAAAACATTCTTGTTCTTTGTGATGATTTAAGGATTGATTTCGGGAGATTGAAGTTGCGGCTCGGCGGTTCGGATGGCGGACATAACGGCTTGAAGTCTATCACCGCGCATCTGGCTTCAGATGCTTACGCGCGGCTCAAACTCGGGATAGGGTCACCTCCGCTGTCATGGCTGGGGGCACAAACAGATTTTGTGCTCGGACGTTTCAGCGCGGTGGAAATGAAAGAGCTCGACGAAGTTTTTGAAAGCGCAGCGGATTGCTGTCGCCTGTGGTTAGGTGGGGAAATGGCCACGGCGATGACACGGCACAACAAAAGGAAGGGTAATGAATAAGTACGAACTGATTTACATTGTGGACGCGCGCCTGACGGACGCGGAAAAAGGCGATACTGTCAAATTCATGGCAGATATCATTGCCAAGCATGGCGGAAAAGTTGTCAATTCAGCGATCTGGTTCGAACGGCAGAAGATGTCATTCCCGATTGGGAAAGCTGTTGAAGGAACCTATTATTTGTTGAATGTCGATGGAAAGCCGCTGGAGATGGCGAAGTTGCGCCGTGAGTTGCAGATCAGCGAGCGTATCTTGCGTTTCCTGATCATCAAGGCGGAGCCGGTCAAGGCGGTCTGATCTGTTTTGCGTTGATGCACGACGGAGGTAAGAACGATGCCCAGCTTGAACAAGGTTTTGTTGATTGGCAATCTGACCAAAGATCCGGAATTGCGTTACACACCCGGTGGCACAGCAGTAGCCAATTTGCGTATGGCGGTAAACCGCAAGTTCAAGGATCGTACGGGCGAGCTGAAGGAAGACACCTGTTTTGTAACGATCACGGTTTGGGACAAACAGGCTGAAGCATGTAATGAATATTTGCAAAAAGGCCATCCGGTTTTTGTTGAAGGCATTCTCCAGTCCCGTTCATGGGAGACGCCTGACGGCCAGAAGCGAAGCACGATCGATGTGCGCGCGGAACGTATCCAGTTTATGGGCGGTACGGCCAGCGCGGGCAAAGGGGCCGATAGCGGCGGGAACACTGAAGGGACGGCAGGCGATCATTCACAGGATGTTGTTCGTCCGGATGATATGGCACTGGAAGAATAAAGCTCCATGGTCCAGGAGCAGATTATATAAAGGAGGATAAATTGGAAAAGTCATTTAACAAAACAACAACAAAGAGCAAGAGCAAAAAGCCCCGCAGGGTCACACGAACCCCTAGGTTCCTGGTTGAACTGCCGGCGGTCATTGATTACAAGGATATCGCAACGCTCCGGAAGCTTTTGAGCGAGCGCGGGAAGATCCTGTCCCGTCGTTTTACGGGAGTAAGCGCGAAGAATCAGCGCTTGCTTTGTGAAGCGATCAAACGAGGCAGGTTCTTGGGTTTGTTGCCGGTTGGTTCTGCAAAAAGGAAGTAAACGATGGAAGTCATTCTTTGTCAGGATGTTACCAGCCTGGGTAAGGCTGGCGAGGTGGTCAAGGTCAAGGATGGTTTTGCGCGTAATTATTTGATGCCGCGTCAAACAGCTGTTGCTGCGACCAAAGAAAATTTGAAGAATATCGCCAAGTTGAAGGCGAAGCAGGCTGTGGCGTATGAGGCCAAGCGCAAGGAGGCCGAAGTTGTGGCGGCCAAGATCGCCAAGGTTTCGTGCACGATCACAGTTGAAGTTAATGACCATGAAAAACTGTACGGCGCGGTGTCAGAGGCAGATATTCTCCGATCCCTTGAGTCGGAAGGTTTTAAAGTTGAACGTCACGACCTTGTGATCGAAAAGCCTGTTGAAGAGTTGGGCATATTCGAAATTGGCGTGAAACTGCATCCGGATGTAACCGCCAAGTTCCGGTTATGGGTCACGAAGAAATAAGGATCCCTCCCCAGAGCCAGGCGGCGGAGCGTGCTGTTTTGGGGGCGATGCTTTTGGATGAAGATGCTATCGGGGCTGTGATTGAAAGCCTCGATAGCTCTTTTTTTTATGATGCCTCGCACCAGAAGATATTTGACGGGATGGTCAAGCTTTACGCGGACCGCAAAAATGTTGACATCATTACACTCAGTGATCGCTTGAAAAGCGACGGTGTGCTTGAGTCGGTGGGCGGGGCGGGGTATCTGGCTGAATTGGCTGATTCTATCCCGACGGCGGCCAATGTCATGTTCCATGTCGAGATCGTCAAGGAAAAGGGCATTAAGCGCAAGCTCATCAAGAGTTCGACCGAGATCGTGGCGCGTAGTTACGAGGAGGGCACCGAGGCGAGCGTCCTTGTGGATGATGCGGAGCGTATCATCTTCGAGATCGCCCATGCCCGCCAGAAACAGCAGTCTTTTGCGGTCAAGGATATCGTTAAGGAAACGATCAAGGTCATTGATTCCCTGTATCACCGCAAGGAAACGGTGACCGGGGTGGCGACGGGCTTTTATGCGTTTGACAAACTGACTTCGGGCTTGCAGCGCTCGGACTTGATCATAGTGGCGGCGCGTCCTTCCATGGGCAAGAGCGCTTTTGCGGCGACCATCGCCGAGCATGCCTCTATTGACAAAGGCGTTGGTGTTGCGTTCTTTAGCCTGGAAATGTCCAAGGAACAGGTTGTCATGCGCATGTTGTGTTCGCAGGCGCGCGTGGATGCTTCAAAGGTGCGTACCGGAATGCTGGCGTCTTCGGATTGGCCCTTACTGACCCGTGCGGCGGCCCGTTTGTCCAACATCCCGTTCTTTATCGACGACACACCGGCTATTTCTCCGCTGGAATTGCGTGCCAAGGCGCGGCGGCTCAAGGCGTCGAGCAACATCGGACTTGTCGTAGTTGATTATCTTCAGCTCATGCGTTCTTCTGTCCGGGCCGAGAGCCGTCAGCAGGAGATTTCTGAAATTTCGCGCTCGCTCAAGGCACTGGCGCGTGAGTTGAGTGTTCCGGTGATCGCTATCAGCCAGTTATCGCGCGCCGTGGAAAGCCGGGCGGATCACAGACCGCAGTTGTCGGATCTGAGAGAGTCTGGTGCTATCGAGCAGGATGCCGACGTTGTGGTGCTTCTGGTGCGGGAAGATTATTATGACGCCAAGCCGGAGAATATTGGCCTGGCGGATATCATCATTGCCAAGCAGCGCAATGGGCCAACAGATACCATCAAGTTGAGATTTTCGAAACAGTTTGTGCGGTTTGACAATCTGGATACAGTGCATCAAGAATAGACAGATACGTTTTGACAGGCAAGAGCAAGGAAAGTATAATTCATTTCTATGAAAAAATCATCTTACTCCTACATTAGTATTTCTATCTTATTCTTACTTTTAATGGGGGCCGGGTTTGTCCGCGCGGAAGATACAACAGATCCATCGGCTGTTAATGCCGCCTTGGACGCCGTTGAATCTGCCACGGCAGATGAAGCACTGATTAGCCAGTCGGCGCCGGCTTCGTATGAACCAGCAAGCGAAGCTGTGCCTGTCGGCAAGATTGTGCGGTCGATCGATATCCAGGGCAACAAGTCGATCGGCATAGCAACGATCCTGAGCCGGATCAAGACGCGCGTTGGCCTGGAATACCGGCAGACGGTCATTTCAGACGATCTCAAAAGGCTTTACAATACAGGTTATTTTTCGGATGTGCGCGTTGACCGCCAAGAAGAAGCGGACGGCTTGAAGGTTATCCTTTATCTCGAAGAGAAGCCGATCGTCGACAAGATAACTTTTTCAAAAATTCGTTATTACAATAACAAAGTCATCCTTTCCAAGATCAAGACTCAGCCCGGGAAATTCTTCGACAAGAAATCATTGAATGATGACATCAATACGATCAAGGAACTTTATGTCAAGAAGGGCATGACCCAGGTTGAGGTCAAGGTAGAGGATTTTCTGAATACCACAACGAATAAAGTGACCCTGCATGTGATCATACGGGAGGGTTACCGTGTCCGCATTCACAAGATCAAGGTGCTGGGAAATGCGGCTTATAGTGGTGCAAAGGTCATTAAGGTTATGAAATCCCGTCCGGCATGGATTTTTAATTCCGGCTATTTGAAGGATGATGTTTTGGCTGAGGACATGGATCGCATTCAGGCTTTCTACGAGAAGAACGGCTATATCGACGCTAAGGCTGGTTACGGGGTTGAACAGCTCAAACGCGGGCTGGTCAATGTGGATGTGAATGTGAGCGAAGGCAAGCAGTATTTTGTTGGGAATGTGGTTATAACAGGCAATGCGATCATCACGTCTCTGGAGATAGAGACGGTCATGAAAGATATCAGAAACGGCAAGATATTCTCCAAGGTTCGCCTGGCCGATGATGTGGCCAATATTCGTTCGCTTTATTTTGATAAGGGTTACATCTTTGCGAAAATCAATGAAGCGACATCGTTAAATCCCGACAACGGTCAGGTGGATATCACTCTGGATATTCAGGAGGGCGGGCTGGCTTACATCAACAAGATCCAGGTGCAGGGCAATACGCAGACTAGGGATATAGTCATCCGGCGTGAACTTCGCATGTATCCCGGCGACCAGTTTGACGGCGTCAAGTTGCGTCGGAGCAAGGAACGACTGAACAACCTGGGGTATTTTGAGGATGTCAATTTTGACATTCAAGACACGACGGTGCCCGACGAGAAGGATCTTCTGGTCGAGGTGAAAGAAGCCAAGACAGGGTCATTCAGTTTCGGCGGCGGTTATTCCACCGTTGACAGCCTTCTCGGGTTTGTCGAGGTCGAGCAAAAGAATTTCGATTTTGCCAACTGGCCCACGTTCACGGGCGGCGGTCAGAGGGTTTCGATGCGCGCGGAGGTTGGTTCCACCAAGAACAACGAGATGTTGTCTTTCACCGAGCCGTGGTTGTTTGATTATCCGGTATCCGGCGGGTTTGATCTTTATCGCATGCAGTACCAGCGCGCCAGCAATACCGGGTATGCCTATGACCAGACGCGTACCGGGTTAAAGTTGCGCGCCGGCAAGGAGCTTACGGATTATCTTTCCACAGCAGGTTATTACCGTATTGAAAATATCAATATTAGCAATATGCAGACCGGGGTTTCTACGGATTTACAGGCCGAGGTTGGGAAAAACACGGTCAGTTCGGTCGGGGCTTCATTGACCAACGACCATCGCGACAGCACACTTTCGCCGACCAAAGGCTGGGTCGGTACGGTGGCGTCTGATGTTGCCGGCGGACCCTTGGGCGGAGATAAGGATTTTTACCGTCTGGAAACGAACGCGGCGTACTATGTGCCGTTGAAATTCAATTCCGTTGTTGAACTGAGCGCACGTGCGGGCATGGTGGATGCTTACGGCAACTCGGCGAAAGTCCCGATCTTCGAGCGTTATTTTGCAGGTGGCGCGCAGTCAATTCGCGGTTACAGCGAGCGCGCGATCGGTCCGGTGGACGCTAATACGCAAGATTCCATTGGTGGCAATGCGATCGTTGTTGGTACGGTAGAATATACGATCCCGATGGTTGAAGTGATCAAAATGGCTGTTTTCTATGATATGGGGAATGTGTCGGCGAAATCTTCCGACGTGCTGACAAACAAGATGTATTCCGGGTACGGGCTTGGCTTTCGTGTCAAAACGCCCATTGGCCCGATGAAACTTGATTATGGGATCCCGCTAGATAAGGAGCCGGGGAAAGACAGCCGTAGCAGTGGAAAATTTTACTTTAGCGTAAGTCGTGGTTTTTAGTATAGTATTTTTTTGTATACACCAAAAAGGAGGGGTTATGCGTTCGTTGAAAGGGTTGGTTGTGGCGTTGGTTGTGATGTTGGTGGGTATTTTTGCGGTTCCTCAGGTCCAAGCGCAGGATTTTAAAGGCAAGGTTGCGTTTGTGAATTTAAGCCGCGTGTTTGATGAGTATGAAAGGACCAAGGTTTATGACAAGGTCCTTGAAGCGGATAATGCGAAGTTCCAGGAAGAACGCAATAAGAAGATCGAGGCTATCCGCGAACTTCAGGGCAAGTCTGCGGCATTGAAAGAGAATGAAAAAGCCAAGACCGATAAAGATGTCGAAAAGTTGACCAATGAACTCAAGGCGTTCGATCAGCAAAAACGCACGGATCTTAATAAGGCGCGTGATGAGCGGGTGCGTGAGATCCTCATGGAGATCGAGAAAGTCGTGAGCGAGTACGCCAAGAAAGAAGGGTATTCTTTTGTGTTTAACGATCGCGTGCTTATTTATGGTGCGGATAATATGAACATTACCGAGCCGATCTTGGCCGGATTAAATGACGCTTATAAGCAGGCGCAGGTCAAGAAATAACTGGGTTTTCATGCAAAAAAGCTTGTCGGAAATTGCTAAAGATACAGGGGGGCGCGTCGTCGGTGACGGCGCGCTTCTTATTAAAGGTGTTTGTGGCATGAGGGAAGCCAAGGCGGGTGATCTGACCTTCTTGGCCAATCCCAAATACTTGCCGTTGGCCTCGTTGACTGAGGCTTCAGCGATCATTGTTGGCTTGGATGTTGTTGTCGTTGGCAAGTCTGTTATTCAGACGGAAAATCCTTCGCTCGCTTTCTCCAAAGTGGTAGCGGCGATCAAGGAAGACCTTACGCCTAAAATGGCTGGGATCCATCCTTCGGCGGTCGTTGATCCTTCGGCGGTCATCGGTGCCGGTGTGGGGATCGGACCGAATGTTGTCATCGAAAAAGATGTGAAGGTTGGCTCCGACACGGTCATTTGCGCCGGTGTTTTCGTAGGGCAGAAGACCGTTATAGGGGCGGATTGCCTGATCTATCCGAACGTGACCATCCGTGAGGATGTGACGCTCGGCCACCGGATCATTATCCATAGCGGGTCGGTGATCGGGTCGGACGGTTTTGGTTATATGACCATCGAGGGAAAGCATCATAAGATCCCGCAGATGGGGACGGTGGTGATCGAGGATGATGTCGAGATCGGTGCCTGTGTTACCATTGACCGGGCAAGGTTTGACAAGACACTCATCGGGCGTGGCACTAAAATTGACAATCTGGTGCAGATCGCGCACAATGTCCGTATCGGCGAGAATTGTTTTATCATTGCGCTGGCCGGCATTGCCGGCAGTGCGTCGATCGGGCACAATGCCATCATTGCCGGGCAGGTGGGTGTTGCCGGGCATGTGAAGGTCGGAGACGGTGCCATGGTGGCGGCTCAGTCGGGCATCACCAAGGACGTTCCTCCGGGTGCCAAGATGTTCGGGACTCCGGCACAGGAATATAAGCAGGCGGTACGTGAAATGGGGCTTGTCGGGCGCTTACCGCAATATGTGGCGCGGCTGGCAGAGCTCGAACAACGGATCAAGGTTCTGGAAGGAAGATCGGGAGCATGACCCAGCAAAATACGATCGGAAAAGAATTTACGCTGTCCGGTAGAGGGCTTCACACGGGCCATGCCGTGCAGATCACGTTCAAGCCAGCGGCTGTCGGTGAGGGCATTCATTTTGTGCGCACGGATATTGAAGGCCGGCCACGGTTGAAGCTCGGAGATCTGGCGCTTATCATGGGCGCTGACGCAGGCCGGTATTCTGCGTTAAAAAGTGGCACGACCGTCATTTATACGGTTGAGCATGTGGTGAGTTCTTTGTGCGGCCTTGGCATTGACAATGTCACGATCGAAATGAACGGGGATGAGCCGCCGGGCATGGACGGCAGTGCTGTGGAATATGTGAAGGCGCTGAAGGTCGCCGGTATTGTGGCGTTGGAAGCTGAAAAGATCTATTGGGAGATCAAGGAGCCGATCTCTGTATTTAAGGACGGGGCTTCAGTTATGATCGTCCCGGCGCAGGATTTCAAGGTGTCGTATGCGCTGGAATATCCGCACCCGATGCTTCGGCAGTCGCTTTCTTTGACGGTAACTCCCGAGACCTATGAAAAAGAGATTGCGCCGTGCCGGACATTTTGCCTCAAGGAAGAGGCGGATGCCCTGCTCGCCAAAGGACTTGGCCAAGGCGCTAATACAGTTAATACGCTGATCTTCGGGCCGGATGGGGTGGTGGATAACACGTTGCGATTCTCCGACGAGGCCGCGCGCCACAAGATCCTGGATTGTGTTGGTGATCTGTTCCTGTTGGGTATGCCGATCAAAGGGCATGTGTTCGCGTTCAAGAGCGGGCATAATCTTAATCGTGAACTTTTAAAGAAGATCGCGGAACAAAAAAACAGGTATGAAGCCCGGCGGGATCTTTTTAAGGTAGAATATAAAGAAGGCACGTCCATGGATGTGCGCGGGATCATGAATATTATCCCGCACCGTTATCCCTTCCTTCTCGTTGACCGGATCGTTGAGATGGAGTCCGGCAAGCGCGGGGTGGGGATCAAGAATGTGACGATGAACGAGGCTTTTTTTCAGGGGCATTTTCCGGCACGCCCGGTGATGCCCGGAGTGCTTATGCTCGAAGCCATGGCGCAGGTAGCGGCGGTGACGCTCTTGTCGATGCCGGCGCTGTTGGGCAAGATCGGGTTTTATATGTCGGTTGACGGGGTCCGATTCCGCAAGATCGTTGAGCCCGGCGATCAGCTGGTGATGGAAGTGGAAATTACAAAAGCACGTTCACGCATTGCGCAGGCCAAGGGTGTGTGCAGGGTGGACGGTCAGATTGTGTGCGAAGCCGAGATGGGCTTTGCCTTTGGAGAATAAATGGCACATCAGATACATCCCACGGCAGTTGTAGGGCCTCTTGTTAAGACGGGCGACAATGTCATCATCGGACCTTATGCGGTGATCGACGGTGAAGTGGTCCTCGGCGACGATGTCGAAGTCGGCGCGCACGCGCATGTGAGTGGCTGGACCACCATCGGCAATGGATCCAGGATTTTCCCCCATGCGGCTATCGGCGGCGATCCGCAGGACAAGAAGCACAAACGCCTCGACAAGACGTGCCTGGAGATCGGCGCGAACAATATTTTCCGCGAGTTTGTGACCATCAACCGCGGCACCATCGAGGGCGGCGGCTTGACGCGCATTGGGAATAATAATCTTTTCATGGCCTATGCGCATGTGGCGCATGATTGCCGGGTCGGGGATGATTGTGTGTTCGCCAATTCAGGCACGCTGGCCGGGCATGTGACGGTCGAGGATCGCGTGATCATCGGCGGGCTTACGGCGATCCATCAGTTTTGCCGCCTGGGCACCATGGCCATGATCGGCGGTTGTTCGCGCGTCATTCAGGATGTCCCGCCTTATGCCTTGTGTGTGGGCGGCCCGGCGCTGGTTTACAATATTAATGCCGTCGGCTTGCGCCGTGCGGGCATGACCGCGTCGAACATGAAACACCTTAAAGAAGCGTTCCGTATCCTTTTTCATTCCGGGCTTGCCAAGTCGAGTGCCATCGAGCAGATACAGAAGGACGTGATCAAGACTCCCGAGGTCGGGCATCTTGTTGATTTTGCCGGCGCATCTCAGCGCGGCCTGTGCGGTTCGGCCAAAGACCCTTCTTCTGAAGAATGAAAACGATCGGCCTTATTGCTGGCAATGGGGCGTTCCCGCTGATGTTCGCGCGTGCCGCCCGTCAGCAGGGGATCCGTGTCGTGGTCGCTGCGGTCAAGGGTGATACGTCGTGGTTCATTCCTTTCTTTGTTGATGAAGTCCGCTGGTTTTCCCCTGGGGAATTGAAAAAACTTTTTGAATATTTTCGCGTGGGCGGGATTAGGCAGGTGCTCATGGCCGGTCAGGTCAATCCGGCGAATCTCTTTCGGAAGGACCTTCCGGTGGATGAGGAATTCCGCCGTCTTTTCGATGCCCTCGCCGACCGTCGCTGTGATACGATCTTTGGTGCTATTGCCGAACGCCTGGCCGCCGAAGGCATGGAGCTTTTGGATTCCACACTTCTTTTAAAAGACTTTCTTGCCCCGCACGGCACCCTCACACGCCGCGCTCCGACGCTCGCAGAGCTTGCGGACATCGAATTTGGCCGCGCCATCGCCAAGCAGATGGGTGGACTGGATATCGGCCAGACGGTTGTTATTCAGGGGCGGGCGATCGTGGCCATCGAGGCCATGGAAGGCACGGATCGGGCGATCGTGCGCGGTGGGAAGATCGCCCGCGGTAATGCGGTAGTTGTAAAGACATCCAAGCCGAAGCAAGATCCTCGTTTTGACGTTCCTGTCATCGGCCCTCGGACCATTCACACCATGAAGCAAGCCGGTGCGTCATGCCTTGCCATCGAGGCCGGGAAAACCCTTATCATTGACCGCACGGCCACCATCAAGCTTGCCAATCGTTTCAGGATCACCATCGTCGGAGCGTAATTTCTTGATTGAGAGAATACCCAAGGAGCGAGCATGCCTGTCATTATGTTGATGTTCATTTCTTCGACGTTGATCGCCGTGGTGGTCGCGGCGCGATTCATGGCCAATAATCCTGATCTTATGGCACAGTTCAAATCAGGCACGGGTTCTACCGGTTGGCTGGATCGGGGTCTTTTTAATGCGGCGGGGCAGAGCGTTAAGTTTCATTATACGCCCAGGAGCAAGAATACGCCGGCGAAGCTTCGGGCCAGCTTGACCGGGAATTTCTTTGCGCATGCCCTTTTTCGCCTTGAGAATGAGGTGGATCGTTTGGCCAAGAATATCGGTTTCTCCCGCGAGATCGAGTTGCGCGACCCTTCGTTTGACAGCATGGTCTATGTGGAGTGCGAAGACCAGTCTTTTGTCGAACAGTTCCTGAATTCCCCGGAGGCGCGGGATCATTTGAGGAATATACTCAGGACGTTTAATTCATTCGAGATCAACGGGCGCACCTGCACCATGGTTAAAACGCCGTGCGATACAGCGTGGCGGGCGCAGGAGGCCGAGATGACAGCGGCGGCAATGTCTCTGGCAGCATTGACAGCGGGGATGCCGGCACCTGAGCCGGGGCAGGTTTCAGCGACCCCCCTTTCCGATGCCAACCGTTCGCTGACGGCATTCATGATCGGCGCGGGGATATTTTTCTTGATAGCCGGGATAGCGTCTGTTGTTTGGGGGTTTGTCAGTTTTTCCCCGGTCGTTCCGTCTCATGTGTTCATGGTGTCACTGCGCGGCAGCGTTCTTTGCGCCGGGCTTTTTGTGGTGTATATCATTTCCGCGGTTAAAGGCACATCAACCGCCGTGCGCGTTTTCAGCGCCACCGTGCTCGCCGGCGTGATCGGCATCGGGGCTTTAGGCTGGGGCGGGATGATGGTCATCAACGGTACTCAGGACACTTCTGTGAAGGAGCCTCATCAGGTCAGGATTATCGGCAAACATACGTCACGCTCCAGGAACAGCACCACCTATTACATCAGGACATCGTCATGGACGCCCGCTATTGCCACGTATAGTTTCAGTGTGCCGCATGGGGAGTATAGCCGGCTTGAGGTCAATGACCCCTGTGAGATAACAACCGGCAGTGGCTTCTTCAAATTCGAATGGATTTATTCCCACGCCTGCGCCAAGGCGGGGACCGTGGTTGAGCGTGCGGAGGAGTAGTGGTGTCGCGACTTAATATGGGGGTGTAAAACAAATTATTTCTTGTGTATGATTTGTGTTATATTTACGCATATGGAGTGAGCATGAGAATGAAACCAGCGACGACCATTTTTGGGCAGAAGCAGCGTGGTGTTTTGGAAATACATTCCGGCATGAAGGCGCTTGTTGATGTATTGGATGATATGCTCTTAATCCGATTGGCCATGAAACGTGAACATAATTCCAAGCCTTCCGATTATGTGGATGCAGGGCAGATAACTGCGTTGTTGGAAAAGTAGTGTGTCCCGGTTTGTTTGAACGGAAAAGAGGTGTTGATGCCTGAGATATCCAGGTTTTTCGGAATTATCGTTGCGATGTATTACGATGACCATAATCCACCACATTTTCATGCTCGGTATGGGGATGAAAATGTTATTGTCAGTATCGATGCATTAGCGATCTTGGAAGGTCAAATGGCACCAAGAGCCTTAGGGCTTGTGATTGAATGGGCGTCACAGCATAAGAAGGAGTTAATGGAAGATTGGGAATTGGCGCGAATAAATCAGGTGCCAAAGAAAATCATGCCGTTGAAATGAGGCTTTGTTATGTACTACGATATTAAGTCAGCTACGTATTGTCATGATTATAAAATAAATGTCCTCTTTGAAGATGGGAAAGGCGGCGTGGTTGATTTTCAGTCCTATCAGCAGAAGAAGGGTGTTTTTGAGAAATTCAAAGACATTAATTTCTTCAGGAAATTTTATATTAATCATGAAATTGGCGTTTTGTGCTGGCCGGATAACATTGACATAGCGCCTGAGACATTATATTCCAAAGCAACAAAGACGCCGTTGCCTGGTTGGGTGACTGCATGAGAAACTTCAAACTGGGTTACGTAGATTTCACCATGGAGCCGACTGGCGATTTCTTTGGAGGAGGCATGATCGATAAAGAGTTCAACGGCTTCTTTGATATTGGTGCGTGCCATTTCAATCGTATCGCCCTGGCTGGCGATATCAAGTTCCGGGCATAATGCTACATATCCATTACCTTCGCGTTCAATAATTGCTGTGAGCTTGTGTGTCATAAGGTTTCCTTTCATTATTTAAGTATACCACAAGGCATTTCATGTTCATTTTTATTTGTTAAATGGAATAACATTGCGCCCTTTTAGGCCACAGTCAAAATAATGTGTCCCGGTTTTTCAAGGTTTTGAAGGGTTAAAACAGCGTGTCCGCATCTTTCGCTTAAAACCCTTTCCCTGCCCGCGATTTGTAGCAATCACCTGTTTTAAAAACCGCTTTGACACCCTCCTGTATTTTCCTTATAATAAACCCTTCTAAATAATTATATTCTTAATCTAATAAAGAGGCAGGGTTTGTGGAAGTTGATGAGATCAAGAAAATTCGCATGGACAAGCGGGATGCGTTAAAGGCTAAAGGGATAGCGCCTTATGGCGGGCGGTTTGATGGGGTTGAGCCGGTGGCCGAGGTGCTCGCGGCATTTGCGGAAGAAAAGCATGCCTTGCTCGCGGGGCGGCTCATGGCGTTGCGTGATCACGGGAAGGTGTTCTTCGGTGACCTGATGGACCGCACGGGGCGGATGCAGTTGTTTTTTAAAGAAGCGGTGCTGGGGGAACAGTGGGCGGTATTTAAGCTGATCGATATCGGCGATATCATTGGTGTCGAAGGTGTGCTTTTTACGACGAAGATGGGTCAGCAGAGTTTGCGCGTCGAGAAGCTGACGGTCCTGTCGAAATCGCTGGCAACACTGCCGGATAAATGGCATGGGTTGAAGGATATTGATATCCGTTACCGCCAGCGTTATGTGGACTTGATCGCCAGTGACAGTGTGCGCGATGTCTTTATCCGCCGCAGTCGGATTGTATCGCGGATCCGTAATTTTCTGGATACCCAAGGCTTCATCGAGGTTGAAACGCCCATGTTGCAGACCCAGGCAGGCGGGGCGCGCGGGCGGCCGTTTCAGTCGAAGCATAATGCTTATGACATGGATGTGTTCCTGCGCATTGCGCCGGAGCTTTATCTGAAGCGCCTGCTTGTTGGCGGGCTGGAACGCGTGTATGAGATCAACCGCAATTTTCGCAATGAAGGCGTATCGACGCGGCATAATCCTGAGTTCACCATGCTCGAGCTTTATCAGGCCTACGGCGATATGCAGGACATGATGCATATCACCGAGACGCTGGTGAGCACGCTGGCCAAAGAGGTTACGGGTGATTACAAGGTGCCGTACCAGGGGCATATCATTGATTTTACGACGCCATGGAAGCGGGTGAGTTTCGCCGGGCTTGTGAAAGACAAATTCGATATTAATCCTGACGATTCTGCGGTGGTGATGCTTGACAAGGTCAAGGCCAAACGCCCGGGAAATTATAAGGTGGCGAAGCTGACCAAATCGGCGATCATGAAGATCGTCGAGGAAGTTCTTGATGAGGATGCAACGATGGACCCGGTGTTCTTTACGGATTATTTCACCTTCCTGTGCCCGCTGGCCAAGACCGATCCGGCGAATCCGGCGTTGTCGAAGCGGTTTGAATTCTTTATTGCCGGCATGGAAGTGGGCAATGCGTATTCCGAGTTGAATGATCCGGCGGAACAACGTGAGCGCTTGCTCGAAGACCTTCAGGATGATACCGAAACGGGCCTGCGCAATATCGATGAAGATTTTGTGCGGGCGCTCGAATACGGCATGCCACCGGCGGGCGGTTTGGGCATCGGCATTGACCGCTTGGTCATGCTGTTGACAGATTCAGCGTGTATCCGGGATGTTATTTTGTTTCCATTAATGAAACCAATAGAATAACCGTTAACTATGCCCTATGAATTTTGGATCGCCTACAGGTACCTGATCGCCAAAAAGGACAAGTTCCTTTTGCTCATCAACTGGGTGTCGATCCTGGGGATCGCTATCGGGGTGGCGGCCTTGATCGTCGTGATCGGGGTCATGACGGGGTTTGATCATGACCTGAAGGAGAAAATTGTCGGGACGACCGCGCATATTGTGGTTGACCGGGAATCCGGTATCAAGGATTATGCGGCACTGGCGGTGAAGATCAGGCAGGTCAAGGGCGTTGCGGCGGCGGCACCGTTTATCAATGGCAATGTGTTCCTCGAATACGGCAGTCGGGCTTCGGGGCTTTTACTGCGCGGCGTTGACCCAGCGGCCGAAGGCGTTGTGACGCGGATCAATGCCTATCTGCAAGATGACTATGCGGTGGCCCAGCTTGGCAAGGATGATGTCATTATCGGGCGGGAATTGGCGCGGTATTATGATCTGAAGCCGGGCGATATGATCGCACTCCTTTCGCCGGTGTCAGGTGTGGCGGGCGCGGGGTGGCGGTATAAACTGAAAGTGGCGGCTATCTTTGATTCGGGTATGTATGATTATGATCGCAATTTGATCTTTGTCCATTACAGGAAGGCCCAGGAAATCTTCAGCCTTCCGCCGGAACTGGTGTCGGGGATCGCGGTTAAACTTGATGATGTGGATGCGGCGCCAGCGGTCAAAGAGGCGATCGTCAAACAGATCGGGTTCAGTTATGTGGTGCGGACCTGGATCGAGCAGAATGTGAATTTCTTTGCGGCGCTCAAGCTGGAAAAAGTAGCGATGTTCGTTATCCTGATCCTGATCGTGCTGGTGGCGTCGTTTAACATCATCAGCACGCTTATTGTGACGGTGACCACCAAGACCAAAGATATCGGAATTTTGAAGGCGGTCGGAGTTCCTGCGGCGTCGATCCGGCGGATCTTCACGATCTACGGCCTCACCATCGGGACATTCGGCACCCTGCTGGGGCTTGGCGGCGGGATGGGGCTTTGCTTTATCCTGAAAGAAACAGAGCTCATCAAGTTGCCGCAGACGGTTTATTACATTGACCATTTACCGGTGTTGATCCAGTTCAGTGATGTCTTTGCCATTACGGCGAGTGCCATGCTGATCAGTTATCTGGCGACCCTTTATCCGTCAGCGCGGGCGGCGTCACTCGAACCGGTTGAAGCCTTGAGGTACCAGTAAATGCTCTTAAAGGCGGAAAACATTCACAAGTCTTACACGGACACGCAAAAGCGCGTTGATGTCTTGCGTGGGGTCGGGCTTGAAGTCGCTGAAGGCGCGTCGGTGGCGATCGTCGGCCCTTCGGGGGCGGGTAAGTCGACCTTGTTGCATGTGCTCGGCGGGCTCGATGCACCCGATGCCGGAGCGGTGCTGTTGGGCGGCCAGGATCTTTATGCGGCCGGTGATGCGGGGCGGGTGGCCTTGCGTAATCGCGATATAGGGTTTGTGTTCCAGTTTTATCATTTATTGCCGGAATTCACGGCCCTTGAGAATGTCCTCCTGCCGGCGTTTGTCCGTCAGGGGCGTGGCCGGATAGGTGCGCTCGAAGAGGCCGGGCGGGCGGCACTGGCGCGGGTCGGCTTGGCCGAGCGCGCGTCGCACAAGCCGAGCCAGCTTTCAGGCGGAGAGCAGCAGCGCGTGGCCATTGCGCGGGCGGTTATCAACAGGCCGCGGGTGCTTTTGTGCGATGAGCCGACCGGGAATCTTGATTCGGCCTCGGGAGCCAACGTGATCGACATTATCCTCGGCATACACACCGACGGCCAGGCGGTCGTTATTGTGACGCATGACGAGGCGGTGGCGGCCCGTTGCGGGCGCATTGTCCATATGCGGGACGGCTTGCTCACAAAAGTTAAATAGTCTGCCCATAAAAGGGCTTCGCGCTTATAATCATCACTCAAAACAAGGGGTGTTTCGTATGTCGCTCAAGATTTATCTGAATGGAAAACTGGTGGCCAGGGAAGATGCGAAAGTGTCGGTCTATGACCACGGGCTTTTGTATGGTGATGGTGCTTTTGAGGGGATCCGTGCTTATGGCAGTGTGGTTTTCCGCCTGGCCCAGCACATTGACCGGCTGTATGAAACGTGCCATACCTTGCTTATCAATACAGGGTTGACCAAACAGGAGATGATCGAGGCGGTCGTGGCAACGCTTAAGGCGAACAACCTGACCGATGCTTATGTTCGCCTGGTCGTGACGCGCGGCGACGGGGATCTAGGCCTTGACCCGCGCAAATGCCGCGGCTCTGCCAATATCATTATCATCGCCGACAATATCACCTTGTATCCCGAGGAATTTTACAAAGCCGGTTTGACGATCGTGACCGTGCCGACGGTGCGCAATCATCCCGAGGCGATCAATCCGCAGCTCAAGTCGCTTAATTATTTGAACAATGTCCTCGCCAAGATCGAGGCGAATAATGCGGGGGTGCCCGAAGCGATCATGCTCGACGGCAGTGGTTATGTGGCCGAGTGCACGGGCGACAATATTTTCATGGTCAAGGGCGGTATGTTGAAGACGCCGGTACAGGGGCGGCTGCGGGGGATCACGCGCGATGCGGTCATGGAGCTGGCGGCGGATGTTTTAAAACTGGATGTGCAGGAGGCGTTGATCACCCGGCATGAGTTTTACAATGCCGAAGAGGTTTTCCTGACAGGCACCGCGGCGGAGTTGATCCCGGTCGTCAAGATCGACGGCCGTGTGATCGGATCGGGTAAACCCGGGCCGGTTACGCTCAGGCTTTTGGGATTATTTCAGCAGGCGGTGCGCAAGGATGGCGTGAAATTTTAACCTGTGTCAGGAGCGGGGCGCTGGATTTTCCGGGCTCCGTTGACAGCGATGAAATGCAATAAATGCACCAAGAAAGCCACTGTTCACCTGACCGAGATCATCGACGGCAAGGTCATGGAAATGCATCTGTGCGAGGATTGTGCCCGTGCGCAGAGCCAGCAGATGGAACAGCAGTTTGGCCTCGCGGATCTCCTGGCGGGGTTGACGGATTTTGGCAAACATGTGCCTGATGTCCAGCAGGCGGTGTCCGTGCTCAAGTGTGCCGCGTGCGGCTTGACGTATGAGGATTTTCGCAAGTTCGGGCGTTTTGGGTGCGCGCAGTGTTATGTCGCGTTCAAGGCCCAGCTCAAGGCACTTTTGAAAAAGATCCACGGGGCGAGTGTTCATCTGGGCAAACGCCCGTCTCGGGAAATATCCTTGGTTGCCGTGCCTCAGCCCTCCTTGCCGGGTGATGTTGCGCCGCCACCACAGGAAGATACTGTTGAGTCTTTGCGTGCCAAGTTGCAGGCGGCGATCGTGCACGAGGATTTTGAACAGGCAGCTTCTTTGCGTGACAAGATCTACGGCATGGAAGGGAGGTCTTGACCCATGGAGCTCAATGACCTGATACATCACACCGGGGAATGGTTGAAGGGGACAGGCCCCTTCGGGCATATTGTGCTTTCTTCACGCATCCGCCTGGCGAGGAACCTGACGCTGGCACCTTTCACCAACAAGGCGGGCAAGAAGGATATGGAGGCGGTACTGAAAGCTGTCGAAACAGCCATCGGCTCTATTGACCAGTTCAAGGGATCTGTTTTCTTTCGCCTGAACGAGCTTGATAACGTGGGCCGTCAGTTCCTTGTCGAGCGGCATCTGATGAGCCATGACCATGCGGCCAGTCCCCAGGGCAAGGCTGTGATCGTGAGCCCCGAAGAGGCGCTGTCGGTGATGGTCAATGAAGAGGATCACCTGCGCATACAGGTGATGCAATCCGGCTTTAACCTCGACGGGACGTGGGAGATCATGAATGCGGTCGACAATGCGCTTTCAGAGCAGTTGCCTTATGCTTTCTCGCCGGAGTGGGGCTTCCTGACCGCCTGCCCGACCAACACGGGGACGGCGATGCGCGGATCTGTCATGATGCATCTGCCGGCGTTGGTCATGACCCGCCAGATCAACAAGGTTTTAGCGGCGATCGCGAAGCTGAGTTTTGCGTCGCGCGGTTTTTACGGCGAGGGCACCCAGGCCATTGGTAATTTTTATCAGATATCCAATCAGGTATCGCTGGGGCACAGCGAGACGGATATTATCCAGAATATCAACGGCTTGATCCGTCAGATCATTGAGCAGGAGGAGCAGGCGCGTCAGGCCCTTCTGGTGCAAAACCGTTCCGCCCTTGAGGACAAGATCTGGCGAGCCTGGGGGGTCCTCAAAAGCGCGCGGATCATTTCCAGCCAGGAGACGATCGAGCTTTTGTCGATCGTCAGGCTTGGGGTTGATGTCGGTATCATCACGGCTTTGGCCACCACAACACTCAATGAGCTTTTTATCATGATCCAGCCGGCACATTTGCAAAAGATCGACGGCAAGAAACTGGGAGCCGCCGAGCGTGATATCCGGCGGGCCCAGTTGATCCGTGAGAAATTCCAGGCAGCTTAAGGCCTATCACACCAAGCAGTTCTTGATGAGGAGGATATATGTTCAATCGTTTTACGGAGCGCGCACGCAAGGTCATTGTTTTCGCCAAGGAAGAGGCCCGTCGTTTTAATCATGATTATATTGGTACCGAACATTTATTGCTCGGATTGATCCGTGAGGGGGAAGGGGTCGCCGCGTCGGTCTTGCAGAAGCTGGGGGTTGACCTGGAAGCTATCCGCATCGAGGTCGAGAAACTGGTCCAGCCTGGGCCGCAGACGCAGGTTGTCGGGGATATTCCGTTCACGCCGCGGTCCAAGAAAGCGCTGGAGTTGGCCGCCGAGGAAGCGCGCGCCCTTGGTCACAATTATATCGGGACTGAACATCTGCTCCTGGGCCTTGTCAAGGAAGGCGAGGGGATGGCCTATCGGGTGCTGTTGAATCTCGGGCTTGACCTTGGAAAACTGCGCAATGAAGTTATGGAACTTCTGGGCAACGGCATTCCCGGTTACGGTCAGCAGCCGCAACAGCCACCGGAGCAGGCCGGAAAACCTGCCAGCAAGACGCCTGCCATTGACGCCTACGGACGCAATCTCAACAAGCAGGCCAAAGAAGGCAAGCTTGATCCTGTCATCGGGCGCAAGAACGAGATCGAGCGCGTGATCCAGGTCCTTTCCCGCCGTACCAAGAACAATCCGGTCCTGCTTGGTGAAGCGGGTATCGGCAAGACGGCGATCGTCGAGGGATTGGCCCAGCTCATCGTGGCCTGTGATGTCCCGGAGATCTTGCGTGAGAAAACGATCGTTGTCCTTGACCTTGCCATGATGATCGCGGGCACCAAATACCGCGGGCAGTTTGAAGAGCGCATCAAGGCGGTCATGGAAGAACTGAAGCGCAACGGCAAGCTGATCCTTTTCATTGACGAAATTCATACTCTCGTAGGGGCAGGGGCGGCCGAGGGGGCTATCGATGCGGCCAATATTTTAAAGCCGGCGTTAGCGCGCGGCGAGATCCAGTGCATCGGTGCCACAACGCTCGACGAGTACCGCAAGAACATTGAGAAAGATGCCGCGCTCGAGCGGCGTTTTCAGACGATCATGGTTCTTCCGCCATCGGTGGATGAAACGATCCAGATCCTTAAGGGTTTGCGCGACAAGTATGAAGCGCATCACCGCGTCAAGTATTCCGACGTTTCGCTCGAGGCGGCGGCGAAATTGTCCGACCGTTATATCTCCGGGCGTTTCCTCCCGGACAAGGCGGTGGATATCATCGACGAGGCAGGCGCCTGCGCGCGCCTCAAGGCCATGGTGGCACCGGTGGATATCAAACAGATGGAAGAGGATATCGAGAAGCTGCGCCAGGAGAAGGAAAGTTTCATCAAGCGTCAGGATTTCGAGAAAGCGGCGAGCCTGCGCGATCAGGAGCGTACGGTGCGCGATGCCCTCGAAAAGCGCCGTGTTGAATGGGTTGCCGGGCGTGACAGTGTGTCGTTGACGATCAACGAGGAAGATATTGCCCGGGTTGTTTCCCAGTGGACCGGCGTGCCGCTCATTCGCCTTGAAGAAAAAGAGAGCGAGCGTTTGCTGAACATGGAACAGCACCTGGACAAGGAAGTGATCGGGCAGACCGAGGCGATCAATGCCATTGCCCGTGCCGTGCGCCGTTCACGCGCCGGGATCAAGAATCCGCGCCGGCCTATCGGGTCTTTCATTTTTCTGGGGCCGACAGGGGTTGGAAAAACGTTACTGGCACGGGAGCTTTCAGAATTCATGTTCGGGGATGAAAAAGCGCTGATCCAGATCGATATGTCCGAGTACATGGACAAGTACAATGTGTCGCGCCTTGTGGGCGCTCCGCCGGGGTATGTGGGTTATGAAGAAGGCGGCCAGCTGACCGAGAAGGTCCGCCGCCGGCCGTATTCCGTGATCCTCCTTGATGAGATCGAGAAGGCGCATGCGGATGTGTTTAATATCCTCTTGCAGGTCTTTGAAGAGGGTCGCCTTACAGACAGCCTCGGCCGTACGGTCGATTTCCGCAATACAATCATCATCATGACGTCCAATATCGGTGTGGACATGATCCGTAAGCAGGGGTCGCTGGGTTTTGCCACACGTTCCGAAGAAGACACCTATGAGAAAATGAAGGAGAAACTCCTGGCCGAGGTGAAGCGTCAGTTCAAGCCGGAGTTCCTGAACCGTATCGACGACAGCATTGTCTTCAAGTCCCTGACCAAGGAGCATCTTCAGCGCATCATCCAGCTGGAGATCGCCGAGGTGTCCAAACGGCTTGCGGAAAAAAGTTTCACGGTCGATATCGACCAGGAGGCGATCGATTTTCTCATTGAGAAAGGTTTTGATCCGGTTTTTGGTGCGCGTCCTTTAAAAAGGACCATCCAGCGTTATATGGAAGATCCATTGTCCGAGGCACTGATCGCCGGGACATTTAAAGCGGGCAGCAGGATCACGGTCAGGCGTGAGAATGATAAGCTCACGTTTGTGGCCTAAGATGGTTTCTTGCACGGCGGCGGTCAACGGGTTTTTACGTTATACCGGGCAGCTTTCGCTGCTTCTGGGGGTTGTTGTGCGCGCGGCACTGACGCCGCCGTTTAACGCGTACCGTTTTTGGGCCCAGGCCTGGCGTACCGGCCCCGGCAGTTTCCTGATCGTGGCGCTGGTGGCGCTCTTTGTGGGGATGATCATCGCCTTGCAGTTGGCGTATATCATGATCAAGCTTTCAGCAGAGATCTACATCCCCAATATTATTGCGGTTTCCTTGGCGCGTGAACTGGCGCCGGTTTTGACCGCGCTGATCGTGGCCGGACGCGTCGGTGCCGGCATTACGGCCGAGATCGGTTCCATGGTTGTCACGGAACAGATCGATGCCCTCAGGGCGTTTGCGGTTGATCCGGTCAGGTATCTGGTTGTGCCGCGCTTTCTGTCACTGGCCTTGATGCTGCCGGTGCTTACGATCTTCGCGGTGCTCGTCGGGATATTTGGCGGGTTCCTGGTCTGCCATTTCAAGCTGGCGATCAGTGCGCACATGTACTGGACGATGGTGATCAGCTCCTTGGCAGTCAAGGATATCGTGACAGGGCTTGCCAAGACCGTGTTTTTCGGCATGATCATCGCGGCGGTCGGGTGCCTGGAAGGGTTTAATGTCAAAGGCGGGGCTGACGGGGTTGGCCAGGCCACGACCATGTCGGTGGTGCGGTCTTTTGTCCTGATCCTGATGTTCGACTGTTTGTTTACCTTCATCTTTTATTTTCTGTTCAATGCCTGATGATAGAGATCATTGACCTTTATAAAACGTTCAATAAAGTGCATGTCCTCAACGGACTGAACCTGCATGTCCGCGCAGGTGAGACGAAGGTTGTTATCGGCCGTTCGGGGGCGGGCAAGAGCGTGCTCTTAAAAAGCATTGTCGGGATCATTCAGCCCGAAGGCGGTTGCATACGGATCGGCGGGGTCGATGTCACCAAGGCGTCGGCGGCTGAGGTTAACAGGGCGCGCCGGCATATCGGGCTGGTATTCCAGAACGGAGCGCTGTTTGATTCGTTTGATGTGGGGGAGAATGTGGGGTTTGTGCTCGATGAGTTCACGGCCCTCACGGAGGCTGAAAAGCGTGCCAGGGTGGCGCATACGCTGTCGTTGGTGGGGTTAAGCGGTATCGAGGACATGATGCCGTCCCAGTTGTCAGGGGGCATGCGCAAGCGCATCAGCCTGGCGCGGGTGCTGTGCATGCAGCCGGAGATCATCTTGTACGATGAACCGACGAGCGAGGTGGATCCGGTCACAGCTGATGCGATCCAGAAGCTGATCATCGGGGTGCGGGACCGGCTGAAAGTGACATCGATCGTTGTTACGCACGACATGAATACGGCCTATAAAGTCGCGGATTCGATCGCGATGTTCTATCACGGGCAGGTCATTGCCGACGGGACACCTGATGAGATACGGTCTTCGCGGCATCCGGTGGTTCGCCAGTTCATTAACGGTGAAGCTGAAGGCCCGATCACGGATGATGAAAGCCTGAAATTCGGGCATGTGAAATAAGGAGATTGACAATGCCGCGTGCGTCGAACCTTGAAGTCAAAGTGGGGATGTTTGTGGCAGGGGCCCTGATCTGCCTGACCGCGTTCATTTTTTCGATCAGCGATTTTTCTGCCTTCAGGAAGGGCGATGCGTGGCAGGTGTTGTTCCGTTATGCCGACGGCCTCAAGAAAGGGGCACCGGTGCGCCTGGCCGGTGTGGATGCCGGGCATATCCGCGCCATCAAGGCCGGATTCGATCCGGCGACGCGCGTGACGACCGTTGTGGCCGATATCTGGATCGAGGCGGGGCACAGCATCCCCGTTGATTCGCATTTCATGATCAACCAGCTGGGGCTTTTGGGCGAGAAGTACATCGAGATCATCCCTGGTTCTTCACCAGACCTTTGGCCGCCGGGTACGGCGATAACGGGCGAGGATCCGGTGCCCATGGAAAGCCTGATGAAAACAGTAGGGTCGCTGGGCAGTCAGATCGGAACAACGTTGAACGGCATCAATACCGGCATCCTGACAGCAGCCAATACCGCCGCGCTCGGAGCATCGCTGGCCAATATAGCAGCGGTAACCGGGACGATCAAAGACGGGCAGGGGACTGTCGGGAAGTTTTTGAGCGACCCGGTTATCTTTAAAAACCTTGATGAAATGACAGCGGATCTGAAGGCAAATCCGTGGAAGCTTTTTTACAGGCCGAAGAAATGAAATTAAAGACACTTTTTCTCTGCCAGGCCTGTGGGCATGAGTCGACCCGCTGGCTTGGGAAATGCCCGGGGTGCCAGGGCTGGAATACTTTTGCGGAAGAGCGTGTCGCGGCGCGTCCGGCGGAGGAGTCTCCCCGGAGCCTGGTGGCTCCTTCGGGTGTGGCCATGCTGTTAAAAGATGTGACCGGGGCTTCCGAGGCGCGCTACCAGACAGGCATGGCCGAGTTTGACCGTGTGCTGGGGGGCGGGATCGTGGTGGGGTCTGTAACGCTTATTGCCGGCGACCCGGGGATCGGTAAATCGACCATTGCCCTGCAGGCGGCATGCCTTTTGAGTGCCCGGGGATTGAAGGTTCTTTATGTTTCAGGGGAGGAATCGGCGGCCCAGACGAAAATGCGCGCCGACCGCATCCTCAAGGCGCCTTCGGATTCCTTGTTCATTGTTAACCAGACCGACTTGAATCTGGTGATCGAACAGGTGGGCGTGGTTGCGCCGCAGGTTGTTGTGATTGATTCTGTCCAGGTTATTTATCAGTCCGGCCTTGGTTCGGCGCCGGGCAGTGTGACCCAGGTCCGTGAGTGCGCATCGATCCTGACCCAGCTGGCCAAGTCGCGGGGGATTGCGATGTTCCTTATCGGCCATGTGACCAAGGATGGGTCGATCGCCGGGCCGCGCGTGCTCGAGCATGTGGTGGATACGGTGCTGCATTTTGAGGGTGAGCGTTATTCGGCGTACCGTGTTCTGCGCGCCGTGAAGAATCGTTTTGGATCGACCAATGAGCTGGGGGTCTTCGAGATGACGTCGAGCGGCTTGGCCGAAGTCACCAATCCGTCGGAGATATTTCTATCGGAGCGTTCACGCGGGGCTTCGGGGTCGGTGGTTGTGCCGATCCTCGAGGGGACCCGGCCGTTTCTGGTCGAGGTGCAGGGGCTTGCGGCGCGTTCGGCTTTCGGTATGGTGCGGCAGAAGGCGCAGGGCTTTGATGCCAATCGCCTGGCCCTGCTGGTGGCGGTCCTGGAAAAACGCGCGGGCATTCGCTTGGAGGATCAGGATATATTCCTGAATGTCGTCGGCGGCGTTAATGTCGAGGATCCGGCGGCGGACCTGGCGGTGGCCCTGGCGCTGGCGTCATCGTTCCTGGACAAACCGGTACCGGCGGACACGGCGGTGCTCGGTGAGGTCGGGCTTTCGGCGGAGGTGCGGAGTGTGGCACACCTGGTTCCGCGCCTGAATGAAGCGGAAAAGCTCGGGTTCAAGCGCTGTCTGGTGCCCAAGAATAATTTGAAACCCGGGCGCGACATTGCCCTTAAGTCCATGGTGCTCGTGCCTGTCGGGAGTTTGCGCGAAGCCCTCGATGCGGTGAGGTCATGAGCGTCTGGGCTCTTATACCAACGGCGGGGACGGGAGAGCGTTTCGGCGGGCCTTTGCCCAAACCGTTGGTCTTGTGCGGCGGCAAGACGGTCATGGCGCGCACGCTCGAGGTTTTTCAGCGGAGTGATTTGATTGCGGGGGTGGTCCTGATCGTGCCTGCGGGTTGGACAAAGGATTATCAGGAGGTTGTCCGGGCGGGGAGTTTTTCCAAGGTCCGGGTGGTTGTCGAGGGTGGCGCCACCCGCACACAGTCGGTGCGTAACGGCCTTGAAGCGGTGGCTGCCTTTGATCCCGGCGCGGCGAAGGCCACTGTGCTGATCATCCATGACGGGGTGCGGCCCTTGGTAACGGAGGCGATGATCGCGGCAGGGCTTCTGGCCGTGCAAGAGACGGGCGCGGCCGTTGCGGCGGTCCCGGTGAAGCCAACGATCAAGGTCGTTGATCCTAAAGGCCAAAGGGTTTGCGCGACACTCGACCGTAGCCTGTTGCGCGAGATCCAGACGCCGCAGGTTTTTGAACGCGGGCTCCTGGAACGCGCCTATCGCCAAGACCGTGACGGGGCCACTGATGATGCGGCGCTGGTTGAGCGGCTCGGGGTGGCGGTTGTGATTTTCCCGGGTCATGTGATGAATATAAAGATAACAACGCCTGAAGATATTTGTGTGGCCGAGGCGTTTCTTAAACTGTAAGGAGACTTTATGTCATTGCCCACATGGTATCGCTCGCCGGAATATCACGCCGGCATTGGTTATGATGTGCATCCCTTGGTCGACGGGCGCGAGCTGGTTCTCGGCGGGGTTGTTATCCCGTATGCAAAAGGCTTGAAGGGCCATTCCGATGCGGATGTGCTCATCCATGCGATCATGGATGCGATCCTCGGCGCCGCCGGTGAGGGTGATATCGGTGAGCATTTTCCCAATACCAGCCGGAAATACAAAGGGGCATCGAGCCTTCTTCTTTTGGGGCGGGTCGGGCAGATAGCCGCCAAGGCCGGGTTCACCGTGGTGAACGTGGACGTTGTCTTACTCGCCGAGGAGCCGAAGATCAAGCCGTATAAAACCGCCATGCGCGCCAATATCGCCCAAGCCCTCGGCATGGACGACAAGCACGTGAACATCAAAGCCACGACGAACGAAGGTCTGGGGTTCATCGGTGCCAAACAAGGCATGGCCGCGTATGCCACGGCATCCCTGCGCAAGGGGTAGTGGGTGTGAGTAAAGTAGATATCCCGTACGAGTCTTTATTTTCTTTGGTTATAAAATGAGTGGGAATGCGTACGGGATACCTGTTTTTGCATAGTTTGATATTCCCCTCCCCGCATCAGCGTTGGAGGGGCGTTAAGTTGCGCAGATTGACGCAAGGCTTAATTCCTCCACCCCGACCCGCTCCCCACGCAAAAGGCGCGGGGGAGGGAGTCTCAAGTTGAGCAGGCTATTTAGATACAAGTGTTTCGCGAGTTGGAAGCTGGAACTTTTGATAGAACCCGAACCTAAATCAGGGGGATAGCATGAAAGATAAAATTATCGCTTTGATTGATAAAGAAGTTCCATTAATTTATCGGGAAGGTCTTAAGGCGCTCATTAGGCCAACGATTAGGGTCATGACGGGGAAGCGTTTTGATAGTTCGATTCCCATGGGGAGTTCAAAGTTCGGGGGGGTGCCCCATTTACCTGCCGGAATGGAATGGCCATGTTCGCAAACAGACCAACAGGATTACCGTTTTGTCGCACAATTTAATTTAGCAGACGTGGCTTTATATGATGAAGAAGCATCTTTGCCGAAGGCCGGGATGTTGTATTTTTTTGTAGATGATTCAAACTTGGGCAAGGTTATATATTCGGATCTACCTACAGACAAGCTTGTCCTAAGTGAACTGCCTGAATCATTTCGTCCAAAAGAGAAGTCGTTCTTTCAGAAGATTTTTTCTTTTAATTCGCCTCAATACATTCAAGAGGAATGTCAGGTAGAATTTAAAAGAGAGTATTCATTGCCTGACAGTGCTTCTATTTACATCGATATTTTAAAGGAACAATTTAAAGGACAGGCAGGTGTTGACGATGATTTTTATCCTGAGGATTTTATAGAGGCACTGGACAAAATTACGAAGCCTAGGGATAACGATGCCGACCATCATTTATTGGGACATATTCAGCCAATGCAAAGTAGTTCCAAGGAATGGGAAGTGGCTTTTCCTGGTCAGCGCGAAAAAGTAAAGTTTACACAGGAAGAGACAAAGGTTTTGACTGAATGGATACTTTTGTTCCAGCTTGATTCAGATGAAACAGCAGGAACGGTATGGGGTGATTCGGGTCGGAGTTATTTGCTGATTAGGAAAGAGGCTTTGAAGAACGGCGACTTCAGTGATGTCCGTGCGACGATGGATTGTTGTTGAGGTTGATGGAGAGTATGCGGATTTTGGATAATTGTTGATCGGGTTTCGAAAAGAATAATGGTGTCTGGCATTATTATTTTCAGAACTTTAGAATTTCTTGACGCAACAACAAATTGGAAAGAGCGAGTGAAATTATGAGGCTTTCCAAAGTGTTGAGCGCCCCGGAATATATTGAGTCAAGAAAGCAAGAATATGAAGCTTGTCTTGCAAAGAATATTGATGTTGTTTGCGAAGACTTGAAGTGATCGTTATCGGCGGGGTTTGATGATTTTTTAGTAAACAATGGTGTCTGACACTATTATTTCTGAATTCCCCTCCCCGCATCAGCGTGGGAGGGAGTCTCAAGTTGAGCTAGTTATTTAAATAAATGAGTTTTGTGAGTTGGAAGTTATAATTTTTGACAGAACCGGCGTGAGCGGGAGGAGTCGTTATGATGATCTTATGTTATGGCATACTTGCTTTCTGGCTTGTGATGCTTGTCTTTTTTTATAAAGATGTCAAGGGCGTGCAGGAGCGGGATCCGGCGGCGACCAATACGATCGAGGTGCTGTTCCTTTATGCGGGTCTGCATGCGGTTGTTATGTACCGTATCGCGCATAAGCTCTGGAGCTGGAAGGTGCCGATAGTCCCGCGCGCGATATCGCAGCTGGCGCGGTTTCTGACGGGCATCGAGATCCATCCGGGGGCAACGATTGGTAAAGGGCTTTTCATTGACCACGGCATGGGGGTTGTGATCGGCGAGACGGCGATCGTTGGCGATGATGTGCTGTTGTACCAGGGGGTCACGCTCGGGGGGACGGGCAAGGAAACAGGCAAGCGGCATCCCACGCTTGGTGATCATATTGTTGTCGGTGCCGGGGCGAAGATCCTCGGGAACATTGAAATAGGCAGTAATTCCTACATCGGCGCCAATGCGGTGGTTTTAAGGAGCGTGCCGGCCAATGCCACGGTGGTCGGTGTCCCGGGCCATGTCACCAAACAAGACGGCGCCAAGATCGATCATAAACTGGCGCATGCCCAGATCCTTGATCCGGTCACCCAGGACTTAGAGGCGATCATGCGCCGGCTGGAAGTGCTCGAAGGGCGTGCGCAGCAACAACGGGGGCCTGATGGAACTTTATAATTCATTCACCAGAAAACGTGAGGCACTGGCACTGCCGCCGGAGCGCATCAACATGTATTCCTGCGGTGTGACGGTTTATGACCAGTGCCATATCGGCCACGCGCGTTCGTTGTATACGTTTGATTTGCTGGTCAAGTATTTGCGTTACCGTGGCCATGATGTGAAGTTTGTCCGCAATATCACGGATGTTGATGACAAGATCATTGCCCGGGCGCGCGAGTTGGGGAAAACGTTTGATGAGGTCGTTCGCGATAATATCGCCCTGTATTACAGGGATATGGCATCCCTGGGGGTCAGCCCGGCGGATATTGAGCCGCGTGCCACTGAAAATATCCCGCTCATGGTTGCGCATGTTCAAGGGCTTATCGGCAAGGGCCATGCCTATGCTGTGGCCGGCGATGTTTATTTTCGCGTGCGGTCTTTCCCGGCTTACGGGGCCCTTTCGGGCCAGAGCATTGATAAAATGCTCGAAGGCGTGCGCCTGGAGATTGACGAGAAGAAGGAAGACCCTCTTGATTTTGCTTTGTGGAAGAAGGCCAAGCCCGGCGAGCCGTCGTGGCCGAGCCCCTGGGGCGAAGGTCGCCCGGGGTGGCACATCGAATGTTCGTGCATGAGCATCAAGCATCTGGGGACCGAAACGCTGGATATTCATGCCGGCGGACGCGACCTTATTTTTCCGCACCATGAGAACGAGATCGCCCAGGCCGAGGCACTGACCGGCAAGAAGTTCGCGCAGGTGTGGGTGCATCACGGATTATTGACGATCAATGGCCAGAAGATGTCGAAGTCGCTCGGCAATTTTATCACGGTGCATGACGCCCTGGCCAAGCATTCCGTCAATGCGCTCAAACTGTTCTTTTTATCAACGCATTATGCCAGTTCCATTGATTATACGCCCGAGAAACTTGCGGATATGGAAAAAGGGGTTGTGCGTTTCAGGAATATCCTGACCAAGCTGGATGCTGTGCCCGCGCCGAAGTTGCCGGTGCGCATGGATGAAGTTGACTTTGTTGTTGATGCCAAGGAAAAGATATTGGCGGCCCTCGATGCCGACCTGAACACGGCACTGGCGGTGGGGCATATCTTTGATCTGGTGACCGCGGCCAACCGCTTCCTCGATGCCGGGAGGATGGATGATTATTTTGAGGGCAGTGCGCATCTGGCAGCAACATTCTTGCGTGAAGTCCTTGAAGGCATCTGCGGCATGGATTTAAAGGTGCCGGTGGCAGGGCTTTCCCCCGACGATGAATTGGTCATCAACGCTCGGGTCGAGGCGCGTCAGGCCAAAAACTGGAAGCGTTCCGATGAACTGCGCGATATCCTCAAGGCGCGCGGCATTATAGTGGAAGATGGCAAGTCCGGACAAATATGGCGGCGGGGGTAGCGGGTTGACAGCCGTACGGGGAAAGTTCATCACATTCGAAGGCGCAGAAGGCTGCGGCAAGAGCACCCATGCGGCACTTTTGTCTGCGCATCTGGCGGGGCAGGGTGCCGCTGTCCGTTTGATCCGCGAGCCTGGCGGTGTTGTGATCAGCGAAAAGGTGCGGGCGCTTTTGCTCGACAAAAAGAACGTGGCCATGAACAAGGAATGTGAAACCCTGCTGTATATGGCCGCGCGCGCCCAGCTGGTCGAGGAGGTGATCATCCCCGAGCTCAACAAAGGGACGATCCTTATCTGCGACAGGTTCCTGGATTCGACCCTTGCCTACCAGGGCTATGGCTGTGGGGTTTCCGTTGATATCATTAAATCCGTCGGTTTTTTTGCGACCAAGGGGATACGGCCGGACCTTACATTCTTTCTTGATCTTGATGCCGAGGAAGGCCTGCAGCGCCGAGGGACGGAACGTGACCGTATTGAATTGCGTTCGCGTGACTACCATGCACGCGTGCGTGCCGGTTATCATGAGATTGCCCGGGCTGAGCCGGAGCGTGTGGTTGTTATCGACGGGCGCAGGCCCAGGGAAGAAAACACGGCCACGATCTGCGCCAGGGTGGATGAAATATTATGACAGTCCCGGCGCAGGAGATTATCGCGGCACGTCTTGCCGACCGGTATGTGGCAGGGCGGCTGGCGCATGCGTATCTTTTTTCCGGTCCTCGGGGTATTGGCAAGTATGCGACCGCACTGGCGGTTGCCCGGCGGATCAATTGCCTGCAGGCGGATCGCGGTATGGCATTATGTACATGTGCTTCTTGCCATAAAATTGATGCTGGCAATCACCCGGATATCTTTATCGTTGAGAAGCTGAAGGACAAGGCTTTTATTACCATTGACCAGGTGCGCCTTCTGGCCGAACGCCTAGGCTTTCGCGCCCTTGAAGCGCGCGTGAAGGTGGCGCTGGTGAAAGAGGTCGACCTCATGAATGATGTGGCGGCCAATGCCCTTCTTAAGACATTGGAAGAGCCGCAGCCGGATACGCTTTTTATATTGACCAGTGCTGTGCCAGATGCTTTGCCGGCCACGATCCGCTCACGCTGTCAGGCGGTACGTTTCCCGGCTTTGTCGCATGAGGTGCTTGCGCAGTTGCTCAAAAGCCAGTATGATATGCCTTCCGACGACGCGGCTGCGCTTGCGGCGTTCGGGCAGGGCAGTCCCGGCCGTGCGCTTGATTTACGCACGGGTTTTATGGATCGCCGGCGTATGCTGTTGGACATATTTTTCGGTTCGGGAAGCTCAGAGGATCTTCTCAAGACAGTTGGGACTAACCGCGACAGCGTGCGTGAGGCGCTCGGCGTTGTCCTGATGGCCTGTCGGGATGCGCTTCTGATCAAGTCGGGGGCTTCTGCTTATGTGGTTAACCGTGACCGGCTCGTGGAAATACGGCGCTTTGCGGAACGTCATACGTTGCAGGATATTGATGCCCAGATCAGCCGTACCGTGGATGCGATCCGGCGTGTTGACGGGAACCAGAACACCAAGGTTGTTTTAACAGTTGTCCGGGAAATGCTTTGATACAATATCCGTTGTTCAGCGGCCAGTGGCTGCAACGGATCATGACAGGAGAATTTTATGGGTAAGCTGATCCAGGTCCGTCTGGGGGAATACCGGCCGGTGGTGTATGTTGATGACCGGGATGTGGAATGCCGGCGCGGGGATCATGTGGTTGTGGAGATCGATCGTTCCACCGAGATGGCCCAGGTGGCATCGCGTTCGGTTCCTAAATGCGAGTCCGACAAGAAGTTCTTTGCTTCCGGGAGTATCTTGCGCAAGGCGACAGCGGCGGATATGCGTCAGATCGAGCATAACCGCACCAAGGCCAAAGACGCCCTGCATGTGTGCATCGGCAAGATCACCGAGATGAAGCTGGATATGAATATGCTCACATGTGAGTATGCTTTTGACGGATCCAAGGCCATGTTTTATTTCACCGCCGAGGGTCGGGTGGATTTTCGCGATCTTGTAAAGGACCTGGCCAAGACTTTCCGGGCGCGCATCGAGCTCAAGCAGATCGGCGTGCGCGACCGAGCCAAGATGGTTGAGGGATATGGCGTTTGCGGCCAGTTCTTGTGCTGTGCCTCGTTCATCAAGGATTTCAGCCAGCTCTCCATCAAGATGGCCAAGGAGCAGGCCCTGCCGTTGAACCCGTCGAAGATATCGGGTGTGTGCGGCCGCATCAAATGCTGCATGGCGTACGAGTATCATGTTTATAAGGAGCTCAACAAAGGCCTGCCCAGGATGGGCGGCAAGATGGATACGCCTGAAGGTAAGGGCAAGGTCATTAATCTTAATATCCTCAAACGCCTTGTCCAGGTGGATATTGGCGATGGCAAGATCGTGAAGATCAACATTCCATCCAGCGACAGTGTGAAAGATGACAAAAAATAAATTTTATATCACAACGCCGATCTATTACGTCAATGACACGCCGCACATCGGCCATGCCTATACGACCATCCTCGCGGATGTGCTTGCACGGTTTCATCGCGCGATGGGCGATGATGTTTTCTTTTTGACAGGCCTTGATGAGCATGGGCAAAAAGTTCAACAGGCCGCTGAAAAAAGGGGGTTGACCGCGCAGGCGCATTGCGATGACCTGGCACCGCGTTTTTCGGGGCTTTGGGAGCGGCTGGGGATCAGCAACGACGACTTTATCCGCACCACACAACCGCGCCATGTGAAAGTGGTTCAGGCGATCCTTGAGGCGGTGTATGCCAAGGGTGATATTTATCAAAAGGAATATGAAGGCCTCTATTCGGTCGCGGAGGAGCGTTTTATCACCGAGAAAGAGGCGGAGTCCGGGCAGTTCCGCGAGGTTAAGAAGATCCAGGAGAAGAACTGGTTCTTTAAAATGAGTGCTTACCAGGACCGCCTTGTGCGTTACATCGAGGAGAATCCTGGCTTTATCCGTCCGGAGCACCGCAAGAACGAGATGCTGGGATTTTTACGCCAGCCTTTAGGTGACCTGTGCATCTCGCGCCCGAAATCACGCCTCAACTGGGGCATCGAGATCCCTTTTGACCGCGATTATGTCACCTATGTCTGGTTTGATGCGCTGATCAATTACATCACGGCACCCGGTTATTTGTCCGATGAGGCCAAGTTCCGGCGCTGGTGGCCGGTGTCGGTGCATTTGATCGGCAAGGATATCCTCACGACACATTGCGTTTACTGGACGACCATGTTGTTCGCCCTTGATCTGCCTTTGCCAGCGACGATCTTTGCTCATGGCTGGTGGCTGACCGGGGAAAGCAAGATGTCAAAGTCAGCCGGCAACGTGGTTGATCCGCTGGATATCGCCAGCCAGTATGGTGTGGATGCCCTGCGTTATTATCTGATGGCTGAAATGGTCCTCGGTGCCGACAGCAACTTTACGCCGGAGAATTTTATCAAGCGTTACAACAGCGACCTGGCCAATGATTTCGGCAATCTGCTCAACCGTGTTTCCGGTTTGATTGGTAAATATTTTGACGGCATTGTGCCCGCCCCGCTGGAACCGTCAGCGGATGACCAGCTCATCATGGCCCAGGGCAGGGCACTCGGCGGTCTGGTTTCCGGCTTGCTGAAAGAATACAAAGTTGATGCAGCCATCAACGCCATCATGAATCTGGTTCGGGCGGTCAATAAATACATGGAAGTGCAGGCGCCGTGGAAACTGGCGAAGACGGACCTGCCTGCTGCCGGGCGCGTGCTTTATACCGCGACGGAGGCCTTGCGCCTGGCCGCCGCGCTCCTCGGGGCTGTTATCCCGGAGAAGTCAGCTGAGGCCCTGGATGTTCTTGGCGCCCGCGGTACGGGGTTTGAGTGGGGCGGCCTCCGCTCAGGCACCAGGCTTGCCGTGCATCCTCCGCTTTTCCCGCGCATCGAAATTGTTCCTGTCAATGTTGTGCCGAAAGCCTGAAGGGAATGCCGGCATGAAAGACGTGTCCCGTATTGGTGAGTTTGGGTTGATCGAAACGCTCAAAACTTACCAGAATCTTTTGCCGCGCGTCGTCAAAGGGATAGGGGATGATGCGGCGGTCCTCAAGGTCAGGGGCGGCCGGTACCTGCTTTTCACGACGGACATGCTGGTGGAGGACGTGCATTTTACCCGTGCCATGAATGCGCGGGCGGTCGGATGCAAAGCGCTGGCGTGCAATTTGAGCGATGTGGCTGCCATGGGAGGGGAACCGCTGTTTGCCGTTGTTTCCCTCGGGGTTCCCGGACGGATCACCACGCGTTATGTGAAAAGCCTTTATGCGGGCATGTCGGCAATGGCGCGGCAATTCGGCGTGAGCATTGTCGGCGGAGATACGGTTCGTTCAAAGAAAGTTGTCATCAATATCGCCCTGCTCGGCGAGGTTGAGAAGCGCCGCCTCATCCGCCGCCAGGGGGCTCGCACGGGGGACTGGATCTTTGTATCGGGGCCATTGGGCGGCTCGTTCAAATCGGGGCGGCATTTGCGTTTCACACCCAGGGTACGCGAGGCGAGGTTCCTGGTCGAGAAGTTCCGGCCGTCGGCCATGATCGACCTTTCTGACGGCCTGGCGGGGGATCTCGGTCATATCCTTAAAGCGAGCTGTGTTGGCGCACTGATCGAGGAGTCGCTTATCCCGTGTCATCGCGGCGCGACCTCACGGCAGGCGTTGACGGATGGCGAGGATTTTGAGCTTCTTTTTACCATGCCGGCCGTGCGTGCCAGAAAATTGCTCGAGTACAAGGGGCCCGAGAAGTTCCGATTTTATCCTGTCGGTGTGATCCGCCCGCGCCGGGAAGGTTTTTCCATTGTCAGGCCGGATGGCCGGACCGAATTGGTGAAGGACCGCGGGTTCCGGCATTTCTGATGCTTACACAAGAGCGTTTTACATATTCTTTTGATGAAACACTGGCCTTGGGAGCGGCTTTTGCGGGTTTTTTGCAGCCCGGCGATGCGGTGTGCCTGTTTGGCGATCTGGGCGCAGGCAAGACTGTTTTTGTCAAGGGGATGGCCAAGGCGCTGGGCATTCCGCCGGAGCAGGTGCATAGCCCCACGTTCACGCTCATGAATATTTATGAAGGCCGGATGCCGCTGTATCACTTTGATCTGTACCGCATTTGCGCGGATGATTTATTCGGTCTTGGGTATGAGGAATTCTTTTACGGCAAAGGTATCGCGGCCATCGAGTGGTCTGAGCGGCTCGAGGCCCTGTTGCCTCGGGATTGCTGGCAGGTGCTTCTGGCGCATGCCGGCGATGATAAGCGCTCTATCACCATCACGGCGCGCGGTGAAAGCTTGCAGGCACGATGGCAGGCATTGAAGGGTAAGTTATGAAAATTCTCGCGGTGGACACATCGACAAA
The DNA here is from genome assembly GCA_903860135.1 of Candidatus Omnitrophota bacterium. Taxonomy (GTDB): domain Bacteria; phylum Omnitrophota; class Gorgyraeia; order Zapsychrales; family Fredricksoniimonadaceae; genus Fredricksoniimonas; species Fredricksoniimonas aquilentivivens. The sequence goes on along the minus strand of CAIOPG010000004.1, from coordinate 19,484 downwards.
ACACCTGAGCCTTGCGGTGAGCGATGGCGACAGGGTGATCGCGGTGCGCAATGTTGCCCCGCGCAAGGATTTTTCGATGAGCATCACATTCGATATTGAGCGCGTCCTGGCGAAGGCCAATGTCCGCCTCGGCGAGTTGGATGGTTTTGTGACGGGGCTTGGCCCGGGATCGTTCACAAGCCTGCGGGTCGGGCTCTCGATGATCAAGGCGTTTGTGATGGTGACCGGCAAGCCGGTTGTCGGGATCGCGAGCCTTGATGCGATCGCCATGAATGTCCGCCCCTCGCGCGTGAGTCGTTGTGTGCAGGTGTGTGTGATCAATGATGCCCGGCGCGCGATGGTTTACAGTTCTTTTTATGATAAGAAAGACGGCAATCTTGTTCGCCATCGCGGTTATCAGCTGGAGGGCATTGACAAGATCCTTGAAGGGCTTGCGGGTGAAGTGATTTTTTCTGGCGATGCTATCCCTATTTATCGCGAGCGCATCATGGAAGCTTCGGGTGTTTTTAAACCGGTCTTTGAACCGCCGGCGCGCTGGCTTCCCAAGGCGCAGGAACTGGCACGGCTGGGGTATCAGCGCCTGTTAAAAGGTGAGGTCGACTGCATGGAAGCCCTTGTTCCCTTGTACCTTTATCCCGAGAATTGTCAGGTGAGCCCCCCCCGAGGCGTGGCATGAGACCTTGCGCCTGGGTTGAAATTAACCTTGATCATATCCGGCATAATTTTCTTGAGCTTGGCCGCGCCGCACGGCGTCAGCTTGAGCCGCGCGCCAGGCGGGCCGTTGATATTCTTGCCGTCGTCAAGGCGGATGCGTACGGCCATGGCATGGTTGCGGCGGCACGTACGATCGGCCGTGCCGGGGGGAAGTTCTTCGCGGTATCAAATGTGATTGAAGGTGTTCTCTTGCGCCAGAGTGGCTGCAAGGGGCGCATCATTGTTTTTGAGGCGACATTGCTCGCCGACATTCCAGTCTTTCTTGAGCATGATTTGATCCCGGCTGTTTGTTCGCTGGATTTTGTGAAGGCCCTTGATCGCGCGGCAAGGCGCACGGCGGCAAGCCGGCGCGCAGCGGTGCAGGTGAAAGTGGACACAGGCATGGGGCGGCTGGGGGTGTGGCATGAGGATGCCGCGGCGTTTATCCGTGCATTGGTGCGCCTGAAGAATATTACACTTGAAGGGGTATTCACCCATTTCCCGATGGCTGACAGCGACGCAGATTTTACTTGTCGGCAGGTGGATCATCTGGAAGCTCTGGTGGCCGTGATGGCCCGGGAAGGTATTTTTTTCAAGTACCTGCATGCGGCCAATAGCGCGGGGCTTGGGGCGTATAAAAACCGTTCTTTCAATTTTGCTCGTCCCGGCCTCATGCTGTACGGGATCTATCCTGCGCCGGCCTTGGCCCGGGTGATCAGGTTGAAGCCGGCCATGACGGTCAAGGCCCGGGTGCTTCTGGTGAAAACTATTGCCAACGGGCGCGGGGTGAGTTACGGCCATACTTTTCGGGCCGCGAAGGATACGCCGGTCGCCGTGGTGTCGATCGGTTACAGCGACGGTTATTCCCGCCATCTCTCCAACAAGGCCCATGTGCTTATCCATGGGAAACCCTGCCCCATCCTCGGGCGTGTCACCATGGACCAGATCATTGTGGGTATTGCCTCAGCCCTGCCTGCCGGCACGGTCAAGGCCGGAGATGAGGTTGTTATCCTCGGGCAACAGGGAAGAGCAACGATCACCGCCGATGATCTTGCCACCTGGGCCGGCACCATCCCCTACGAGATCACCTGCAGCCTAGGCAACCGTCTGCCGCGTTATTATTCCCGTTAAAAAAGTTTCCGGACAAGATAAGTGCCAGCGGCTGTGAAGAGGGCCGGGGCGAACCAGGCGGCCAAGGGGGGCGGGAGTATGCCGCCTTTGCCCAACGCTAATCCGACGGCATTGACCACGTAGAAAAGAAAGCTGATGGCCAGGGCAATGCCGATGGCGGCGAAGGTCAAACCTTTGCGTTTGCCCGTGACGAGGGTGAAGGGCATGCCTACAAAAATAATGATGATGCACGCGAAGGGGTAGGCGATCTTCTGGTGCAGGTCGACCTTGAGGTTGTTGATGGCGGCAATGGCACCGCTGGCTTTGAAGCGTTTGATGTAAGTTTTTAATTGCAGGATGTTCATGGCATTGATATTGAGCCGTTGTTTAAGGAGTGCGGCCGGCGACTCATTGATGTCGATCACTTTTTCCTTGAAGAATTCGACGTCGTCTTTCATGATCTGGTCTTCGGGGGTGTAACGCGAGATTTGCCCGCTGATGAAATTCCAACTTGTTCCTGTCCATACGGCTTTCGACGCCGTTGTTTTTTCGGTCATCCGCTGTTGGTCATCCTGCACAATGATGGTGATGCCGTTGAGGGTCTTGGCCGCGGGGTTGAATTCGTCGATGAAATAAAGCCTGTTGTTCATGCCGTAAAAGAAAAGGTATGTGATAGGCTGGGGTTGCCCCGGGTTGGCGGAAACTTTTGTTTCGATCTTGTCCTTCTTTATTTCTTCTGACAGCATGGCTGCCGCCGGCGCAAAACGTTCATTGACCATAAAGACCAGCGCGGTCACGATCAGTCCGAAAATGATCGCCGGACGGGTGATGCGCCAGTAGTCCAGGCCGCTGGCGCGCAGGGCGATGATCTCGTTATTGTTGTTTAAGCTGCTGTAGGAAAAAAGCACGGCCAGCAGGCAGGCGATCGGCGATGTCTGTACAAAGATGACCGGGAAGAAAGAGGCATAGTAGCTGGCGATGATCATGTTGGGCACCTTGTTGGTGATGAAATCGTCCAGGTGGGCTGCCGCGTCAATAAGGATGTACAGGAATGAAAAAAGCAGGATCGTGGAGATAAAGATCCGGACAATGCTGAAGAAAACGTAACGGTCTAGGATGCGCATAATTTGTAATTAAGGATGAGAACAATGATGGCACCGATCATATTCGGGGCCCACATGATAAGTTCCGGCGGCACAACGCCCTGGGCGGCCAGCGTCTCACAGCCGACTGACAAGAGGAAGTACGGTGCCGCAAAGACGACCGCGAGCAAGAGGTTTGCTGTTTTAGCCCGGCGGTGTGTGATCACAGCCACCGGGAAACCCAGGAGGATGAAGAGCAACGGCGAGAATGACCAGGCGATCTTGCGTTGGTATTCAGCGACAAGGGGCCGGGTATCCACTTCCATTTTTTTGAATTGATTGATCTGATCTTCGAGTTCTTTTAAGGTCATGCCTTTGGGTTTCTTTTCTTTTGCCCCGCCTTTTTTGGTCAGGTCGAGGGTCATGAAAGAAGCCTTGAAATTAAGCTTGTAAAAATTCTCGGGGTTTTTGAAGTCGGGTTCGTCGGAAGTCCCGTTGATGAGCTTGAGGAGGACCTTGGGTTCTCCGGGCACCGGAGTGAATTCCCCTTCCTGGGCCGAGATCGTGCGTGTCGGCTTGCCGTCAGGCTGTGGCTGCCAGATGCGGATGTTGTACATTTTGTTGCGCTCAAGCTTGTAGATGAAAATGACATTGCCGTTGAAGGCATTGATGAAGGTGCCGGCTTCGAGCATGGCACCGGGATTCTTGGTGCCGGTCTCCTGAAGGATCTGGCGCTGGGCATCGTAGGCTTGCGGGATGATCCGGGTGTTCAAGATCATCAGGACCAGCGACAGAACGATCCCGGCGATGGTCAGCGGGACAAGGATCCGGGCGAGCGGGATGCCGCTGGCGCGGATGGCGATGATCTCATTGTCGGATGAAAGGCGCCCGAAGGCGAGGATGACGGTGGTGAGGGCCGCGACCGGCAGGGTATAGGCAAGGAGCACCGGTATATTAAAAAGGAAGACCAGCCCGACAGCGGATAAGCTTACGTCCTGGTTGATCACCTTGTTGGCCAGCTGGGGCAGATAGCCCAGAAGAAAAACAAAGGTCAATACGCCCAGGCTAATTGCAAAGGGCGTCAGGCATTCGTTCAAGATGTAGTTGCGCAGGATCCGCATGAGGCAATGGCCAGGCTGATAATGATGACCTGCGACGCACCCGCGTCTTTCAGGATTCCAGAAGCTTCGGAAGCGGTTGCTCCGGTCGTTAAAATATCGTCGACTAGAATGACAGGGCTCCCTTTGATGCTCGCCGGGTTTTTTATTCTAAAAGCACCTTTGATGTTTGTCCAGCGCTCTTTTGCGCCAAGTTCACTTTGGCGCGGGGTATGGCGCACGCGCTCGAGGATGTCGGCCGCCAGCGGGAGGCTGAGCAACTGCGCCACGCTTTCGGCCAGAAGCCCGGCCTGGTTATAACCGCGTTCTCTCAAGCGCAGGGGGTGCAGGGGCATGGGCACGATGATCGCGTTAGCGGGGAAAACAAGGTCGTGGCGTGCGATGAAATGCGCCAGCAGGGTTTTAAAGGTGCGGCGCAACGATGTCTTGTTGTGGAATTTAAAGCGCTTGAGGATATCGCGGGCTGTCCCTTCATAATGAAGTATGGTCCAGGCTTCGTCAAAGCGCGGTGGATGGTTGCGGCAAGACGGGCACAGGCCTTCAGCGCTGACAACGTCAAGGTGCCGGGAACAGCGCAGGCAAAAGGGGGGCGTGTTCCACGGGAGGTTCGACTGGCACGACGGGCAAACCGGATCATGCGCCGTGCGCGGATGATACTGCCGGCAAATAAGGCAATGGCGGGGAAAGATCAGATCGCAGAGACCTGTAAGCAGACTGTTCAGCATGAGGATGATTATACGCGCCGGCGGCGGAGATGTCAAAAGGCAAGGGCGCGACTGCTTTTGCCAAAAATAAAAATATTTTTTTTTGTTAATGTATTTCGTGAAATGGTATACTTTCTTTATGAAAAATAAAATAATAAAATCCTTTCTTCTGCTGTTTTTCATTTTATTGACCGGATCCGTGCAGGCACAGGATGTTGATCATGTGACCGCTGCGCTTGACAAGTACGCTGAGCGGAATGCGTCGGTCACGTCGCCTGCAGATATTGAAGCACCTAATGATCAGCATTCTTCCGCATTGCCAGCAGTTTCAGCTGAAACAGTCAATAGTAGTGTGATCCAGCATGTCCCCAAGCCTGTGGTGTGGGTAGATTCGGTGGTTGATCCGGCAAAGGCAAGGTCAGTTCAACCGGCCCAGGCAGAGGCGTCTTCAGCCGAGCTTTTTAGTGAGTCCGCCTATGGGCGTGTCGCTGTGCCGCAAAAGAATACGTTTGCGCGCCCGAAGCATGAATTCAAGGCTGGTATCGAGCGCTACACCTATAGGTATAATGAAGTGGTCAACGGCGGACATTTCATGCACACCCGGGGGTATTTCAAGGGGTATTACGGGGCGTACACATTCCGTCCTGTTGATATGGATATTATGTATAAAGCCATGGTAGATGTTTTCCGGCTGGAACTCCGTTACGCGACCGGTAAGGATGATTATGATGGATCTAATATTTTTAAAGGGATGAAAGACTATACGTATGAAGTCCGTGGGGTGCTTGGGAAAGACCTTAACATCGGCCATGATGTGCGTGTTATGCCTTATGTCGGGGTTGCCACGCGGTATCTTAATAATGGTCTGCAAGCTAATCAGCCCGGCGGATATAATCGCGAGTCGCGTTATTTCTATGTCCCGGTTGGTTTGGAAAGTCATCTGGGTTTGCCGCACACCTTAGGTTTGGTATCTACGCTTGAATATGACTACTTTATCGGAGGGCGGCAGATCAGTCATGCCGAAGACGTGAAAGATGGCAGTGGCACAAGTGTCGGGTACGATACGAATAATAATGTACAACGCAAGGGTTTTGGCTTGCGTGCGGATCTGAGTGTCGTGAAAGAGTTGTTGCATACCAGGGTCAGCTTTGGACCTTTTTATCGTTATTGGAAAATTGAGGATTCTAATACTGTTTTGGAGACCAAGCACGGCATCGCTACGGGCTTGATTGTCACGGAGCCAGCGAATGTTACCAGGGAATTTGGTTTGAAAATGGATGTGGCGTTTTAACACGGGCCGCATCACTTGATCCGGATCAGTTGCGTTTCTCCCCCGCCTCACGGGATTAAAATCATAAAAAGTTATCCAGGAGATCCCTCATGCTCAATACTTCGGTTTTAGACTGCCGGCAGCGGCTTTTTCAGATCTTAAAGACACAGGCTTTCTTCAAAGGCGATTTCACCTTGTCGTCGGGCAAGAAGAGCAGTTATTACCTTGATGCCCGCCTTGTCACCCTTTCGGCGGAAGGGGCGTTTTTGTGCGGCAAGCTCATCTATGCCCTTGTGGCGGATGTGCGGCCGACAGCCGTTGGCGGGCCGACACTGGGGGCTGATCCCATGGTGGGGGCTATCGGTGCGGTGAGTTTTCTCGAAGGCCACCCGGTCAAGACGTTCATTATCCGCAAGGAACCCAAGGGGCATGGCAAGGGCCGGATGGTCGAAGGGCCGGCCTTGACAGCTGAAGACCGTATTGTGTTCATCGACGATGTGGCCACCACCGGGAAGGCGTTCATCCATTCGCTCGATGCCCTCGCCCCTGATGGGTTAAAGCCCGTGCGATGCGCCTGCATCATCGACCGTCAGGACGGAGCCAAAGAAGCGCTGGCCGCGCGCGGGGTGGAACTGGTGTCACTTTTTACGGCCGCCGATTTCCTGAAAGACTAATCCTGTGAAGAAAATAATCCTTGCTTCGGCCTCTCCCCAGCGCAGGAAGCTCATGCGCCTGTTGAATATCCCTTTTACTGTCAGAAGATCCCGGGCGCACGAGATTTGCCGGATCAAGACATCCGTGGCGCAGCTGGTGAAAGAAAATGCCTGCATCAAGGCGCTGGATATTGCCGGCACCGTGAAATCACCGTCGATCGTTATCGGGGCAGACACGGTCGTTTATGCCAAGGGCCGCCTGATCCTGAAGCCCAAAGACCTGGCAGAAGCCAAGAAGAACCTGAAAGAGCTGATGTCAGCGCCCCATTGGGTATACACCGGGGTCGCGGTTGTTGATAGTGCCTCGGGGAAGATCTGCGTGGATTATGAGCGCACGCGCCTGGTGATGACGACCTTGACGGACCAGGAGATCGACCGGTACCATCAGGAAGTGCCGCCCATGGACAAGGCCGGCGGATTTGACATCGAGGGGCGCGGCGGCCTTTTCATCCCGCGCATCGAGGGCTGTTACTACAATGTGATCGGCCTGCCGTTGGCTAAACTCGTTGAGATGCTCCGGCAATTCGGTGTTCACGCGTTTTAGGAGAAGCGTCATGACGGCGAGCATGAGGATGATGTCAAATAAAGTTTGGGCGTGGATGCTTGTGTGTTTTCTCATCTTTACGGCGGCAGGCTGCAGGTCTGCTTCAAAACGCCTGTGTGCCGGGAAGGCCTGTTTTGATGTTGAGATCGCGGCGACCGATGCGGCGAGGACCCGGGGCTTGATGTTCCGCCACGGCCTTAAAGCTGGTACCGGGATGCTTTTTGTATTTGAGGAGGAAGGAATTTTTCCGTTCTGGATGAAGAATATGCAGTTTCCCATCGACATGCTCTGGCTCGACCGGAACAAACGTATTGTTGACATAAAAGCCAATGTCCCGGCCTGCACCGTTGATCCATGCCCCGTCTATACGCCGTCGCAGGTTGCGTTGTATGTGCTGGAACTTCCGGCCGGCGATGCCCGGCGTCACGACCTTATTCCCGGGGTTACTTTTTTGAAGGGATAAGGTGCGTCGGCTGGCCGAATAGCCCTTCGGCGGCTTCCATCAGTGTTTCAGAGAGTGTCGGGTGCGGATGGATGGTGCTTGCCAGGTCGTCTGCTTTTAACCCGGTTTCAACAGCCAGGGCACCTTCGGCGATGAGTTCTCCGGCGCCGGCACCAACGATCCCCACACCTAGTATTCTGCCTGTTATTGTGTCCGCGATGATCTTGGTCAGTCCGTCGGTGCGATTAACGGACATGGCTCGTCCTGAGGCAGTCCAGGGAAACTTCGACACCGTGATATTAATATTTCTGACCAGGGCTTCGTGTTCGGTCAGGCCGCACCAAGCGAGTTCAGGGTCGGTGTAGATGACTGACGGGATACAGCGCGGCGCGTATGCGGCACTGTGGCCGGCGATGGTTGCGGCAGCGACTTTGGCTTCCGCGGAAGCCTTGTGGGCGAGCATGGGGTTGCCGGCCACGTCGCCGATGGCGTAGATATTTTTTTCATCGGTGCGCCGGCAGTGATCGACTTCGATGAATCCGTTGTCAGTCAGCTGGACCTTTGTGTGCTCAAGACCAAGTCCGCCGGTATGGGGTTTGCGCCCTGCCGCGACAAGCACCTGGCTGTAGACCGTCTGGCTTTCTTTGCCTTTATCATCACACCATGTGATGCGCATGCCTTCGGTTGTTTCTTCAGCGCGGATGACCCGCGTGCCGGTCATGACAGCGTTGAAATCTTTCCTGAGACGGCGCAGAAGAATGTCTGCCAGGTCTTTATCTACCGCCGGAAGAAGTTGCGGCAGTGCTTCGATAATAGAAACGGTACTACCCAACGCCGCATAGGCACTGCCCAGTTCCAGCCCGATATACCCGCCGCCGATCACAAGGAGCGATGAAGGGATGTGCGGTAACGCAAGGGCGGCCGTTGAGTCCCAGACGCGCTTTGAGACGGGCAGAAGGGAAAGGCTTGCCGGTACCGAGCCTGTGGCAATGACGGCGTGTTCAAAAGTGAGTTGTTGTGTGCCTGACGGCGTTATGATCTCAACGGCATTGGCATGGAGGAATCGGGCTTCGCCCTGGATCACCGTGATTTTTCGGGCAAGGGCAAGCTGACCCAGCCCGCTGGTCAGCCGGCGTGTAACAGCATCTTTCCAGGCGCGTAATTTCTCAATATCCAGAACCGCAGGACCGAAGGTGATGCCGATCTTTTCGGCGGCGGCAGCTTCATGGATGGTCTTGGCGGCATGTAATAGTGCTTTGGAAGGGATACAGCCCCGGTTCAGGCAGACACCCCCGAGGGGGGCGTCTTTGTCGATCAAGGTAACGGCAAGACCAAGGTCGGCCGCATGAAAAGCCGCCGCATATCCGCCGGGACCTGCGCCAATGACAAGGAGTTGTGTGGATGTCATAAGGATTTCCTTAATAAAAAGATTATATTTAGTTTAGTATATCAGAAAATTAGTATACATTAATTTTGGATTTCTTTGTCGCGTGGTAAATGTTTCGGATTAGTACAATAGGTTCCGCGGTCTTATTTTTAGCGGGGTTATCTTTAATACATTCTGAGGGGGGCAGGACGATGAATAGGCATTCGAAAATATTAAGGTGTTGCTGTGTGTTGTTCATTTGTTTTTCTTTGCAAGTGGCTTTTTTTTCACCGGTCAGCGGTGCGGCTGATGTTCTAACGGATATTTTTAATGTTTACACCGACGCAGGGATTCCTCGACCGCCATGGAATGGCCTTCCTGCGGGGTCTGTGTTGTGGGCATGGTCTGGTCCTGTGCTGACAGAGGTTCAAGATCCACAGTCGCCGGAAAGGATCAATTATATGCAGACCACAACAGCAGGAGCGGCCGGGTGGGGGATTTTCTTTAATAATGGCGTGAACAACTATGTTGTCGACCTTTCTGGGTTTGCCCAAGGCGCATTGAAATTTTCTGTAAAAACAAATGTGAACTTGAATATTCTGATTAAAACGGTTGGTGGCGTGGCGTATCAGCGAGACTTGAGTCTTTACGGGGTCACCAATACCGGCACCTGGCAGGATGTTGTTATGCCGATCAAAGATTTTGGTGCAGCCGTGCCCTTGGCGGAAATTAATTCACCGTTCATTGTCAACAGCACCGGGTCTGGGGATTTCTCCATTGACAATGTGCGTTGGGAGCTGGATCCCGCGGGTTATACCCCGACACCGGTTGCCGTGTGCGGACGGAAGCTTTTGGTGAATAATAAGCCGTTTACGGTCAAGGGCGTTGCCGCGGAGATGACGCCTGTCGGCGAGGATGGGGCTGTTTATGACTGGTCGCTTTTCCCGGCCAATTACAACAAGGATATCCCGTTGATGAAGGCCATGGGGGTGAATGTGATCCGTTCTTACAAGGGTGAGCCGACCCAGCGTGCCGCTCTGGATGCTTTGTATGCGCAAAAGATCTATGTTGTGATGGGGTTTGCGGTTGATCGTGTTTACAGGAATGCGCAGGGGAATATGCAGGTCGTCAATTTTGGTGATCCTGTGGTGCGCTCTAATATTAAGGCGCGTTTTGTGGAGATGGTTCATCACTGGAAAAATCATCCGGCCATTCTGATGTGGATGTTCGGCAATGAGGTTAACGCGGCACTGGATAATAGCAACCGTGCGGCGTGGTATTCCCTGGTCGATGAATGTGCGGCGGCCGCTCATGCTGAAGAGGGGGCGACGCGTCATCCTGTGACAACAGCCAATGCGGACAGTGTGGATAATCCCTGGACGACTGATCTTGTCATGTATAACAATGCGATGCCCAACCTTGACCTTTGGTCGCTTCAGTTGTACCGGGGAAAGAATTTCGGCACTGCTTTTACGACATTTCATGCTTCTACCGCGCAACGCGTCAAGCCGTTGCTTATCAGTGAGTTTGGTTCCGATGCTTATGATGCGCGCACCGGGTATGCTAGGGAAGATCAAGCCATGCAAAAGAAATACCTGCTTTCGCAGTGGCATGACATTGCCATGAACCTTTCGGCGGCTTCTCCTGCGGGTGTTTGCGTCGGTGGTATTGTTTTTGCCTGGCGTGACGGGTGGTGGAAAAGAGAGTCTGGCAATAATTTTTTTCATGATGTTTTTGCTGACTGGCAGAATGCCAATTATGTGGATACGAACATGAACGAAGAGTGGTGGGGGGTTGTCGGGATATCTTCCAACAATAATGAAAGGCAGTTGCGTGATGTGTATCATTACCTGTGGCCATTCAGTGTTTCAGGGACGGTTACAGGCAACGGGGTTAATGCCACCGGTGCGCAGGTTAAGGCGGTCAGTAGCAATAATATGGGGGATTTTACGAGCAGTGTTATTAACGGGAAATATGCCTTTACCAGTATGCCTTCAGGGTGGGCCGGGACAATAACACCTGTAAAGTGGGGTTGTTTCTTTACCCCGGTATTGCGGACGTATCTCGCGCCGACAGGTGTCATTGAAGACAAGGTAGCGCAGGATTTTGTGGCCAGCCGCGCCGTCTACACAGTTTCCGGGGTTGTGACTGATGCCGTTACAGGCAAAGGGGTCAGATGGGTTGAGATCACTAACGGCAATACGACGCTAGCGATAACGGGAGCTAATGGCGAATATAGTTTTACCAAGGATGCCGGGTGGTACGGCACGATCAAGCCCAGGAGTACGGTCTATAATTTGACACCGGCATCGGTCATGATTCCCTCAATGACAGCGTCGTTGCCGGGTATTAATTTCAGGGGAATAAAGAAAACCTATTGTATAATTGGAAGCTTCCTTAAACGATGATCCTGCGCGAGGGTGGTGGAGCCTATTCAAGTCTTTTGAATATCGATGCTACCAAGGGGGCGTATACGATCAACAATGTCCCGTATAGTTGGACGGGAACCTTGACGGCGGCTTCGACCTATACGATCACAGCAGATCCAGCCGGGAGCACATTCAACCCGCCGGTCGCTACGCTGCAGGTGCAGAATTGGGTTAAGCAGTAAGTTTTTACTTGGCTATGTGATCAATCGCTTGTGTATGAACAAAAAAACCTCTTCCCGGGCGGGCGAGAGGTTTTTTTGGTGAAATGGTGCGGAAGGAGGGACTTGAACCCTCACAGCTTGCGCCATAGGCTTCTGAGACCTACGTGTATGCCAATTTCACCACTTCCGCAAAAATGAATATTTGTAAGAACAGGGGCTATTTCTTTACGCTTAAAGTGTGGTATAGTATAAAGACTAAATTAGAAAGTGTCAATAAGGCGTATTATGTCTGATCCAGTCGCAACAAATAAAAAAGCCTGGCACAATTATTTCCTGACCGACAAGTGGGAGTGCGGGATCGAACTGCACGGGTCGGAGGTTAAATCTGTGCGGGCGGGTGAAGTGAACTTTGCCGATTCCCATGTCCGCATCGAGGATAAGGAAGTTTGGCTTTATAATCTTCACATTGCGCCTTATGCTCAGGCGAGTTATCTTAATACTGATCCAGACCGCCGCCGGAAACTTCTGTTGAACAGTAACGAGATCAAGCGTTTGTATGACGGGTTGGTCCTCAGGAAATTGACCTGCGTGCCGACCAAGGTTTATATCAACGCGCGCGGGCTGGTCAAGGTCGAGATCGCGCTTGCCCAGGGCAAAAAGCTGTACGACAAGCGTGATGATATCAAGCGCCGCACGTCCGACCGTCAGATGGCACGGGCGGTGCAGCGGTTTCGTTAACCGGTATAGCGTGAGATAGCCGTGATGGCTCAAGAAGGCAAATATATCCTTGTGACCGGCGGTGCCGGTTATATCGGCGGGCATATGGCGGGGCTTCTTCTGGAAGCAGGATATAAAGTTGTTATTTTCGATAATTTATCGACGGGCGTCAGGCCGTGGATCACCGCTGGTGCTGAATTCATCAAGGGGGATCTGTGTTCGCCCGAAGATGCCCGCAGGCCGTTTGAACAATACCCCATCAGTGCGGTCATGCATTTTGCGGCCAAGATCATTGTGCCCGAGTCGGTCAGTCAACCCGTGATGTATTATGCCAATAATGTGGGCGGCACCATGAATTTGCTGGCGGCCATGGCGGCGCACCAGGTTCGGCGCATGGTGTTCTCTTCGACGGCCGCGGTATACGGTGATCCGCGACAGGTTCCGGTCGATGAAACGGCTCCTGCGGCGCCTACGAATCCGTACGGCGTTTCAAAATATATGGTTGAGCAGGTTTTGCGCGATGCGGCGCGTGCGGATGTCCTTGATTTTATAGCCCTGCGGTATTTTAATGTTGCCGGATGGGATACACGTCGGGCGTGGCCTGCCCAGGGGCGACCGGTGCCGACGCATCTTGTTTCCAACGCGATGAAAGCCCTGCGCGGTGGCGGCGATATGACGGTTTGCGGCACGGACTATGCGACGCCGGACGGGACGGGCATGCGTGATTTTATCCATGTGTTGGATCTGTGCGCCGCGCATCTGCTGGCGCTTAAAGCGTTTGACAATGGCATTAAGAATGAAGTATTTAATCTGGGTAATGGCCAGGGCTTCTCGGTAATGGATGTGATCAAGACAGCCTCTGCGGTTGCCGGCAAGCCGGTACCGTACAGCACAGGCCCGCGCCGTCCCGGCGATGTGGCTGTCATTGTGGCGTCATCGGCCAAGGCCAGGGATATCCTTGGCTGGGCTCCCCGGTACGATCTTCAGGCCATCCTTAAGAGCGAGTGGGCGAGAAGCTTTTAGGCGTTGTGATCGGGCATGAATTGTGATATTTCTATTTTCTTAATTCTTGTTCAAGAAAGGGTGAAATGCAAAAGAAACGCGTGGCTCGCCCGTGGGGTTTTTATACGGTCCTTAGTGTTGGCAAGGGATTCAAGGTCAAGATGGTCGAGGTCTTGCCGGGGCACCGCCTGAGCCTTCAGCGTCACAAGTATCGCAGTGAACACTGGGTTGTGGTGAGTGGCACAGCGAAGATAACCAATGGCCGCAACACACTTTTCCTGGAACATAATGAGAGTGTGTATATTTCCCAAACAACCCTGCATCGTCTGGAGAATCCTGAAAAACGCAAGTTGCTCAAGATCATCGAGGTGCAGTGCGGGGAATACACGGGTGAGGATGATATTGAACGCTTGGACGATGATCATGGCCGTCCTGTGGGAAAAGTTAAATCCTGATCTTATTGTAACAAGGAGCGTTATGAAACGTGCACTGATCACGGGCATTACGGGGCAGGACGGAGCGTATCTGGCGGAATTGCTTTTGGGCAAGGGCTACGAAGTTCATGGCATCAAGCGCCGTAGTTCTCTTTTAAATACACATCGTGTTGACCATCTTTATCATGACCCGCATGAGAAAGATATTCGCTTCAAGTTGCATTATGGGGATATGACTGATGCCACGAACCTGATCCGTATTGTCCAAGAGGTTCAGCCGGATGAGATTTACAACCTCGCGGCGCAGTCGCATGTGCAGGTTTCTTTTGAAACGCCCGAGTACACGGCTAATTCCGATGCCTTGGGAACGTTGCGTATCCTTGAAGCGATCCGTATCCTCAAGCTTGAAAAGAAAACGAGATTTTATCAAGCGTCGACATCCGAGCTTTATGGCAAGGTTCAGGAGACGCCCCAGAAAGAAACAACGCCCTTTTATCCGCGCAGTCCGTATGCCGCGGCAAAATTATACGCGTACTGGATCACGGTGAACTACCGTGAGGGGTATGGTATTTTTGCCTCCAACGGTATCCTGTTCAATCATGAATCCCCTTTGCGCGGTGAGACGTTCGTGACGCGCAAGATCACGCGTGCGGCTTCTCGTATTAAGCTGGGTTTGCAAAAGAAGGTGTATCTAGGCAATCTGAATTCCAAGCGCGACTGGGGTCATGCCAAAGATTACGTTGAAGGCATGTGGCGCATCTTGCAACATGATACGGCTGATGATTTTGTGTTGGCGACGGGTAAGACCTATGCGGTGCGAGAGTTTGTGAACCTTGTTTTTGCGGAACTTGATATTCCTATTGTTTGGCAAGGGGAAGGTGTGAACGAGAAAGGGATCGATCAAAAGACGGGTGCCGTTGTGGTTGAGATCGACCCGCGTTATTTTCGTCCGACGGAAGTTGACCTTCTGCTCGGCGATGCGACCAAGGCTAAAGAGAAGCTCGGCTGGGAGCCGCAGTGTTCGTTGGCGCAGCTTGTTAAAGAAATGGTTGCGGCGGATATTGCTGAAGCGAAGAAGGAAGTTTTCCTCAAGAGCGAAGGTTTTAGGACAATGAATTTCCATGAATAAGACAGCTAAAATATTTGTTGCCGGGCATCGCGGCATGGTGGGGTCGGCTATTTGCCGCCGGCTTGAGGCTGAAGGGTACAGTTCGATCATTGTGCGGACGCACCATGAACTTGATCTGACGCGCCAGAAGGACACAGAAGACTTCTTTGATAAAGAACGTCCCGAATATGTTTTTCTGGCCGCGGCGACCGTCGGCGGGATCCTCGCCAACAGCACCTATACCGCTGATTTCATTTATGAGAATATCATGATCGCGGCCAACACCATTCAGGCGAGTTACAAGTTTGGTGTTAAGAAATTGTTGAATCTCGGGTCGACATGTATTTATCCCAAGTTCGCGCCTCAGCCATTGAAAGAAGATTCGTTATTGTCTGGTGCTCTGGAGCCGACGAACGAACCGTATGCTGTGGCGAAGATCGCGGCCATCAAGATGTGCCGTTATTACAATGTGCAGTACAAGACGGATTTCATGTCGGTGATGCCCACAAATCTTTACGGGATCAATGACACCTATGACCTGGCGGCGTCGCATTTATTGCCGGCTTTTATCCGCAAGTTCCATCTGGCGAAACTCTTGCGCGCCGGAGATATGCCGGCGGTCAAGGCCGATCTTGCCCGGAACGGTGTTCCTGCTGGTTTGCCTGACGACCCTGTCGCGGTGCTTAAGACGTTAGGCGTTACGGCTGACAGCTTGGCTCTTTGGGGCACGGGGACTCCTTACCGCGAGCTCCTTTATGCCGATGATCTTGCCGAGGCCTGTGTGTTTTTGATGCGCACCTATCCGACAGCGGCTGTCGGTGAGTTTGTTAATATTGGTTCGGGCACGGACATGCAGATCAAGGATATCGCCGGGCTTGTGCGAGAGATCGTCGGGTTCGAAGGCGGTATTACATGGGATGCAACGAAACCCGACGGTACACCGAAGAAGCTTGCCGATGTCACGCGTGTCAATGCCTTGGGCTGGAAGGCCAAGACCACCTTGCGCGACGGCATTGCCCTGGCGTATAGGGATTATCTATCTCGTTAAGAATTCCTTGGGGCTGATAAAAACTTACGGCGTGTTCTGGCGTGTGGTGGTATAATAATTTTAATGATTTGATCTTTGAGACTACTGGGGGTGACTGGTTTCGACTTGAGTGAGCCGGGGCCAGGTTGCATGCCGAGGACGCCAGTTGGCCTCGTAAAAATCTGGCACACAATAAATGCTAACGAAAAACCGTTAATGTTTAGTCACTTCGAGAAGCAGATCGCTTTAAACCCGATCGCGCCTATCGGAGGGATGATCGCAGTCCCAGCCGTTCGCTAATTAATTAGTGAACGCACTTTGCCGGTGATGTCTGCGAGCCGGTGAAGTCATTTTGCAGGCTGGTCGCATCATGTGTCCCGCATGATGCGATGAGACGTAGGGAATGGTATCCGGCGGGTTTGTCCGCTGAAACGCCGGACGCGACATTAAAGACGGACTACGCATGTAGAAACTTGATCTTAGACACTGAAGGACCCGGGTTCGATTCCCGGCACCTCCACCAATTGCTTCGCCATTGTCCGTACGGCTTCGCCGTCCGGGCATCTGCTTCCTCAAAAGCCCGGTTGAAAGTGAACTTTCATCGGGCTTTTTTGTTGCATCTGCGTGTCAACCGGGGTCGTCGCTTTGCTCCGATCCCGGCACTTGTAATTTTAAAATATAGTTTTGTGATATTTTAATGGCATCCAGAAGACATCATGTAATATTTTCGCACATGCCATTGATAGATAATCAGACATGTGTTATTCTATCACTACAAAAACGGGGGAGCAGTAACAGAGTAAGGACGGTGCAAAATGAGTGTTAATTTTGGTCAAAAGATGGCGTTACGCATTAAAGACTTGAGGGAAAAGAGCGGGCTGTCTCAGGAGCAGGTGGCAAAAGCTCTTGGCATCAGCAGGGTGTCTTTTTCTCAGCTTGAGAATGGTGAGCGAAAGCTCAGCGCAGAAGAACTGGCAAGCGTTGCCAAACTTTTTGAAGTAGGAATAGACAATCTTCTGAACATGAATAAAGACATACATGTGCATTTGGAAAAGTCGCCCAAGCCAGCACCGAAACAGGAAATGCGTTTGAGTATTCCTCAAAAGAAACTGGATAAATTCAAGGAAGTGCTGTTGTATGTCCTCGACAAGGTCGGGTCTAAGCCGAATATCGGGGAAACAGTGCTGTATAAACTGCTGTACTTCATTGATTTTGATTATTACGAGAAGTACGAGGAACAGCTTGTCGGAGCAACCTACCAGAAACTGCCCCATGGACCAGCTCCTGTTGAGTTCAAAGAAATTGTTCAAGACATGATTCAGAGCAAGGAATTGGAAAAGATTGAAAGCCAGTTCTTTCAGTACCCGCAAAAGAAATACCTGCCATTGCGTGAGCCGAGGTTGGAGCAGTTAAATGCACGGGAAGTCGAGGTTATCGACGAGGTTATTGCCAAGCTTTCCCACATGAAGGCAGTTGAAATCAGTGATTATTCTCACCGTGATGTACCGTGGATGACAACGGAAGAAGGCGATATCATTGACTATGAATCTGTTTTCTATCGCACACAGCCCTACTCGGTGAGGTCGTATAGTGAAGAAGTTCATTGAGATTAAGAAACTGCCGGAGTTTGAGAAGGAATTCAAGAAGCTGCTGAAGAAATCTCAGTCGCTGGCAGAAGACTTGGACGTGTTCATTGATAAGCAATTGGTACTGACACACAAGCTGGGCGTGGATAATGGCGGTGTTGTGCGGATTGCTGGTCTTGGCATTGAAGAGCCGAAGGTTTATAAAGCCAAGAAGTTCGCCTGTAAATCACTCAAGGGCAAGGGGGGGCAGAGCGGCATCAGAATAATCTACTCCTATTCCTCGACGAGAGATGTGGTTGAGTTTATTGAGATTTACTATAAGGGTGAAAAAGAGAACGAAGATAGGGCAAGGATTTTCGGGCAGTATCGTTAATGCCCAAAAGTGGGCAAAAGTGAGAGTTTTACAGAATCTTTTTTAACCTTGCGGTCTTTGAGAGATTGTTAAGTCACGGTGGTGCAGGGGGATTTCTCCGTCGGTGATTTCATGTGAAGGATAGTTTAATTTGATATAATACCTTTAATAATTTAATGAATAAATGACAATAAACGGAGGGGCTATGGACATGGCAATGATTTGGGTCGTTACAATTTTAATGGTCGTTATTGTTTTCGGGATCAGGATTGTCCAGCAGTATGAGACCGGCGTGGTATTTCAACTGGGAAGATATTCGAGGACACTGCAGCCCGGGCTTAATATTATCATCCCTTTGATTGAATATGTCAGCATTATTGATATGCGGGTTTTGACCAATGATATACCGAAACAACAGGCGATCACCAAGGATAATGTACCTGTTTCGATCAATGGCGTTGTTTATTTTCAGGTCGTGGATGCGCAGGCCGCGGTTATCAAGGTTCAGAATTATTTGTATGCGGTTTCACAATATGCGCAGGCGGCTTTAAGGGATGTTGTGGGCGGGATGACGTTTGATGATCTTTTGGCGGAACGGCAGAAGATCGGGGATGAGATCGAGGCGATCATTCAAAAACAAGCCGAGAGCTGGGGGATCAAAGTGACGGCCATCAAGTTGCTCGATGTGGATGTGCCGGAAGAATTGAAAAAGATGATGTCCCGTCAAGCTTCGGCGGAAAGAGAAAAAAGGGCGAACATCACAAAGGCTGAGGGCGATAAATTAGCGGCTGTTAATCTGGCAGAAGCGGCCAAGACCATGACGCAATCTCCCGGGGCCATGCAGTTAAGGACGCTTCAAACCATTGATGGCCTTGGGCCAACGGCATCTAATACCGTTGTGCTGGCGGTTCCCATAGAACTTATGGAATCATTGAGAGGCTTGTCGGCCAAATTTGTAGAAAAGAAACCGGAATAATTTGGTTTCGATTTCTTCGTCAAAAATATAAGTCACAAAGTATCGTTAGCGACCGAGGGGGTAGGTAATTCGCCGGGCAGTGCGTCCAGATATTCATAACGCCCTTGCTACTGTGTGAATTCGCTGTTATTGCTCTTGCTATGTTTATTATGCACCCTCTGTTTTGCGACGGAGGGTGTTTATTTTTTTTCTTACTCTTGATTATAACAATTAATATGTTAACTTTACTTCAATAATAACAAGTAAATAGTGTCAGGGCAGATTCAAGGTTCTGCGTAATTATTGTAATTAAACAAGTCGGGATGTTGTTCAAGTTTTCATTCTGATAAATGCCGTGGCGCTAACAGCAATAGTGGTAAATATGGGAGTTTATTGATGAGAAGGTGTGTTTCTTTCTTGGTATTGATGATGTTTGCGGTTAACTGTGTGATGCCCCGGCAAGGGTATGCCCAGGCGGTGTTCAATTTGCCACAGCCGGGGGCGATGATCGGTCTGTCGGAAAGTTTCATGCCGGTTGTCTTAAAGGGCATGGCGATCCATCGTGAAGATCCGCTGCTGTTTGATTTTATGGTGGATAATGGCAACACCGACCTCAAAGGGCAGGCGTTGACCGATGAGACCACCAAGCTCGTGAAATATTTTCTGGCCGG
>CAIOPG010000003.1 GCA_903860135.1 Candidatus Omnitrophota bacterium | reverse complement strand
TGACTTGTGCCACCGAAATTCTGATAACCCGGCAAGATGTATCATCTTTGATGATGTGGTTTTAAATGCTCCCATTAATCCGGGTAAAGACTTCACAGGGCATCCTGATTCCCGTACGGAACGGTCGCGACCGTTCCCTACAATCCCATGCAAATGATTGGGCATAACAATAAATTCACCCAATTGAACATAATCATATTGTCTCGCCAGCCAAAGCCATTGTTGTTTCACAATCTCGCCATATATGTTTAGAACCATTACCTTCTCTCTGATTTCACCAAGACATTTCATGCGGTCATCGACACAAATTGTAATAAAATAATATCCTTCTGTCGTGTAATCATATTCTTTCAAACGATTTGATTTTCGTTCACGCATGGTCTTACCCCGAAATCTTTCTTCTCGCCCGTACCCCCCACAAAGTATAACACAAGCAAAATGACCCGCGCCAACGGTAAAAAGGATCCAAGGAGATTAACCGGTCATTCCCGGGACAGCCACAGTATCACGGCCATCACGGCGTTGATCAGAATCAGGAATATGAGCGTTTTGTAAATGCCGTACACGGGGATCATGAAAATACCGATGCCCAGCGCGCCGGCAGATGAGCCGGCGAGGTCAGCGGCATAGACAGTCCCGGCCCTGACGCCCTTCAACATATTGACCGTCGTGAATTCAATTCCGGCAAGCACGCCGATACCAGTCCCGCCCAAGATCCACAGTTCCGGAGAAACCGCCCATCCGTAGTGCGCCGTAGCCCGGATCCACATAAGCCAGCATGCCAGATACACCCCCAGCCCGGCATGCAGGCTGGCCAGCCGCCCCCAAGATCCCGACGGATTCCTGTACCCCCACAAAGTCCCCGCCGCCATGCCCGCCATAAAAGCTGTGATAATCCAGGCGATCTTGTCATATAGATCGCCGTAGAAAATTTGAAACCCGTAAATCACGACGACTTCCACCGACATCAGGGAAAAGCCTCCGAGCGCCATAGCGCCCAGGCCCATGAATTTCCGACGTGCCTCTGTCCTAGACTGACATAACGGCACAAGCAATAGCCCCAACGCCAAAACAAGGACCATCAGGAAAACCGTACGCCCCAGCGACGCCGCCGCGCCAGCAAGTCCCTGATGAAAGATATTCAACCAGCCAATAAAATAATACAAATACCCGGAGGGATGAAGGTCCGTATTGATGCGCGCCGTGACATTTCCCTTGAACAGGTCTTCCGTTGTCCGCACACGGTCGGTGGTATACCGATCGACGATCAAGGCTTCTGTGACAAAATAACTTTTGATGCCCCGCCCCCTAAACCGCTGTATGATTTCCAACGGATCGCGGGTTAAAGCCCCGGCGGAAGCAAGGATGATCAGGGTATCCTGCGGCAGGACAAGTACCGACGTGAAATTCTTGCTGACTGTTTTATAAATAGACGCCCCCAGATCTGCCTGCGGTCTGGAAGTAAAATCCTGTGACCAGGCGATCTGCAAACCGATCACCCCGTCGGGCTTCAGGTGCCGGCGGGCCTCCCTTAAAAATTCATCCGTAAAATACCGGTTGATAAGCGCGGTTGACGGTGCCGGGAGGTCCATGATGATCACATCAAGATCAAACGGTATCATCTTGAAATACCGACGCATATCCCCTCTGAGCAGGTGCACCCGGTCGTCCTTAAGCAACGCACGCCATTCGGGCAGATACGTGCTGGCCAAAGCGATCATGGCTGGATCTAGCGCCGCATAATAAACAGCCTCAGGCGCATGCTGTAACACCTCACGCACGCCACGGCCCAACCCTGTCCCGATCACAAGCACCTTGCGGGGATGAGGATGGGTCAGCATGACAAAATGCGCCAGCTTTTCCTGCGCCGGCATATCCTCATTTGTCCCGACGGATAATCCACTTTCATAAAAATCAAGCTGACGGCCTGTCCGCGTCACCGCAAGGTTCCCGTAGATCGAATTCCTTGTTTCCACCCATTGCGCGTGCGGGAATCTCATTGCGGTGCTTGTCATGTTAAGATCTTCAGCAAACATCAGACAGCCCAGGCCCAAACAAGCCGTGATTCCCGCGGCGATAAGCAACCATTTCCCCGCCGATATTTTCTTTAAGACAAGTAATACACTGACGGCCAGCACATTCAATACGACAAACAGTGCCGCCACGTGAAATTCATTCCAGCTAACGAGCACATAAGTGAACACCAACCCGCCCAGGATAAATCCCGTTGCTTCGTAAGAATAAGCAAGCCCCGGCAAGCGTGCCCCAGCCTTGTCCGCATGGCACTCACGCCCATATTGCACCGCCGCCACAAAATGTACCCCGAGCACACAGCACAAGGGCATCACCGCCAGAAAGGAAAATACTGCCGCCGACACCAGATCAGGGCTCTGCCCTGTCGTGCCGATCAATAAACATTGCCCTGCGCGTATTGCGATGATCGCCCCAGGGAATAACCACGCTTCCAATAAATGACACCCGAGCATAAGGGGCAACCCCCGCCAGGCTCTGCCCAGAATGCCGGCAACAAGGCTTCCCGCCCCGACGCCAACAAGCCAGGCGCACAGGATCCAGCCAACAAAGAATTCATTCCCGTAAAGATTAACGATCAGCACGCGCGCAAGAACAAGCTGCGCCGTGAAAGAAGAAAAACCAAGAATAAAAAGAGGCAGGAAGAAGATAAAAAAATAATTAGCCATTGTGCTCCTGCGGAATTGAAATAAACTGTATGAAGGCTAAAGCATCATGACCCAACATTTATAACCAGGAGGAAACCATGGGCGATAAGGATCCTAAGAACAAGGTCAAGAAAGCCAAGACCGCAAAGAAGAAGTAATAATATACTTCTGTGTTCACACCATAGGGGCAAGCCTGATCCGTCAAGCTTGTCCCTTGGTCTTTTCATGGGACCGGAGCCGTTCGATCTCGCTCTCAAGCTGCTCCCTGATCCCCCCGTCAATCTCGGGAAGAAACTGCAACGCTTTCCGGTACGCCTCAAGTGCCTCGGGAAACCGCCCCTGCGCCTCATACGCATCGGCCATATTTTCCCATGTCACGGCACGCTCCGGTTCAAGCGCAAGGGCTTTCTCAAAACATAGGATCGCCTCTGTCGTGCGCCCTAATTTATTGAGGAGCCAGCCCTTGTTATGATGGATGGTCGCATAATCCGCCTCAACGGCGATCCCCTGATCGAAGATTTCAAGGATCCCCTCAAGCCGACCCATTTCGACCAGGCACAAAGCCATATCATTATAAGCAGCACCATCGTGCGCATTGAACGCCAGCGCCCTCTGAAGAAGCGCTACGGCCTCTGGCAGCCGCCCCTCAACGATCGCCGCTTGCGCACGAAAATACAGCACCTCCCCCGGACACTCTTCTTCCCCTGCCAAGCGCAAACCTTCAGAGATATAATGGGAGGCACGATCCAGATCATGGAACGTGATCGCCCCATCGATCAAGCGTCGTAATTTTGTGAAATAAGGATGATTCATCTTTTACCTCTGCCTGTTGCCAGATGCGACGTGCGCCTACAGCATACCAAAAACAGGCGCCGGTAACAATTCCTCGCGCAATCTTATACAACCCGCACCCTCTCTTGCATTTTATGCCGCATTGGCTTAATATGTCCCACATGTTATTAATAGTCAACGGACAACCCTGCACATTGCCAGACGGCGCATCGCTCGAAGATGCGGTGAAGCGTTTCAGCGCGACACCGGCACACGTTATTGCCGAACTGAACGGCACGATCATTGCCGCCCCGCTGCGGCCCGCTCAAATTCTAAATGCCAACGACACCATTGAACTTGTGGCCTTCATGGGCGGAGGCTCAACCCATGCCTGACACGTTCCTTCTGGGCGGCAAAACATTCACCTCGCGTTTTTTGCTAGGTACAGGTAAATTCAGCAGTAAAGAAGCCCTGCACGCCAGCATCCTCGCTTCGGGTGCGCAGATCGTGACCGTTGCCGTGCGCCGCATTGATCTCAATCGCCCTGACGACAATATCCTGGCGCATATCCCGCCGGAGACCGTGCTGCTGGCCAATACCTCCGGTGCCAGGACCGCTGATGAAGCCATCCGCTTGGCGCGCCTGGCCAGGGCTTCCGGCCACGGCACTTGGGTCAAGGTCGAAGTCATCAACGATTCCAAATACCTTTTACCAGACAATGAAGGCACTGTTGCCGCGACAAAGATACTGGCCGCCGAAGGCTTTACCGTTCTGCCCTATATTTCCCCGGACCTCTATGCCGCGCGCCGGCTGGTTGCCGCTGGAGCCGCCGCGGTCATGCCGCTCGGCTCTTTCATCGGGTCCAACCAGGGCTTGCGCACCCGGGAATTCATCAAAGTATTGATCGATGAAATCGATATTCCTGTGATCGTGGATGCCGGTATTGGCGCGCCCTCACATGCCTGTGAAGCCATGGAACTCGGCGCGGACGCTGTCCTTGTCAACACCGCCGTGGCCATCGCCAATGACCCGCCCCTGATCGCCCGAGCTTTTGCCCTTGCCATCAACGCCGGACGCACGGCTTACCTGAGTGGCCTGCCGCAACAGCGTGCCACGGGCGAAGCCTCATCACCGCTCACAGGCTTCCTGTTCGAATAATATGCCCATGATCTCACCCGAAGAAATCCGCGCGATCCTTGACGATCATAACCCCGTGCACCTTGAAACCCTGGCCGGTGATGCCCGGCGCCTGACGCGTCAGTATTTCGGACACGCCATCGGGCTTTATACCCCGCTCTATCTCTCCAACTTCTGCGCCAGCCACTGCACCTATTGCGGCTTCCACAGCCATCACACGATCACCCGGGTCAAACTCACCGGCGAACAAACAGAACGTGAAATGCAGGCCATCGCGGCCCTCGGCACACAAAATATCCTTCTTCTAACCGGCGAATCCCCGCAGGCAACCCCGCCGGAATACCTCATCACGGCAGTCAGGCTCGCAAAAAAATATTTCCAGGGGATAGCCCTCGAAGTTTATCCGATGCGTGAGGATGAATACCGCGCACTCTATCAGGCGGGCGCTGACGGCGTCACCGTGTACCAGGAAACCTATGACTGCACCCGTTACGCTGAAGTGCATCTGGCCGGAGAAAAGAAAAATTATGCTTTCAGGCGACAAGCGCCCGAGCGCGTTGCCAGGGCCGGCCTGCGCCAGATATCTTTAGGGATACTCCTTGGCCTCGGCCCGGTGGCCGAAGATCTTGCCGCTCTTTATGGACACCTGCAGGAACTTGAAAGAAACTTCCCAGGCGTGGAATACAGCCTGTCTTTCCCGCGCCTGAGAACCATCAAAGCCCGGGAATTCGCCACAGCCACCGTTGATGATGCCGCCTTCGTGAAGATCCTGTGCCTGACCCGTTGCTTATTCCCGCGTGTGGGCCTCAATCTTTCCACACGCGAAACAGCAAGCCTGCGCAACCACCTGTTAGATATCTGTATCACACGCGTCTCTATCGGCTCAAAGACCAGCGTCGGCGGATACCTGACAGATGAACCGCCCGGTGACCCGCAGTTTGATGTGGCCGATAACCGCAGTGCCGGGGACATGATCCTGCACCTCAACGCTCACGGCTTCGACCCTGTCTTTACCGACTGGCGCAAGATCGACAACATCTAACAACAAAAAAACCCGGTATCACCACCGGGTCTTTCTGCTCACGAAAATCCATCCCCTCAATAAAGCTGTTCACACACCTGATACCCGATAGCCGGACTCAGCTCACCAAGTGCGGCATTCGGATTTGAAGCCGAACCGGCCCATAACTGGAAATACATCTGATGGGCAATACACTCAAAACTCTTAAAATTAACACCCCCGTAAGATTGTGAAAGGCTGGTGATATTTCCCACCGCATCCTTACATTGCACGATCCAATACAAATCCTGCGCATACGCCGACAATTTGATACGGTGGGCATATGTCCGCAAAAGTGTCGTTGCTGGAAATCCTGCCGGCAGAACAGCCCCTTTGGGCTTGACACCAGGTCCAAACTGTTCACGAACGTGACAATCATCCTGCGCAACACACGTTAACTGATCGGCGCGCGGCACAAGGCAATTCGTGCAATATTTCTCACAATATCTTCCCGGCGCACAATCCGCCACAGACGCCAGATATGTAGTCCAGACTTTATACGCACCTGGCCTTACGTAAGGTGTCGTCTCGGTGATATTAAAAACACTGTACCCGCGCGCAGGCGCTACGCCCCTGACGCGTAAATCCATTTCAACCAACATATTTGAAGCCAGCTGTTCATTAGAAGAACACCAAGCCGCATACGTTGGTGCTACGTCTTGCTGCGCACAAACAGGCAGGCATGTTGTATCAGCCTTGCAACCGTATTTGAGTGTCGTACCCAAAGACCCTGTTGTTCCACAGCCCGACTTCCATTCTCTCTCACCGATAGCACACCCCATCACATCACCACTGGCATTCAAACAACGCCCCCTATACGTCGCATCAAACGCAGGTCCCAGCGTTTCTCGACTAAAACAGGCATGACTGGGCAGAGAGGGACTGTTAAACACCTGCCCGCACATCACATTATCAACAGGGGTACTGCAACAGATGGGATCCGGCACACACGCCGCCACACTACTACAGTTCATCGGTGCGCATACACGTGAATAGCGCCGCTCTGTTTCTGAACAGCTGCCACTGCCGCACATACCCGGACTCCATGAACTAGGATCCAAATTATCGGGGGTGCACACACAGACCGGCGTAATAGTCGAACCAGGTGACTGCTTGATCTTTTCCCCAAAAGAATCCCGGACATTATTATCCATGATCCTGAAACGGCCATTGACGGAATTAACCAGGAAGGGTCCGCCAAACACAATGGCCAGAACGAGCACAACAGCAAGAGCACTATATTCGATAACCGATTGGGCTGACTGCTGGTTAATACGCATGAAAGTTCCTTATATTGACATTAACTCAAATATAGCATATTCCATGATAACCCGCCATACACGATCACACTTCAAACACACAGCCCATATCCGCCAGCATATGTTGATCATCACGCCAGTTCTTGCGGGCTTTCACATAAAGCTCCAGAAAAACCTTTGTTTCAAGGATCGTCTCCAGTTCCGCGCGCGCCAGAGTCCCCACCTTCTTGAGCATCTGCCCTTTCTCGCCAATCACAATCTCTTTCTGGGAATCACGTTCAACGAAAATAACGGCACGGATACGGGTCGTTTTACCCTTGACCGCGCGCATCTCCTCGATAACAACCGCAATGGAATGCGGCAATTCCTGCCGGGTCAGGCAAAAAAGCTTTTCACGGATGAGGTCGCTGGCCAGCAGTTTGTCGGGCATATCTGAAACAATATCCTCAGGGTACAAGAACGGCCCCTCTGGCAAAAAGTCAAAAACAACCTCCAGAAGCTTATCCGTCTGTATCCCGTCACGGCCCGACACAGGGATCATCACAAAATCCTGCATCGCCCCTATCCCAATCCCCTTAGCTTCTTCCCAAAGCGCGATATACTCCTGCAAATATTCACCCTTCAGATCAATCTTATTCAGTGCCATGACCACAGGCACCTTGGTGTCTTTAAGGCGACGAACAACCTGGCGCTCTTCCTCGCCCACCGACCTTGATGTATCTGCAACATAAATGATAGCGTCCACACCTTCAAGGCTGTTCTGGAAAGACTTGTTCATGAAACGGTCAAGACCGTCACGCCCGCAATGCCAGCCCGGCGTATCCACAAAAATGATCTGCCCGCGCGCATCTGTAAGGATACCGCGCACATTCATGCGTGTCGTCTGGGGCACAGGAGAAACAATAGCGACCTTCTCGCCCACCAGCCGATTGAGCAAGGTAGACTTTCCGGTATTGGGCCGGCCGATGATCGACACAAACCCGCATTTTAATTCTTTGGGCATTCACAAGCTCCATGACGGTATTTCAGGACAACCACCGTAACACCTGAAAACATAACAAAATTAACCAAGCTGAACACCTTGAGCACCACCTCTGTGGTGACCAGTGCCCAGGGCACCATCAGGAGCATACACCCCCAAATACCCCACAGCCAAGCCAGCGACAGATCATCCGAAGACTTACGCTCGATGATCCTGAAGATCAGGGGGATATTCCATAAAGGCATCACCACAGAAGCCCCTAGGGCAAGGATCTCAAGCGGCGGCATCAGCTTAGGCCAATGCACAAAAATGATGATATTCTTTAAGGCGCTTATCGACATCTTTCATCGTGAGCGGGGCTGTCCGGCCCATACCGAAGCCTTCGACATTGAACGAAGCCAGCACCGTGCCATAAACCGCCGCCCGGCGAAGGGTCTTCTCATCCATTTTCTTTGATTTGGAAAGATACCCGAAAAGCCCTCCGGCAAAAGTATCCCCGGCTCCAGTAGGATCAACGACCCGCTCAACAGGATAGGCCGGATAAGCAAAACGGAAATTCCCGCCGAACACATAAACACCGTGCTCGCCTTTTTTTATCACCACCACACGCGGTCCCATGGCCTGCAAGGCCTTGGCCGCCATGACAATATTCCGCTCGCCCGTCAACAGCCGACTTTCGCCGTCGTTGAGAACCATCAGATCCACGTTCTTCATCAAGCGCTTCAAATCCTTGAGCGCGGTGTTGATCCACAAATTCATGGTGTCCAGCCCCACCAACTGCGGCTTTCGGATGAGTTTTAACATTTTTTCCTGCACCGCAGGCGCCAGGTTGGCCAAAAACACATACCCCATATTTTTCTGTTGTTCCGTCAACTGCGGCTGATAATCCGCCAGGACCCCGATCTCGGTCGCGTGCGTAATAGCGCTGTTAAAATCCTCAGCCTTGTATTCTCCCTGCCAGCGAAAAGTCAACCCGGGAGCAGCTACCAACGAGACAGTATTGATACCTTTGCGCTTGAGGAAATCCAGATGCAGTTTCGGAAAATCCTTGCCAATAACACCCGCCACATGCACATCATCAAAAAGGCGCGCGCTCATGGTGAAATGAGCCGCCGAGCCGCCGAGCATCGCCTTCTTTGTCCCCGACGGTGTTTTTACATCATCGAGCGCAACAGTCCCCAACACCAAAAGTCCCATATCCCATTCTCCTTTATGCCCCGATATGCCCGCGCAAACCCTGTTTACGGCGTGCCTCCAGATACTTCCCGATACGCGCAACCGCTTCACGCAAATTATCATAGCTGGACGCATATGAGATGCGTACATGATCCGCACACTGTGAACCAAAAGCATTGCCGGGAACAAGCGCAACCTTTTCCTTATCCAGAAGATCCTTCGCAAAATCGATCGAGCTCATGCCCAGTCTCCGGATCGACGGGAAAGCGTAAAAAGCACCCTGAGGCATATGGCAATCCAGTCCGAGTTCGTTAAGGGAAGACACAATAAAATTACGGCGTCGATTATACTCGCGCTTCATGACCTGAACATCTTTCATGCCGTTACGGATCGCTTCCCGGGCCGCCATCTGACTGGTGATCGGTGCGCACATGATCGTGTACTGATGGATCTTCGTCATGGCCGCGAGGATCTCTGCGGGCCCTGACACCCAGCCGAGACGAAACCCTGTCATGGCATACGCCTTGGAAAAACCGTTCAAGTAAATCACGCGCTCTTTCATGCCCGGCAACGTGGCCAGCGGTGTATGTTCAAAGTCGTACGTCAGTTCATCATAGATCTCGTCGGAAATTACCAGGAGATCTCGCTTCCTGGCGAAAGCAGCAATATCCAGAAGCTCCGCGCGGGTATACGAGACGCCCGTCGGATTACAAGGATAGTTAAGGAGCAAGGCCTTGGTGCCTTTGACATAGGCCGCCTCCAGCTTGCGCGGTGTAACCTTGAACCCATCCGCTTCTGTGGTCACCAGCGGAACCGGTTCACCACCAGCGAGCTTCACCAGCGGCGCATAGGCCACAAAACAAGGCTCGTGCACCAGCACCTTTTCACCCGGATTCAAGATAGCCCGGAACGCAAGATCCATGCCCTCACTGGCTCCAACCGTGATGAGCATCTCCGTATCCCAGTCGTAGACAAGACCTCGGCGCCATGCGAGGAATTTGACAATATCTTTGCGTAATTCCGGCGTCCCTTTATTAGATGTGTAGGAAGTGAGCCCTTGTTCGAGAGAATAAATCGCGTGTTCACGGATATTCCAGGGCGTTGTAAAGTCCGGCTCACCAACGCCTAGGGAAATAACATCCTTCATCCCCAGGACAAGGTCAAAGAAAGCCCGGATCCCCGACGGGGGAAGTTCTTCCACATGCCTGGCAACGTAAATAGATCCCTTTTGTCCCATATAAAAAATCCCGCCCGCAGCTACGACGCAACATAATCCGCCGGGAGCGGGACATCCTTTAATAAGTAATATTGAGTCTCTTCTGACGGGGCGCAACCTTGAATATCTTCCCGTCCTCTTTATATTTCTTCAAAAGAAAATGCGTTGCTGTCTGGCGCACATTCTCCATCGAAGAAAGTTTTGACGAAACAAATTCCGCCACCGTCTGAATGTTGCCACCCTCTACAATAACCAGCAAGTCATAGCTCCCCGACACCAGGTAACAGCTCTTAACCTCGGAGAAACTATAGATGCGTTCAGCAATATGATCGAAGCCAACGTCTTTCTGGGGAACAATGCTGACCTGAATAAGGGCTCGCACCATGCTCTGGTTGCCTTCGACCATCTCGGGATTAACGATCGCCTTGTACTGGACGATCGTTCCGTCCTGTTCATATTTCTTAATTTGAGACCTGACGGCGGAAGCGCTTTTCCCGGTCATCTTCGCGATCTCATCCGGGGTTGTACGCGCATCATTCATCAGAATCTCAAGGATCTCTTTCATGGACGCTCCTTACTTCGGCTGTCGAGCCGGTTTATTTCGATCTTTGTAACGCTGCAGGCTGTTCACCTTGTATTCCAGTAGCGCGATATTCTCGCGCAGATCGCCTATCTCCATCTCGATATTCTTGTTCTTTCCCTCGAGCTGTGTGACAATTCCCGCCGGATCATCAACCTTTGTGTTATCAGGTGTGTTGGACTGCAAGGCCTCTAGCCTGGCTGTATAATCCTTGAAACGCGTTTCAAGCACCGTCCGTTCAGCCTGAAGCTGTTGAATACGCCGGGCGTTCCTGTACCGTCCAGGCCTTGCTTGTGAGACCTTTAGATCATTGAGCTTAACGGTATAACGATCCCTTTCAGACTTTAATGCCTCAAGACGCTCCTTGTCCGACGTGGTCAAGGCCATGATTTCACGTATCCGCAACCAATAAGGACGTTCAACCTTCCCCAATTCTGCGGCATTCTGCAACAACTGCCTGGTCTGATCCTGGATCAGGACAATACGGCTTTTAAGCTGTCCGACCTCTGTGCGCATTCCAGATAAAACGGTATTGCTACGCGCGCGGCCATCCAACTCACGCGCCTTCTTTTCCAGCCCCAAGTCCGTCATACGCAACTGCGCGAGCGAACAACGTTTTTTCGCTTCAACCAAGCGTGCCTTTAAAACAAGCAGAGCACCTTTTTGAGTAGCCACTTCACCATCACCGGCATCGACTTGCTGTCTTAGTTGCGCTAATTCGTCGATGATGTTCTTGTCTTGCCCCATCACCTTACGGACGATCGCCTCGCCCTGTCCACGGGCGTCGGCCAATCCCGCTTCAAGGTCTCTAACCTGCGTCATTAACAACTGGTTTTCAGCTGTCAACTGCGCGTTCTCGGTCAACAGGGAAGCCGCCGTGTTCTGGATCTCACCCAACGAAGATTTCCAGCGAGGGATACCTTGCTGTACCGGAACAGGAGCAGAAACAGGCACCGACAGCGTCGGTGTCGTCAGGCGGTCAAGCTCCGCATCCACGATCTTCATGTCGCGTATGGTAGCGCACACCGTATCCGATCCGGCTATCAGGAAAATCGATGATATAAATAAGAATATTATTTTATTCATGCTTTTTTATTATAACGGGAGCAAGGCATCTTCGCAAGGAAGTCTTTAAGAGAATTAAACCTTAGAGAAAAGAAAGCTGGGTTCCTTCATGGATCTTATAACCGGGTTTTTCAACGCCGAAGCGCGCGATGAGATCCCTGAATGTTCGAACATTATAATCCGGGGCCAGCGCAAAAAGACGCCCCATGATCCCGACGAGGATATCCACATCGGCCGCCGCGCGATGCGTTGTCCCAACAGAAACGCCCAAGGAATGGGCAATGTAGGACAACCGCTGGCTCGTCAGATGCGGGAGAAAACTTTTGGATATCTTCATGGTGTCCAGCACGGGGATCCCGTCATGAAGCTTACGTCCGGCCTGGGCAAGCTCGTAACACACAAACTTAATATCGAACGCCGCATTGTGCGCCACGAGGCAGCTGCCGCCTGTAAACTCCATGAACAAAGGCAAGACCTCTGACGCGGGAGGTGCCCCGCAGACCATGTCTTCGGTGATCTGATTGAGTTTTTGCGCCTCGGCATTCAGCGGTCGCCTCGGGTTGACAAACGACGCAAAGCGCGCGATGACCTCGCCCCGGCGTACGCGCGCGGCCGCAATTTCAATGATACGATCCCCGTCAACAGGCGAAAGACCCGTGGTTTCCACATCAAAGACCACATAATCCATATCCAAAAAGTTCATCCCTGTTTCTCCGCATAACGGCACCAGTCAACCGGCAGCCTGGCATTATCCATCGCTGTCACCGTGTAAGCCGGTTCCATCCGACAAGGGCGCCAAGACATCTTTGTCCGCGCCATATCATCCCCCGCCTCAGCCCCCATGGCATTGATCCATCGGTAAGAAGCCACCGCCTCATCGGCGCAAAAATGGCTAAAGATAAAAGCCGGCAGACCTTTGACCGCAAGATCAGCAACCTCCAGAAGGACACAAAAAGTTTCCTCGTCCAGAGCATAACCAAAGGTGTAGGCCGCAACATCTCCGTCGATCTCAAGCACACAGCCGATCAATCCAAGCTGCGCGGCATGCGCCAGAAGAAGCCGGTGGACATCCCGGTTATCCTCGAGCATCCAGCGGTAAAGATCGTTGCCATGCCGCCGCACCCGGCCTGTCATCCAACGGTCAAAGAGTGCTGCGCAGGCATTAAAATCCTGCGCCATATACGGCCTCAGGCGATACCTTCCGGCCTGCATCCGCGCAAAGGCATTCACATCTCCCCGCCGCGATTTGTACTTATTCCCGCCAAGGCACGCGATATCCCTGCGGGCATAAACATATTCATGCCCGCACAACCTGACATGATAACTATTAGGGTCAAACAGATGAACCTCGGCCGCGGAAACATTTTCAATCCTGGTCAGGCTACCACCGCCATTAACCGTGCGCATCCGGTCGAAACAAGCATCAATAATATGCGGGGCAATATTTTTTCCTAGTGGCGGCCAATACATGAACATCCCGGCTGGCTGGCTGGCAAAGACGCAATCAGTACCATTGATCTCTTGAACATCAAAATGAAAAGAATGCTGCCACGCGAACATATTCACAAAATGCAGTGCCGACAAAAGCCGTGGAGTGGCTGACAACGCCTGCTCGATACGCGGCCTTAGGTGCCACAGCGCCACCCCAGGCTCAAACGCAAAAACCTCTATCACCTCGTCGGAAGACAGGGAATAGTCCGGAAAACAACACGCGCTCCGATGAACCCTGGTGCCAACATCCGGCCGTGAAAAAAAAACCCTAATCCGGGCCACCCACTCCGCCCAGGCACCTGTTTCACGTGCCGCTGTTATGGCCGGGCAACTGAGATGCGCGTAAACTTTAAAACCAGATCCCTCATGTGACAAGAGAAAAGGATACAATCGGCACTCCAGTGGCCTTGAGGCATAAACACGGCAAAGGTGCTGCGCCTCGTCCAAAAAGACACAGGCACTAGAGCCATGGCAAGGACGCAGAGCCAGTCGTTCCTGCCCGTTACGCCAGGACAACGCAGGCGCAGCTGTTTCAAGCATAGCTACATCTTCGGGTGTCAACCGTGGCGCCCAATCACCGCCGGGATCATGAAAAAGACAGCACCCGCGGCAAGCAAGGCACTGCGTTGATGTCAAGAACTGCGGCACATCCACAGCTGTTATTTCACCACACTGCCGAGCACCACATCACGGTCCGGCTGAAGGATAGAAACACCCTGGTCATCGGAAGCTGCCAATACCATGCCTTGGGATTCAACCCCACGGATCAACGCCGGGGCGAGATTGGCGATGATAATCACACGGCGACCGACCAGCTGTTCAGGCGCATAGGAACGCCGGATCCCGGCAACAAGCTGACGCACTTCCGTCCCGATGTCCACTTTCAGGACAAAAAGCTTATCCGCATTGGGGTGCACAACGGCCTCGCTGATACACCCGACAACAAATTTGAATTTCTTGAAATCCTCAATGCTGGCCAGCGGCGACACTGGTGCCACAACTTGAGCAACAACAGGCTGTACCGCCACAGCTTCAGGCATTCCCGTATCATTAACCATAACATCCCCCTTTTATTTCGCCGCGGCATGATTGGCAAACGGCGTTTTTCTTTTAAAGAAAACAACCCCATGATTCCACGCCCATGATGGCGCCGGGTTCCAAACACCAAACTGCACCTGTGCCTGATAATTCTTGTCGATATAATCACAAAGAACCCGGCAATAATCCCGCCCAAAAACACCCAAGCCCGGCTCCTGGTCGATCGACCGGCTTGAAACAAGTACCCACACCACCTTGTTACGCTCAAGATCATGAATCGTAGCAATATCCTGTTCCGGCGGCATATGAAAATGTTCAAAGAAAACCCACTGCCGGGTCGGCTGGTCTCTGCCGGTCAAATAATTATAAAGAGTATCAAAAGGTAAGGTGAAAAGTTTCTGGCCGGGAGGCACATTCTTTTCAATAAAGTCGCAGGCCGCCCTTACTGTAGAAAACCATTGCGCCTCTTGCCGCGTATATACCTCGTTGGCGCCGTATTTAAATACATACCCGTTGGTCTTTAGCCAAGCAACATCCCGCCATTGTCCCGCCAGCGTTAGCATGGCAACACCCCAAAGCACAATATATAATATACGACGAAAAAAAGCCTGCCACCGACCATGCCGTGTTGCCAAACCAAAGATCAAAAAAATCAAAATCAGTAATAACGGAAAAACCCAGTATACCCTGTACGCTACACTGCTCAACAAATATTCATGCGCACCTGCCATTGCCAATATCATCGTAAAAACCACAGCCAGCAACGAATCCGTTTTCTCCCTACCTCCAAAATTCCTTCTGGATAGAAAATTAAATACCATGCCCCCCACAGACAACACACAGGCAATGGTTATCACGCGCCCCACCCACGTTGTCAAAAAGAACGGCACATAATGCCTCAGCGCCATACCCATAGCCAGCCACGGGCTGACTGCAGGCTCTGCTCTCTGCGCCTTGCTCAAAGGAAAACTTTCCCATAAGACATAGGCTGACTGCCCCTGAAAATACCAGGCATACACCAAGAAGGCCATCCCTGCGCACAACAAGGCACCGTACACGTTCACCCTCAACCGTAATAATAAAGCCGGCTCACGCCTGACAATATCTGTCACAGCCAGTGCCGCACACCAGGGCACCAGCAAAGCCATCGCCATATTCACCCGGATCAGGCTGAACAGAAAAGCCACGACCAATCCACCGATCACATACCTTAGGCGCGCTGTCTTGATATAAGAAAACAAGGCATACACCATCATGACTTGGCACAATAAACCACCGGAATGATTATACGTATAGAAGAATTCATCCCCGCGCAAAGCCCAATACCAAAAAGCACAAAGAAAAGAAAAAGCCGGCGTTAAAAAGCGCGTGCACGCCAGAAAAAGTCCTATTCCCGTCAGGATGATCAGGATATCCTGCCCCAAGATCACTGATTGCACGCTCACCCCGAACACCTTGAAGAAAAGAGCGTAATAATACGCCATCAGCGGACCAAAAAGCCATGAAAAATCCCGGTAAGGCACAGCCCCATCCAATACCCGTTTGAACGCATACAAGTCACGGCCGTGATCACCCTGAGATAAAGCGTATTGAAAATTACCAAAACAAGAAAAGATCAATACCCCCGTTATGAGGGTTAAAAAAAAGAAAATACCTTTTTGATACTTGAGGACATTTCTTAACATAGGTAATAATAGCAACAGAATTTTACAAAAATATAAATATGCGAGTTTAAAATAGACAAGTCTCCTGTGGTTATATACTATATTCCTCATAATTAACAGAGAATTTTCCAATGCCCGTATGCGTGTCACAACCACAAGTCCTCTTGCTTTATCCCAAAACAGGGATGGACTTCGGCTCTACCATTGCCCCGCCACACGCCCTGCTGGCCGTAGCGGCACCGTTGCTTAATAAGGGCTATCATGTCACATTACTTGACCAGCGCACACATACCATTTCTGCCGAAACTTTAAAACGCTTCATTTCAGATGACTTGATCGCCATCGGCATATCCGCCATGACCGGCACCCAGATCCGTCATGCCCTGCATCTGGCGGAACTTTGCCGTACGATCACCGGTGGCCGTGTCCCACTCATCTGGGGTGGCTGCCACCCGTCGGTTCTTCCTGAACAAACAGTGCGCCACCCCAGCGTGGACATTGTTGTTACCGGTGAAGGCGATGAAACCATGCCCGAGTTGATCGACGCCCTAGCTCAAGGAAAAAGCCTGTCCACTATCCAGGGCATCCTTTACAAAGACGGCGCGACCGTCCGGCGCACAGCCCCGCGGCCACTTCTCCCGGTTGAGACCCTACTGCCGGTCCCCTGGGACCTGGTCAACATTGAACCTTATATTCATCGGGATATGTACCTGAAAAAGAGTGCCCGCGTCCTTGATATCGGTCAAACAAGCCGTGGCTGCCCTTTCCAGTGCGGTTTTTGCAGCAGCTCCTCGATCCGCCAGCGCCAGTGGCGCCCGATGTCTGTCGAAAAAAGCATCGACATGATCACCGATTCCGTCCGGCGTTTTAAGCTCGACGGTATCTGGCTGCGTGATGATGAATTTTACATTGACCGCGGTCGCGCCAATGCCATTTGTGAAGGCATCATCAACAACAAGCTCAACATTGCCTTCTATACTTCTGGGACACGCGTGGATGTCTTTGAGAAAGCAACCAACCAGGAGATCGCCACCCTCAAGCGCGCCGGGGCGTATACCCTAAAGTTCGGCGCGGAATCCGGCTCGCCGCGCATCCTGAAACTTATGCAAAAAGGCATACGGACCGAACAAATACGCGCCGCCAATCTGCGCTGCAAGCAACACGGCATCATCCCGGCGTTCAGCTTCATGGTGGGATACCCGACAGAAACCTTCGACGACATCAACCAGACCATTGACCTTGCCTTTCGCCTCAAGGCAGAAAATCCCGCTGCCCAGCTTGAAACCATGGCTATCTATACAGCCTTGCCAGGAACGCCCGATTTTCAACTGGCCCTTGACCACGGTCTGAAACCGCCACAAAGTCTGGAAGGCTGGGCTGACTGGATATTTGATGATTATGACTTTAAAGGGCAGCGCAGCCCGTGGTTCTCACGGCAGGAACGCGTGGCACTCGGCAATATTTCGTACATGAGCATCCTGGCCAATGCGCTCGTTAATATCATGGGCAGCATCCGCCATCGCCCCACACGGTTTTGCGCCCAGACCATAGCCCGTTTCGTCAGTCATTATTACAAACTGAAACTGTCCAACAAAATGTACCGCCACGCCCCGGAGCTTAGCCTGATCCGCAAGGTGCGGCACGAACTATTCTATACCAGCGACCTGAACCTTTCATGAAGATCAAATCACTTGTTACGCTTACCGCCGTGCGCCTGTGGATCATCATCCTGACACCGGTCATCATGGCCATGAGCCTTTTGGCTTTAGCCGCCGTGCGCCTGACAAAGTTCGCCCTAGCGAAATTTCGCCTTCCGTAACAGATCTTTCGCTTTATCATAGCCAGGATAATGGGCAATGATCTGCTGGAGTAGATGTGCTGCTGCTGCCGGTTGGCCTTGGTGAACATAGCATTCTGCCAGGGACAATAGATCCCCCGGTATAAAACTCCCGAACACCACACTCTTCTCAAGATGCTCCCGGGCCTTATCATAATCCCCGGCCCGTAAGTATTCCCGTCCCAACAACGCATACCCTTGGCCGTCTGCCGGATAATCCCTCACCCAAGCACAGGCAACATGAAAATTTGTTTTCCAATCCACGTTGAGAAACAAGGTCGGAACAACACAGATCATAATCACCCCGACAAACAACACATGCGACAAACGACCGGCATATCTCCTGAAAAAGCCACTTCCGCAGGCTTGGTTCAAGAAAACTGCCGCCGCGACAATCAGTCCTATAGAAGGCATATACATATAACGGCTTGCCATCGGGTTGGCGACTGGGAAAAGATTCGAGATCGGTAAATAAAAGAGAATGTACCATACCACGAAGAATGCCCCTTCTCTGTGCCGGCGCCACAACACGCCCAGAGCGACCATCAAGGAAACAGCCGTTATCCCAACCCAGACCAATGCCGTTCCTGTTAATACCGTCAGTGGCGGACAATAATGGCCGGGGATCACTTTCACGGTCCAAGGCATCAAAAGGTTAACAAGATACTGTTGCCAGATATACCCCATCAAAGAAACATGATTAATCAAAGACCCGCCTAACCAATGAAAATTCACGGATGCCGCCAACGGTGTC
The DNA here is from genome assembly GCA_903860135.1 of Candidatus Omnitrophota bacterium. Lineage (GTDB taxonomy): Bacteria > Omnitrophota > Gorgyraeia > Zapsychrales > Fredricksoniimonadaceae > Fredricksoniimonas > Fredricksoniimonas aquilentivivens. Next base: position 41,341 of record CAIOPG010000003.1, on the reverse strand, counting down.
GGAAAAACCACAAAATATAAATATACGAACAAAAAGAAGACCATCGTAAAGCCGCCATAGAACACCGCCCTTTGCCTGAACGCCGGGCGGGGAGTGCCTATGATCTGATCAAATGCGATGATCGCCAACGGCAAAAAACTCGCGGCTTCCTTGCTGAATACCGCGAGTCCATACATAAATAAAGAACAGAAATAAAGCCGTTGCCTGACGTACCCGCTTTTCCTAAATCTAACCCAGGCATAAAATGAAACCAGGACAAACATGGCCGCGAGGATATCTGCCCGATAACTCATCACAGCTACAGCCTCTGATTGCAGAGGATGCAGTGAAAAAAGAAGCGCGGCAAAAACAGCGGGGAACGCACCAGGGAAAATTTCCAATATAAGCAAACCCACAAGAACCGCATTGATACTGTGGATCAGGATATTGACAAGATGCGACCCCCATGGTCTGGCATTGAACAACTGCCCGTCAATGAAGTACGTCACGTTGGATACCGGACGATATTGATCTTTCCCCGTCCCGAAATCAATAGCTGTGCCTTCCTTGAAATGAATGGCCGCAATATCCGCAATAGCCCCTCGACCAAAGACACGTGGAATATTATGCCATGAATGGTAAAATGTATTCCTCCCCATGACAATGTTGTCGTCGCCGACATAATGATTGAAAAGCAGAGGACTGTAGATGAGAAAGGTTAAACAAAAGATGATGACTGCAGGTCTTCGAAAATATGCCACGCCCCGTCTCCTCCGGAAAAAACAACGCCATAACGCCTACCCGAAGAAATCAATAAAGGAACAATTCCCGGATATCATATTGAACATCCCCGCAAGCGTTCAGGGCCCGCACGATCTTACCCTTGATATTAGCTGTCACCGGACGGCCACTGCGCGCTTTCTGCACCTGCTTGAACGTGAGCTGATCCGTGGATACCCTGACAAGGTCTTCATTGGTCAAGCCGCCCACCCTAAGGATACTGTCCAGCAGCCGGGGATCTGCTGTCATGACTGACGGATGTTGGCCAGGAAGACGGGCACATCATCAGCCTTGATCGGTTTGCTCAGGAAATACCCCTGATAGAAATCACAGCGGTTACCCAGCAATTTCTCAAGCTGGACAGCCGTCTCAACACCTTCGGCGATAACCTCGAGTTTCAACTTGTGCGCAAGATCAATGATCGCCGGGATCATGGCATTCTCGTCACTATCTTTGGCGATCTCCCGGATAAAGAAACGGTCGATCTTCAGGCTTCCAATAGGTAGCTTTTGCAGATGGACCAAAGAAGAATAACCTGTGCCAAAATCATCGAGGGAAACCTTGACGCCCAGTGCCCGGATCGCATTCAGAACTTCGATTGCCGCTTCAAGCGAACCAATAAACAAACTTTCTGTCACTTCGACTTCCAGTAGTTCAGGGCGCAACCCACTCTGATCAAGGGCGTTCTTGATAATCCCAACGAGACTCTTCCATCGAAGCTGAGCTACGGACATATTGACCGACACCACAAAGTCTGTATGCCCGGCGTCAACTAGCTTTTTATTGAACCGGCAGGCTTCCTCAATAACCCAAGCACCAATAGGTACAATAAGCCCTGTTTCCTCGGCTACAGAGATAAACCCACCGGGCAATACAATCGCTCCGTCGGTCTTGAACCAGCGGAGCAGGGCCTCAAAACCTCTGACCCTGCCGTCAGTCATACTAACAATCGGCTGATAAAACAAAGCAAACTCTTTTTTAACCAGCGCGTCTCTTAATGACCGCTCCACTTGCATCTTTGTCGCCGCGTTTTCATGCATCATGTGGTCGAAGAAACAAAACATGTTGCGACCGGCCCCTTTGGCCACATACATCGCGGTATCGGCATTCTTAAGGAGATCTTCGAGCGCATCACCGTCATGAGGATAGATCGCGATGCCCACACTCACGGTAATAAAGAGATCATACCCGGCAACAATGCGCGGCGCATTGAATCTTTCGCGGATACGTTCCGCAATTTGTTGCGCCCCCTCACCATTATCGAGATCGTTCAGAAAAATAATAAACTCATCTCCACCGATGCGCGCAAGGATGTCTATTTCACGGATACACGACGCCAGTCTTATGGCAGAATCCTTGAGAAGTTCATCGCCTACCGAATGCCCCAGCGTATCGTTTACGCTTTTGAAATGGTCAAGATCCACAAAAAGGATCGCGCACAGACATCCGGTCCTTTTCGCACGCAAAAGCTCCAGCCCAACCTTCTCCATGAATGACATGCGATTGGGCAATTGCGTCAAGGTGTCAGAACGCGCCATGGCCAGAAGCTTGGTCTCCAATAACTTGTGCCGGGCAATATCCCGGTGGAACGACTGAATAAAGTTGTCACGACCGATGGAAACATAACTTGTGGACACTTCCTGCCAACTGATACTGCCGTCTTTCCTGATATGCCTGGTTTCAAACTGCAGCGTTTCCCCGCTCGTGACCCTGACCATCCTTTCCTGCACCAGCTGAGCGGCATCAGGATCAATGAGGTCACGGATATTCATCCGCGTTATTTCCTCGAGCCCGTACCCGTGCATCCTGGCAAAGGCCGCGTTCGCCTCGATGATCTGTCCGTTGTTATCCATGAACATAATGCCGTCACTGGCTCTGTTGAACAGCATTTCATACCTCAGGCGGCTTAACCGGAGATGTTCCTGCGCCTCTTCACGCCCGGCAATATCCTGTCGCGTTTCTTTGACCTGTTTTTGTATTCTGCCGCGCCACCAGGCAACCAGCAAAGAGAAATATCTTGCGATCATGCTTGATCTCCAATCATGTCTGATATTGTCGCTTCTAATACCCGCATCAATGCTTCAGGCGGACAAGCCCTGTTGCCCTCATAAGCATAATCTGTCTGCCGCGATATTGCCAACATTAAAATAACCATGCCGCAAACGCGGGAACTTATCCTGTATCTGCTCGATAACTCTTTGTATCCCCAGGTACTTCTCGCGCGGATCTACCTGCATGCGCTTGAAATAACGCTGCGGATCATAATTTAAGTTCCGCCACTGGATCATATCAACCTTATGCGTGCGTATCAATTGCACCAGTGCCTTAAATTCAGCCGTCCTGTCCGTAAATCCCGGCATCACCAGATAATTAAGGGCGACAAACTTTTTATGGCGTCGGGCTATCGCAATCGACCGGCATACATCGGCAAAGGTATACCCGCGCGGGGCATAATAACGGTGATAAAATTCTTCCTGAGCACTGTTCATACTGACACGGACACTGTCGATCCCCGCCGCACAAACATCTTCCATCGCCCCGTTCAGGCTGGCATTGGTATTCATGTGAATAGTGCCGCGGGCGGTCTTGCTGCGGATCAGCCTGATCGCCTGGCAAATCACTTTAACTGCCAGCAACGGCTCACCTTCGCACCCTTGGCCAAAACTGACGATGGGCTTACGTGCCGTTGTGATATGCGCTAGGGCGATCTCGGCCACTTCCTCCGCCGTCGGCGCGAAGGTCAGGCGCTTCTGCGTTGACGGGCACGACCCTTTGGGCTGAAAAGAAATGCACCCCAGGCAACGGGCATTGCAATGCGGCGACGTCGGGAGAGGGCACTCATGCCGCCCCATAAAGAAATTGATCGCATTCGGGCAGTAGTTGGTCCTGGCACAATGCGCCAAATGGCCGATCAGGCGATTGCGGGTGCCACGAAAAGCCTTGAGCCCACGATCGAGCACCACATGATCAAGGCAGGAAATGTCGTGCACCTTGCGCGCATCGACTTTAATCGCTGGCACGTAAAAGGCTCCCCGGTAACACGCCACCGGCGCATACGAATAAAGCGGCAATAACTTGGCCGACGGAGTTTCCACATAGGCGGCCGTCCAGGTTTGCGTATACCCCGGTGGGATAAAAGCTGCCACAGCGTTGTGATCTTTTAAAACTTCATAGCTCTGAGTATTTGTATCATACGCAATAGGATGGCGATCAGGTAAAGAGAATAGCTGACTGCCCTTGGGCAAAGGGATCAGGTTCTCCACACTCAAAGCCGCGATCCGCTGATCGGATTGACCGCACACCGTCAATCCCGGGAGGTCAAAGATCTCCTGAGCCTTATCGGCCACAACCAGCGTTGCTTCCTTAGCCTGCCGCGTCATGGCTTCAATGTTCCCATCAAGGTGATCTCTTCCCGATCATGATAAAGCTGGCGGATGCACAATGACTGGCAATAAGCAGCAAGCCCTTTGTTATCATCACGGATCAGTGCCAACAGTGCCGTCGGATCCTCACGGCCGAGTTTAAGGTTCACGATGAAATGCCGGCACCATTTCTTTTGAAACCATTGGCGCAACAACCCCACGATCATGTCCGGTGCCTCGAGCACATCGCATAAAAGCCAGTCCACCGGCTCCGGCCCCGCCGGCTGATACCTGAAGGCATCCACCTGCAGATGCGTCAGCTTCGGATGTGATTTTACCGGCTCGCGCAACGGCCCATTATCAACCGCAATAACCACTCCCCCGCGTTTAAGGGCACTCAAGCTCCACCCGCCGGGAGCCGCCCCTAAGTCAACCACGCGCTCGCCTTCTTTGGGGCAAAACCCCAGCACATGGAACGCTTCTTCGAGCTTCAGGTACGATCTCGACGGAGATTGAGGGTCCAGCTTCATCCGCTGCTGGCCCTGTGACATGGCTTTATGAAAAACTTTTGCTTTATTAAAATCAGTAAGAACAACAAAGAATCCCTCAACAAAGCCATGACCCTGCGGTACATGATCTGCCGCTGACCTAGCGATCCGCGACATTTTCTTGCGCAACGCCTCCAGCCAGCGCTCTTTCAGAGACTGCGTGAACCGCCCAAGCTTCTCATCCCCAAATGACACAAAAGAATAAGGCCATGCCCCCTCGAGCTTCCCGGCACCCAGATGCGCCGTAAAAAGATCCACCAGTGCCCGTATAAAACCATTGACCGACTCTGCCTGAATATCACAGGGATCAAGAAAGATATCCCACGCAAAGCAAAGCGCCTGCGACGGCAACAACGCCAACGCCTCCCCTTCGGCCATCACCCAGCCAACCCCCTGCGCCAGCGGCTTGATCCCACCCATGGCAAGCTCGCGCCCGAGAACCTTTTCAAAACCTTCTTTGCATGTGAGAAATATCTTCACCAGTGAATGACTCCGAAAATAAATAATACTGAATCTAATTTATGGCCGCGACGTGATCGCCGAGATCACGATCTCGCCGTTGCCTGAACCATAATAAAAAAATATACGGTATGCCCCCGGCGTATCCTGCCGGGCATACGTTTCAAAAATCTTATCGCCATCAGGCCCTTGCAGGGAATGATATTGATGTGTTTGCAGGCCAGGATGTTTGGGATTCGACATCAGAAACTGCAGGGCTTTCTTGACGGCATTGAACTGTTTCAATAAATGAGGGGAATCTTTGAGGTGCCGCAAATCTTCTTTGGCCGATGGCGTGAAACTGAGATAATACGTCATAACTTGTCAAGAAAAGCATCAAGATCACGCACAACTTCTTTCTTCCCCAGCTTCGCCTCTTCAAGCCCTTTACGTATCTTCCCAATCACTTTAGGATCTTCATAGATCCATGCTTCCGCAGCCGGTATGGAAACGGCTGGTCGCAGTAAAATATCACCGTTGCGCCCGACAAGAACCTGGTATGCATCAACTTTTCTGACCCGCTCGAAAACAACCCGCATCAACTTTCCACCCAACGTGATCCGGCACTTGGAATCCAGCGGTCGCGTATCAAACGACGTAAATTCTTCGTGTACCATCACGTGATCCGGATCTTTAGCGGCACTAACTTTCATAACCATTGCTCCTTTCTGGCGAAAGTATACCATGGGAAACCAGTATCATGAGTGGGAATGTGGGCATTATTGGAAAGCCGCTACACACGCTTCATCGCAGCATCACCCACTAAATCCCTTGATAAACCGATGAACGATGAAGAATAAGCAACACACCTATTCTTCTTGCCTCCCGGTTGATCTCATAAACCACACGATAATCGCCGACACGATAACGATACCATCGAACAGTTTTTGCCGTTTTCAATAATTTGATATTTGAACCCTGATAGGGACTTATTTCCAGCGACTCAAAGCAAGCATCCAGCCGCTGACAAAGATTATTCGTGGCTTTTTTATAAAACTTCTCAGCCTGTCCTAAAAGGATGACTTCAAATCTATCCACGCTTGAGCTTCCTCCAAGCAACACCTTTACCCGCTTTAAAATCAGCACTCGCTTTCACACCCTCAATCATTTCCTCTGATGTTAAACGATCTCCCACTTTCTCGACGATCAGATCGCGGATGAATCCCGTAAAGGTCTTGTATTCCCCATCACTGATCGTCTTTGCCCTTGCATAGAGAGCCAACGGCAACCTGACAACAATATCTTTCCTTAATGCCACTGACATAACCCCTCCTTTGATATTAGGAAGATATCATATAGATATCATTGTGTAAAGTGTAAGCAATGACCCTTATTATAGGACATAGTGCCGCGCCTTAAACATCATTGTTGATTCCCTCAACAATCCGCCGAACGGAACTTTCCGGTCAGGACGCGCACCAGAATCTCTTTCTCGTCAGCATCAACACCGTCGGCCAGAGACTGGTCAAACTTGAAAATGCGTTCTTTCTTTTCAAGGAAATTGGCGATGTCAAAACTCACCCGTATGGCATCCTCGAGGATCCCGATAAGCCGGAGGGCATCCTGTTCACTGCATTCCTTGTTTTCAAATCCCTGCAAGACACCCACAAGCCTCTGGTACTCTGCGGTCCACAGGATATAATCATTCTCCGCCTTGATATAACTTTCAGCGTCCCCGACGATCCATATCCTAACTAGGGCGATCTCGTCGGTTGATAACTGACCCCCACCGGCCAGATTATTAATGATAGCCATCACCTGCACCGCCGTCTTCTTTTGAATATCCTCGCGCAGAGCCTCCTGGGTCTGCCCCAACGCCGCCGCCGCCGACTGAAACGCCCCGTCAGAACCCTGCTTGATTGCTTCCATCATGCTTTTGGTCACATCAATATTCATAATCTGTTCCTTTCCGATTGATTTATCTTTCCATCACCGAACATCACCAAGACCCGCCGCCACCCCCGCCGAATCCGCCACCACTCGAACCTCCGCCGGCGAAACCTCCGCCGGAACTGACGGCTTGCGGCGAAGAATAAAAGGCTGTACTCATCGCATTCAACGAATGGTCTAGATCATGAATAAAATGATCATAAACAAAGGCATCCCCGCTATTCCCGTGAAACCATGCCGGCGGCTGTGTGTATAAGCCAGCGAACTTCTTTGCCCATGCCGTACTCATGCCGAGGCAAATCGCGTACGGGAGCATCCGTTCAAAAATATCCTGCTGTTCAGCGCGCTGGATACTGTCTTTTTCTGTTCGCGCCAGAAATTCCTTAAACCCGAGAATTCTCGATGAAATTTCAGCCCCTGCCGTTGTTTTTCTCGGCATAATTATGCCGAATAAATATATAATCCAGACTGATAACTCTAATGCGATCCCGGGCCAGAAATTATGCGGAATAATCAGACCTACAAGAAAACCGACAAGACTCGCAGCAACAAAATACCGCGTCTTCACATCAACAGGGCTTTCATCAAAATATTTCCGCTGTTTAAGCTCTTCATTGATCTTGGTTTCAATACTGGTTATTCTCTGATAAAAATGATTCTTAAGATCAGCTAATGAAGGTTCCGTTTCAAGAGAAAAAATACCGCGCAAGATCTCCTTCTCGTAAGGCTTCAACGTCATATCTGCCGCAAAATCCTTCAGACAAACAAATGTATAATCCTTGGCAAGAAACGACTTCTTCTGTTCGATCCTTAAGTATCCCCTGACCGCAAGGTCGATCACCGCCGAACTGATGTCCCGCTGGTCTACCTTTGAATCAATCAGTGCCCCCATTTCCGCCGGGCCAAGATTGCCGGGCACCTTATATTCCACAACAACACTTTTATTCATCTGCGGATCCCGGCCAAAATACAACCAGGTAATAAACATACCGCCAAACGTCAAAAGCGGTATCAACAGGAATAAAATACCGGCCGATGAGTTTTGTTCGTCCGGAGCACTCGACGCCTCCTGATACAACTCCGCCTGTTCAAACGCATCCGGCGGAACCAAGGTGCCCTGGGGCACGCCCACGACGATCGTAAAACCTTCATGCGGCAAAAAAGCCTCACCTTCAAACGCAACCGAACGCTCCGTGATGATCTCACTCTTGGCATTAGATGTTGTTGAACCCTGCGGCCCGGTGAACGTCGCCAGCCGTATCGATCCCTTTGCCACAGATGACGGCAGATTTACCGTAACATAAGCGTGCCGGATCATCACATCCCAGCGCGTACCGATCGCATTCCAGTAAAGCTCATCGTGATCAGGGAAAAATTGAACAGCCCCCCGCACGCGGTATGTGATAACGTAAATTTGCTCGCCCGATACGGTGCGATCAGCACGCCCAATCCTGATACGCCTGAAATTCGGCTTATTTTCCTCTGCATATTCCCAGGGATGACCTTGCGCATCCTGCACCCCCGTAACATTAAAACTCACATGATACGGCTGACCCTTCTCATTATTATAGGTCGTCGGGATATCCCTGAAGATGCCATGCTTACTCTCATACCCGAAATCAGCATGGATCTCTTCCGTAACCATAAAACTGCTGTCTCTTTCCAGCTGGATATTGACGGTATAATCTTCAATATCCCATGCCCATGCCAAAGGGCAAAGCCAGGCACTGTAAATCACAAGAAGCAACAACACCCGCCGTAATATACCCATCCCGCCCTCTCCTGTTTCAGGCATTGACCTTGACCTGCGGCGCCTGGCGTTCGGTGTCGGGCGCGCTCAACTGGAAAAATTCCTTGAGCTTGAAATTAAAAGCCCCGGCGATAATGGATGCCGGAAAGATCTGGATCAGGGTGTTGAAATCCCGCACCACGGCATTGTAATAACGCCGGGCCGACTGGATCGTTTCTTCGAGCTCGATCAGGTTGGTCTGCAATCTCAAAAAACTTTCGCTCGCCTTCAATTCGGGATATTGTTCGGCCACGACAAAGAGCGACCTTAGCGTGCTTGCCAGGATATTTTCTTTCTGCCCCTTATCCGCTACGCCCGCGCCCCCCATCGCCGATGCCCGCGCCTCAATCACTGCCTGCAATGTCGTGCGTTCATGCCGGGAATACCCTTCGACCGCCGCGACAATATTAGGCACAAGGTCATACCGGCGCTTGAGCTGGACATCGATATCCGACCAGGCATTATCTCCCCTGATCCGCAGCTGAACCGTCGCGTTATAAACGCTGATAACCCAGCCCGCCAATACCGCAAGAATACAAAGAATGCTGATCAATATGGGCATATTTCAACCTTTCGTTTCACGCTGACCCTTTGGCCAACCAGGGCGCGGAGTTTGTCTTTTTTGCTCATGCGATGCCCCTTGACCGGTGCGGGACCTTTGAGGATAGGCAGCGGCGCTCCGGCCCGCTCAAAGCCCGCGACGCTTTCACGCGGCAGACGGACATGCAGGCGCTTTTCGATCAAACGGAAATGGGCTTCATCTTCATGACCGATGAAAGAAACAGCCACACCCCTGGCGCCAGCTCTCGCCGTGCGCCCGATGCGGTGGATATAATCATCTGGTGAACGCGGCAGGTCGTAATTGACCACATAGGGCAGTTGATTGATATTGATCCCGCGGCCGGCAAGATCGGTGGCAACGAGAACGTTGAACTTTCTGGCTTTAAAACCACCTAACACATCGCCCCGCTGGGCCTGGGTCAGACCGCCGTGAAAAGCATTCGCCGCAATGCCGGCTTTGAGCAACTTCGCGGCCATGATATCCGCGTCGCGGGCACTGGCCACAAAAACAAGGGCCTGATCCCACGCCTCTGCGGCGATCAAGTGGCGGAGCAAGGGGCCCCGCTGGTGCCGGGCGACCGCGATCGCCCGCTGTACCACAAGGTCCACGGCCGGCGGTCCGTCTTCAGCCTTGACCTGCAAGGGCTGTACCATGAACACCCCGGCCAGGGCCATGACTTTTTCAGATATTGTTGCCGAGAAAAGCAAGTTCTGCCGACGGGCAGGGAGACTGCGCAAGACAACTTCCAGTTCCCCGGCAAAGCCCATGTCCAGCAACTTGTCCGCTTCATCGATCACAAGGATATTGAGGGGCGCAAGATCAACAGCCTTGCGCCTTAAAAGATCGACCAGCCTTCCCGGCGTCGCCACCGCGATATCCGCCCCGTGATGCAGGCGCCTGATCTGCAGATCAATGTTCAGCCCGCCGGCCAGCACGATCGTCCGCAGGGGCTTGGCCAGGGATCGCCCGTACGCTTTCAGGGCATGTTCAACCTGCATGGCCAATTCACGCGTCGGCGCGAGAATCAGGGCACGAATGATTTTTCTGTCTTGTGGAGCCGCCTCCTGCAAGAGCTGAAGGAGCGGTAAAGCAAAGCTGGCGGTCTTGCCTGTGCCCGTCCTGGCTTGGGCGATCAGATCACCGCCTTTAAGGATGTGCGCAATGGCTTGCTTCTGGACGGCTGTCGGCGCCGCATAACCGGCACACTTCACCGCATCGAGAAGATCTTTGGATAATCCAAGGGAAGAAAATGTCATAGGGTAATATTAACATATTCTCCCCCTGGACAACCACTCAAGCCTTAAATCCCGCCTTCACATGCGCGCCATCACAAAACGGCCGCGCGGCAGATGCGCCGCAACGGCACAACGCATTGGCGTCTTTCTTGACAGCCACAGACTTGCCCTCAGCATCCTTGATCTCGATCTCGCCACCAACAAGGTATGGCCCGTTCTTTAACATCTGTATGACAACTTTCGACATAAAGCCTCCTTATTCCAGCCGGCATCAACAGGCCGGGCATGACCCATAATCATCCACTATCAGACGATCACAGATTACTTCTTCACCGGCTCAGCCGCCGTTACCGTCGTAGCTTCAGGTCCAGGTGCCGGCAATCCTTTAAGAACCCTGACGCCAGCCGATTCATTCGTGCCGGGCTTCAGCTTGATCCTGACCCTGTCACCAACCTGAAGCTGGGATGCCGCCTTGGCACTGATCTTGATCGTTCTCTCGGTGCTGCTCTTTTCTTCCTTAACAACAATGGTTTTCGCCGCGACATCGAGCGAAACAACTTCAGCCACGATCCTGTCATACTTCTGGTCGACGGCTTTCCCCGCATGCGCCTTGGCCGCAACACACGGCGCCGCAACACCACCCACCAAACACACCGCCAACACCATTCCCAAAACCCTCTTCATAACCAACCCCTTTCTGATTTTTTAATACAGCCTTATCCCTGCGAAACATCTTAATAGAAAACCGCTCTTTTAACACTTCTTTTACAATTTCGTAATAACAACGATCGTCCCGACGGGAATAAGATCATAAAGCTCTTCGACATCCTCATTCTTCATGCGGATACAGCCCTTGGACACCGACTGGCCGATCAGTTCGGGAAAGATCGTTCCGTGAATCCCGAATTGAGGCTTGTTGAACCCAAGCCAGCGGGAACCGAGATAATTGTCTGCCGAAGCCGCCGCCACCACAACCCCCTTGTGGAACCACGCCGGAAAAGGGTACCGGGACTGAATGAAAAACGTCCCCACGGGGGTCTGCTGCGACGACTTTCCCGTTGATACCGGATACACCTTGATCACAACATCCCCGGCCTTAAAATAAAGCCGATTGAGTGTCTTGTTGATCTCGAGGGTAAACACCTGGTCGGTGATCAATAACGCCTGCCCAGGTTTCACACGCCCCCCTTTGAGCCGATTGAGCTGTTCAATGAACTCAACCGTCGTGCCATACCGCCGGGCGATCCTGTACAGCGTATCATCGGGTTTAACGGTATAGGTCCAGGTCCGCGCACGGGCATAAACCATCGCCAGCGGGTCGCGCTGAAGCCAGGGCAATAGATGAAGCTTCCGCTCTGATTTAGGAAAACGGGAACGTGCGGCGCCTTCCAGATAACGGCTGTTCCTTACATCGAGCAGATCAGCCAGAAGCAATCGTTGAGCAACATAGTCATCGCGCAGGCGGGCAAAAGCGTCCGGGGCGGAAAGGAAAAGGATCAAACACAGGCATATGGCCCTGATCATAATAATGCGCCCCCTTACCGGGCATGCAACAATTCAACGATCAGTTTCCGCAACGTTTCAATGCCGGTATTCTTTTTGGAACTGATCCAGATAATAGCCGAACTATCAATAGCAAGCTCGGCGGCAATCTCCTTCTTGCGGGCATCAAGCTTGGAAGGCCCGGTCTTGTCGATCTTGTTAACAATGATCCTGAAAGGATAGGCATAATGGATCAGCCAGTTGATCATCATGATATCGAGCTTGGTCGGCCCGGCAACTACGTCGAGGATAACAAATACCATGCGCAGGTTCGGCCGGCTTTTCAAATACCCTTCAATGATCGGCCCCAGGCGCGCCTTGTCGGTCTTGGAACCGACCGCATACCCATAGCCGGGAAGGTCAACGAGCCAGCGATACGGGCTGAGCGCATACACATTGATCGTCCTTGTCTTTCCAGGGATCTGCGACACAAAGGCCATCTTCGCCTTTTCACACAGGGCATTGATGAGCGTGCTTTTACCGGCATTCGACCGCCCGACAAAAGCAACTTCCGCATCACTGTCCCCCAGGAATTGAGGTTCTGTTTCCGTCATTAAATGTTGAGTGGCGCGTAGCATATCAATCAATATCCTCCATGGGCATCTACTATATCACCGATCCGCACTTCTGTCCCGGTTGTTGCGCCCAAACCGGTATTACATCAATATCATCAGCAATAAACCAGCCAGATTGACCAGCATATGGACGATCATGCCCGGATACAGTGACCCGGAACGTATGTACAGCCAGCTCCACAACAGCGATAGCCCGGCATAGACGGCATCGCGATACCACGCCCCCGAAAGGTGCCCGAGCATGAAGACAGCGGCCACGACGAGCACCGCCACAACCCCGTTCATGAATGTTTTCAGGAACCTGAACAGGAACATCCGGAAGAAGATCTCCTCGCCGATAGGAATGGCAAGTACGATCACTGTCATCCAGAAGATCGACCGTGCGCTATACATGGAAAGTTTGGATAGATACACCTCGACCCATGACCGGGCCTCCGGAACACCTCCCGACAGAAAGACGCCCGCATAAAGCCCAACGACCAACAACAACCCCGATGCCGCAAGCCCAATGAGAACCCAGCGGCTCAACCACGACCAGCCATTAAAGACAAGCCCCGTCTCTATGGCCGTCCAGCCATAAATCCTGGTTCCCATAACCCACGCCGCATAGGCCATCAACCCACTGTTAAGGATCAACCCCCCCAGAAAAAGATCAACCCCGGCCGAGGTCATAAGCCCGCCGGAAAAATAATTAAGGCTGACCAGCAGCGGGAAGCACCACTCACCGAAAAACTCAGCTCCCATCAACAGCACAAACAAATGCCATAACTTTGCCGTGCCCGACCTGATTTCCTTGTACCGCCGGCGAAAGAACAGGCGGCAGGCAAGCCTTAACACCAGCCACTCCAACCCGGCGATGAAAAAAGCATTCAAAACCGTCATCATGACATAACGGATATCCGTCACAATCAGCACCATGCACCCGTAAGCTTCCGTATATTTGCGATCGATCAAAAGAAGCTTGAGCAGTTCCTCCTGAGCGCTGACCACCTGGCCGGAAAAAGCCGTATGCCCGTTGGCAAAGCTGTCTAGGATACTCCGGTATCCAGCCACCGCTTCTTTGACCCGCCCAGCCTGGAACAATAATCCGGCCCGGTCAGCCCTGAACTTGGCCCAGGAACCGCCCGACACACTGCTCGCTGGCGTCAATGCCATGATCTCGTCAAAAACAACCAGGGCATGGTCGTATTCTTTCTTGTCTGAAAGGACTTTCAACAACTGCCACTTCATCTGCAGCTTGACCCCGTCATTAACAACACCACCTTCAACGTCGCGGATGCACACAACAGCCTCCTCACGCCGCCCCAGGGAAACCAATGCCTCAACCCGCAAAGGATAGAGGAACTGGAAATAGATGGATCCGGGATTATTCTGTATATACGCGTCAGCCATCTTCAGAGCCTCAGCCGGGCGCTTGGACTTGACCCGCCCTAAGTACCCTCCGAAATGACTGGAATAGTGCACCTTGAGAGCTTCCTCAAATTTAACACGATCTCCTTGCACGACCCAATAAGTCGGATCAGCAGATTGTTCGCCCCAAACACCGGCCCCCTCCTGAACATTCATGTCCCGGGCTTTTTGAAAATACTCCCAGGCCCGGCCGGCATCCTGTTCGGCCAGATAACAAGAGGCAATATCAAACAACAGTGCCGCATGATTAATTTTATCGCCGGGATCTACTGCCGCCAGGGCCTGTTCGAACATTTTGCGCGCACGGACATGCTGCCCCTGGCGATGATAAAGGACACCCGCCATCATCAGCGCTTTATAAGAATGCGGATCCAGCTGAAGTGATTTAAGGATGCAGTATTCTTCCTCATCCAGCCGTTCCCGCTGATCATACCCTTTGGCCAGCCAATAATATTCCACGGCTGTCTTGGGATTCTTGTAGACGAGCGGATTATCAACGACCCATAGCACAAGGATCGCCGCCCCGATAAAAAGCGGCCAGAATATCAGCCGGAATAATTTCTCATTCTTTGGATGCCACTCGATCATTTTGCCCTCCTACTTTAAATAATCATAAAAAACTGCAAGAAAATAATTATTCTCCTGATCATAGGCGAAAAGCACGGGATAACCAAATATTATTCACGAAAAGCACAGGACACCACATGATCGTTGGTCATCCCTGTGGCCTGCATGTACGCATACATGATCGTGGAGCCAACAAACCTGAAGCCCCGTCGCCGGAGATCCCCGGAGATCGCATCGCTGATCTTTGTGCGCACCGGATAATCCCCGGCTTTCCGGAGTACATTCATAATAGGTTTATGCCCGACAAAATTCCAGATATACCTGTCAAATGACCCGAACTCTTTCTGGACCCGAAGAAATGCCTGCGCATTGGTGACCGTCGACTCAATCTTTAAACGGTTCCTCACGATGCCCGGATCACGCATCAATGCTTCAACCTGCCCGGCGGTGTAACAGGCAACTGCCCCAGAATCAAAGTTATTAAAGACTTTACGGTAATGCGCGCGCTTCTTTAAAATGATCTCCCAGCTAAGGCCTGCCTGGGCACCTTCGAGTGTCAGCATTTCAAAATGACGTTCATCAGCATGCACCGACCGTCCCCACTCATGATCATGGTAAGCAACATACACCTCATTCTTAAGATTAACCCAGGGGCAACGCACGATATCGTGGCTCCCCGTTTCCTTATTCCCCATACTCATTCCCTTTACCTAGCCTTACTGACATTTATACATTGCCGTCATCGAGTTGTTCGACCGGTCTCCATCCTGAACCTGCTGGCCCGGGTCAACCTCGACCGTGAACTGTGTATTACAAGAGGTATTGGCATACGTAAAAGACACCTGCCTGCAGAAATACCCGATCCCGATACCACCAATACCCTTCTCTTCGACGGTCTTGCCGTTAACCTTCAAGACAACCTTCGATCCCGGCGCACCTGCGTTCTTGCTGTGATTGCAAATACCGGCATGAAGGGCGATCACCCCTCCCGGAGCATCCGGCCCCTTGGTCATTAAATTATTCTCACCCAGATCATGCCCGACAGTAAGGTCAGGCAACAAGGACTTGTCGTATGCTTCCTTCGACTTAAAACACGATCCACCAAAACCAAACTGGAACGCGGTTTTGTTATCATCTTCCCTTGTTTCCGCGATCTCATTTAGAGGATCCAGGACAATCTGCACGCCCTTGTCGCAACTTTCCACGACTGCGTAAAACGTCCCCACATAGGTCTGGTTGGGCGCGATGGACGGAATATTGAACAGCATGGTGCCCTGCTGTTCAACAAAAAACTCATTGTACCCGGATGCACCGATGGCCATATGTCCGGTATTCAACCTGAATTTAGCGGGAGGCGATGGCTGCTTTTCCGTATTAACGACCTCATACCTGCCGTCAATCATTTCCCCCTGGTAAATCACGCTGCCCAAGCCGGTCCCATTATAGTAAAAATTGTGAGTACTCAAGTTGGGTCCGGTCGAAGGGCAACAATTTGTTTTCCCGGGGATTTTATCTTCTAAACGCAACCCCCCGTCATTCTCCGTATAAACACCAACCTCAAAGTCCGTTTGGCATGAAATCCCCTGCCAGGTAATAGCCGTCTGGCTCGTGTAGGCATACTTCCCCGCTTCGATTTCATTGGACGTGTCATATTTCTTACGGTCCACCTCTTTCCCCTTAATTATCAAAGACAATTTCTTGATCTTAACCGGGGCCTTGCCGGTATTCTTGACCAGGCAATTCATTACGACCTTATCTCCCTCATGATAACTGACAGGATCAAACGTCAACGCCGTGATCTTCAAAGAAGGGCTCTCTTGCATCTGCCCTGACTGATGCGGGGTCATGGGCTTTAAGATATCAGCACTGGCGATCGACTTAAACTCAGCATCAACAGTATTATCAACGAGCGCCTGTCCGACACTTGGCCAAGTGCCCTGGTAAAGCCAGTTAACAACATACCCTGACGGATCGGAAATATCGATCGCATAATCGAAGGGCTCCCCGACGGCCATAGAATAGGCGCAGGCTCCGTCTGCTGCTATGGCCTTGACCTCCATCGCAACCTTTTGCGTATGAACATTCACAGCTGAAATCTTGATCTTGTCACAACTACCGTAATACGCTAGCACCGACTTTCCGTTAACAGATCCATAGATCCGTCCCTTCAAGAGCGGATGCACGAACACCGGCGTGAACGTGGCCGTTTGCGTCCTGTGTGCAAGGCCAATCTCCGAGAAAGTCGCAGCTCCGGCAAAAACAGGAAACCCGCAGAATATGAAAACAACAAGCATCATCCGAATATTCTTCATATGATTTCTTCCTTTGTTTTGATTGAAGTGGCGATGAGTATACCGCGAATTACACATTGTGGTGCGACAAATAAACGTTAACCCGAATTTTTCAATAGACAAGGGAATGCGGGGTTAATTCCTTGGCAAATCTGGGACAATTTATACGAAGCAATTTCCCTCCAATCAGTGCCTCCGCAATCTTGGCATCGATCCCCGCAAGATGCGCCAAGGCTATTATAAAGTCTGCGCACGGCCAGCTCTTTGGCTTTGGCTTCAACTTCAACCGTAATATCCAAAGAGCGCCACATGGCAGGAAAGTCCTGTTCGTCAATATAATCATGAGAGCCACAATATTCAATAGCCTGTAAAAGCGCCCCGGCGTTGCTCAGAGACAACGACGCCAGCCGGCTCAACTGTTCGCTTCGGCTAAACTTCCGCATATACGTCGCCGTTGTAAGCCTGAACCTGATCGGCTGAGCGACAAACAGACAACACACCCCAAGTCTTACCATAGAGCCTTACTTTGAGAAAACCAGGACACACTATTCTAAATATGAATCTCGGTTTCCGACGCTAATAGAAAATAGTGTGACTCGCTCTTGCCACCATCAACCCGAAATAATCCGGCATAATTGTGCACACAATATGCCCAGATACGTTCCCACAATATTCCCTGTGATCGCCAATAACAAACCTACAGAGGCCAGCCCCGGTTCGTACACCGCCGCCACCACAGGGGCGGAAGCCACACCGCCGATATTCGCCTGACTGGCCGCGGCCACCAGGAATAACGGCGCCCGGAGAATTCGTGCACCGATCAATAAGAATATCAAATGAACACCAATAATAACAAACCCGGCGACGATCAAGAGCGTCGATGCCCCCAGATGAGACAACGATGCCTTGGCGCCGATAGCTGTTAGCACAAGATATAATAACCAATACCCCACCTGCGTGGCACCGGCATTCTCGAGCTTGCGCACCGGCGTCAAGGACAAGGCAAGCCCCAGGATACTGACAATAATGATCGTCCAGGCATACGGGCTTAGGACATCCTTGATCGTCGGTAAATATCCGGCCACCTGCCGGGCCAATGTCCCGGCTACCCATGCACACATGAGCAATAGGCATCCCTTGAGGAATGATAAACGCGCCTGAACAACAGCCACACCCTCAGCCCGAACTTTCAGCGCATCGAGCAACGCACGATCCGCCTGATTCCAGCGGTCAAACGCCGGCTGCCATTTCACCGCCGCGATCAATAAGCCCATCCACACATACGGCACGATCGTATCAACCACCACCATCGGCAGAAAAACCCGGTCAGGCACGTTCATCGCTTCCTTGACCGCGATCATATTGGCACTGCCCCCTGTCCAGGATGCGGCCAATGCCCCAAACCCCGCCCAGAACTCATGCCCCACCCATTGTTTCACCAGGACAAAGGCTAATGCCGCCCCCACCATCACGCCCGCACTGCCGATAAAAAACATCCCCAGCGCTTTGCCGCCCAGCCGGAAAACCGCACGCAGATCCACCGTCACCAATAATAAGAATAATGCCATCGGCAGAATATGCGTCGTAATAATGCCCAGGATCGGCGCCCTGGAATCGATCAAACCAAAAGTAGACGCCAGCATCGGCAGGAAATAAATGAAGAATATCGACGGGAGAATATTAAACACGCGCTCACAACGCTTTTGCCGCGCCGCCCAGAGGACCGCGCCTTCAATACCTAATAAAATAAAGACATCCAGCCCTATGCCTGTCGGCATCATGACGCTCTCCATTATAAACTTCGCGCCCCTGGCTTGCGCCAACCGCGCCACAGCCGCTTCCTCGAACCCAACAACCCGCTATTTTTCTTTTCAAACGCAAGTTTCTTTTATTGGATATTCGCAATAACCCAATACGTTATGCAACCTGCAATTCCAGCGGATGCTCAGCATGTTTGCCCCTGAGAGGAACAACGGTCATCCTGACCGCATACCCGATAGCACGTAGAACCTGCTCTAACGCAACAACACTGCTAAAGTCTCCCCCTTCAATTTTGGAGACATACTGCTGGGTCATGCCAATCTTACAAGCAAACTGTGCCTGCGTCAGGTGATGCTTCACCCGGTAATCAATAATCTTTTTAACGACCGCCAGTTTCTGCTGATCAAGCTCATACAGTTCCTTGAAATAAGGATCTTTTAAATCTTCTTTTAAAAGGTCTCTGACTTTTCTTGTTTCCATACCCCCACTCCTAACTTTATTTCTTGCCGTTCTTCTCCAGAAACTCTTTACGCCGTGAAACCGCCATTGCTTTCTCATGGTCCGGCATCTTCTGCGTCTTTTTAATAAACCCATTCGTTAGAATCACCCTATCCTGATGAAAGAAGAAATACAGTACTCTTACCGCCCCTTCCGTACCCGTAAAACGCAACTCAAAAATGTCATTACCAACGTACTTGGCATAAGGTTCAGGCAGGCGATGTCCCATTTCCTCGAGCAGTTCCAGCACAAAATAAAACTTACGGCGACTACGACCATCTAAAGAACGAATAAAATCCTCAGCTGGTGACTTCCCCGATGCCTGACAATAAAAGCCTGCCACAACCTTGCCCATCATCTCCCCCTTACTCAACCACCCTCTTGATATAATGAGAGTATACAACTGGCGAGTTGTTATGTCAAGATTGCGGCGTCACCTTCACGCCTATCCCGGCACTGGCTTGGGATAAATCAAATTGCCCCTTGGCATTCAAATACGGTGAACGCGCGCACGGCCCTTTAATAAAAAATGTCGTGTCGAGATCAATGAACTCAAACCCGCCGAGTCCTGCGGCCAGATGCGCCCCGGCTGTAATGGCGAGCGCGCTCTCCATCATCGCCCCCATCATGAGCTTCGCGCCCCTGGCCTGCGCCAACCGCGCGATAGCGGCTCCTTCGAGAAATCCGCTTTTCATCAATTTGATATTCACCGCGTTGACCGCTCCGGTCTTTAACGCCAGCACCGCCGCGGCCAATGACCCCACGCTTTCATCCGCGCACACAAGAACGCCAGACACGCGCGTCAACTCCCTTGACCCATCCCAATCCGCTTTGGCCACCGGCTGTTCCAACAACACCGGACAAATACCGTGCGACTTCAATGCTTTAAGGAACTTCAACATGCCGCTCGCCGTGAACGCCTGATTTGCATCCAGGATAATAGACGCCTTGGGCGCGCATTTCGCCACGATCCGCACCCGCTCAACGTCGAGCTCCGGCTCACGCCCGACTTTCACTTTAAACGACCGGAACCCCCGCGTGTAGAAATCTTTCGTCCACGCTTGCGCTTCGGCCAGAGAGCCGATCACCACGGTAATATCCGTCGACAGCTTTGCCGGGCGCGCACCAAATAACCGCCATAAAGGGATCTTCATCGAACGGCAAAACGCATCGAGCACCGCCATCTCAAAAGCCGCCAGCGCCGCATGGTTCCCGTCAAACCGCTCCTGAAATGAATATAAAAGCGCCCTGTAATCCGCGATATCCTCGCCGATCAACGCCGCCCCGGCTTCTTTCAGATTAGAGGTTGTCCGCGCAATGGTCTCTCCGGTAATATGCGTCGCCACCGCCGCTTCGCCGAACCCGACAATCCCGTCGGCCAGCTCAAGGCGCAACAGCACATTCTCCAACGCATCATGCTGCCCCGTCGCAATACGAAAAGGCGCATACAGCGGCGCGTGCAATGGTGAAACCTGAACTTTCTTGACGAGTAGTGGCATAGTTAAATATTATAATATTCGATTCACGGACACAATACCCATATTCTCTAATTCTGGATCAACATCAAACCGAAGTTAGCTGACGTTCCGTA
This sequence comes from Candidatus Omnitrophota bacterium, assembly GCA_903860135.1. Taxonomy (GTDB): domain Bacteria; phylum Omnitrophota; class Gorgyraeia; order Zapsychrales; family Fredricksoniimonadaceae; genus Fredricksoniimonas; species Fredricksoniimonas aquilentivivens. Next base: position 20,463 of record CAIOPG010000003.1, on the reverse strand, counting down.
CGGGCAGAGTTCCGCCATCAATTTTCCAATTTTGCTTATCGGTTTAGTCATAGTGCTTTCTTGCAAGCGGGCTTTCTTATTTTCACTTTATTCTCAACTATTTTCTGAACGGTTTTGATCGTATCCAAATAGGCATTTTCAACCTCGCTCAAGGTCTTGGCTTGATATTTCTTGTATTCGTCCTTCGCTTTTTCTACTGCTTTCTCGTGGCTTATAATTCCTGCATCAAGCAAAAGTTTCTCGCCAGTAACAGTCAGGATAGCATCAAGATGATCCGCCCAATCCTTCATCTTCATCGGCACTTCACGCTCTGCCTGGCGCTCCGCAAAATCAAGGTACCCGGAAACGATTTGCCCCAGAGAGCGTAGCTCCTTTTCATTCAAATAATTCTTTGCAATGACAGCATCCGCAAGGTGCGGGCGCACACCTTGAAATGTCATGAGCCCCATGAATTCTTTTTCGGCGTCAGCGCGACGGTAAATGATTTCGGCGGCAGTGTGACTGTGAACGGCATAATGCACTTTATTCTGAACTCTTTTGAAAAAATCCATCGACGTATCAGCACGCGGATCATAGTCAATGCTGGTCGCATAAATATCAAGAATCTGACGATAAAAAACCTTTTCACTGGCACGAATATCACGGATACGCGTAAGAAGCTCTTTCCAATATCCGCTACTGCCCATGGCTTTAAGCCGCGCATCATCCATGGTAAAACCTTTGACAATATACTCCTTGAGCCTTGCTGTTGCCCACTGGCGGAACTTGGTGGCCATAGCGGAATTGACGCGATAGCCAAGCGCAATAATCATTTCCAGGTTATAGAATGGTAGTTCACGCTCTACCTTGCGGGCACCTTCCGCGCGAACCTGTCGGAATTTCCGACAGGTTGCCGATTCGTCCATTTCACTCTCGGCATATATACGCTTGATATGCTCAACGATATTGGTGCGCGATGACTGGTAGAGCTCAGCGATCTGTTGCTGGCTTAGCCATACAGTTTCCTCCACGAGACGCACCTGAATGCTCGGTTGACCGCCCTCACCTTCATAAATAATGATTTCACTATTGGGCTGGCTGTTTTTCATAAAATATTTATATCCCTTCAATATCCGTCACAACTTCATCAAGAACGGTGCGAAGCTCCTTTTGCCTAGCGACAATTTTGACGACTTTTGTATTTCTATTCAGCGACACAATACCCATATTCTCTAATTCTGGATCAAGAATAAACCCGGATTGTGCAATAGCCGATGGCTAGCAGGACAAAGTTAAAACTTGGTTATTGGTTGGTTGGTTGGTTGGTTGATTGCACCCGTGACTTCTGCCGAATCTCCCGCGCCATCAATGAACCAGAGCAATCTTTTTTGAATGAAGTCGATTTGACTTCCTTAGCGTTGCCGATTCCTTACGGATCATCTCGGCTAATCCATGAACAGACTTATCCTTGCTATCCTGATAAATAGCATCTTTCCAATCCCAAACCTGCTGCAGAACTCTATCAACTTTCAACATGGCCAACCACCTCCCAAGGTGTAACGATCTCAACCTTCTTATGAAAACCATTCTCAAGATTCACGCTGAAAAACAGCACCGCTTTCCTAAGATTGGCCAAATGCTTGTAATTCCATGTCACGACCGCGGCCAATTCTTCCAAAGTCGCCACCGCTACATGCAAGGCGTCTTCGACTTTCTTCTCCGGGATAATTCCCCGCCCTACATACGCACCTGCCAAACGCTCAGCGTCAACCGTCAGATCAAGCATCACCGGTTTATACTTGTAGTGATAGCCATTTTCTCCGGTGCATCCTCGGTGAAAACAAAATTCCAGGCTGATGTTTCAATGTAAAGTTTGAGCTTTTTCATAGTCAAAGTATATCACTCGTCCAAATTAATCGCAAAAGAATACAGGGATCGTCGAAATGCGAATATTTATGTCAGACAAGGATTTACACAAATGAGACCATTTGATTTGTTCTAATTTCTAATTTTGATCCAGACACGAAAACAAACGAAATAAGCAAGATTTGCGGAATTAGAACAATTATTGAACTACTTCATGGCTAAATAAACCTGTTGGGGCATGACTCTTTCCCCTGAAAAGATTTGAACCCATCACTCTTCCAACTATTTATCCTTCAACGATGCCATATCGATCACGAAGCGGTATTTCACGTCGCTTTTCAGCATCCGTTCATACGCTTCGTGGCGCGTCTGTAGACAACACGATCTGCCGGGCACCCAGCCGTCGGGCGTCTTTTTCTTTCCCCGACTTTCTAATGGCGCAACGGCGCCAACGTCATCTTGGCGGCCTTGGCCGCATAGCCAGACACATTCATTACCATAGTCTTTCTCCTTAACTGAAAATGGGTTCTGTCAAAAGTTCTAGCTTCCAACTCGCAAAACCCTTGTATCTAAATAGCTTGCTTAACTTGAGACTCCCGCCTCATCACCGCTCCCCCTGCCCACTCCCACGCTGAAGCGGGGAGGGGAATTCATATCAAAATCCTTTTTTATGCATATTCTTCATAAAACTTTTGACACTATCTGAAAATGAGCTAATTCTGGCTTAACCAACCCTCAATCTTCTGTTTAATCTCTTCGCGTACCGCCCGGGTCTTAACGACCTTTTCTTCCCAGGTGCCTTCAAATTTTGACGGATCGGTGAACCCCCAATGCAATCTCTGGGCAACACCGGGGAATATCGGGCAACGCTCCGCGCTGGTTTCATCGCAGACGGTAATCACATAACGATAGAGCTTGCTCTGCTTGAGGAGATCCATAACAGCCTGCGTCTTTTTGCCAGTGATGTCGATGCCGCTCTCCTTCAGCACTTCAATAACAACCGGGTTCAGCTTCCCGGGCTCAATCCCGGCGCTTTCGACCTCAAACCTGTCGCCCGCCAGCTTCCGGAGAAGCTCCTCGGCCATCTGGCTCCGGGCTGAGTTGTGGATACAAACGAACAAAACTTTCTGCTTTACCATAACACGACCTTTCTTGTTAACAACACGGTTAAACAAACCACACATTCTTCTCCAGTGACCGCGCCACATGGACCAAACCGATCATGACCGGAACCTCGATCAGCGGCCCTATGACCGCGGCGAAGGCCACCCCCGAGTTGATCCCGAAAACAGCGATCGCCACCGCAATGGCCAGCTCAAAGTTGTTGCTCGCCGCCGTGAACGACAAGGTGACCGTCTTGCTGTGATTCGCCCCCGCCTTGCGGCTCATGAAGAACGATACAAAGAACATCACGACGAAGTACACCAAAAGCGGCATCGCGATCCGCACGACATCCAGCGGGATCTTCACAATAAACTCACCTTTGAGCGAGAACATCACGAATATGGTGAACAGCAGCGCGACCAGGGTGATCGGACTGATACGAGGAATAAAGACGTTTGCGTACCACTCCTTCCCCTTCAATCGGAGGAGAACAAACCTTGAGATCATCCCCGCCACAAACGGAATGCCGAGATAGATAAACACGCTCTGGGCGATCTGCATGATCGTGACGCTAACCACGACGCCATTGAGCCCGAACCATCCGGGCAGGATCGTGATGAACACCCACGCGTACACAGAAAAGAATAGAACCTGAAAAACGGCATTGAACGCCACCAGACCGGCGCAGTATTCCGTATCCCCGTCAGCAAGGTCATTCCAGACGATCACCATCGCAATACACCGGGCCAGCCCGATCATGATCAGCCCGACCATATACTCCGGATACCCGCGCAAGAAAACGATCGCTAGGGCGAACATCAAAATCGGCCCGATGATCCAGTTCTGCACCAGCGACAGAAGAAGGATTTTATAATCCTCGAACACATCGTACAGCTCTTCGTATTTAACCTTCGCCAGCGGCGGGTACATCATCAGGATCAGGCCGACCGCAATCGGGATATTCGTTGTGCCTGAACTGAACTGGTTCCAGAACCCGACAGTCCCGGGAACAAAGAACCCGACGCCAACGCCAGCCGCCATGGCGATGAATATCCATAGCGTTAAATAACGATCAAGGAACGACAATTCTTTCTTTGAGTTTTTCGCCACACCTGTCTCCTTAACTTACATTGATGAAAGCAGAAAACTGGAACACACTATTCTCCCGGTTTTTATCCTATCGAACAAAGACCAATTGAAGCACGTTAAACAAGTAGCCCGTTATAATAATGGCGACGGTGGTGATCGTGAAGAATATCGCAATGAGCGGCAGTCGCATCGTGCGCCTGAGCATAATGGCCTCGGGCAGGCTTAGTGCCGACACGGCCATCATGAAAGACAAGGCCGTCCCCAACGGGATACCTTTTTCAAACAGGACAACGGCGACGGGGACGATTGCGGCACAGCTCCCGTACATCGGCACCCCGATCAGGGTGGCGATGGGGACCGAAAATATGCCTGTCTTGCTCAACACCCCATGGATCATCGATTCGGGGACATAATTGTGAATGCCGGCACCGATACCAACGCCGACCAATACCCACACCCACAATTTTTGAACGATACTCACCGCCTCCTTCCAACCAAACCTGAGACGCTCCTGAAAAGTATAATCCTTCTCTTTAAGCGCATCCGTTGCTGAGCCGGAATATATGTCCGCGATCAGGTATTTCTCCAATTTCATCTTCCCAAGAACAAGCCCGGAGAAAACCCCTATCGCAAGCCCGCTGACCACATACATGAGGGCGATCTTCCAGCCAAAAGTCCCCAGCATCAAGACCACCAAATATTCATTGATGACAGGCGACGTGATCAGGAATGAAAATGTCACACCCAGAGGAATCCCTGCCTTAAGGAAACTCAGGAAGATCGGCAAGGACGAACATGAACAAAAAGGCGTAACTGCCCCAAAGAGCGCCGCCATAAAATTCCCCATGACTCCCCGTGCCATCAACCATTGCTTAAGCCGTTCCTGCGGCAGCCATGTCCTTAGAGCCCCGATGACAAAGATCATCGCAAACAGCAAGATCAGGATCTTGATCGCATCATAAACAAAAAAGTTAAGTGCCTGCGGGAATTGTGCCTTAGGATCAAGTGCCAGTAAACCGTAAACCAGCCAATCTGAGAATTTGGAAAGCATGACTACTCCTGATCTTTCTGAGTATTGAGAAACTCTTTGATCTTGTTATCGATCTGCGCGCGCACCGCTCTGGTTGACATTAACCAAGCCGGCCAGTCTTAATGCGGCAACATCCACCTTCTATCTTTATCGCCTTTATATTGACCAGCCCGTCCGCGACCTTTTTATGCGCCGATGAAAGTATTCGCGTGAATGTCGGCCGAGAGACCCCCATCAACTGCGCCGCCTGAGCATGGGTCATTTCTTCAAGGTCCGCCAGACGAACCGCCTCAAATTCATCGATAGTCACCTCGACACCTTCGAGTCTGCCCGGCTTCTTGCACTTGGGGCGAAAACATCTTTCGCCTGGCAGGCACCTCACCCATCTGATCTTTTGGGGCCTCATCGCGACTCCTTTGTTATGAACCATGGCTCATAATACCACGCGCTTCATTTCTGTCAAACAAAAAGCTTTCATCACATGTGCCGGCGCGTTCCCGAGGCTTTGATGCACGACGCTCATCCCGCGGATAAATAAGAAACCCCGGCGAACTATCGAGTCACAAGGGCTTTAATACAGGGGGGGGGCGATGGAAGGATAAGATTTGAACCTGTTTAATGAGCAACCCAGTCAGGACGACGCCTTGACTGAGCACAGTCCCGCAAATACATATTAATCAACTGTTGGTAAGGAACGCCCATCTCCTCAGCCATAGTCTTAAAGTATTCAACCACATCAGCCCCCAACCGCATCGTGACCGGCTTCTTTAACCGTGACGCATACGGATTGCGACGCCCCTTCATCTGAGTAAAATCGTATGCAACTCTCATATTCTTCCCTCCTCATAATACTTAATCTCATGCCGGGCTGCCTTTCTGGCAGAAATAATTCGGATTACATCTTCTTCTCTCTCACAATGCGCGACCACAAGAATCCGCAGCTTGAAACTTATCCCGACCATGATAAATCTGTCTTCATTCGCTGAGTGATCCGGGTCATCAAACTGCACCGCATTCTCATCATAAAATACAGTCTTCGTCTCCTCAAAAGAAACACCGTGCTTTCTCTTGTTGGCCAATGATTTTAACTTGTTCCATTCAAAGCGAATTTCATTCATATGTACAATGTAAATATACCATAGCGGCTTTATGTTTCAAGGAACTTGTTTGATGGCCGCTTAACCCCGTTCAACCATGACTTATAATGCGCGAATTAACTTCTCTCTTGATCTATGCCCGACAAGAATACTTTGATTATTACTAAGAAACCACTTTGATCATGAACATGACCCGATTTACGCTCATATGAGAGATTTTGAGGATCGAAGCGATCTCCCGCTCACTCATCGGAGCCTCATGAGTTATCAAAAACCCGGCAACTTTTAACCTGACCGAAGAAGCAAAAATCACCGGAATTGCAACGGGCAGCGTGTATTCACCGGACGGATACGAAATTCTGACCTATGGTTCCTTCTTAAAGAACCATCATTTAAACAACGCTTTCATCCCGCCCATGACCTTATCAAACGGAATGACGGAGACCTTCTTATGAAGTTCGTAGCACTTCTCACCGGGATAAATGACTGCGATCCTCTCAAGTTTCAGATCCTCCAACGCAATGCGTATGGACGGCGTCATGGTCGGTGCGTCCTGACGCTTGATCTCAACGCCATACATCTTTCCACTCTTGAACAGGATCAGGTCAATCTCTGCCCCCTGATGCGTCGCCCAATAATAAACGTCATCTGGTTCAACCGCGTGAATGATCTCCTCGATCACAAACCCCTCCCACGACGCACCGCAACTGGGATGACGCGGAACATCCGCCTCGGTCTTTATTCCAAGCAACGAATTTAGAATGCCCGTGTCACGAATATAAATTTTCGGGGCTTTTACCTGGCGCTTTTTGATATTCACATGCCACGGCTGGACCTGCCGAACCATAAACAAGCCTGTCAGAATATCAAGATACTTTCGTATCGTCGGCTGGCTTAATCCAAGCGAAGCGGCAATGGGCGCGGCATTCCATATCTGTCCATGACTGTGCGCCAACATAGTCCAGAAGCGATGCAACGCGACTGTTGGCACATCAATCCCCTGCGCACGGAGATCCCGCTCCAAGAATGTTTTTATAAAACTATTACGCCAAGCGAAGCTATCCGCATCGTTCTTGGCAAGAAACGATAAAGGGAATCCGCCTCGTGCCCAAAGAACCGTTGCTTTCTTCTCCCCTACCTCGGACAGATTGAAACCATCCATTTCGATCAATTCCAAGCGCCCGGCAAGAGATTCAGAAGATTGTCTTAACAGATCGGGAGAGGCACTTCCGAGGATCAGAAACTTAGCCGGTAGCGGCGTACGATCCAACAGAACCCGGAGTATTGGAAAAATTTCCGGACGTCGCTGAACTTCATCAATAACGACCAGACCTTTCAAAGGCGCGAGCGCGGTCTTGGGATCGGCCAAAGCAATAATGCTAGAATCGTCTTCAAGATCGAAATAGTTTGGAGAGTTAATATCTACAAATTCCCGTGCCAAGGTAGTCTTGCCACACTGGCGTGGTCCTAATAAAGCCACAGCCCGACTCCGACCCAGTGCTTTCTCTACAAACTCTTTGTAATCGTCTCGCTTTATCATGCCACAAGCATACCATGATAAATGAAAATGTCAATTTCTTATCTCATGTAATGGGAATTTACAAGAAAGCCATGCTCCGACGGCACATCGAAGCATGGCTTTTGACGCCCCTCTGGTTCACCAAGGCATCTCATATGGGGTCGGCTTATCGAATCATTCAGAACGGCGTTGTATTCTTTCAGTAGCTATCCACGAAGATACCGGAAGAACCAATAAATTACTTCGCAGCTTCCTTTACTTCATTATTTGTTAATTGTACTCCCCACCACCGACCTACATCATCTCTCACTCGCACAATTTTATCGAGTCTAAGATTTTCAAAATCTCCAGAATTATTAAAAGTAACCTTGCCGCCGTTCGGCATTAAAGCGTATTCAATTCCATAACGCCTCTCAGAGCTTGAACGACCGTCGCCTTCATCGTGACTATTGATAAATGAATAAATCATTGCATCAACTCGGAACGATTTTACTCTTTGGTCGTTGGGATAAAGATAAACATAAAACAACCCTTTATATTCACCCCTCTCAAAGATTACCCCTGGCCGCTTCATTCCCCAAAAAGACATAATAAAAATGAAAGCCAAAGATAAAACTATACATATCCAGACGATAATTCTATTGCGATTTGAGGAAACGTCTTCTTTTGGCCTGCCAAAGAACCGCTTCAATATCAAATAACTCACAATCGCAACTCCGACAATAATTAAACCAGATACCATACTCAGTCCTTCTCCGATCTCCCTAGGCTTGCCATCCAATCCGAAAACGACCTAACCTTTTCCCCACGTGACTCTTTAAACTTCTTATTCTGTCTATACCAAAATACGATTACCAAGACGGTAAGAAATATTTGTAAACAATCCCAAAAACCAGAAGTAAGGCAAAAGCTAGCGTAAGGCTGACAATTCTCAAAATATAAAATGGCTTTCTCTATCGTTACCGCAAGAAAAAGGACAAATATAAATTTTAATAAGTCCGGGATGGAGCTCTTAATATCCCGCCAATTTATTCGTTTGCCATAACAAAAGATTGCCATAAGAAGAAGCACTATTGAAGGTAACGCCTTGGGCAACATTGGTATCCCCCTTTATTTATCCACTTCTGTAAGAACGACAACATCATACCACCATCTATAGATGGTTGTTAAGAATATTTGGCCCCGGATAATGGGCACATGACTGAAACAATCTGTATTAAATTAAGCAAACGAATTAAAAATCTACGGGAAGAGCGTGGCCTAACCCAAGAAGAATTGGCAGCCATGGCTAACATCAGCACTAAGTATCTTCAGAATTTAGAAGGAAAGAATCCGAAAACCGCCAGCATCATCACGCTTGAAAAACTTGCCAAGGCATTCAAACTCTCCATATCTAAATTGCTGCACTTTTAAACAGCACACCATCTTGCATTCTTTCACCTTAGCACAGCATTAGCACAAGCCTATTTTCCCCTATAAACACGAAAGCCACCCTTTCACCTAAGTGATTGAGTGGCTTTGTGTTGTTATGGTTGCGGGGGTTGGATTTGAACCAACGGCCTTCAGGTTATGAGAGGTCTCGGCGGTGTTGACGCTGATTGCAATTCGTTGCTATCTGTAAGGGGTGTTAACAGTTACGAACTTATTGACTTGCTGACAATTGCCCACTTTTGATGCTGATTCGGGCTATTCTGCTAGCACGGTGCTAGCACAGGCTATGCTCGACGTTTAGGAAACTGCGCCTCTGTATATTCATAAGAACGACGCACTCTCTTACTCGGTCCGGCGTTACAATCTCCCTTCTGATGAACATACATGTCAACGACCACCTTCCCGCCCTTCGCATGAACCGAGTTCACAATCGCCCAAACATCCAGATAATATGATGCTCTATGCACCAATTTTTTCCCGTCATTAATCAGAAAAGCCAACTCATAGTCATCGGCGTTACCCCCAAAATTCTCCATAATGACAACCGCGGCGTCCATAAGACCGTCATGATTGAAATCACCGTAAACATACGGGCCTTCATAATAGATATTCAAGAAATCTTCTTCATATTTGCCATTGACCAGCGTCACCTGCCGGGGAGAATGCGGATTCCCAACCCAATAGGTCATATTGCCAAACACCTTCTCCGGTTGCCGACCAAAAGTAAATCCGCACAAGAAAACAACACTGGCAACCAATAATAAGCTCGATATTAACCGCATATGAAAATATGATGATGGTCTTTGGTAATCCAATGCCCCTTGGCACACAAACCTTTTGTTTTACCGGGCCGCTTATTCTTGATCTTCTTGTCTGCCGAAGACTTCTCAGCAAACTCAGCCTCATTTTTCAAAACATCAACAACATATTCTCGACCTTTTTCAGCTGTGTCTGCTTTTACACCTGCGACCTCCAGATATCCTTTAACTTCATCCCAATTCGCCGGATCTTTGCCCGCTTCCTGGGCCAGTTGCTGGGCATGCGCTATGTAACTTGCCCCCATATTATACGCGGCCAAAACAAACTTCTTACGCATCATAACGTCTTTGACGGGGACCGTCAGTCGATCTTCCGCAAGTATTGTCGTCTTTCCGAAATACCTGTTTAAATCAGTTAAATAACGTGCCGCTGTTATCGAAGCGTAATCAATATCAAATCTCTGATCGTTTTCCTTGCTAACGATCAAATAATATTGTCCTGCCGTTTTCTTATCTATGTGAAAATACCCCGCCGCGCCATCCATACCCCGTTTGCGAAGCAAAATCCCAAAACTACTTTCCTGTCCATAAATAGCTTCCAACATGTTAACCGTTAGCGCATCGATACGCGCAAAATACCTCGAAGCATTTTCAAGTGCTTCCCTTATATTCGGATGCAACTTTTCACGCTCAATCCACTGCTCGACATTTGTCTTTTTCTTGGCCATATTCACCAAACCATCCTTCTTATCATCACGCTTCTTTTTGTAAAATCTCCCAATGCCCACCCTTATCCGGGCCAACACGACGCAAGCGTTCCTGCTGCTTCAAAACACGAATGATCTTCTCAACACCGGCAAGGCTTAATCCCAACGATTCTGCAATTTCTGGAACAGTAATTGAGGGATTGCTAGCTATAAGGCTGACAACCTTCTCATTGCTTTTCACCTTACTTTTCACCTTACTTTTCTCATTACTTTTGCTGTCCTGCCCCAATCCTTCACCCTCTTCCCACTTGGGCCGGTAAAACATCACCACAAATCCCGTCTTAAGCCTCCTGAACTCCACCTTGACGCCCGCAGACGCGCACTCATCATGAATACGCTTGATGCCGCTTCCCCAGCGCTCAATGTCTTTCGATTTATACATTGTCTCGGCAATAAAAGGATTACGAAGAATCGAGTGCTCATGACCACTGAAGAAATCTTCAGGATTTACCCCGTCTGGAAAGAAGCCTGGATTATAGATCTCAACCCGGTCCTTAAATATGGCAACCTCATTCCCCTTGGGATTGGCAAAGTCCCGGTGGCACAATGAATTTCCAATGGCCTCACGAAGCGCATCAACCGGGATCTCGGGAATCTCTTCCCGCGGACCGCTCGTAATCACAGCACGCCACTTCATATGCTCTTTAACGTAGATCTCAGCCTGCTGGCGGAGACTGAAAAGATTCCCCTTGAACGACTTAATATCCAGAAAGGTCAGCTTATCCGTCCCGGCAAAAATGGCTGCCTGGACTTCCATGGAGTTCTCATCACAAAAAAGGACTTCCGCCGCCCTGGTCAAGTCGCCCCGATCCAGAAGACCAAGCTTATTGAGCGTTGTCTTTACATCCACGAAATCAAAGTCAATGCGCTTGGCCGCCTTTGCCTTGCGCATAAAGTCCTTGACCACACCTTCATTCACATCAGCAAGCGTCTTTCTAGAGATCTCGCTTTCCCACAAAAACTTCTTTTTGTTCTGCATCCGCGTCTCAAGCTCATGCGCGCTCATCGCTTTATCCGATTCACCAACGCGTACATACGCCCTACCATAGGCCATATAAGGGCCATTGACTCCCTTAGCCTCAATAACAACACAGTCTTTCCCATCAATCTTTTGGATATCAACATTCGGAAAAATCTTAGGCTCAGTATTATCCACCACCGCTTGCGTCACATCCCTCAGCGTCGTCACACCAATGGTAAGCCCCAGAACCTTTCCATTATCATGAACACCAAAATACACATCTCCACGTCCATGCTTATTAAGCATAGCCACAATTGAAATGACCGCCTGTTTAAGCTCGGCGGTGGATTCCTTGAATTCAACTGTTTCTGATTCCCGCGGTATCATTGACCATCACCCCTTATTTACCTGCGAAACCTTCCGCTCAACTACAAAAGACAGCACTATCTCACAAATCTTATCAACAATCACATCACTTGTTGTGCCGCCATCAATAATAACATTTTTCGGAAATTGCGAAACAAGTTGTTTCGCAATTCGTGCAATAAACTTTGCTCAGCACATAAAAACTACACAATAAGCAATGTTATTATTGCCCCATCTTTAACAAAAACTCAGGATTGATCGCCTTAAACGACACCCGGCCAATCTCAGGATCTCTGCGCTCAATCAACGGCCGGATCACAATACCCTCCGCCCATGCGTCCTGACAAATAAGGCTTTTACCCGTCGACATCCTGACAATGGCATTAATATCATTTTCCAATTTATAATCAACAGCAATAACAGGAACTATTTCAAAGCCAAGCCTGCGCATCAACTCAATGAACTTATCAAACACAAAATACTCACGACCACCAATATCAAAAGCGTTAAAGAACCGTATATGCTGGCCCCTGAGTTTCAACGGATTCCCCTGAACACCCTCACCGATCACTTCCCCCTGAAGAGCAATATTCATACCAAGCGCACACAACTTATTCTCAATATCGAATTCCCGCGCCAGCTTCCAAATGGTGTTCTCCGGATCCTCAACTAATTCAAGATTGCGTGTGCATACCCCAAACTCTTTATTATTCACATAAAAGGTCGCCGAACTGCCATCAACCTTCTCAGTCACATAACACGACTCACCCTTAAACCGATCAAGCAGATCCTGCAATACCTGAACCCTTGTTTCATCGGTCTTGGGAATAAATGACGGAAAAAAGCCCTTTGCCACCCCGTTCAAACATGCCGGAATAGGCGGTTCATATTTAACGATCTTTAAGACCTCAGTACAATCAGCGCCTTCCTGAACATCAAACCCAACCGGCAGGATCGATAACGGAAAACATATCCCCTGAGAGATCTGCCCGCGCAACTTTACCGTCTTAATCCGCATGCCCCTTGGCTTAAGGAACTCAAAACGCGGCTCATCCGGCATAATACAATCTACCTCACAATAAACGCACAACTCACCAACCTTGAATTCGCCCTTTTTGACAACAAGCTGCCAACCCAAAACCGTGGCCCGTTCAATGGCATCCGCTTCTGGTATCGGCTCCAACACCTTAATCTTTTGAATGCTTGCTAATTTTCTCATAAAATACCGCCGCCCTCTTCACCCAAGGATACATCAACATCCTCAGGTTTAATCTCATAACCCAGCATCTTATACGTCTTCAAACGCCTCTGGAACATCCGATCCAAAACAGAAACACGCTTATCAACATAATCATAAATACGGATATCAACCTTATCCTTATGGTAACGATGCAAACGTCCGGCATACTGAACAATCTTCCCCTTGAAAGAACTGGGCATCGTCAGAAAAAGCGTGTCCAGCCTTGGCGCGTCGAAACCCTCGCCAATATATGATCCTGTTGCCAAGATCGCCCTGCGCACATTATTGGGACACTCACGGATTCCCTCAACGATCTCTCTGCGCGCCTTTTGCTTAACACCACCATGCAATTGAAAAAGACTATCCACCTTCCCATCCAGCTGTTGCGCCAATAACTCCAAATGCTCTCGACGCTCTGTCAAAATCAATGGGAATCTTCCCTCATCCAACGCCTGAAGGATATCCCTGACAATCAACCCATTCCTTTCTGAATCCTCAATAAGACGGCTTGATACATCCTGTATTTGAACATCATCATTCCACGAATGTTCAAAGTCCGTTCCCCTTGGAATAACCCATGAAGCCGAAATATGCGCTGACAGGTCTTTGTGCTTGATCCGGTGAGAGATCGGTCCGCATTGCATGTGAATGATCGGCTGATGCCCATCGCGCCGGTATGGCGTGGCAGTAAGCCCAAGAACGTACCGTGCCTTTACTTGAGATAGCACCTTCTCAAACGAAACTGCACCGACATGATGACACTCATCAACAATAACAAAGCCATAGTCCATAATACGATCATCAACTCCATCAGCCAAATCCATGCTCTGGACCATGGCAATATCAATAACCCCATTCGATTTACTTTTACCTCCACCGATCTGTCCAACCTCTTTCTTATGAATACCCAAAAGCGCACTGATCTGCAGCCGCCACTGGTCCATCAAAGGTTTCCGGTGAACAAGAATGAGTACATTGGTCTTACGTTTGGCAATAGCCGCCAGAGCCAAAACAGTCTTACCTGTGCCGGGAGGCGCCACAAAGACACCAACATCTGATTCCAGAACGCCTTCCAATGCCTCTTCCTGCTCTTCATTAAGCATGCCTTCAAACACAAAATCAACCTTCTTGCCCGTAATGCGTTTATCATCAATATTTATTCGCACGCCATATTCATCCAACAAAGCCTTGGCATCATCCAAACACCCGCGGGGCAAGGATAGATACCCATCCACGATCTCAGCGCAACAAATGACTCGCGGCGTAGCATGCGTTGAAAAACGCATCTTTTGTCTCTTGTAAAACTCAGGATTCTGAAACGCAGCCAAATGCTTAAGCTGATTAAACAAAACGGACGGCCCGGTACCGGTTTTAATATAAATCCGATTAGATAAAACAACGTCCAACGCTTTGGGCAACTCCTTTATATCAACCTTAAACCGCCGCTTCCCTGATGGCAACCGCATCCACGGCTCATCATCCTCCTCAACCGGACTGTGGCGTGCTGCAATGACCTGCCCCGTCCTTGAAGCCTCATCAACAAAACTTTCCACATCCCGGAATGACATCTTCTTGATAATCGACAAAAATGCCCACTGATCTGCATAAGGAACACCGTCCTTATCGATAAAAACACTATTGCCTCGCTGCATGGCTTCTTTCTGAAACGGAAGCGCGATCAAATTCCCGAACCCTCCTTTAGGCAAGGTATCCTGATTAGGAAAAAGACGATCATAACTTTTCATGTCAACCTGATACCGGCGTGCCATTGTTTTAGTGATGATAGAACTCCCAAGCTTACGCGCCATAACAGCAGGCATCTCTTCACTGAAGAGAATCCAGACATGCCCGCCGTTGCCCGAACGTGAGCGCTCAACCACGGCCGGGATACCCGCCTCACGACAAGTCGCCATAACCGCCCGCACATCCTCCATCCAATGCTCTTTATCAAAATCCATAGCCAAAAAATAACAATGCTCGTTCTTAAGCATCGGATAAACACCAATAACCTGACGGCCATCCAAATGCTGGCGGACAGCAACCTCATCAAATGGCAGGAACTCCTGATTAGGACACTCAGAACACTTGATGGCAGGTTTACGACAAAGCGAGCGCACCCATTCATGCTTACAGACCGGACTATAACCACGCTTACCGCTTCGGGCATTCGTCCATAACTTGGCGTAAACATCATCCCGCCCACGAAAGTAACTGCGGAACAACTCCGCTTTAACGCTGATAGCTTCTGTTACTGTCTGATTAGGGATGGGAACGGCAGGAACAGATAGTGCCTGGAGCTTTTGAATGCATTGCGTCTTCAAATTTTCCAAAAGCGCTATCTGTTGGTCGATATTCTTTATTCTTGTTTCAAGGGCAGTCTTTTCTCCCGAGTTATTCAATTGATCACCCTCCTCGTTACACCCATACCTTCACCCTCAAACTACATGCCATATGATAAGCCAAAAATCTAACAATAACCCGTCCGAATTCATAACGACAATATTTCAGTGGATACCAAATACTGGTATCACATAATAAATACGTCCCCATAAATAAATTAAGGATAGGCGTTAAAACCTATCCTTGATTTACACTCGAAAAGATCCAGCCCTTACTTCTTTTTAGCAACCTTCTTCACAGCCTTTTTTGCAACTTTCTTCGTAGCCATCTGTTTCTCCTGCTTGATATTGGTTCATCATGCCTTTTCAAAAAGGCCTTTGTAAAATCAATTTACCACACCAACCGCTGAGCTACGAATGATTTCAGAAACTATCTGGCGCGGCCATTTCCCATACGCAAATACACTGACCATCGCATTATCCAAACAGGAAACATGCTCACTCAAAAGCGGAAATTGCACTGCTCGCTGATTTCCGCTTTTGCGAGCAGCTGCAAAAGGCTAATAAAACCAATTTACCGTCGGTAACCCCTAAAACAGGCCACTGTAAAAACCCATTAGGAAGCGGAAACCCCTAAAAAATATTTTGATTGCCTCTGACCGTATGCGCGCCCGCCGACCCGCATACCCCACCCCCATCCGAAGGACCCAAAACATCATTTTGTATTAACCACCAAAGGATCAAAAGCAGTTAAGGCAAGAATGCCATACGCCACGCCTATCGTGCTCAAATTACCTTTTCTAGGCGTGTTATATTCATGCCCTACGACGGCGTCGGCCTGTGTGGCATAAGGGTACGCCAACATATCATTTGAATCTACAGCCAAATCCAACATGCTCTTTATTAAAACCTGCCGCTTTTGTCTATACATGCCCGCTTTCTTGACATCCCCGCTCCGCTCAAAATGATCCGCCAATTGTCCATAAGCATTGATCAATTGAAAGGTCCACTCAGGCGATACCATTGGCTTTCTGCCTAAATCAGCGGCTAATTTTCGGTCTATAAAATCTACGCCCCTCACCCTTACCACTTTCTTATTCGGCTTAACATATGAAACTTCCGAAAGGCAATTTTTCTCGATAAAGTTGACAACCTTTTCTGCAAATTCGGATTCAAATGTATTCAACTCCTCGACACCCAATGCTGATATTCCCCACGTATGGACATCAGTCGCAACCACCGTATCAACACCATCTACACGGCTACAACCGCGATTGAACCTGTGCTCCTCTTTGTTATACCCTACATATTTTAGCCAACGCAAGACTCCATCCCTGGCATCCTGGTACTTTTTATCCTTTGTTTCTTGGTAAAGCATGTTAAATAACGCATACGCATCGACATTATGTTCCGTTGCAAACAACTTAAAAAAACTGATCTGGCTTGCATCACCACCAAGATGCTGATCATTAGGAAAAGCCTTATCCCCCTGAGGTCCTAAACTGATACCCCCGAAATTAGTATCTTTTTCATCATTGCTTTGAAGTGAAATAGCAAAATCAGCCAGCCTTCGAGCAAGGTCTAAATATTTAACGTCACCTGTTGCCTTATAAAGATGAAATCCCGCCATCCCCATCCAAAGATTTGAACCCGTTCTCACGGCCCAATCCTCACCCAAAGTAGAATGACCGGTAGGATTCACAGCTTCAATGATTCCATCCAAACGCCAGACCTTAGGCGTCTGTATATAAAAGTCCAAAATCCTTTTGGCGTCATTTATGTTTCCTACCGCAATATATGCCAACGTTGTCACAGCAGAATCATAGGTGATCGCCCAATCATCGAATCTACCATCACCAACATGGCTATGCGGCAAGCCGGTGGCTTGGTCTTTATTTACTGACAGCCAATTCTCTAACTTTGTGACTTGAGGCTGATAATTCTCGGCGTTAGCTGATGACAAATGAAATAATGTCAATACTACAGCAATCACCCCCAAAGTCTTAACTTTTGAACCAATAGAATTCATCGCATCACCTTTTAAGATCAATTGTAAAATCTTCCCAACAAGAAAATTCTTACTTAATAGAGATAACCTTAATATCCCCATACCGCTTCATAACGCCGTCTTTGTTTTCATCAACAACACCCGCTGAAATCGTCAAAAACCCTTTTGCCATTGGCGAAAACTGCTTGGTCATCACCCCTTGCGCATCTGTCGTAACCTTGGAGCCATGTTCCCACCACCCAATAGGCTGAAACAGCCCATAAGCCAAGGACTTCCCCGCCACAGGATTGCCATTAACATCCGTTACAGAAATCGTAAAATGAACCTCATCCCCCATGATGTACTCACTTTTATCAGTGGATATTATTACGGTATAAGCAGGGTTGTTATCACTGGCATTACCGAACAGAACATCACTGCTTTTATTGCAAATAACCTTGGCATCATGATCCAATGCCTGTACTTCAAAACGATGCTTACCCTTGGGCAGACTAGAAATATCAACACTGCCTTTGGCCCATAAGGAGCCATCTTTATTCAAATCCTGCCAAGGCTGGTCATCAACTTTATACTGAACCTTGATGACATTCTCTGTCGTATAAACTTCAACAGGTAGAATCCCGGAATAATAAACCGCTGTCTTAGGCTCAATAACAAGTGCCTGATTAAATTGCTGGAGAGCGTAATAGGCATCCCGCGGCGTACCTTTCGGATCTTCATCCATGCTCACAATACCGAAATATTCTTCAGGAACATTGTCATGAACTGATTTATCACCCGTCATCCACCACTCATCAATCCAGGTAAACACACAACCACCAGTGGCTCCGCCTTGAATCAAGTCGTTATACATGGCAACGTCAGCCGTGGCCTGTTCGGCTACTGTATTACCGCCGTACCCATAGGACCCCAGCTGCGCTTGACCCTGACGCGTTTTTGAAACAGAAAGACCGAATTCTGTAATAACAAGAGGCTTGTCCTTGGCCACATCCTTCTTCAACCATTCAATGTAAGATCGATAGCCTAACGAAAGAGAAATAGTATTAGGCGAGAAAATGTAAGCATTCATCCCAACCAAATCCAGGAAAGAATGATCAATGAACGCCAAAGGTGCCCAGTTCGCAAATGAAACCTGTCTTTTTGGATCTAATGCCTTCACGCCCTTTGCCAGCTTACGCAAAAACTCTTCGGTCTTTTCCTTGCCAGCGCTCCTGACGCGTTCCATATCCGGTTCGTTGATAAACAGGTAACAAAGCACGTTGTCATAATTCTTCGTCCAATCAATATCTGCCTTAAGCAACCCCATGGCATATTCCAGCGTTTGCGGATCGGCGTAGTCCATGTCTTTATTGAACCAAATACCATCCATCACCCAAAGGCCATGCTTTTGAGCAAGCGTCATAATTTCAGGCGTCATGCCACCGGCCGTGCGAATAGTATTAAATCCGGCTTCTTTAATTAACGTAAAGTCATGATCAACCATTTCCAGATTGACCTTGTCCCCGTTATCAGGAGATTGCCCCGGACGGTACGCCTCGTAATTAACACCCTTAACAAAGAACTTCTCACCGTCGACATAAAACCAGTTGTTTTTAATCTCGACCTTGCCAAAATCGCTGGCCAATGCGAACGCTGACATAAAGCAGCTCATCCCTGTAATCAATAACGCCATCCTCGCCATGTTAAGAATTTTTCTCATGTGCCAATCCTATCTCGTTCGTCTATTATCAAAACATACTGGGCAACCAGTACTATTCCGCCGATGATAAATCGTAGTTTTCCACTCATGTCCTTTCGAGCACAGCCACCAGACTTTCCTGCTCGCGGCAGGCAGCACATCTTTAGGGGTGATCCTTTTATTTCTGTTAGGATGCCATTCTTTTGCAAGTTTGGGACTTACAGCTGCCAAACAATTATCTGCGCACACCTTCACATTCGCACAATATGGACATCCAGACTTTCTATGTGCGCGGAGCACAATACTAGATCGCCACTCATGACCCCTTTCACACTTCCACCACACTTTTCGCCTTGTTCCAGAAGTAACATCTTTTGGCGTCAATGATCCATTCTTTATCAAATGCCATTGGATCGCAAGCCCCGGGGTTGTGGTCGCCAGACAATTATCAGTACAGACTTTTTTATTTGTACAATAAGGACACCGACTTCTTCCACGGGTTCGACTGCCAACGCAAGCCTGCCACTCATGACCTTTTTCGCAACACCACCAAACCTTCTTCGAAGATCCCGCAGAGATATCGTATGGAGTCAAAACTTTATTTTTGCTGGGGTGCCACTGTTCGGCAACCAGAGGATACGTAACAATTAAAGGAACGTGTGGCTTAAAACCTCGACGGTTTAAACACTTGGGACAGCCAGCTCCACGGTAATGCCTCGCATTAATGAATGCTTTCCATTGATGCCCCCTGTAACATTTCCACCAGACTTTTCTGTTTGCCCCAGTAGTCACATTCCAAGCAGTTAGTCTCCCGTTCTTGGATGGATGCCATTCGTTAGCTAATTTTGGATTAAGCTGCGCTAAGCAATTATCAGTAGAAGTTAATCTTCCAGTACAATAGGGGCAAGCGGCCCTCCCCCTAGTTCTTGTGTTTGGCTGAGTCTGCCATTCATGACCTTTTTCGCATTTCCACCAAATTAGCACTCTTGTTCTAGTGTGATGCGTCTTAAATAAGTTTACTTATTCCTTTATTTGTAAAAGGGTTCTATTATAATGTTCATTGATGAGAAAAGCGGAACCCATTCAATTATCTTCCGAAGAGCGCGCGACACTCAACGCTTGGGCGAGTGGACGAAAATTTCCGCTACGAATGATCCAACGCGCTCAAATTATCTGTCTGGCTGCCGACGGCATCTTGAGTCAGGACATCGCACAAAGGCTCCAAACTTCA
>CAIOPG010000002.1 GCA_903860135.1 Candidatus Omnitrophota bacterium | reverse complement strand
GTGGCAGTAGCGGATGGTCAACGGGAACAGGCACGGTGTATACCACGACGGCATCGGATAAAGTCGGCATTGGGACGGCAACGCCCGCAGAGAAGCTGGACGTTAACGGTGTTGTGCGCCTAGCGCAAACCTCGGCACCGGTTACAACAACGGATAAATTGTACAATGTGGGCGGGGTGTTGAAATGGAACGGCGCGACGCTGGGTGGCAGTAGCGGATGGTCAACGGGAATAGGCACGGTGTATACCACGACGGTATCGGATAAAGTCGGCATTGGGACGGCAACGCCCGCAGAGAAGCTGGACGTTAACGGTGTTGTGCGCCTAGCGCAGACAGCGGCACCGGTTACAACAACGGATAAATTGTACAATGTGGGCGGGACGTTGACATGGAACGGCACGGCACTGGGAGGCTTTGCGCCGGCAACCACAACTACTGTGAGCCTAGCAGGCAACGATGGTGGCGGTGGTTTTAATAAAACTCAATGCCCGAGTGGATATTATATGACAGGCTTACAATGGTTTAGCAATACTATGACTATATATTGTGAGCGACTTAAATGAAGATTGAGAAAAGAGAAAAAGGGACGTAAGGAGAATTTTTATGGTCGCAAAGATCGGGGTTATTGGTGGCAGTGGGCTTTACAAGATCGACGGGATCGAGGATGTGCAAGAGGTGGTTGTCCCAACACCTTATGGCGACCCTTCGGATGCTTTTATCACAGGGAAACTGGAGGGGGCGCCGGTGGTGTTCCTGCCGCGGCACGGGCGTGGGCACCGGATAGCACCGTCGGAGATCAATAACCGCGCCAATATCTGGGCGATGAAGAAACTGGGGGTCGACGCCATCATTTCCGTCTCGGCGGTGGGGAGCCTGCAACTGCACATCAAGCCCATGGATTTTGTGATCCCCGACCAGTTCATTGACCGCACCGCCCAACGCCGTCATACCACATTCTTTGAGGGTGGCATTGTGGGGCATGTGCCGTTGGCCAATCCTGTGTCCACAGAGATCGCGGATATTTTATATGATGCTTGTGAAGAAGCCGGGGTGACGGTGCACAAGAACGGTACCTACCTCAATATGGAAGGCCCGCAGTTTTCGACCAAAGCTGAATCAACCCTGTACCGCAGCTGGGGCTGTGACATCATCGGCATGACCAACTTGCCCGAGGCTAAACTCGCGCGCGAGGCTGAAATTTCCTACGCCACCCTGGCGGCGGTGACGGACTATGATTGCTGGCATCATTCCCATGATACCGTAACCGTTGAGATGATCATTGAATTCCTGAACAAAAATATTGATAATGCCCGCCGAATATTAAAGTCCGCGATCTGTAACGCATCAGCGTTGCCTGCCTTTTCAGCGGCAGGTGCCATCAAGTTCGCTATCATGACCGACCCGGCCATGATCCCGGAACAAAAGAAAAAGGACCTTGATATTATTATCGGTAAATATATCCAGTAAACGGATATCCCGGGTCTTGACAAATCATCTATTTTCGCTAAAGTAATGCCCCTATGGACTATCAAAAAACACTGAATCTTCCCCGGACCGATTTCTCGATGAAGGCTGGTCTTGCGCAAAAAGAACCTGTTCAGCTTGCGCAATGGGAGAAGGACGGGCTTTACACCCGCCTTCGCGCCCGCGCCCAGGGGCGTCCGCCGTTTATCCTGCACGATGGACCTCCGTATGCCAATGGCAATATCCATATCGGGCATGCCCTAAACAAGATCCTCAAGGATATCATTGTCAGATTCAAGACCATGCAGGGGTATGACAGCCTTTATGTGCCGGGCTGGGATTGCCACGGGCTGCCCATCGAGCATGCGCTGTTGAAAGAAATGAAGGCCAGGAAGTCGGATGTCAACGGCCTTGATGTGCGCCAAAAAGCGCATGCGTACGCCATGAAATATGTGGATATCCAGCGCGCCCAGTTCAAGCGCCTGGGGGTCATGGGAGAGTGGGACAAACCTTATTTGACTTTGTCGCCCGACTATGAACACTGGATCCTTAAGGCACTGGCAGGCTTGGCCAGGAAGGGGTATATTTACCGCAGCCTCAAGCCGGTCAACTGGTGCTTTGACTGCGAGACCGCGCTGGCCGAGGCCGAAGTGGAATATGAAGATCATGCCTCGCCGACCGTTTATGGCCGTTTCCTGGTGAATAATCCCGAGGCGGTGGGGCTTGCCGCTGGCGCAAAAGTTTCTTTGCTGATCTGGACCACAACGCCCTGGACATTGCTGGCCAATGTGGCGGCGGCCGTCAATCCCGAATTTGATTATATTCTCGCCCGTGTTGGGGATGAATGCCTTATATTGGAAGAAAACAGGGCGCTGGCGCTGATGCCCGAGCATGTGGTTGTTCAGCGTTTCAAGGGCGCGGCGTTGACGGGCCTGCGCTATACCCATCCTTTCGGCATCCTCAAGGATTGCCCGGTTGTCACAGCCGCGTATGTGACCCGGGAAGATGGCACGGGGATCGTTCATACGGCACCGGGGCACGGGCAGGAAGATTATCAGACAGGCCTTCGCCATAAGTTGCCCATCCTGATGCCGGTCAATGACCGCGGTGTGTTTACCGCTGACGGCGGGGCCTTTGCCGGTCAACATGTGCTCAAGGCCAATGAGGCGATCATTGAAGACTTAAAGGTGCGCGGCCTTTTATTCCGCACCGAAAAGATACAGCATTCTTATCCTCACTGCTGGCGCTGCAAGAAGCCGATCATTTTTCGTGCCACATGGCAGTGGTTCATGAAGATCGACCATAACGGCCTGCGCGACAAGCTCAAGGCCGCTGTTCACAATGATGTGCGCTGGATCCCCTCGGCCGGGGAAGAGCGCATCAAGGCCATGATTGCAACCCGCCCGGACTGGTGCCTGTCGCGCCAGCGTTATTGGGGGGTGCCGATCCCGGCGGTCCGCTTCAAGGGATCCGAGACACAATACCTTTACCCCGAATTGATCGAGCATGTGGCCGCGCTGGCCAAGGTTTCCGGTTCGAATGTATGGTTTGAGAAGGAGCTTAAAGACCTTCTTCCCCAGGGGTTTACTTCACCTGACGGCAGGCTTGAGGACATGGAAAAGACGCAGGACATCCTTGATGTCTGGTTTGATTCGGGTGTCAGCCACCAGGCTGTTTTTCACGCGATGATGGAGCGTCCTTTGCCAGCAGATCTTTATCTGGAAGGTTCGGATCAGCATCGCGGGTGGTTTCAGTCATCGTTGATCGTTTCAGCGGCCCTTGACGGTCGTCCGCCGTACCGGGAAGTTTTGACGCATGGGTTTGTGGTTGACGGGGAAGGCCGCAAGATGTCCAAATCGCTGGGCAATGTGGTGGCGCCCGATGATTTTATCAAGAATAACGGAGCGGATATCCTGCGGCTGTGGGTGGCGTCATCCAATTATAATGATGACATTCGCCTTTCCAAAGAGATCATGGACAGGCTGGTCGATGCTTACCGCAAGATCCGCAATACCGCGCGGTATCTTCTGGCCAATCTGGATGGTTTCGATCCTGCCGTACACACGGTACCGCTCGATCAACTCCTTCCGATTGACCGTTGGGCCCTGAATCGTCTGGCGGGCTTGATCAAGCGGGTCGATGCGGCTTATGGCGCGTATGATTTTGCGAAGGTTTATAAGGAAATATACCAGTTTTGTAACGAGGATCTGTCGAGCATTTACCTTGACATCCTCAAGGACAGATTGTATACTTCGGGCGCTCTTTCTCTTAAAAGGCGTTCTGTCCAGACGGCACTGTATCATATTGCGGCTGTGCTGGCGCGGTTTCTGGCGCCGGTCGTGTGTTTTACCGCCGAGGAAATGTTCGCGTTCCTGCCTGACCGTAAGGCCGGGGACAGCGTTCATCTGGCGGATTGGCCAAAGGTGGCGGATGGTTGGGAGGTGCCTCTTTTTGAGGAGCGTTATGCCAGGTTCCTTGAGATCCGGCCGTATGTGCTTAAGGCGCTTGAAGAAAAACGGGCGCAAGGGCTGATAGGGGCTTCGCTTGAGGCCGCGGTTGTGTTGCAGATATTTTCTGCCCGCGATGCTGTGTATCTCGAAGGCTTGCTTCAGGAACTTCCTATGTTGCTTATTGTTTCGGAAGTACGTCTGGAAAAAGCAGATATAACTCAAAAGAACCAGGGGGCGATGCAGACGTTCGGTCAATTTGTTATTGAAAAAGCTGCCGGTATGAAATGCCCGCGCTGTTGGAATTACAAGACGGATATCGGCGCGGATGCGGAACATCCCGATGTTTGTGCCCGTTGCGCGAGAGCCGTCAAAGGTCTCGATATCAAAGATGTTGTATAGCCTTCCGGTATGCCCGGATCAATCAAGGAGCCTCACCAATGCCTGATAAGATGGATGCCAAGAAACTTGATTTCTTCAAGAAGCTTCTCCTGAAAATGAAGGCCCAGATAGCGGGTGATATCCGCAGTATGGCCGATGAGAATGAAGGCGATCAGACCGACAAAGGCGATGTGTCAGGTCACGCCATGCATATGGCGGACGTGGCTACGGATATGTATGACCGCGAGTTCAATCTTTCGCTGGCATCCAATGACCGTGAAGTATTACAGCGGATCAATGAGGCCCTGAGCCGTATCGAAAAGGGTGTTTACGGCCTTTGCCTGAAAAGCGGCAAGCGCATTCCCGAACCTCGTCTTAAGGCGATTCCTTATGCGGAATACTGCCTGGAGGTTCAAGAAGAAATGGATCGTAAACCGGGCCGTTGAATGAAGGCGCCCGCGTTGCCGTTCCATCGCCCGTATCACGATATTATCGTATGTCTTTTCACCGTGACATTTGTTGTTGCCATGGATCGCCTGACCAAGATCCTTTTTTCCAATATCCTCCAGAGTGGCGAATCAATACCTGTTATTAAAAGGATATTTCATTTTACCCTGGTGCACAATACCGGGATAGCCTTCGGGCTTTTTCGGGACAACGGTTTTGTTTTTTTTGTCATCCCGGTGATCGCTGTTGTGTTGCTGGGGTATAACCTGTATTATTATCACAAGATCGGTGAATTGGATTTATTGTATATCGTGGGTTTTTCACTGATCATGGGTGGCGCGATCGGCAATCTGGCCGACCGGATCATGCTGGGGTATGTGATCGATTTTATCGACCTGCGGGTGTGGCCGGTCTTTAACATTGCCGACAGCGCCATCACCATCGGTGCCGTTATCATCATGTTCAAATGCTGCCCTTTGCCGGCAGCGCATAAACAACAGAAGCGTTTCAATCTTCCGGATTAATAGTATGTTCCCTGTTATTTGCCATATCGGTCCATTTACACTTTATGCTTACGGCTTGATGCTGGCGTTGGCGGTCATGGTGGCAAGCTTTTTTACGGCCCGTGAGCTTGCACGGCAGGGCATGACGCGTACGGCTGTTTATGATCTGGCGTTTTGGGTTGTGCTCTGGGGGCTCCTGGGCGCCCGCCTGTTTTATGTTTTATTAAATTTTGATTATTATCGTGCGTTCCCGCTGGAGATATTCATGCTTCAGAAAGGGGGGCTTGCCTGGCAGGGAAGCTTGGCCGCGGGTATCTTGGCCGGTGTTGTTTTTATCCGGCGCAACCGATGGCCCCTTTGGACGATCCTTGACGCGGCGGCACCGTTCTTGGCACTGGGGCATGCCATCGGGCGTATCGGCTGTTTTCTCAATGGCTGTTGTTACGGCAAGCCTGTGGCGTGGGGGATCTATTTTCCTGTCTGGGGTCAGCATCTTCATCCCACGCAGTTATATATGTCTCTGGGCGAATGTATCGTTTTCTTGATCCTGCTTGTATTACAAAAACGCGGGGGACAGCCTCGGGGGCGTTTGTTTGTGCTTTATCTCGTTTTAAGTTCCGCAGAGCGCTTTGTCGTGGAGTTCTTTCGCGCCGATCATGTGGTGTTGTGGGGCGGATTAAGTCTTTTCCAATATGTGTGTGCGCTGATCATGCTGACGGCGATTTTTTTGAATGCGCGTTTGGGCGCAAAACAGGTTCCAGGATAACCGATGAGCCATCATACTTTACAGGTCAGTGACGAAGACAGTGGGGCGCGCCTTGATGTTTATATCACGCGCATACTCGGGGAAATAGTACCATCACGCATGTTCGTCAAGCGTCTCATTGATGCGGGGCAGGTGCATGTGGCGGGGAAACCGGTCAAGGCCCAACATAAGGTCAAGGGTGGGGAGCAGATCGACATCGAGATCGATCCGCAGGATTATCCCGATGAGAGGATCAAGCCGGAAGCTATTCCGCTGGATATTATTTATGATGATGATGATGTCATTGCGGTCAACAAGCCCTCGGGCATGACGGTGCATCCGGCGTCGGGGAACTTTGGCGGGACGCTGGTCAATGCGCTGGTGCATCATTTTGGCACTTTATCGGATGTTAACGGCGCACGGCGGCCGGGGATCGTTCACCGCCTCGATCGCGAAACGTCCGGCATTATCCTGGTGGCCAGGAACAATATGGCCCATGCGCGCCTGGCCAGGCAATTTGAAAAACATACGATCGAAAAGAAATATATAGCTTTGGTTGAGGGTGAAGTTCAGTTTGATGAAGGGGTGGTCGAGGCTTGTATCGGCCGTCATGCCAAATACCATGATATGCGCAAGATCGTGCCGCCCGGTGAAGGTAAGACCGCCGTGACGTATTATACCGTTATCCGGCGCAGTCGTTCCATGACAACGGTGGCGCTTTTCCCTGAGACCGGACGCACCCATCAGTTACGTTTGCATATGCACCATATCGGGCATTCGATCATGGGCGATGAGAATTACGGCAACAGGGGAAACTTTTCCCGGCTGGCCCTTCATGCGCAGGCGATCTTCTTTACGCATCCGCGGACCGGGAAGGCGCTTGAGGTTTCTGTCCCTCTGCCGCCTGAATTCCTGCCGTTCGTTTGATGGTCACAGCAGGGCCGGTTCACATTTTAATCTTTACTTTAATGATTAATTTTTTATAATGGTTCCGATAAGAAAATCTTGGGAGATACGATTATGAAAAAAGGCGGGCGTACAATATTTATTTTTCTGGCCCTGATCATCGTGATCCTTATCGCGGGGATCTTTATCAGCCAGTTTTTGCTGCAGAATGAAACCCGCCTGCGTCAGGCGGCCGAAGAAACAGTGGCTGAACTGACCACGAGCAACGCCAAGATCACGGCGGATCTTAAAGATAGCCGCAAGGCGATCGATATTTTGGAAGCCAAGAAAAAAGATATTGAAGACCGCGTTAACAGCTTGCTTGAGGAAATGGACCTTGAAAAAGCACTGAATGTGAAACTCAAGGCGGATAGCAAAAAGTTGCGCGAAGACATGGATGCCGCGGCGCGCAACAAGATGGAGATGCGTCAAAAGCTGATCCGGGAGCTCGAGGTCGTTCATGCCAAGCTCAGAGAGGCCGAGAGCAAATATGCCGGGCAGGAAAGCACCATGAACGGGTATCAACAAAAGATCGTGGGGCTTGAGAAGCTCAATGGTGAACTGGAACAGAAACTTGTGCAGAAGGCCAAGGCGGTTCCGCCGCCCGTGATAGCACCTGTGCCGGCGCAGGAAAAAGTTGAGTTGGAACGCATTGTTGTAACACCCGAACAGGCGCGCGAAGGGCGCGTCCTGAATGTTGATGCCGAAACGGAATTCCTGATCTTTGACCTTGGCGCCAGCCATGGCATCAAACAGGGTGATATCATGTCGGTTTATCGCGGCAAGACTTATCTGGGGGATGTGCGCGTTTCGCGTATCCAAGAAGAGATGTCGGCGGCTGATTTTATTCCTCCTTTATCAGGCAAAAAAGTCCGCAAGAACGACCAGGTCGTTCTGAAACACTGATGTTTTTAAACGTCACACCTGTCCAGACCTTGCGCGGAACGGTCGCCTTGCCGGCGTCAAAGTCCTATTCGATACGGGCCTTCTTTGTAGCGGCCTGCGGTGGCACATCGCGCGTTTTGGGAGCTTCCGATTGTGATGATGCCAGGGCGGCCCTTGATGTGGCCCGTGCCTTGGGAGTCGAAATCTCTCCTGTTAAAGGAGGCGTGCTCCTTAAGTCTCCGGCGTTCCAGAAAAAGAAGAAAAAATTATTGATCGATGTCCGTGAATCCGGGACGTCCTTGCGTTTTATTTTACCGCTGTTACCGCATTATGCCGGTGAGGCCGTGGTCAGGGGGCGTGGCACGCTTGTCGGACGCCCGAACCATCATCTTTGCGCGGCTTTACGCGCCCGTGGATTATTGATCAAGGGAGAAGGTGCTGGAGAATCGGTTCCGGTGGTTTTTCGCGGCGGTGAGGTGCCCTGCGGTGATGTCAGGATCGACGGTTCGGTCAGTTCCCAGTTTATTTCGGCGCTGATGATTGCAGCACCCCTGGCTGATGGTGGCGACACGCGGCTGGTCATGACCGGCAAGGACCTTGTTTCAAAAGATTATGTTC
This sequence comes from Candidatus Omnitrophota bacterium, assembly GCA_903860135.1. GTDB lineage: Bacteria > Omnitrophota > Gorgyraeia > Zapsychrales > Fredricksoniimonadaceae > Fredricksoniimonas > Fredricksoniimonas aquilentivivens. Next base: position 78,225 of record CAIOPG010000002.1, on the reverse strand, counting down.
TGATGACCCGACAGATCCTCGATAGGGCTGGTATTTGTGTTGAGCCCCGCGGGGGGCGCACTTTCTTTATTCCGGGCGGGCAATCGTACCGGGGGTTGAAGTCCTTTCACGTCCCATCCGATTATGGGCTGGCGGCGTTCTTCATGGCGGCGGCGGCGTTGGTGCCGTCGGATGTGCGTTTGCGCGGTTATTTTGACGATACCTTGATCCAATCTGATGGTGCTATTTTTACCCTGCTTGATAAGATGGGGGTTCGGATGGAACGTTCTTCGCGGGGGATCCGTATCAAGGGACCTTTTGCTTTAAAAGGCGGGAATTTCTCGCTCCAACATTGCCCGGATCTTGTGCCGATCATGGCTGTTGCCGCGATGTTTGCCAGCGGTCCGACGCGCCTGACCGGGATCGGGCATGCCCGTGTCAAGGAATCCGATCGCATCACTGATTTGCGGCGTGAACTCGAGAAAGTCGGTGCGGATATTGCGGAAAAACCCGATGAACTTCTTATTCGCCCACGGCCAGCCTATGGCACAGCGAAGGTCGTTCCCGTGCTTGATCCTCATCATGATCACCGTCTGGCCATGGCGTTTGCGGTGTTGGGCTTGAAGACCCCGGTCAGGATCAGGGATGTCGCTTGCACTTCAAAGTCCTATCCGGGTTTCGTCAAAGCATTTACGGCTCTGACCGCGGCATAGAAATCTTTTGACTTAATCGGCCTTTTTCGTTAAGATTGGGGCATCATTTTTCCTCTGTTTATTAAAACCGGGTGCATGTTTTTGCGTGCAACTCTGAAAAGGACGCCATGATCCACAAAGCTATGAAATCTCTGCGTGGTTTATTCGATAATATTCTGGGGATGTTTTCCAGCGATATGGGGATCGATCTGGGAACCGCGACCACCCTTGTATTTGTCAAGGGTGAGGGGGTTGTATTGTGCGAGCCGTCGGTTGTGGCCATTGACAAGAGTACGAATCATGTCCGGGCAGTAGGTAATGAGGCCAAGCGCATGATCGGGCGTACCCCGGAAGATATCGTGGCTATTCGCCCGATGAAGAATGGTGTTATTTCTGATCCGGCAGTAACTGAGGCGATGTTGAGATATTTTATCAAGAAGGTTCAGCCACGCAAGTTTTTTTCGCATCCGTCGATTGTTATCGCGATCCCACCGGGGATCACCGAGGTCGAGCGGCGGGCGGTCATAGATTCTGCCGAGCGTGCCGGCGCGCGGAGCGTTTATCTGATCGAACAACCCAAAGCCGCTGCGATTGGCGTCGGGCTTCCGGTGAATGAGCCGGGCGGCAATATGGTCATTGATATTGGCGGTGGGACAACGGATTATGCGGTTATTTCGCTCGGTGGTATTGTTTACGCGAAGTCGATCAGGGTTGCCGGCGACGAGATGGATATGGCCATCATGGAATATCTGCGCCGCAGTTACAACATCATGATCGGGGAGCGTACGGCTGAAGAGATCAAGATCCGCATCGGTTCCGCCTATCCGCTCGAAGAGGAACTGGCCATGGATGTGCGCGGGCGCGACCTTATCGCGGGGCTTCCCAAGACAATATCCATCACATCCGTCGAGATCCGTGAGGCGCTTGCCGATACGGTCCAGTCGATTGTTGATGCTTCAAAGTCGACCTTGGAACACACACCGCCCGAGCTTGCGGCTGACCTTATTGACCGTGGCATTGTCATGGCCGGTGGAGGGTCTCTTTTACGTGGGCTCGACAAGCGCATTGCTGAGGAAACGGGACTTCCGGTGCATGTGGCCGATGACCCGTCCATTGCTGTTGTCATGGGAACAGGAGAAACGCTCAACCTGCCGGCCCATCTGCGTAACCGTTTGATGTCACAGTCCAAGCTGGATTTCTGACCAGGAGGGGATCCTTATGTGGCGCAAGATCCCCAAGCAGGTCATCTACATCATCGTTATTGTCGCTCCTTTCTGGCTGTTGTTTTTTAATTCCCCTTTTTGGCATGGCATTAAGCTGAAGACGATGGGTGTTGCGGCTTCGGGCGTCAGTGTGGCCAATGCCCCGCTCAAAGAACTCCAGATTTTTCTTTCCTATCGCAAGAACTACGCCGATTATCAGAAAATTCAGGCTGAAAGTTTTAAATTGAAGGCCAGGCTGGTTCGCCTTGAAGGGGCGCTGACCGAGAATGTACGCCTTAAACGGTTGCTTAACTTGAAGTCGGAGCAGGCCTTCACGAGTACGGCGGCGCGTGTCATTGCCAGGGATCCTGCCAATTGGAATTCTTCGCTGATGATCGACAAGGGTACGCGTCAGGGCATCAAGGCCGGCATGCCGGTCATCAGCGCGCTGGGTGTGGTGGGCAAGGTGGCTGAAGCGGCTGAGAACGCAGCGAAAGTGATCCTGGTCAATGACCCCAGTTTCAGTGTGGCGGTGGTCAACCAGCGTTCGCGTGATGTGGGGCTTGTGAGTGGGTCGTTGTCGGGGACGTGCCGGTTGTCGTATGTCGCTCAGGATAGTGATGTGCGCGAAGGGGACGAGATCGTTACGGCCTCGATCAGCGCGGCATTTCCGTCGGGACTTCTCATCGGGCAGGTTGCGCGGGTATATCCTCCGGGAGAGGTATCCGAAGCCCGAGCTGAAGTTGTTCCCGCCGTGGATGTGGGAAAGATCGAGGAAGTCTTGGTGATTAAATAGCAGGGGATGGTTGCGGCTGTTCCGTACCTTTCTTAAATTTATGCGTCAGATCCTTATTATTCCCATCTTGTGTTTTGTGTTTCAGCTCCTGGAGTATTGCCTGTTCAGTCTTTTCGGGCACTGGGGCGATCCACATCTCATGCTAATCCTTGTTATATTTTTTAATCTTTATTCCGGCATACGCTTCAGCCTCTGGACAGCGTTGTTCGGGGGGGCTCTCAAGGATTGTTTCAGCACGTTGCCTTTTGGGACGCACATTTTCAGTTACATGGTCTGTGCCTGCCTGTCGACGTATATCCGCAAGAACTGGTATGAACGCGGGTCGCCGGTGTCCAAGCTATTCATGGTCTTTCTGCTCACAGCCGCACACACGCTGATCATGGCGTTCCTGTATAAAATGGTTTTTGAGGAGATCCGGTGGCAGGACGTGATCGGCAGTGTATGGTTGCCCGAGATGCTGGCGAGCATGGCGGTGGCGCTCTTTGTGTTTGAACGTCTGCGTGATGCCGCGCGGATATTGCGATTCTAAACGCTGGGTGTTCCTATGCGCATAAATATTATACGAAATATGATGGTCGGCCTTTTTATTCTTATCGCCCTGGACCTGTTTTATATACAGGTTATTCGCGGCAATTATTTCTACCGGCAGAGCGAGAGTAATTCTATCCGTGTTCTTCCTTCTGAAGGTAAGCGTGGGCGTATCCTTGACCGCGATGGCCATGTTATGGCGGATAACAGGAAAAGTTTTTGCGTGGCGCTCCTGCCGCAAGATATGAAAGACAAGCGGGAAGTCTTTCGTTTCCTGGCCGGTGTCCTTCACATGAAAGCGGAGCTCCTTGAGGCGCGGTACAAGAAAAACAAGGTGGCCTCTTTTTCACCGGTCATTGTAGCGCGGGATATTTCTCGTGAGCAGGCGATCGCTGTCGAGGAGAATGCTTATCAATACCCGGGGCTCTTGGTGACCGAGCATTTCCGACGGGATTATCCTTTCGGTGCGGCGGCGGCGCATGTGACCGGCTATGTCGGGCGTGCGACTGAGGAACGGATGCGCCGGATCGAGTCTTATGGTTACAGCACGGATGATCCTGTTGGTTATTCGGGCGTCGAACAGCATTATGATGACGAATTACGCGGGGCTCCCGGTGGACGGCAGATCCAGGTGAACAGCCGGGGACAGCAGGTGCGTCTGTTGAGTGTGCGCGAACCAGCCGATGGCAGAGATCTGGTGCTGACCCTTGATATAGATATCCAGCAGGCGGCCTATCAGGCCATGGCCGGGCGGAAAGGTTCGGTTGTGGTGATGGATCCCGCCAACGGCGAGATCCTTGCCTTGGTGAGTTCGCCTGCGTTTGATCCCAATGATTTTTCGAGCAGTGAGGACAGGGCAATGGCGGCTGCTTACCTGAAGGATAGCGCGGCACCTTTGTTGAATCGCGCCACCAGCGCCCAGTTCCCACCGGGGTCGGTGTTCAAGATCCCCGTGGCCGCCGGAGGTTTGCAGGAACGCAAGATCACGCCGCAAACCACATTTGATTGTCCCGGTTATTTTGATCTGGGGAAGCGCCGGTATAAATTCCCCCATGCTTACGGTCTCCAGGATTTTATCCAGGCGATGGCTCATTCTGCCAATGAATATTTCTTTCATGTCGGCCTTGCGCTGGGCCCCGAGGTGATCTTGCGCTACGCTTCGTTGTTTGCTCTCGGCGAGCGTACGGGCATTGATTTGCCCTATGAGGCCAAAGGGACCGTGCCGCAGCATACGGCTTTCAGGCAGTGGTTCCGCGGAGATACGGCCAATATGTCGATCGGTCAGGGGTATGTTCTCGTTACGCCGCTTCAGCTGGCACGCCTGATGGCGGCGGTGGACAATGAGGGCCGTTTGCCTTCGGTGCATCTTAAGAAATCATTGGGTGGTGTTGAGACCGCCGCAGCTGTTGTATCGTCGAGGGGCGCGGTGTTGCGGCCTGATGTTTGGGCGGCTTTGAAGAGCGGGTTGCAGGAGGTTGTCCGGATGGATAACGGTACAGCGCATGCGCTGAATCTGCCTGGCATTGACGTTTACGGCAAAACCGGCACAGCCCAGGCGGGTGCCGGGAAAGAGGATCATGCCTCTTTTGCCGGCGTTGTCAGGACGCCGCTGCGCACGTGGGCTTTTGTTCTCCTGCTTGAAAACGGCGGGTCGAGCGCCAACGCCTGCCTGGCCGTCAAGGAGATGCTCCTGGACCTTCAAGCCCGTGGTAAACTTGGACCGGAGGCTGTCGTTGCCCCGCTGGTAAATGGAGTTGAGGCGGTGCCTTCACCGGAGGTTAATTAGACAATGCAAACCATCATTGATACGCACGCGCATTTCCATGATATCGTTGACCCGGTGGCGGCATTGCAGGCGTCCGCCGCTAGTGGCGTGAGCGATATCATTCTCCCTGGGGTTGACTTGCGCTCCAATCAGTGCCATCTGGCTTTGCGTGCGGCCCATGCCTGGCCGCGCCTGCATCCGGCCATGGGGCTTCATCCGGCGTATGTTTCTGATGCAAGCACCGAGGATTGCTTTGTTTTCATGCGTGCGCATATGGCCGAAGCGGTGGCGGTGGGCGAGACCGGGCTGGATTTTCACTACAAATGGGTGCGTGCGGATGAGGGCAAGAAGAAGGAACAGCGCGCGGCGTTTGCCCGGCATCTTGATCTGGCGCGGGAGTTTGACCTTCCGGTCATTGTGCACAGCCGCGGGGCATGGCGCGAGTGCCTAGACATGGTCACGTCCGCCGGTATCCGTCGTGCTGATTTTCACTGGTACAGCGGACCGGAGGATGTGCTGAAAGATGTCCTCGATGCCGGTTTTGTGATCTCGTGTTCGGTGGCGGTGGAATACAGCACCGAGGTGCAACGGGCTATCCTGTACGCGCCGCTGGGATCTATCCTCGTCGAAACTGATGCTCCGGCGAAGATACCGGTGCCTTCGGGCGAGCGGGTCCCATCCATCCCGGGGGATGTCTGGCGTGCCCTGCGGGCTGTGGCGGCGATCAAAGGTGTTACGGTTGACCATGCCTTGGCGACGGTCAACGCATGCGCCTGTGCGGTTTTTAACCTTCCGGGCTTCAAGGGTTGAGGCTTGTGTATTTTTATGGTATTATTCCCACCATGTACACCATCATAGGCAAGCAGAATCTGACGGCAACCATTCGCCGGCTTGATATCAGGGCCGAGGCACTTGTGCCCCGTTTGAAGCCCGGCCATTTTGTGGCCGTCATGCCCGAGGCTTCTTCGCGGCCGGTGCCGTATAATATTTTTGAGGTGGATTGGCGGCGCAAATGCCTGTCCATTGTTTTTGAAGAGAATGACACGTTGACCCGCCGCATGGGCAGTGCCCGGATCAATGAAACCATTTACCGGGTGGCCGGCCCTTACGGTACGGCACTGCCGGTGACCAAAAAGGGCACGGTTGTTTTTGTGGGTGAAGGCCTTGCCGTTGCCGCTCTGCTGATGCCGGCGCGCGCGTTCAAACAGGCCGGCAACAAGGTCATCGGGATCGCGGGGTTCGTGTCGCGCAAGACGTCGCTTTTTGAAAGTCAGCTCCGGCTTAATTGTGACCAGCTCCATGTGATGTATGAGGACGGGATGCATGACCGCAAAGGCGATGTGCTCACCCCTTTTCGAAAGGTCATGGCGTCTGAGCCTGTGGCTTGTGTTTACGCGGATGTTTCGCCGGGCGTATTGGCCGCGTTAAGGGTTGTCGCGGCGGAAAAAGGTGTCTGTGTTATTGCGAACCTGATGGGTTTTCTGGACACCTGCCAGGCTTTTTATGAAGACCATTCATTCTTTATGGGCGGTCGCCGGTATTTTCCTGCTGTTGAGGGAATATTTGTTGACGCCCAGTCACTGGACTTTAAAGAGGCGGTGCGCCTTGTTACCAGCACACGGGAGTATTTCGCATGCCGCAAGAAAGAACTCGCGTCCTCGCCCCGGCAGGGCGTGTTCGCTCGTTTAAAGAAGTTGTTCTCGGCCTAGGTCGCGCGGAAGCTGTTGAGAACGCGAAGATATACCTTGAGCGGGAACGTGCCCTCAAGGGTCGCCCCTGCCCGCTGGGAACCGACCATCCTGCGGTTTTGCGCCTTGTGGCTAAAGGAGACCGGCAGGGAGCGTTAGCCCTTCTTTTAAAAACAAACCCTTTCCCTGAAGTGACGGGGCGCCTGTGCCCGGAAATCTTTGAGGAAACGCTGTGCCAGAACCGCCGTGGCGACCGGGTCAGCCTGCGGGCCATCGAGCGTTATCTTGCCGACAATGTTGCCTTGAAACAGATTTCCTCGCTTGGATCACGGAAAACAAAAGTGGCCGTGATCGGCTCAGGCCCGGCTGGTCTTTCTGCCGCATGGACGCTGGCCGGCCTTGGCTATAGCCCGACAGTTTATGAAGCGGCGCCGTTCCCCGGTGGTACATTCGGGTATCGTTTCGGTCCGGTCCAACTCCCACCCAAAGTCTTGCAGGGTATCTTAAGGCGTTTTAAAAACGCGGGCATTGCTTTTCTCACGGATTTCCTGTTTGGCCGTGCGGCACTGCCGGCTGAATTGCTCGAGCAGGGTTTCGGTGCCGTGCTGGTGGCTACCGGGGTCAGCGCGGCGCGGCCGCTGGGGATCACCGGCGAGGGGGTTGGTGGTGTTATTCCGGCGGATGTGTTCCTGAAGGCGGTTAACTGGCGGGCAGAAGATCCCGAACTTTGGCTGGGGCGCAAGGTGATTGTCGTCGGGGAGATCGACCCTGCTTTTGCCGTTGCGCGGACAGCGATCCGGCTGGGGCGCAAGGTGACGGTTGTTGTCCGCGGCCCGGAAACGCACGTCCAGGCCAATCCCATGTTTGTACGTCACGCGGTTGAAGAAGGTATTCAGCTCAAGGCGTTCACCAGCCCTGTCGGGATTTTGGCAGGACCTGACGGCTGTGTGCAGGGCATCGTTTGCCGTTATCTGGATTATCGTATGGATAACAACGGGCGCATGGTCATGGTTGCGGATGGGGCCGGTGAATTTACCCTTGATGCCGATACCGTGATCACCGCCGGAGGCTGGGAGCCGGATACCCTTTTCCTGCGCGATATCCCCGGGCTTGAGTTTAATGCCGATGGCAGTATCCGCACCAAGCCTGAAAGTGCCGCCACAGCCCTGCCCGGCATATTCGCCGCCGGCGGCGTGGTTGAACCCGACATGTCCCTGACCGACACCATCCTCGCCGGCACCCGCGCCGCGCAAGAGATCGACGAGAAATTAAAGCCGTGAGAAAATATTTGAAACGCGGTAGCTTTGACATTTTCATTTGACGCAATGACCAATACGGAGTGTATTCCGAATTAGTCATACCAATACGGAGTTAATTCCTTGGTCACAAGGGATGGGACACGGAAAGGATGACAATAGATGAAGAATATTTTGGCGTATACGGTTGATTTTTTGGCACAATAAACATCGGATCTCATGTCAGACAATAATTTTCTAGCAGTATTTAATAAAAATAATCCCCGCAAGATCGTCATGCTTACGGCTTATGATTATCCTTCGGCGGTGCTGGTGGCGCGGGCGGGGGTGGATGTGATCCTGGTGGGGGATTCGTTGGCCAATGTTGTCCTTGGGCTTGATGCGACCACGCAGATCGGTATGCCGGAGATGTTGCACCACACTCAAGCGGTATGCCGCGGGGCGGGGCAGGTGCCGGTCGTGGCGGATATTCCGGCGGCGGTGATGCCGACAGAGACCGACCCTGCGTGTACCCGCTGTGTGGACGGGGCAAAGGCATTCATTGCGGCCGGATGTGTGGCGGTCAAAATTGAATGGTCGACACATGGCCTGTCGGCGGTCAGGGCTGTGCGTCAGGCGGGGATCGAGGTCATGGCCCATGTGGGGTTGACGCCGCAGACGGCGGTTGATTTCAAGGTCCAGGGCCGCGAGGCGGCATCGGCGGCGGCCATCGTGGAGCAAGCCAGGGCGATGGAAGCGGCCGGATGCTTTGCGGTCGTCCTCGAATGTGTGCCCGAAGGGCTCGCCCGGGAGATCACAGGCGCATTGAACGTCCCGACCATCGGCATCGGCGCCGGGAAGTTCTGCGACGGGCAAGTCCTTGTCCTGCACGACATGCTCGGCCTCAATGACCGCAAGGTACCGCGCTTTGTGAAGAAATACGCGGATGTTTCCGGGGTGATCGTTAACGCCATCCAGTCCTATACCCAGGAAGTCCGCCAAGGCCTCTTCCCGGATGATAGCCATACATTCCATTGATCCTTGATTGATTTTTCGGACAACCCCCTTGCAATTTAAGACCTCTTTGTTACAATGGTCAGAATTATGAATAATCCTGAATTAATGGACAAGGTCGTTGCGCTGTGCAAACGACGTGGTTTTATCTTTCCTTCCTCCGAGATCTACGGCGGGTTAAACGGTGCGTGGGATTACGGCCCCATGGGGTCGGAGCTCAAGCGCAACGTCAAGAACGCCTGGTGGAAAGCCATGATCCAGGGGCGGGATGATATGGTCGGGCTTGATGCGGCCATCCTCATGCATCCTAAAACCTGGGAAGCCTCCGGTCATACGGCAAACTTCGCGGATATGCTGGTAGATTGTAAAAATACCAAATGCAGCAAGCGTTTGCGCGCGGATCATCTGGATAACGGCAAATGCCCGGATTGCGGCGGCACGTCGTTCACCGAGCCGCGTGCGTTCAACCTTATGTTGAAGACGGCGCTGGGGGCTATGGAAGATTCGAGTTCTACGGTTTATATGCGGCCTGAAACCGCCCAGGGTATTTTTGTCAATTTCGCTAATGTCCTCGACGCGACGCACCGCAAGTTGCCTTTTGGTATCGGGCAGATCGGCAAGTCGTTCCGCAACGAGATCACACCCGGCAATTTCACGTTCCGCACCCGCGAATTCGAGCAGATGGAGATCGAGTATTTCTGCCGTCCGGGGGACGCGGAAGAGCGTTACCGTCACTGGATCGACACGCGCCGGCAATGGTACCTTGACCTGGGCATGACCAAAGAAAATCTGCGCCTGCGCGAACATGACAAAGATGAACTGGCGCATTACGCGGCCGGGTGTACCGACGTTGAATACCTCTTCCCCTTTGGCTGGTCCGAGCTTGAAGGCATTGCCAATCGTACTGATTATGACCTGAAACAGCACGCGCAGTTCTCGGGCAAGAATTTGATGTACGATGACCCGGTGACGCATGAGAAATTTTATCCGTATGTCATCGAGCCGTCGGGCGGCTGTGACCGCGGTACCCTGGCGTTCTTGACCGATGCGTTCCATGAGGAACAGGTCAATGACGGGACGCGCGTGGTCATGAAGTTCCATCCGTCGCTGGCACCGATCAAGGTCGCGATATTCCCCCTTTTAAAGAAGAATGCGGACCTCGTGGCCCTGGCCAAGAACATCAAGGTTGATTGCAAGAAAGAATGGAACTGTGTGTACGATGACACCGGCGCGATCGGAAAATTGTATCGCCGCCAGGATGAGATCGGGACACCGTTCTGTGTGACCGTCGACGTGCAGTCGCTGACAGATCAGCAGGTGACCGTGCGTGAGCGCGACACCATGCAGCAGACACGCGTGCCGGTAGAAAATTTAAAGGTGTATTTAAGAGAGAAGTTGGCGTAGGGAACGAATAATAATCAGGCGTAGGGTCGGGTTTCAAACCCGACCTGATAAAATAAAAAAAGAAGGAGCAGTGCAGATGGCGATGAAACATGTTTATTCTTACGGCGCCGGCAAGGCGGAAGCCAAGGGAGCTGAACTGAGCAAGCAGGTGCTTGGCGGCAAAGGTATCGGCCTTATGGAGATGACCTCTATCGGCATACCAGTCCCGGCGGGATTCACGATCACGATCCAGACGTGTGAAGAATATTACAAGCTCGGCAAGAAACTCCCCAAGACGCTCACCAGCGAAGTGCTCGACGCGGTCAAAAAGCTTGAAAAGAATACCGGCAAGAAACTCGGCGATCCCAAGGATCCGCTGTTGGTATCTGTCCGTTCCGGTGCGGCCCGCTCGATGCCTGGCATGCTCGAAACGATCCTGAACCTTGGGCTTAACGACAAGAGTGTCGAGGGGTTGGCGCTCAAAACAGGCAATGCGCGTTTTGCCTATGATTCTTACCGTCGTTTCATCCAGATGTTTGCGGCGACAGCGATGGGCCTGTCGAAACAGCCCATGGAAGACATGCTCCATCAGATGAAGCATGACCTGGGCATCAAGAATGACCCCGAGATCCCCGCCGAGAAGCTGAAGGAATTGTGCGATCAGTTCAAGGCGTTCTATAAGCAGAACAAGGGCGAAGATTTCCCGCAGGATCCTTACAAGCAGTTGTGGGGCGCTGTCATGGCTGTTTTCAACAGCTGGGAAGCTGAAAAGGCCGTTACCTATCGTCGCGTCGAGAAGATCACGGACCTCAAGGGTACCGCCGTCAACGTCGTGCAGATGGTCTTCGGCAACAAGGGTGACAATTCCGGCACGGGTGTCTGTTTCACACGCGACCCCAACACCGGCGAGAATGTGTTCTATGGGGATTACCTGATCAATGCCCAGGGTGAAGACGTCGTCGCGGGTATCCGCACGCCGCTCAAGCTCGAGACGCTCAAGGATCAGATGCCTAAGCCGTATGACCAGCTGTTGGCCGTGCGCGCGATCCTCGAGTCTTATTATAAGGAAATGCAGGATCTCGAATTCACGATTGAAGACGAGAAGCTTTATATGTTGCAGTGCCGTACCGGCAAACGTTCTCCGGCGGCGGCGTTCGCTATCGCGCTCGATCATGCCACCAAACCCCTCTTGTCCAAGGCGCAGGCCAAGGATCTGGTCAAGAAGGGCTATCTTCCGCAGAAGTGGGCCGATGTGGCTGTCAAGCCTGTGATCACCAGGGAACAGGCGGTTGGTCGTTTGACCTCGGATGATATCGAGCGTTTGTTCTATCCTGTCATCGACGGCACCAAGGTTACGGTTCAGGAGCTTAAGGGCCTGAAGATCGCCTCGGGTATCAATGCGGTTCCGGGCGCGGCGGCAGGCAAGGTTGTCTTCACGGCGGCCGAGGCTGAAGAGATGGCCAAGAATGGCGACAAGGTCATTTTGGTCCGCAAGGAAACATCCCCTGAAGACGTGGGCGGCATGCACGCGGCCAAGGGTATTCTCACGGCGACGGGCGGCAAGACATCTCACGCGGCGGTGGTGGCACGCGGCTGGGGCAAGTGCTGTATCGTCGGGTGCGAAGCGATCAATATCAATTATGATGCCAAGGAAATGCTCGTCGGCGGCAAGGTCATCAAGCAGGGCGATTATTTGACCCTCGATGGTTCCGCCGGTGAAGTGTATACAGGCGACCTGGCCCTCAAGGATCCGGTCCTTCCTGAAGCGTACAATACGATCCTCAAGTGGGCGGATGCTATCCGTAATATTAATGTCCGCACGAATGCCGACACGCCTTATGATGCCAAGAAAGCGATCGAGATGGGCGCTGAAGGTATCGGGCTGTGCCGCACCGAGCACATGTTCTTTGACACCGAGGAACGCCGTTTGGCGATCCAGGAAATGATCGTCGCTGAGACCCAGGAAGCGCGCAAGGCGGCACTGGCCAAGCTCCTCCCGATCCAGCGCGAGGATTTCTATGGTATTTTCAAGGCCATGGACGGTTATCCTGTCACGATCCGTCTGATCGATCCGCCGTTGCACGAGTTCACGCCCAAGGATGACGCGGGTGTCGACAAGCTGGCCAAGATCACGGGCTTAAGCCACGACAAGATCAAGCACCGTTGCGAGCAGCTGCATGAATCCAATCCGATGCTCGGTCATCGCGGTTGCCGTCTGTGCATCACGTATCCCGAGATCCTTGATATGCAGGTGACAGCGATCATCGAAGCGGCCATCAAGGCGCAGAAGGAAGGCTACAAGGTCCTTCCCGAGATCATGCATCCGTTGACCATCGACAAGAAAGAGTTCCGTATCCTTGAACTTCAGACGCGTCAGGTCGCTGACAAATTGATCAAGGACGCCAAGTCCAAGGTCAAGTATATGGTTGGGACCATGATCGAGATCCCGCGCGCGGCGCTGTTGGCCAATGAGCTCGCCGAGTATGCGGAGTTTTTCTCGTTCGGGACCAATGACCTGACCCAGATGACGCTCGGTCTTTCACGCGACGACGCCGGACGCTTTCTGCCGGTTTATGTTGCGGCGGAAAAAGAGGGTGGCAAGGCGATCTTCAAGGATGATCCGTTCCAGAGCCTCGACCAGAGCGGTGTCGGGCTTCTGGTGAAATACGGCATTGAGCGCGGCCGTTCCACACGCAAAGACCTGAAGATCGGTATCTGCGGCGAACACGGCGGCGAGGCAGAGAGCGTCAAGTTCTGCGTGCGTGCCGGCATGAATTATGTTTCCTGCTCGCCGTACCGCGTGCCGATCGCGCGTTTAGCGGCGGCGCAGGCGGCGATGGAAGGTAAGACTTCCGGAAGTGCAACAAAGAAAGTAATAAAAAAAGTAAAAAAGTAATAAAAATGGTGTAATATACCGGGAGCTTCGGTTTGGTGGCTGGAGCTCCCGGTATCCATGTGTTATAGGGCATACTAAAAGATATGGATTCAATTCGCGCTTATTTAAAAGATGTTCGTCCCATTGCGCTCCTCTCGGCCGAGGATGAGGTAGGTCTTGCCCGTGCCATTCAGGCCGGCGACAAGGATGCCCGCGACAAGATGATCTGTTCTAATCTCCGGCTGGTCATAAGCATCGCCAAGCGTTATATCAATCTCGGCATCCCTCTAAGTGATCTCATCGAAGAAGGCAATATCGGGCTCATGCGGTCTGTTGAGAAGTTCGATCCAGACAAAGGTTATCGTTTTTCAACGTATGCGGCCTGGTGGATCAAGCAGGGGATATCCCGTTCGATCATTGATCAGGGCAAGATGATCCGTGTGCCGGTCTATATGAATGAAGAGCTTGTCAAGTACCGCCGGGCCGTGGAGGTTCTTACCCATAAACTTGGCCGTAAGCCTCAAGTGGGTGAAATTGCCAAGCGCATGCAGTTGCCGGTCGACAAGATCAAAGAATTGGAGATGGCCATTTCCAAGATGTCCAGCCTCGACGCGCCTATCGGCGAAGATGGCGATGGTCAGGTCAAGGACATGATCGAAGATGAAACCCTTATCGCGCCTGACGAACAGCTGGAAGAATTCCTGAACAAGGAACGGGCGCGTGAGATCGTCAAGGAACTGCCCGAACGGGAACGCCAGATCATCACCATGCGGTTTGGACTCGATAACGGGGATTGCCGGACGCTGGCGGAGATCGCGGATGTGATGGGGGTTTCACGCGAACGTGTCCGTCAGCTTGAAGTCACCATCATCAAGCGCTTGCGGCAGATCGCAGACAAGCAGGAGCATATTAAATCTTCCGGTAAACCCGACAAACAAGCGCTCTAATATTTTGCTTTGGTTGACATATGACAAAAATAGACCTTAAAAAATTTATCCGCGATATTCCTGATTTTCCGAAAAAAGGTATTGTGTTCAAGGATGTTACGACTCTGCTCAAGGACAAAGATGCCCTTAAGGCGGCGGTTGACAGCCTGGCGCATGCGTTTGCCGGCAAAGATATTGCTTATGTGGTTGGCATTGAATCGCGTGGTTTTATTTTTGGAACGGCGCTGGCGTACACGCTTGGGGTTGGCTTTATTCCTGTGCGTAAAAAAGGGAAACTTCCCGCCAGGACGCGCACGGTTACATACGATCTGGAATATGGCACAGACACCCTTGAGATCCATGCCGATGCCCTTAAGGAAGGGGATAAGGTTGTCATCATTGACGACCTTTTGGCTACCGGTGGTACCGTTGCCGCGGCGGTCAAGCTTGTGGCGGATGCCGGAGCGCGGATCGAGGGTGTCGGGTTCATCATCGAACTTTCTTTTTTGAATGGGCGCACCAAGCTTGGAAACCTTCCGGTCTTTTCTGCTATCCAGTATTGATCAAGAGGCTACATGAAGCCAGTACGGAACAATAACCAGTTTTCTAATTTTTTCCTGGTTGGTACCCTTGTTTTTTCTTTGACTGTTTTGACAGCGGTCCTTTTCAGGCCTGATTTTTCTTCGGCGATGCCTTCGGTTCAACCGCAAACGGCTGATGTTCAACGCTTAATGGCCGCGGCCCTTGATGCGGAGCAGAAGGGGCATTTGCCGGAAGCCATCAGTGCTTATGAGGACGTCCTTGCCCGCACCCAGGGTTTTGCGCCTGCTTATTTCAGGTTGGGGGCGATCTATTTTCATTTGGGGATGCCTTCGAAGGCCGAAGACCTTTATCTGAACGCCATCGATAAAGGCCTGAATAATCCGGATGTTTACCTGCATCTGGGTTATATTAAAGAAGTTGACGGGAGCCTGGCTCAGGCGCTGGAATATTATACCAAAGGTGAATTGGCGGCGTCAAAGAATCCTGTCTTGTATTTTAATATGGGCAATGTGCAGTCACGGCTGGGGCACCAGGATAAGGCGGTGGCTGCTTTTAAGCGCGCGGTGGCGTTAGATCCGGCCTATATGGACGCTTTGGCGAATCTGGCGATCATCCTGGCTGGTATGGATGAATACCAGGATGCGCAATATTATCTTGAAAAAGCCGAGAAGCTTGGTTATGATGCCCCCGCTGAATTTAAGCAAGGCCTTGCCATCCGGGTGACTGGCAGTAAATGATCATTTTTCCCTTGGCTTCGACCGCTAGGGTCTTAATCACTGGGGCAAAAATGTTCAAAAAAGGTATTGATGTATCTTGCCCCTGTAGCTCAAATGGATAGAGCACGGCTCTCCTAAGGCTGTGGCGGCCGTTCGAGTCGGCCCAGGGGCACCATTTATAGAAGTAAAAGACGGATGTTCGGGGCGGATATTGTGTCCGCCCTTTGTCTTTTAACCCATTAAAATTTCCTGAATTTCATTGACACCACCAGTTAGCTGTGGGAAGATAACGCTATCTTAAACCCTAAGATGTTCCTAGTCCGACCATGAAAGGAGGTGGAGGTGTTAAGGTTTTTTAAAGGATCTGGGTCAGGGGGCATCGTTTATAGGGATCAATAGTACATAATCTAGTAAACATATAACTAGTTGCTTTTTTATACTAATCTTAAGGAGAATCACATGATTAAGAAAATCACCATGATGCTCGCGCTCGTCGCCCTGATGGCGGCACCTGCGTTCGCATCCGTGCAGAACGTGAAGGTCAGCGGCGCGTTGTCCACCACGTCTGTTATTCGTAAGAGTTTTGACCTTGGCGCCGGTGCTGGTGCTGAGACAGCGCAGAATCTCGTTGCCACAACCACCAGCGTTGGCGTTGCGGCTGATCTGACGGACAATGTGTCCACCACGATCAAGCTCACCAATGAAGGTGCATGGGGTTTACAGAATGTTGCCGGCAATTCAGATAACAATTCATTTTATCTTGATGCTGCCTACGTGACCATGAAGGAGTTGCTCTATTCTCCTCTTACGGTAACGATCGGTCGTCAGACACTTGCCTACGGCAACCAGTTTTTGGTTGGCTATAATGCCGCTAACAAGAATTACTATACCGGTGTTGCGACAGATCTCGCCGGCAATGGTAATTTTGACGCGGTCAAGGCTGTGTTGAGCTATGATCCGCTCACGGTTGATTTGTTTGCTTCCAAGATCAACGAGAACAGCACGCTTGGTACCAACGATAACAATGATACCGATCTTTATGGTATCAACCTGAACTATAAGCTCGACAAGTTCAGCACGGTTGTTGAGGCCTATACGTTCGTCAAGCATGACAAGAGTGCGATCACGTATCCTGACACAAAGACCTCGAACCTTTACGTTCCTGGTTTGCGCGTCAGTACGAATCCGATCGAGGGTTTGAATGTGCAGTTGGAAGGCGCTTATGAAACGGGTACTGCTGGTATCACGGGCTCTTTGACGAACAAGATCAAGGCGTTTGGTGCTCAGGGTAAGGTAAACTATGCACTGCCTGTCCTTAAGGATGTGAAGCCGGTTCTTTCTGCCGGTTATACGTATCTTTCGGGCGACAAGGATCTTACGGACAGCAACACCAGGTCTTTTGATTCTGTGTATGAGAATCAGAATGTTGGTCGTATCTATGACAGCCTGTTCGGTTCCAGCAACCTCAGCGTTGCCGAAGCCGCGTTTGAAGTCACACCGGTTCAGGATCTGACCACGAAGTTGACCTGGTACAATGTGAACAAGGCGCAGAAGGCAGCGGTCACATCGATCAATCAGCCGACAGGTGGCACACAGGCTGTTGCTGCTAATGGTGAAAAGGGCCTTGGCAACGAAGTTGACCTCGACCTGACGTATGCGTATACCGAGGATGTGAAGTTCGGCGTGAGCGCGGGTTACTTTGCTCCGGGCAATGCCTTCGCGGCAGTGAACAAGGATTCGGCGACTCAGCTCCTCTCGAGCGTCAGCGTCGCGTTCTAAGCGAACAACGTTGTATGATCACAAAAGCCCCGGTAGCGATACCGGGGCTTTTTTATTGCGCGCGATAAAAAATACCAGATATTATTTTAAATTCATTTCTTTATTTGTTATTATAAAAAAGTAATTTTGATCCTAATCAAAAATCCTATCTTCCGTCGGAAGTTGACAGTTGTATGAATCGTGACGAGATCTACGACCATTTGGCCAAGGTTTATCTGAGTAAACGGGAAGTCGTTGAAGAGAAAAAACCCGAGCCCCGCCCCAATGCCTGGCGCCTTATTAATTTGTTGATCACGGCGTTCATTCTGGTCAGTGTTGTTTATGGCTTGACAGCATTCTTGACCCAGCGACGGGATATATTTAAAAGCCGCGTTATTTACGCGCTGAACAATTCGCCGATACGCTTGAGTTACTCCGTCGGTGGGAAGTATCCGCAGATCCAGAATCTGACGATCGCGGTGCCGGCGATGGATGTTACCAAATACAGTCATTTGAATTTATCCTTGCGCAGCATGAACGGGAATCCCGGCATATTGAAAGTGGTTGTCAGCAATGCCAGGGCAGAACAGGCGGCGTATTATCTCGAGGGCATCGGCAACAACTGGCAGGATTATTCGATCTCTTTCGCGCAGATGAACCTGACGGACTGGAAGTTCATTAAGGACATCGCGTTCGTGGTCGAGGCGTGGAATACGAAAGATCCGGCGGGGACGGTTCTTGTCGATAACATCAGTTTTTCCAACTAGCACAAGCGGAGGGGGAAACATGAAGATCATATCGGTTGCGAATCAAAAGGGTGGCTGTGGCAAGACAACGACGGCCATTAACCTGGTGTCGGCACTGGCTGCCAACGGCAAAAAAACACTTCTCATAGATATTGATCCCCAGGCGCACGCGACCCTCGGCCTCAACCGCGATGATAAGAACAGCATTTATAATGTTATTTCCAAGATAGCGCCGCGCCGGCTTGCTCTGCGGGATATCATTCAGCGCGTCGACACGAACTTTGACATCATCCCTTCGAATGTGCTGGTGGGGACCCTTGAACAGGAACTTGCCGACGAGATCGGCCGTGAGATGAAGCTTGTCGAAAGCATCGCGACGCTCAAGGATACCTATGATTATATTATCATCGATTGTCCGCCGAGCCTCGGGTTCCTGACCGTCAACGCGCTGCGCGCCAGCCACGAGATCATGATCCCCGTCGAGATGAGCCGTTTCTCTGTGCAGGGTGTTGAGCACCTGATGGATATTATCTCCCTGATCCGCGACCGCCTGAATCATCCGGTGACACCGCGCGTACTCATCACCATGTTTGATTCGCGCCTGAGGCACTCCTTTGCGATGCTCGACAAGATCAAGCGTCAGTTCGGGGATATGCTGTTGACAACGATCGTGCACACCAATGTCAAGCTGAAGGAGTCGGTCGTCGAGGGAAAACCTGTTATGGCTTACGATAAATATTGCCGTGGCGCCAAGGATTATTACACGTTAGCCAAGGAGCTGATCGCGTTCGAGGGCGGGGCGTTCGCTCCCAAGCAGGCGGTTGAGGCTGTTGTGGTCGCGCCTGTTGAAACAGTTGAGTTCTCAGCGCGGATGACGGATATTGTGACACGTGAAATGGAAGCCATGGTGACGACGTTCAGCATTAATGCGCCAGAGGCTCATTCGGTATATGTTTCCGGAAGTTTCAATGCCTGGGCGATCGATGAGGCTTGCCGTTTGACGCGCGAAGGGGATGTCTGGACTGCGCGGATGGCACTGCCTGCGGGTTTGTACCGCTATCAGTTCATTGTGGATGGCCGCTGGCAGGCTGATCCTGCGCATGAACGCCGTGAGTCCAACGGTTTTGGGGATATGAATTCCATCCTTGAGGTCGAGGCGCATGGTTAATCCAGTTCCTTGCGGTAACCGTGACGGGCTTTCGGAAACCCCGCCGCCTCTCGATGAGAGCCGTCTTTACGCGCTACTGGCGTATTGTTTCATCCTTTGCATTGTTCCGCTTGTACGCAAGAAAGATGATGTTTTTGTACGATTTCATGGGCGGCAGGGGTTGGCGATCTTCTTGTGCGAGATGGCGGTCTTTATTGTGAGCATTGTGTTGCCGTTTCTGATGAAGCCGGCCTTATTCTTTTTTGGGGTGGTGTCTTTTTGGGGCATAATCCAAGCTTTGCGTGGCAAGATCTTTCGCCTGCCTTTTATTTATAACCTTTCCCTGCGACTGGATGTTTGAAGGTTTTAAGCCACATGGTTTTCGTGGCATTCGTTTAGCTGCTCCTGGATGATGTGTATGTGGTATAATTAAATTCTAGGAGGAGTGCGTATGCTAAAAAAATTCTCAAGCCGCGGTCAAAACGTTATCGAATATCTTCTGCTTACCAGCACCGTGATTGTTGTGCTGATTGGTGGTGTTTTGCTTAAGCACGGTGTTTTTGTTGAAGGCACAGGCAAGGTATTGAATTTGCCAGCTGGTGAATTGATCCAATTAAAAAATTCCATGTCCTTTGTTGATGGGTATGGATCAGCTGTCACCGGGATGATTGCAAATCATGCGGATTAGGTGGTAAGGGGTATTAACGTTTGTTTCGTTCCATCATAGCCCTGACACGATCCATCGAGGCTTCGTTCTTTTCTCTTTGTGATCGGACTTTATCCATCAAACGTTCATTTTCTTCCTTAATATCAAGGGTTTTATCAATTTGGCGTTCATGGGTTGTTTCACTATGGTAACTATCCATGGCAGGATCTTCATTGAAGCTTTTTTGTATGGTTTTCTTAACGCCAGTAAAAATAGCGACGGCGCAGAGGATGCAAAGAATGGAGACGAAGGCAACTTTTTCAAACATAGTAGAATTATAATTGAAGATTGAACAAATGACAACCCCTGTTTCAAGAAAGAAGATATCATGTGTCCTGGCGGTTATTGGCGTGATGACGTGCGGGGCTGAGGGTGGGGCGGCTTCGCCTGCCAAGGCAGAAATTCACGTCCTGGAAGCCGGATCACGCACGGGGCGTGTGGCAGGGGTAAGCCCGTCGATCGCCGAGGTCGTGGCGGATGTGCGGCGATCACAGCCTGCCAGCCGGGTTTTGCTTTCTTCGCCGGCGGCGTTGTCGGCTGCTTTGGAACAAGCTGTCAGCGGTAAAAATGGCCCGATCCTCGTTGTGGTCGATGGCAACAAGATCCGGGTTATGGAGCTCAAAAAGAAGTGAACCCAATGTCTGCCTTGGTCATGGAGCAGAACAAGGGAACGGAACAAAGCCTTGACTTCAATATGACCCGATAGTATAATGCACAAAATATTGAGTCCCAGGAGCGGGACGTTGAGATTAATTCTTTACAGGAGGCGGTTCGTTGGAATCAGTGATAGATAAGAAAACAGAAGTTGCGCGCGCGTTCAAGGTTCATGCGAAGGACACAGGTTCTTCGGCGGTGCAGGTGGCTCTTTTGACGGAGCGGATCAATCACCTCAATGAACATTTCAAGACCAACAAGAGGGATCATCATTCCCGTCGTGGTCTTTTGCTCATGATCGGCAAGCGTCGCCGTCTCTTGAGCTATCTCAAGAAGACGGATCAGGCCAGGTATGAAGATACCATTACCAAATTAGGCTTGCGCAAATAGTCGGTGGTAACAGGTGCGGCTGGTGGTTCGCGCCGTTCTATCGGTTGTTCATGCGCTTCAATCCCCGCCTCAGCTATCTGAAGGCGGGATAACAGTAAGGGAAAAATATAAATGAATTATCCCCGTGTGGAAGTCGAATACGGTACGAATCGTTTGGTTATGGAAACGGGAAAACTGGCGAAACAAGCTTCTGGCGCCGTCCTTGTACGTTGTGGCGGGACCGCGGTTCTGGTGACCGTATGTATCGCAGGCAAGGCACGCGAAGGCATTGATTTTTTCCCTTTGACTGTAGAATACCAAGAGAAGACATACGCCGCAGGTAAAATACCCGGTGGTTTTTTCAAACGTGAGGGGCGGCAGTCTGAAAAAGAGATTTTAACGTCGCGCCTTATCGACCGGCCTATTCGTCCGCTTTTCCCCGAGGGGCTTTTTAATGAGGTTCAGGTCATTGCGACTGTCCTGAGTGCTGATCCGGAAAATGATCCGGATGTGCTGGCCATCAATGGCGCTTCGGCGGCCTTGATGCTTTCCGATATCCCTTTCGATGGACCTATCAGTGCGGTGCGCATTGGTCTTGTTGATGATCAGTTTATTGTTAACCCGACGTATGAACAGCGCGCGCAGAGCAAGCTGGATTTCGTGGTCGCTGGTGATGCCGAAGGCTTGGTTATGATCGAGGGTGATGGCAAAGAAATTCCCGAGGCCAAGATCAAGGAAATGCTGGCATTTGCCCATAAAGCGCTTCAGCCGGTACGGGCTATTCAAGTTCAGCTTCAAAAAGAGGCTGGTAAGGCCAAGACCCAGGTTGAGACCAAGGTTGTTCCACCGGCTTTTGTTGAGAAGGTCAGAGGGTTGGGCATGGCGCGCCTTTCCGAGATCCTTGGCGGTACGGTTGATAAGAAGACCCGTGAGAAGGCGCTCAACGAGCTTTTTGCGTCGCTGGTTGCGGACATGACCATCTATGCCGGTTTCAAGAAGGGCAAGGCGGATATTTCTGAAAATGATGTCAAGGCTGTTTTTGAGATCATGCAGTATGACGTGATGCGCAAGAATGTTTTCGAGCGTCAGTTGCGCGCTGATGGCCGTGGCCTTAACGAGATCCGTGCCTTGTCGGCGGAGACGGGTATTTTTGAGCGCACGCATGGCACGGGGCTTTTCACCCGCGGGCAGACGCAGAGTTTGGCAACGGTAACGCTCGGTACCAAAATTGATGAGCAGTTGATGGAAGCGCTCGATGGCGTGACGTACCGCCGTTTCATGCTTCATTATAATTTTCCGCCTTTCAGTGTTGGCGAAACAAAACCTGTGCGTGGTCCTGGTCGTCGTGAGATCGGTCATGGGGCGTTGGCGCATCGTTCCCTTGAAGCGGTTATCCCGTCGCCCGAAGATTTTCCTTATACCATTCGCGTTGTTTCCGAGATCCTCGAATCAAACGGGTCTTCGAGCATGGCGACGGTTTGCGCAAGCACGCTGGCGCTGATGGATGCGGGCGTTCCGATCAAGGCACCGGTGGCTGGTATTTCTGTTGGTCTTATTTCCGATGCCCAGAGATCTGTTCTTATTACGGATATCCAGGGGATGGAAGATCATTTCGGTGATATGGATTTCAAGGTTTCGGGCACACGCGAAGGTATTACGGGTGTTCAGCTGGACCTGAAGATACGTCATATTTCTGTGGAGTTGCTCGGTCAGGCGATAGATCAGGCGCGTGAAGCACGCATGAAGATACTTGACACCATGACCGCAGCCTTGCCTGCGCCGCGGACGACGCTTTCCGCCTATGCGCCGCGCATTTCGATCCTGCAGATCCCGCAGGACAAGATCGGCGAGGTTATCGGTCCTGGCGGTAAAACGATCCGCAAGATCATCGAGAGCACCGGGGCTACGTCGATCGATATTGACGACGAAGGCAAGGCGTTCATTTCGGCGCCCAATCAGGCGGCGCTTGATTGTGTCATGAATTATCTCAGCTCCATGCTTGAGATGCCCGAGGTCGGCAAGATCTATGAGGCGACGGTTGTCAAGATCATGAACTTTGGCGCTTTTTGTGAGTTTATGCCCGGTCGTGACGGGTTGGTGCATGTTTCTGAACTTTCTGACAAGTTCGTCAAAGATCCTAATGAACTTGTAAAAATGGGTGATACGTTCCCTGTCTTGCTTGTCGAGATCGACAAGATGGGGCGTTATAACCTTAGCCGTAAGAAGGCTGAAAAGAAATAAAATCCGGTATCCCTCTTCCGGCCTGTGCCGGAAGAGGGTACTTTCTCTCCACCTGGTGGAGTTTGAAAATCTCATAACAATAGCCATGCGAACGGAACACCTTAACGAGATCAAGGGCATTATCATCCTTGCGCTGGCGGTTATCCTTCTGGCCAGCTTGGCTTCGTATGTTCCTGATGATCTGTCCTGGTTCACAGCACATCCCAATGTTCCCGCCCATAATCTGATCCGTCTTACCGGTGCTTATGTTGCCGGGATTTCTTTTTTTCTGACCGGGTACAGTGCTTACTTCTTAGTCCTTTTCCTTTTTTTCTGGAGTTGGAATATCTTTACATCACGTCAGACGCATATTTCAGCGGCGCGCGCGGTGAGTTTGACGATCCTGGTGGCGGTCATGAGCGGTTTCTTTAGTTTGATGGGATCATCCATCACAGCGTTGAAGTTTCATCGCGGCGGATTGATCGGCGTTTTGTTCGCTGACTTTTTGGCAGGGAATCTGGGGGTTATCGGTGCCTATGTAGTCCTTATCGCTACGGCATGCCTGTGCCTGGTTATTACAGCGGATTTTCTTGTGTCACCGCTCATTGTACGGCTCACACGCGCCATGATCGATGGTATGGAAAATTTACGTCAGGGAAAGTCGTTGTGGCCCTGGGCGCTGGTCCATTCCAGGGATCGCGTTGAAGATCCAAAAGCAATGGATCCCGGTGAGATGCTGTCCAGCGATAAAATGGCTTCGCCCGAGAAGGCGGCCGTTAAAGTCAAAAAAGGAAAGGCCGAGGCCGTTCCCAGGCAGGCACCGAATATCCGCATTGTTCAGGACAAGATAGAACAACCTGCCCCGGAAAGAGAAGATAAGCCGCTGGTGATCGGTAATTATCAGCTTCCACCGTTTGATTTGCTGAATGATCCTCCCAAAGTGTCCGAATCCAATGTCCAGCAGACGTTGGTGAATGGCGCCAAAACCCTTGAACAGGCGTTGGCGAGTTTTGGTGTGCTGGCGCGCGTGGCTGATATTGAGCGCGGGCCTGTTATCACGCGCTATGAGCTTGAGCCTGCGCCGGGTGTGCGGGTGCAGAGTATCAATTCTTTGGCAGATGATATTGCGCTGGCGATGCAGGCTTCATCGGTGCGTATCCAGGCGCCTATTCCCGGGAAGAACCGTGTGGGGATCGAGGTTCCTAACGGGGCGTCTGCGGCGGTTGTCCTTAAAGATGTGCTTATCCAGGGAGATATCCGCAAGGCTAAGTCAAAGATCACGCTGGCGCTGGGTAAAGATACCGCCGGCAAGCCGATCATCGCCGACCTGGCGGAAATGCCGCATCTGCTGGTGGCCGGTGCCACAGGCGCGGGTAAGTCGGTGTGCCTGAATGTTATCATCATGTCCATTGTTTATAACGCTTCACCGCATGAGGTGAAGTTCATCATGATCGATCCCAAGATGGTGGAGTTGAACCAGTATAATGACATACCGCATATGCTTTGCCCGGCGATCACGGACCACAAGAAGGTGGCGGCCGCGCTGGGTTGGGTCATCGCGGAAATGGAATCACGTTACAAGACCCTGCAGAAGCACCAGGTGAGAAATATCAAGGCGTATCATGCCAAGGGGTTTGAGATGCCGTATATCGTCGTTGTTGTCGATGAGTTCGCGGATCTCATGCAGACCTCCGGCAAGGTCATTGAAGGCGCGATCACGCGGCTGGCCCAGCTGGCGCGCGCGGTAGGCATCCATTTGATCCTTGCCACCCAACGCCCCTCGGTCAATGTGATCACCGGGACGATCAAGGCGAATTTGCCGGCACGGATCGCTTTCAAGGTTGCGTCGCAGATCGATTCACGCACGATCCTCGACGAAAAAGGTGCGGAGGATCTGCTCGGCAAGGGCGATATGCTTTTTATACGGCCGGGAGACCCCAAACCGCTGCGGGGGCAATGCAGTTATATTTCTGACGAAGAGATCCATAAGGTCATGGATTTTATCCGCCGTCAGGAAAAACCTAAATATGATGAGGCGGTCACGGCACGACCTGCGGTTGCCGCAGGTGGCTCCGAGGAGAAAGATGATATTTTTGATGAAGCCCTGCGCGTCGTGATGGAAACAGGTCAGGCGTCGGCGTCGTTGCTTCAGCGGCGGTTGAGCCTTGGGTTTTCGCGTGCGGGACGTATCATTGACCAGATGGAGCGCGCGGGGATCGTGGGACCTAATGCCGGCAGTAAGCCCAGAGATATTCTGGTTGACCGAGAGCAGTGGCTGGAGGATCACCGGAAGGCAACGGGCGGTGCTGCGACACCGCAGGAAGGAGCAGCATGAACGAAATTCCCCGTGATGTCGGCGCGCTTTTAAAACACGAACGGACGTCCAAAGGTATTGCGCTCGATGTGGTCCATGAGGCAACCAAGATCCCGCTTGATGCACTTAAAGCCATCGAGGAAGGCTATAAAGCGCGTTCCTTGACCGGGTTTTACTACAAAAGTTTTGTCAAAATATATGCCCAGTATTTGGGGCTTGACGCGGGTGTTGTGTTGGCGCTGGTGCCGGTCCATCATCCGCAGTCGCCGGCGGTGTTAAAGCTTCCCAAGCCGGTCAAGGGGCTGGCTGTCGGCGCCCACCGCGTTGAAGGCGTGCGCGAGCGGATGGCTGTCTTGCGTTCCCCTGATATTTTGAGGAAGAAGAAAAAGGTTATAGTGGTTGTATTGGCTGGTGTATGTATCCTGGCGGGACTTTTTGCCGCAGGGGTTTTGATCCGTAAGGTTGTCAATGCGATAGCGGTAAGTCGTGCGCTCGATGCGGCGTCGAATTCCAATGGTCAGTCGAGGAAAACTAAAATAAATGCACGTCCGGCCAATATGTCGGGCAAGCCGTTGGCCGCGGCAGCTTCGCCAGCAGACAAGGCGCAGACCAGACCGGCCCGTTCGACGGGGCGAGTGGCTGTAACGGTCCGTGCCCAGACAACCACATGGATAACAGTCAGGTGTGATGGTGCCACTGTTTTTCAGGATCGCCTCAAGAAAGGGACTGCCGAGAGCTGGTCTTCGGCGAAGAAGATCGAGATTTCCGTCCAGGATCTGGGAGCCCTTGAATTCGAGGTGAATGGTAAGAATATCGGCAAGATCGCGCGCCGCGACATGAAGGCCAGGAAGGTCATCGTGACGCCTGAAGGCCTTACGGTCGAGAAATAACGGCATGCCTGCTCCCGGTCTTGATCTGTTTCATCTGGGGCGGCTTGAAGAAGGTGGCGTGCTGTCCCGGGGGGCATCTTTTGCGGTGATCAGCTTGGGGTGCGCGCGCAATACCGTCGATTCCCAGAATATCATTGCCGGGCTTGAAAGCAAGGGCGGCGTCCTGGCTCCGTTGGAAAAAGCGGATACTGTTGTTATCAATACGTGCGCCTTCATTGAATCTGCCAGGAAAGAATCCATCGACGCGATCCTTGAACTGGTGGCGCTGAAGGAAAAAGGGCAGATCAAAAAGATCGTCGTCGCCGGATGCCTGTCGCAGCGTTACGGCAAGGAACTGGCGGCAGAGTTGAAAGGCGTCGATGCGTTTACCGGTGTTCAGGCGTTGGCCTCTTCTGCGCCAGCCTTATCGGCTTCGCTGACGCCGGCCCATTATGCTTATGTCAAGATATGTGAAAGCTGTTATAATACCTGCAGTTTTTGCATTATTCCCCGGATCAAGGGAAAATTTGTTTCGCGCCCGATGGAGGCGGTGATCGAGGATATCCGACGACTGAATGACCGTGGGGTGCGCGAGATCAATCTTATCGGGCAGGATGTGACAGCGTATGGCCTGGATCTTTATCAGCGCCGGGCATTGGCAGAATTGCTCGGGAAAGCCGCGCAGGTATTTGACGGCTGGATAAGGCTTTTGTACGCGCATCCGGCACACATTACGGATGAACTCCTGGCCGTGATGGCGGCGCATCCGGGGATCTGCCGGTATCTGGATATACCCCTGCAGCATGTCAGCGAAAGTGTCCTACGGCGGATGAATCGTCCGATGACGCGCGCGGACATAGTGGCGCTGGTCACGAAGATCCGCCGGGTTGTCCCCGGGATTTCCCTGCGGACAACGTTCATTGCCGGTTTCCCGGGGGAGACTGAAAAAGATTTTCGCGCACTTTTAGCGTTCCTTGAGGAACAACCCTTTGAACGCGTGGGTGTTTTTACGTATTCCCGCGAGGAAGGGACGGCGGCGTATGATCTGCCTGGCAAGGTGCCAGCCGCGACGGCCCGCCGGAGGTATGAGGTGCTCATGCAGGCCCAGCAAGGGGTGGCGGCACGCCTGAATGCGCGGCTTGTCGGGCAGACTTTAAAGGTGCTGATAGAAGAAGGGGCCGAAGGCCCCGATGGTGGTTATATCGGGCGTAGTGCTTTTGATGCGCCTGAAGTCGATGGTGTTGTGTATGTGCGCACACGCAAGCCTTTGCGTATCGGTGAATTTACCATGGTCCGGGTAACCGGTGCCATGGATTATGATCTGGAAGGAGACGCTGTATGAACCTGCCGAATATGCTGACCATGTCCCGTTTGGTGCTGACATGCGTGTTTATCATTTTTATGCAACAGGGGGCGCCAGGGGCGGTGCTGGCGTTGATATTTTTTATCATCGCGGCGCTGACCGATATGCTCGACGGACACATTGCCCGCAAGCATAACTTGATCACGACGTTCGGGAAGCTTATGGATCCGGTGGCCGACAAATTCCTGACACTTTCTGCTTTCTTTATCCTGGCTTTTGAGGGGCTTGCGCCATTGTGGATGATCCTTGTTATTGCCTTCCGCGAGATCGTGGTGACGGCTTCGCGCTTGCACGCCATGACCAAAGGCCAGGTGATCCCCGCTGAACAGACGGGCAAGATCAAGACCATTGTGCAGATAGCGGCCATCCTTGTGGCGCTGGTTTACCGGGTGTTGTGGTCGTACCCTGCCACGTCGACAGGGGCGAACCTGATGGAATTCCAGTGGCGCGGGCTCATCGTCGCGTTCATTATTTTTGCGCTGGTGCTCAGCGTCTGGTCCGGGGTTGAATATTTTCGGGCCATTCCGAAAGAGAAGGCCACGCATGAATGACCGTGTGGCGCGTTTCTGCGCGACATTTTTTCATATCGGTGATTTGCCGCTCGCGCCGGGGACGCTGGCCAGTGCCGCGGCGCTGGGGGTGGCTTTCCTTGTGCATCATTCCTGGCCGTTGTACATCGCGGTCGGCGTGTTCATTACCGTTGTCGGCTTTCTGACAGCCGGGCGGGCCGAAGAACTTTCGGGCAAGAAAGA
Source organism: Candidatus Omnitrophota bacterium (assembly GCA_903860135.1). GTDB lineage: Bacteria > Omnitrophota > Gorgyraeia > Zapsychrales > Fredricksoniimonadaceae > Fredricksoniimonas > Fredricksoniimonas aquilentivivens. Next base: position 49,985 of record CAIOPG010000002.1, on the reverse strand, counting down.
TCCCGGTTGCATTGTTATTGACGAAGCGGCGGGTATTATGGTATCTTTTCTTTTCTTGCCCATGACATGGCCTGTCATGGCGACAGGGTTCTTCCTGTTCCGTGCGTTTGACATGTTCAAGACTTTTCCCGCGAATAAACTGGAGGATATGGGCGGGGCCAGGGGGATCATGCTCGATGATATCATGGCCGGCATTTATACGAATATCGTACTGCAGGTGGCAGTTCGTATTATTGGAATCGCTTAATTACAGGAGGTGGTACCGATGAGAACATCCAATCCAATTTTAAAAGATGATGTATTTGCCGCAGCGGAAAGTTTCGCCCCGGGGCAGGTCATGACCGTCCAGGGGGTGGTCAACAAGTCCCTGATCCTGCTGATCCTTTTGATGGCTTCGGCCATGTGGGTCTGGAGTGCCCCGATCTCCAAAGCCCTGCCTTTTATTGTGGGCGGCGGCATTGTCGGGTTGATCCTTGCGTTGGTGACGATGTTCAAGAAAGAGTGGGCCGGGTTCACGACGCCGGGCTATGCCCTGTGTGAAGGCCTTGTGCTCGGAGGGATCTCGGCGCTCTTTGAGCTGCGCTTTCCCGGCATTGTGATGCAGGCGGTGGCGCTTACGTTCGGGACGCTGTTCTGCCTGCTCATGGCGTACAAGACCGGTCTGATCCGTGTGACCGAGAAATTCCGTACGGGTGTTATGGTGGCCACGATGGCCATCGGGCTGGTGTATCTGGTATCCTTTGTGCTGGGATTTTTTCATGTTGCTGTTCCGTTCATGGTTGGTTCGAGCCTGATGAGCATTGGTTTTAGCCTGTTTGTGGTCGGTATCGCGGCGCTGAATCTGGTGCTCGACTTTGATTTTATCGAACAGGGCGCGCAAGCCGGAGCTCCGAAATACATGGAATGGGTCGGTGCTTTCGGCCTCATGGTAACGCTCATTTGGCTTTATATGGAGATCTTGCAGCTGTTGGCGAAATTGCGCGGCAGAGACTGATATAACCCAATAGTACGCGCTGTTTTTTAAACCGTCTTTTTCTGAAAAGGAAAAGGCGGTTTTCTTTGTTAACCATGATTCTATATGTTATATTTTTATTCATCGGTGGTCATTTCAATAAAAATAGGCATTATTGGCAAAAGGGAGTAGGCATGCGGCGGATTGTGGCTTTGTTCATTTGTGTGGTATTTTTAACGGAATCTTTTTTTCCGCTGGCGTATGCCGAGGTTGTGATGCCGTTGCCCGGAAGACTGGTGGGCTTAAGCAACGCGTGTCATCCTGCGGTGCTGAATGGGGTTAAGCTTTATGTTAAGGAACCGTTCCGCTTCGATTTTATCCTCGATCCCGGTGAGGCTGCCGGGGCTGTTCCCGAGGCCTCTGAACGTGCGACGGCCAGCCGGTTGATCCGGTATTTTCTGGCCGCCTTGACCATACCGGAAGATGATCTGTGGGTCAATCTCAGCCCTTATGAGAAAGACCGCATTGTCCCGGAAGCCTTTGGCCAGACCGAGATGGGCCGCGACCTCCTGGCGCAGGATTATTTCCTGAAGCAGATCACCTCAAGCCTGATCTATCCTGAAGGGGACACCGGCAAGCTGTTCTGGCAGAAGATCTATGCCCTGGCGGCGCAGAAGTTCGGCAGTGCCAATATTCCGGTCGATACGTTTAACAAGGTATGGATCGTCCCTGCCGAAGTGGTTGTTTACGAGAATGCGCCAACCCATACGGCTTATGTGGTCAAATCGCGCCTGAAGGTCATGCTGGATTCGGATTATCTGGCGGCACGTCAACAGGCGGGGTATGTTGCACCGACGGCGTCTGCCTCGGATGATGTCAAGGAGATTCTCCGGCAAGTCATTATTCCTGTCCTTGAAAAAGAGGTGAACGAAGGCCGGAATTTTACTCAATTACGTCAGGTTTACCACTCGCTGATCCTGGCTACCTGGTACAAGAAGAAAGTCAAGGACAGCCTGTTGTCACGGGTGTATGTCGACCGCCGGAAGGTTGCGGGCGTGAATATCAACGATCCGCAAGAAGCGGTCAAAATCTGGGGCCGTTATGTGGAGGCTTTCAAAAAAGGTGTTTATAATTATATCCGCGAAGAGTATGACCCCCTGACACGCGAGACGATCCCGCGTAAATATTTCGCGGGCGGGGTTTTGGCCAAGATCACGGCTATGACCATGGTCAGTACAGTTGACCCTGCCGAGCTTCCTGTTCAATCGAGGCAGGTCAACGTGCAGATAAGCGCTGAGCAGGCAGCTATTTTTACTGCCCGGGGGGGAGAAGTACTGACGAAACCCGTCGTAGCCAAGGTCGAGGGTGTTTATCAATTTGTTAAGGTCGTCAGGATCAGAAATGTGGCGACACCCGCAGGGGAAAAATTGATCGAGTCTCTGAAAAAGCAGTGGCTCCATAAGCAAAGTATAGCAACATCGTTCATAACTCTTGCGCATTTGCTGGATGCATTGACCAGGGAGAAATACGCCATAGCGCAGGAAATTGATTTATATGCGGCGGTTATGCCTGATGGGCGGATACTGGCGGTTCAGCCGGTGCGCAGGCCCAGGAAAATGACTTGGAAAAATACTAATAAGTTGCCTATATCCATTATGCCCTGGGTAGCCGAGGAAGGGCAGATGGCCGTGGCGCAACGGTTATTATTTTTGGTTATCAATGAGCTCAATGCCGCTGGTGTGTCTTTGGATATGATGGATGCGGGAGGGGCTTTTGGGTTCAGCAATGTGCCCCCTGGAGCGTCATCTAGAGAGGTGAAGAGGGCGTCGATGCGTAGCAATCTCCCGGGTATGCTGAAGTATGTGCAGGATAACATTATTGTGGAACTGAACGCGGATGCGCTTGCGGGGAATGTGTCAGCAAACAAGATGTTGGAGCAATTGAGAGACAATGAGAATTTGTTGATCCCCGGTCAGAATGCCCCTGATTTGAATAATAGAATCAATAAAAACTTGGGACACAGCTTGTCCGAACAACAAGGATCGGATGGACAGGCAAGTTTAAAGGAGAATTCAACCGAGGATGTTCGTCTGTTCAATGGCGCTTTGGAAAAGAAAGTGATCATGCAAAGCCCCGGGGGCGAGTACCGGGCTGTGGATGTGGTCAAGGTGAGCGCGACGAAAAGTGAGGAGGCGAAGCTATTGCGGCAAGCATTTGTCAAGGCCTTGGTGAGGCAGAGCCGGAGTATGGGGGCCATCAATGCCGGGGATGTTTTTTCGACGCTTTCATTGGCTAAAACCATTGCCAAGGGGTTGTTGGGCCAACGCGAGGTTTATGCGGCTGTAGAAAGAAACAAGAAGGGGCAGTTGGAGATTATGGCTGTTCAGGTTGTTGAAAAGAAAACAGGTCATCTCGTGATGGGATCGCGGATAAATTTCTACCGGCAAGGTAGTTTTTCGGCGGTCGATCAGGTCACTGCGTTTGCCTGGCATGACCAGGAACAGATCGAAAAAGAAGGGTTTGTATTTTTATGGCATAATGCGCATCGTGTGATCCATGGATTATTGCAAAGCCTTTCGTTTTTTTTAAAGCCAGAGTTTCAAAGGCGCGGCGATAAATTCAGCAATGCCAGGGTGGTAGAGGTTATTGCGGCGATTGAGCGTGCCGGATTTAATGTCCCGTCGGCAGATACAGACATTGACAGGGTTAATGCATTGCTGGGATCTGAAAGTTTTCTTCAGGAATTGAACGCTGCTCTAGTGAAAGGGGAAACGAAGACCGGCCAGCGTGTTAGTTGGTTGATGGATATTCAGAACAAAAAGCCTCGCAAGATAAATGAACCGTTGAACCGGAGTCAGGTGCGCGCCCTTATAAGGCATAATTTTATGAAGAATTCTTTTGTGGTCACGCCGGGCGACCTTGATGTTGAATTATTGCGTGAGGCCATCGGGGACGATAAGCACCAGAAGACTAATCAGTTAATGCTTCAAGAATTAGCGAAGCTTACAAATGCTTCGTTGAAGGATGTTTTAAAGAGTGATTTTATGCAAGTGATTAATGGCTTTCTGGATTTGAAAGTGGCTGAATTTGAAGATTTTGATCAACTACAGGCATTGACTCGTTTAATTGAATCTGATACGAAGATGTCCATTTCGTCAGGGACTTCTATGGAAGAGCTCATTGACGCTTTGAATAAAAGCGAAGCATCATTTATTGCTTTTGTTAAGTTAAAGCAGGCCCATGCATTAAGTGATGACCACTTGCACGCAATTAATACCATTATTAAGACTCTTAGCGTTCAATCAAGGGACCTTATTGATGCACAAGAATGGATCAAACTGAATAATACTTCGGATGGGAAACGATTCAAAAGATTTTTATTAAAGACCCTTTATCCACGGAGCACGCCGAAGAATTTGATTAATGCCATCGTGCAACGGCGGGATTTTTATCGTTATGTCGAAGATGCTGACAAGCGCTGGCTGGACGAGGATGCTAAAGTTTTGTTGCAAAAGGCTGTCAAGGATGAAAATTCTTTGAATGATCAGGAAGTTGCGCGCTTGAACAGCGTGTTGTTACGGACGATTTATTCTAAAGCGATATTGGGATGGCGCATGGCTGAAACAAAAGAAGTCTCCCAAAAAGAACAGGCATCTGCTACGGCGATGCTGGGCTTGATCCAGCAACAAAATCCCTACATCACCGTAGCATCAGGCGATGACCTTATGGCCCGGCATACGCGGGAAACAGCCTATTTGCGCGAGATCGCAACGACAACTCAGGGTCAAAATGATGTAGTAAAACGCAATACAGTCGCTGACTTTGCTTCAAATAATGAGTTGAAAGATGAGGGTGCGTTTAATTTGTTTACTGGTGAATTAGTGAATAAGGTTGTTTTTGAACGTGATGGGCAATATTTATTGGCTGATGTTGTTAGATTCAGTGATTTAAAAGGAAACAAGAGAACCCTTTTTCTGGAAAAATTAAAAAAGGTCATTACAATTAATCCTCAATTCGCTATGACTGGCAAAATATTGGGATTGTTGGTTTTGGTTGATGAATTATCTAATACGAAGACGGGAACGGATATTTATGTAGCTGTTTCCATGAAAAGTTCAGATATTCTTGCAATTCAGGTTGTTGAAAATTACAAAGATAAACAGCCTTCTTTGTTTTTATGGATATCCCTGGATCCGAACAGTCGATTCCTTGCGCATCAGATCTTCGCTTTTGCAATTCATGATTTATTGTTGCAAGGGAAAAACAAGGTAAATTCTTCAGGGGTTAGATATAGTGCGCGTATCCGTAAAATTCTCCCGAGCGGGATAAATAACGTTGAGGAAATGAATAAGTTTCTGGTTGAAAATAGTTTAGGTATTATTCGTGCTTTGGAAAAGGCGAGTCAAGAGGGTAATTTAACAGCGGATAGTATCTTAAAGAGGATAGTTAATCAAAGTGAATTGTTGAAGAGTCCAGTGATTGACAGGGCGAATGGCACCGGTGGTATTGATCTGACGGCTGACCGGATGCGGATCTCGACAGCGGGTGCGATGGGGGATGTTTTTGATGTTGACCCGGCTGAGGTGGCGCGGTTGGCGGCGGCGCCGGGATTTGTGCCGGTGATTATTGGCGTGGAGGATGCGGTGGATCTGCCGGCGTTTCTGGGAATGCCGTCTTCACAGCATTGAAAGTGACAGTCGTGCGTTGAGCAGTTTGATGGCTGTGGCCAGGGTTTGGCGTTTGATCCGGGCGCGGGTTCCGGTAAAAAGAAATTTTGAGGCGGTTGTTGTTTTGGCCGAGGCAACGGCGATGAAGACAAGGCCCACGGGCTTGGCGGGTGTGCCGCCCGATGGACCGGCGATGCCGGTTGTGGCGATGGCGAAAGTGGTATCAAAGCGCAGGCGTGCACCCTGAGCCATGGCTTCTGCCACTGGGGCACTGACCGCGCCGTGTTGCAGGATCAGCTCAGGAGCGACTCCCAGCATATCAGATTTGGCCGTATTGGCATAAGCCACGACCCCGCCTTTAAACCAGGCCGAAGCGCCGGGGATATTGGTCAGGGTATGGGCGATCAGCCCGCCGGTGCAGGATTCGGCGGTGGCTAAAGTTTGGCGGCTGGCGGTCAAGTGTTGCGCGAGGTGTTGGAGCTGTGTCATGGGAACTATCTTAAGGGTTATGAATTATAATTACAAGAGCATTTAGAATGCCTGTATACTATCGCGCTAAATATGTTCAAAATTTGGATAGGTTCCGACTTTTTGTTGACAAATTAAATATCATTATTATAATTGAAAATCATGATTACCAAATTTGTATCATCTGATTACCAAAGGTGTTATGAATAATAAAGATTACGTGCATCCGGTGGCAGGTATCCTAAAAAGCAGGCTGGCGGAGCCGCGTCGTACGATTCAGATTGTGCTTGGCCCGCGTCAGGTGGGCAAGTCGTGGGCGGTCAATGGTGTTATAAGAGAACTCTCCGATCCGTATGTTTATGCTATTGCTGACTTTGTTTCGCCGACCCCGGGTGTTGAGTGGATTACGTCGTATTGGCATCAAGCCAGGGATAAGGAAAAAGGCGGGAATAAAGTTATTCTTGTTTTTGACGAGATTCAAAAGATCAGGGCATGGTCAACTGAGATCAAAAGGTTGTGGGATGAGGATTCGTTTGAAAAAAGGAATGTCTGTGTCGTTTTATTGGGGTCATCGGCGTTGATGATGCAGAAAGGGTTGTCGGAAAGTTTAATGGGGCGCTTTGAGATCATATGGTTCATGCATTGGTCGTATCTTGAATGTAAGGAAGCCTTTGATTTTTCTTTAGAAGATTATTTGTATTTTGGCGGGTATCCGGGGGGAGCCACTTTCAGGCATGATGAAGAGCGCTGGCGGCATTATATTATGGATGCCGTCATTGAGCCTGTTCTATCGCGGGACATTCCGCTATTGACCGAAGTGCGCAATCCGGCACTTTTGCGCAACCTGTTTTTTTTGGCGTGCCATTATGCAGGGCAAGAATTGGCTTATCGGAAGATCCAGGGGCATTTTAAAGATGTCAAGAGTGTGCTGACAATTTCCGGCTATCAGCGAATGCTCGAACAAACCTATCTTCTTTTGGGTTTACAAAAATGGTCAGGTAAAGATCTTCTTCGGAGAAATTCTTCTCCCAAGTGGGTTCCTTTAAATTCCGGGTTAATTTCCGCTGTCAAGAATTTCCCGAGGGTGGAAGCCGTAAAAGATCCTGTGTATTGGGGGCGCCTCGTGGAGGCGTCGGTTGGCGCTTATTTGATCAATCAGGGGAAAATGCATAATTATGAGGTGTATTACTGGCGTGACGATAAAAATGAAATTGATTTTGTCCTGCGCAAAGGCTCAAAGCTGATAGCCATTGAAGTCAAAACAAATTATGAAAGACACGCAGAGCAATTTCAGTTGTTTTTAAAAAAGTTTCCCCAGGCGCGCGTCATTCTTGTTGGTCCTGAAGGGATCAAACTGGAAGAATTTCTTTCAACGCCCATCGAAACTTATTTCGCATCAATATAGGACGTCTGAAGGGGGGATAAACGGCTTGACAAGCTTTTATAATTAGAATATTATGAAAAACTATTACCGCCGGGAAGGCGGTTTTTTTGGTCATTTGACAAAGGAAAGAATTCTCTATGTTCCATCCTATCCCCGAAATTCTTGAAGAACTCCGTCAGGGCCGCATGGTCATCGTCATGGACGATGAAGGGCGGGAAAATGAAGGCGATGTGCTGGTGGCGGCCGAATTTGTAACGCCGGAAGTCATCAATTTTATGGCGAGGCATGCGCGCGGGCTTATTTGTGTGCCCATGCTCCCTGAACGCCTGGATGCGCTGGGGCTTTACCCCATGAAGGATGCGACGAGCGACCTGCATCAGCCATGCAATACCGGCTGGGCGATCACGGTTGATGCGGCGCATGGTGCCACGACCGGGATCTCGACGGCTGATCGGGCCTATACGGTCAAGCTTCTCATTGATCCGAAATCCACCCCCAAAGACCTGATCACCCCGGGGCATCTGTTCCCGTTGCGCGCCAAGAAAGGCGGCGTCCTTGTCCGTGCCGGGCATACGGAAGCTTCGGTTGACCTTACCAGCATGGCCGGCCTTTATCCGGCGGGTGTTATTTGCGAGATCATGAATGACGATGGCACCATGGCGCGCACGAATGACCTTGTTGAATTTTCCAAGAAACATAAACTGAAGATCTGCACGATCGACAGCCTGATCGAATACCGCCGCAAGAACGAGAAGTTTATTACCCGTGAAGTTGAGGGGGTCCTGCCGACGGCCAATGGCGATTTCAGGATGATCGTTTATTCATCAACGATCGATAATTATCAGCATGTGGCGCTGGTGCTCGGCAAGGTCGATGATACGACGCCAGTTTTGGTGCGTGTGCAGTCGGAATGCCTGACCGGCGATGTGTTCGGGTCCTTGCGCTGTGATTGCAACGGGCAGCTGCAGGAATCGATGAAGCGTTTGGCCAAGGAAGGTGCCGGTGTCCTGCTTTATATGCGCCAGGAAGGCCGTGGCATCGGGCTTGTCAACAAGGTGAAAGCTTATACGCTTCAGGACAAGGGTATGGATACGGTCGAGGCCAATGAAGCGCTGGGTTTTGCGGCGGACTTGCGCGATTACGGGATCGGTGCCCAGATCATGGTGGATATCGGGCTGAAGCAGATCAGGCTTCTGACCAACAATCCTTGCAAGATCGTCGGCCTTGAAGGCTACGGGCTCAGCGTGGTTGAGCGTGTCCCCTTGCAGATCGCCCATAATGAAAAGAACAAAAAATACCTGGAAGCCAAAAAGCAGAAGATGGGGCATTGGCTGTAAAATGGTAAAGAAAGTGACGCAGCCCTCGTGTGCCGGAAAACCGCGCTTTGCTGTGGCGGTCGCCGAGTTCCATTCTACCATCACCGAAAGCCTCCTGAAGGCCTGCCTGGACGAGTTTTCGCGGCATGGTGTGTGTGAATGTGAAATAGAGATCGTGCGCGTCCCCGGTGCTTTTGAACTGCCGCTGACGGCCCTTAAAATGGGTCAGCGGAAGAATATCCTTGCGGTGATCTGCTTAGGGGCTGTGATCCGTGGTGAAACGTTGCATTATGAGCTGGTGGCCGAGGCGTGCGCCCGTGGCCTTATGGATGTGATGCTGGCCATAGGTAAGCCGGTTATTTTTGAAGTGCTGGCGGCGGATACGATCAAGCTATGCCAGGACCGCGCCTTGGAAGGCGACACCGATAACAAGGGGGCTGCCGCCGCGCGTGCCGCCTTATCGATGACCCAGGTCCTGAAGACAATGTGAGAGGGCTGTGATGCGTAAACGTAGTGTAGCCAGGGAATGCGCCCTCAAGATACTTTATCAGATGGAAATGACAGGCCGTTTGCCTGATAATGCGGCCGGATATTTCTGGTTGCAGGAAAGCGAGCATCCGGAAGATGTCCGTGATTTTGCCGTCAAGCTGGTCGACGGTATTCATGCGCACCTTCAGGAGATCGATGAGAAGCTTGGCGAATACGCCACCAACTGGCAGTTGAACCGCATGGCGGTCATTGACCGCAATGTCTTGCGCATCGGGCTTTATGAATTGAAATTCACGGTAGGGATCCCCCCCAAAGTTGCGATCAATGAAGCGGTTGATCTTGCCAAGAAATACGGCGACCACGATTCCGGGAAGTTTGTCAACGGCATCCTCGACAAGGTTCACAAGAAAGAGATCGTGCCTGCCGGCCCTGCCTCATGACGGATCGTTTTGCCGACCTGCATATTCATACTTTTTTCTCTGACAGCACGGCTTCACCGGCGGAAGTGGTCGACGAGGCTGTGCGCGCGGACTTAGCCTGTATCGCGGTCGCTGACCATGATACGCTCGATGGCATTGCCGATACGCTGGCTGCGGCTGCGCCGCATGGACTGGAAGTGATCAGCGCGGTGGAATTGTCGTCGGACTATAAGGGCAAGGATATCCATATCCTGGGTTATGGCTTTGACTGTTTGGATGGTCCGCTGGTGCTTCGCCTCAAAGAAATGCAGGCCGCGCGGGTGGCACGGATGCAGCAAATGCTCGCCCGTCTTGACGAACTCGGGATGAAGGATATGCGCCTAGAGGATGTTGCCGGCATGACCCATTCGGATTCGCTCGGGCGCCTGCATCTGGCCAAACTCCTGCTTGAGCGCGGGCATGTGCGGTCGCTCGACCAGGCCTTCAGGCAATACCTTTCCGAGGGGGCCAGTGCCTATTTCCCGAAATTCAAACAGACGCCGGCAGAGGCCATACGGCTTATCCGCGCTTCGGGCGGGGTGGCGGTCATGGCGCATCCTGTCCTGACCCAGCGGGATGAGCTTATCCCGGAGTTAGTTAAGGCTGGCTTAGGTGGGCTCGAGGCGTATTATCCCAATTGTTTTATGGATACGGTCAATCGTTATCTGGCTTTGGCCAAAAAGTATGACCTTGTGGTGACGGGCGGTTCCGATGCCCATGGTGCTTCAAAAACAAACACGTATATTGGCAAGTCGCGGGTGCCATATCATTGGGTAGAAAAGTTGAAGGAGCGCACCCGGAGGCCGGTATGACCCGCGATGAACGCTATATGCACCGGGCCTTAGCCCTGGCCCTTCGCGGGGCGGGGCGTACCGCACCCAATCCCATGGTCGGGTGCCTGCTTGTCAAGGCTGGCCGCGTGATCGCCGAGGGCTGGCATCAGTGTTGCGGCGGTGATCATGCCGAGGTTGATGCCCTGAAGAAAGCGGGGGGCAAGGCTTGCGGGGCAACGGCGTATGTGACCCTGGAGCCTTGCGCGCACCAGGGCCGGACACCGCCGTGTGTAGAGGCGCTGTTGGCGGCAGGGATCGCGCGCGTGGTGGTGGCCATGCTCGACCCTAATCCAAGGACCAATGGCAAGTCTGTTGAAAAATTGCGCGCCAGCGGGGTTACGGTCCTGACAGGCGTTTGTGAAAATGAAGCCCGTCAGCTGAATGTGGCGTTTATCAAATATATCACGGCAGCGATGCCGCATGTCACGGTCAAGACCGCCCAGACCATCGACGGCAAGGCAGGGACGCGTTCAGGCCAGGTAAAATGGATCACCTCCCCGGACACACGGCTCAAGGCCAAGGAACGCAGGAATGATTTCGATGCCATTGTCGTCGGGGTGGATACGGTTATCGCCGATGACCCGCAGCTCGATGCGCCGGGCAGGGCACTCGTGAAAGTCGTTGTTGATTCCACGCTCAGGATGCCCGTTGAGGCGAAGTTGTTCAACGGCGTGCGGCCGGGGCAGGTGATCGTGGCGGTGACCCGGCGGGCAGCGCTGGCCCAGCGGCAGGCTTTCTTAAAGCGCGGCATGGGTATCATCGTTTGCCCGGCCAAGGATGGCCGGGTTGATCTGAAAGCTCTCTTTAAAGCGCTTGCAAAAATCGGGCTTGTCCGTATCTTAATAGAGGGCGGGCCGACGCTGGTCAAGGCTGTCCTGGCGGCGGGATTGGCAGACTGTGTGCATGCGTATATCGCTCCGCAGATCATGGGCAAAGCGCATGCCGACGCGATTGACGGGGTTGACCTGGCAGGGGTATTCAACGGGGGCGGATTTGAGATAAGATCCGTCGAGCGTATCGGTCCGGATATTTTTATTGAGGCAGACCATGTTCACAGGCATCATTGAGGCGCAGGGGGTTGTTAAGGCCCTGGAAAAGACCGAGAATTTGATCACACTGGCAGTTAAATGCCCCGGGAATTTTGATGATATTAAGGTTGGCGACAGCATTGCCAATGACGGGGTCTGTTTAACCGTCATCGCGATCAAGGGCGGCTGTTATTATTTTGACCTGATGAAAGAAACCCTTGAGGCAACCACCCTGAAGCATGTTGTTCCCGGGACGGTCCTTAACCTTGAACGCGCCATGAAGGCAGACGCACGGCTGGGCGGGCATTTTGTGACCGGGCATGTGGATGGTGTTGGCCGTATCCGGGATATTCTGACCCTGCCGAATTATGTGGAATACCGTATCAGCGCGGCACGTGACCTGATGCGTTATATTGTTCCCAAGGGTTCGGTGGCCCTGGATGGTATCAGCCTGACCGTCGGCGCCGTGCGCAAGGACTGGTTCGCCGTATATTTCATTCCGCATACGCTCAAGGTGACATCTATCGGTGCCAAAAAAACCGGGGCTGAGGTGAATATCGAAACGGATCTGTTGGCGAAATACATATTGAAATCGGCAGTTTTTAAACCAACGAGGGGGTAAAATGCAATTGGATATCCAGGAAATTCAGAAAGTCATTCCGCATCGTTTTCCGTTTCTGATGATCGACCGGGTCATCGAGCTTATCCCTAATGAAAAGCTTGTGGCGATCAAGAATGTGTCGGTGAATGAGGCGCATTTTCAGGGGCATTTTCCGGCCGAGAAGGTGATGCCGGGGGTGCTCATGGTCGAAGCCATGGCCCAGGCGGGATGTATTTATTTTTATTATTCCAAGAATATGCAGGGCAAAAACCTCATCTATTACCTTGCCAAGACAACCGCCAAGTTCCACCGGGTGGTGGTGCCAGGCGATCAGCTCCGTATCGAGGTCAAGACCATGAAACTGCTGGCCAAGGCGGGGTTCCTGGAATGCAAATGTTTTGTGGGCGATGCCATCGCGGTCGAAGCCGAGATCGGTTTCGGGATCAAGGAAGTGTGAGCGTTTGTTGTTGACGGGAAAAGATGCCAAAAGATGTAATTGACGAAGTCTTGGTGCGATGTTAGAATTACGCCTTCTTTGGTCGACATATCGGGAGATAGCGCAGCTGGCTAGCGCGCAACGTTCGGGACGTTGAGGTCGGGGGTTCAAACCCCCCTCTCCCGACCAATTTTTGTTTGTCTGTTTTGTTCCGGGAATTGCATCCGGGATTATTCACGCCTGCCTTCATGAGGTTCTATGTCCGATCGTGCATCGCGGCTTATTCCCTGTCATCCATCAGAAGAAATCTTCAGCTTGCGCGAGGCTCTTGCGCGGCATGACCATCAGTATTATGTCCTGGCAGCGCCCGTTGTTGCGGATCAGGAATATGATGCCCTGATGAAGCGCCTGGCCGCGCTCGAAGCACAATATCCCGAGCTTGTTACGGCCGATTCGCCGACACAGCGCGTGGGGGCGAAGATGCCTTCGGGCACACGCACCCTCCGGCACGATGTCAGACTGCTTTCGCTCGACAATACATATGCCGCTGAAGACCTGCGCGCCTGGCTGGGCCGTGTTTACAAGGGGCTCGGGCGCGACGATGTCGATTTTGTCGTGGAACTCAAGATCGACGGGGTGAGTGCGGCGATCACCTATGAGCAGGGCCTCCTGGTCAGAGGTGCCACGCGCGGCGACGGGGAGACAGGCGAGGATGTTACGCACAATATCCGTACCATGCGGTCGGTGCCGCTCAGACTGCGCCCGGGCGCGCCGGACTATGTGGATGTGCGCGGCGAAGTTTATATGGACAAGGCGGATTTTGAGAAACTTAATGCGGCCCGTGCCCGTGCGGGCGAAGAGCCTTTTGTCAACCCCCGCAATGCGGCTGCCGGGGCGTTGAAGTTGATGGATCCCGTCGAGGCCGCCGGCCGGCATTTACGGTTTTTCCTTCATTCCTTTGCGCGTGTCAATGGCGCTGCGGCTATGGCGAGCCATTCCGCTTTTCTGGAACAGGCCCGTGCCTGGGGGTTTCCGGTTAATACCCATACCCGTCTTTGCCGCGGGATTGACGCGATCCTCGTTGCCTGCACGGCGTTGGAGGCGATGCGCGCGGACCTGCCCTATGATGTGGACGGGGCGGTCATCAAGGTTGACCGGTTCGACGACCAGCGTGCCCTGGGTGAAACCATGAAAAGCCCCCGCTGGGCGGTGGCTTTTAAATTCGCGGCGTATCAGGCGACGACGACGATCCGTGATATCGTTGTTCAGGTCGGGCGCACAGGGGTGCTCACCCCTGTGGCGGAATTCGATCCTGTCTTTTGCGGCGGGGTTACCATTGCGCGTGCGACGTTGCATAATTTTGACGAGATCGAGCGGCTGGGGGTTGCCGCCGGCGACCGGGTTCTCATCGAGCGCGCCGGAGACGTCATCCCCAAGATCGTGAAGGTCCTGGAACGGGCGCCGGAGCGTAAGGCAGTACGGAAACTGCCGACGGACTGCCCGCTGTGCCGGGAGGAATTTGTGGTGACGGCCCTGGCGGGGCAGGAGTTTGACGGTGTCCTGCACCGGTGCATTAATCCCGAGTGCCCCAGGCAGTTGGAGCGAAGGCTGGTTCATTTTGCTGCGCGCGACGCGATGGATATTGATGGCATGGGTGAGGCGGCAGTCCGGCAATTGCTTGAAAAAGGGCTTGTGCGCACGGTGGCGGATATTTATACTTTGGACACAGACGCGTTGCTCAAGCTCGATCTTTTTGGTGCCAAAAAGGCGGCGCAGTTACTGGCGGCGGTGAAGCAAAGTTGTGAGCGGCCCTTGTCCCGGTTGATCTTTGCGCTGGGCATTGCCAATATCGGTGTCAAAGCTTCGCAGGCACTGGCTCGTCATTTTGGCAGTATGGAGGCCCTCTCGGCCGCCAGTGAGGCAGATATTTGTGCTGTGGCGGACCTGGGAGAGATCAGTGCTTCGGCGGTGGTCGAGTATTTTTCCAGGGAAGCGGTCCGGCACCAGGTGTCTGCGCTGAAAGCCGCCGGCGTGAACATGATCGAGCCGCGGGCAACCGGCACCGGTAAATTGTCCGGGATGACCTTTGTTTTTACCGGCGAGCTTTTGCGCCATACCCGGCACGCGGCCGGGCTGAAAGTTATAGCTCTCGGCGGTGACGTGGGGGCGGCTGTAACCAAAACGACAGCGTGTGTGGTGGCCGGTGAAGGTGCCGGATCAAAACTTGAAAAGGCCCGGCGCATGGGGATCAGGATCATCAATGAACAGGCATTTGAGGAGTTGACCGCATGACAAGACCCGATGATAGAAAAAGGATCGTAGCGGCCGTGCTGGCGCTGATCTTGGGGATGACCACATTGACGGGGTGCGTTTCTTTGCGGAAAAAGTTTACCCGCGTGAAGAAAGGCCCTGCCAAGGCCGAGGATTTTGTTCCGGTCCTTCAGCCGGAGGTGTATGCAAAGGTGGTGGAGTCTTCAGCGCAGGTTTACCGTGATCATTACGCGATGGAGAAGGTTTATTTCAAGGACCTCGGGGATATTCTTGGGCGTCGGGATGGCAGTGCCAAGCGCGAGCAATACATGATCAACCAGATCCTGGCGCATTTTGACGGCATGATAGCCTTGTTGACAGGTCCTGCCCGTGACAAGGCGTTGGCGTTGCGCGCCCGCCTTGTGGCAGCCCTTCAGATCTACGATAAGCCTGCCGGCCTGCGCCGGTATGATCTTCTGACGCGGGAGATGCACAACATCGAGCGGGATCTTTTCAGGAATTTCAAGCCGGAGGCTGTTGTGCTGCGATGACCGCATTGATCCCGGAATTCATCAATTATATTTCTGTCGAGCGCGGTCTCGCGAAAAATACCTTGATGGCTTACCGGCGTGACCTTACGGCTTATTGCGCGTATCTTCAGGAGACCGAAGGGGTTACTTCTCCCGAGGCGTTAAAGCATCAGCACATTTCCCGTTACATGATGGTGCAGAAAAAGAAGAAGATGGAAGTGAACTCCATTTGCCGGAGCCTTGCCGCTATCCGCATGTTCCATCGTTTCCTGGTGCGCGAAGATCTGGCTCAAGAAGATCCGACGGGGCTTGTGGACACGCCGCGCCAGTGGAAGCGCATCCCGAATGTCTTGACCCACGCCGAGGTTGCGGCCATGCTCGGTGCTGCTTCAGGGCGTGATACGCAGGGACTGCGTGACCGGGCGATGCTCGAACTGTTCTATGCGTCGGGCTTGCGGGTGTCGGAACTGGTGGCGCTGCGCATGGAGGACCTGAACCTGGAGTCGGGGCTGGTGCGTTGTATCGGCAAGGGGAGCAAGGAGCGGTTAATTCCCGTCGGCGGCAAGGCGCTCGAGGCTCTTGCCAAATATTTTGACAAGGCACGCCCGAAGCTGCAGCGGGGCCGCCCGGGAGATGCGCTTTTTCTTAGCCGGTTGGGCCAGTCGATGTCGCGGCAGAGCGCGTGGAAGATCATCAAGGACTGCGCCAGCCGGGCCGGTATCAAAAAGAACATCAAGCCGCACACGTTGCGTCATACGTTCGCGACCCATCTGCTGGAGCACGGCGCGGACTTAAGGAGTGTTCAGGAAATGCTCGGGCATACGGATATTGCCACCACGCAGATCTACACGCATGTGGACCGGGAGCGCTTGCGCGCGGTGCATCAACAATGTCATCCCAGAGGGTAGTTTATTATGCAACGCCTTGACCTTGCGCCGCTTGCGCCCCATGTCCGGGAGCTTTTACAGCATATCGGTGCTGAGGCCGATAAGGCGGGTGTGCGTATTTTTATCGTCGGCGGGGTTGTTCGCGACCTCCTGCTGGGGGTGCCGGTGTCGGACATTGATATTGTCCTTGAAGGGGATGCCCCTGCGTTTGCCCGCCGCCTGGCGGGACAGCTGTCGGCGGCTGTCAGGGTGCATACCCCGTTCAGGACAGCGGTATTGACATTTAAGGATGGATTGTCGCTCGACCTTGTGACCGCGCGCCGTGAGTCTTATGCGCGGCCCGGCGCTCTGCCTGATATTGTCCCTGGGACCATGGACGATGATCTTTTTCGGCGGGATTTTACGGTCAATGCTTTGGCCTGCGGGCTCAATGCGGATAACCGGGGAGTTGTCCGTGATGACCTTGAGGGCCTTACGGATCTTGAGGCCCGCCTGATCCGTACGACTTATCCGGAAAGTTTTCGCGATGACCCGACCCGTATCCTGCGTGCCGCTCGGTATGCCGCCCGTTTCGGATTTCAGCTGGATGCCCTGACCCAGGAAGCGCTCGAGGCGGCTGTGGGCGCGGGGGCCATGACCACCATCACGCCGGTCCGTTATTTCCTGGAGCTGGGGCGTATCCTCGATGAGAAAGACCCGGCTCCTGCACTCGATCTTTTATCTTTGTGGGGCGCGGTGCGGTATATTTCTTATGAAGCTGAAGACCGGGCGCTCCTTGTCCGCTGCGGCGCTGCCCGCGAAGAACGCCTGGCCGCGCTGGTGCACGGCCTCCCGCCAGGAAAGATCGACGCGGTCCTGACAGCCTTCAACCTTTCCCGCACCGCCAAGCGTGCCATAGCGCAATGCTTGCGACACCATCCGTAGCGCTGACACATATATGTCCACATATATTTGAAAGCCGAGCATATTTCTGCTATGCTCATTCTGAAAGAGAGGTGCTTATGGCACAACTAACTATTTATATTGATGATGCGACATTGTTGCGGATCGAGCGTTCGGCGCGTCAGGAAAAAGCTTCCATTTCACGCTGGGTCAAGCAGCGGTTGACCGCATCTTTGGAAGAAAAGGGATGGCCTCCGGGTTATTTTGAATTTTTGCAAAAGAGTCCCTGTAAAGGGATCGACATCCCCCCGGATTTAAGCTCTTCGCTGGATTGTAAAAGGAGCGTGCTGTAATGTTCTTCCTGGATACGGATACCTGTGTTTTTATCTTGCGGGGGTCTTCTGCGCCTGCGCTGGAACAGATGAAACAGACACCTCACGGGTTGATCAAGATCCCGGCAGTGGTCCTGGCTGAACTTTCTTTTGGAGCCTGCAAGGCGGCAACGGTGTCGGCCCATAAAGCGGTGGCGTTCTTTATGCTGCCCTTTGAGGTGATTCCTTTTGATGCCCCAGCTGCGGAGATTTACGGTGATTTACGCATGGCGTTGGAAAAGAAAGGGAAGCCGATTGGTTCCAACGACCTCATGATCGCCGCCACCGTGATTTCACGCCGGGGCACGCTGATTACACATAATATAAAAGAATTTTCCCGTATCCCGGGACTTCATTGGCAAGACTGGAGCGTGTAACAAAGAACACGATTTACCCGCATATGCCGTTATCTTCCCCGCCGGCCTCCCATAAAATATCCATTGACTCATTGAACAATGTTACTCGTTAGGCTGTGGAGGGTTTCAGATAGATGGGCTGACTGAGTTGAATAATTTTTCTAAATTCCTTAATGACTACTTCCAACAACATACTTTAACATCTAAAGAATATTGTTGATAAACGCTCAGCTTTCGGCGAATATTGAGTTTATGGACTAGAGAGGCCTGTTTCAAGCAGAGCAGGATCAGAAAATATTTTGATGGGGAAAGAAGGTGTTCACCCGGCATGCCTGCAGTAACTTAGGGAGTAACGGCATCGTTGGACACCGTGCCACTGAAAGGGTATGTATGCGCTGGATCATGATCGTTGGGGTGCTGGTTGCCGTGATCTTTTTGAGGGCTTGCGTGGATGGCTGGGATCGGCAGTCTATTCTGAAGGCCGGCGTATCTGTTAAGGAACAACGCAACGCCCTGTTGATGTTTGAGAAAGCAATTGAATGTGAGGGGCATAGCGTGTGTTGGAACGCGACCGTTGACGGTAAGGGCCGCGAAGATCCTGTTAATGCGGTGAATCAGTGCACCTGGGCACTGGCGAGGCAGGATGAGGTGATGGTTCCCGATGTTTTTCCGGCAAGCATTAAGGCACGGCTTGAGCAATTCAAACAGCTTTTGCGTGTTGATACGCGTAGTTCACTTGAACAGGCTCAAGAGGAAGTGGCTTCCCGGGCAGCACCTGTAAAGTACGGCGTCTCTGTGAGCTTTAAGAAACACCCGACCTGTGAGGCTTATGCGATCATCGATAAGATCAACCGTTTGTATGATGTGCAGAAGCTCATGAAGGGGCAGTATATCAATTGTGAAGCGATCCAATGATAGGTACTCTCTGTAAATGTTATGTCGCGCGGGGATATGGAATTCTCTTGATGTGCCGCAGGCGGGTGTGCTAACCTTAATGAAGAGATAGCGATTGAACCCTCGGCAAGGTTGTGGCGTATGATGAAATCCCTTAAAACTTATATCGTGGTCTTCTTGATCGCCGCGGTTGGTGCTTCGGCGGTGTTTTGTTGCTGTATCGAAAAGCTGGCGCAGGCGCACGCGGTCAAGCGATCGGCCGCAGCATCGTGCTGTCATGGCGACAAGGCATCGGATGAAAAAGATGCCAAACCCTGCACGTGTTCGTTCAAGAAATTCGGTATTGCCGAGATCGAAGCGGTTGGTGCGGCAACAGTAGTGTTCTTGGCACATGGCTCGGCTTTGGATGCGGTGCTTGTTGGTGTTGACCCGTTGTTTCAAGTGGCCCGGTTGAGCACGGCTTATGGCGGTGCGCCTCCAGGGTCAAGGCATGCTCTTCCGTTTTATCTTCAGTATCACACTCTCCTTTTATAATCCTGCATTGATACACGGTGTTGCCGGGCTGTCTTTTGTTCGCGAAAGATATGCTGACGGGGCGTCTTTTTGTGAGATAATCAGATGACATAAAAATAGAGAAAATGGAGGCTGTATGAAAACGATCATTCTTATGCTGGGTATATTGGCAGGGGTTGCGCTGTTGGCAGGCGGGTCCGTGAGGGCGGCGGAAAAAGTTGTTAATGTCGAGAATACCGTATGCCCTGTATCCGGGGCGAAGATCAATCCGGCCTCAGGGATGGAGCCGGCGACGTTTGAGTATAAAGGAAAACGTTACAACCTTTGTTGCGGCGGGTGTATCGGGCGTTTCAAGGCGGATCCCGAAAAGTACAGCAAGATCGCGGCACAGGAAGTTGAAGCGAGCCAAAAGGCCATGAAAGATATGCCGATGGGGCGCTAAGCCAGGAGAGATTATGAATATAAGATTATTGTATGTGTTATTAGTTTTAATGTTCAGTGGCGGGACCCTGTCGCAGGGCTTCGCCATGGACAAGGCGGATCAGCAGGCGGTGAAGGCGGTTTATGTGTGCCCCATGCATCCGCAGATCATCGCTGATCACAAGGGGTCATGCCCTATTTGCGGGATGGATCTGGTGAAGAAAGAGGCGGAGCCTAATGCCTCCGATAAGCCGACGGCTGGGGTTGCGATCAATACTGACCGACAGCAATTGATCGGGGTAAAAAAGAGCCGGGTAACACGCCAGAAGCTGGCGGTGGAGATCGTGACGACAGGCAAGGTGGCGTATGACCCGGATCTTGCTGCCGGTCAGGTTGATTATCTGAAGGAAATAGGTACGCCTTCGCCGCGGTGGCGGAATGCCGGTCGGACGTCGATCTATATGGCGGTGTATGAATATGAGCTGGGGCTTGTACGCAAGGGGCAGGATGTCCTGGTTGATGCGGTGGCTTATCCGGGAGAAGTGTTCAAGGGCAAGGTGGCCGCCTTACGGCCTGTCATCAATGCGCAAAGCCGCACCATGCGTGTGAAGGTGGATGTGGAAGACAAGAAGGGCAAGCTTAAGCCGGATATGTTTGTTAACGCCAAGATCATGATCGACCTCGGTGAGAAACTGTCAGTCCCGGCGGAGGCGGTCATGGATTCGGGCCTGCGCAAGATCGTTTATGTTGTGAAGGACAATCGTTTTGTGGCACGGGCAGTGACCCTGGGTCCCAGGGCCGGCGAATTTTATGCCGTGGTGTCCGGCTTGGAAGAAGGCGAGGAAGTTGCCACAAGCGGCAATTTCCTGATCGATGCTGAGAGTAAATTAAAGAATGCCATGTAGTTAGCCGAGGCATGCTTACAGCTTCTAATGCGTACTTGTATATAAAGAGTGAAGTGTAGGATGTTCTTTTGGATCGATAATATATTTTGGAGTAATATTTTATGATCGAGAAAATCATAGAATTCTCGGCGAAAAATAAATATATCGTCATGATCCTGACGCTGGCGGCTATATTGGGGGCTGTGTACAGTATCAGGAATATTCCGCTCGATGCTATCCCGGATCTTTCGGATACGCAGGTCATTGTTTATTCCCGCTGGGATCGCTCGCCGGATATCATTGAGGATCAGGTCACCTATCCTGTTGTGACGGCCCTCCTGGGGGCGCCGGATGTGAAATCGATCCGTGGCTTCTCGGACTTCGGCTATTCTTTTGTTTATATTATTTTCAAGGATGGCACGGATATTTATTGGGCACGCAGCCGGACGCTCGAGTACCTGAACAAGGTACTGCCGCGATTGCCCGAAGGTGTCAAGACAGAGATCGGCCCTGACGCGACATCTGTGGGCTGGGTGTATCAATATGCGCTCGTCGATAAGTCGGGGAAGAATGACCTCGCGCAGTTGCGTTCGTTCCAGGATTGGTATCTGCGGTACTGGCTGCAGGCGGTGCCGGGGGTGGCCGAGGTGGCGTCGGTGGGCGGGTTTCAGAAGCAGTATCAGGTGAACGTGAAGCCTAACGCGCTCTTGGCGTACAATATGCCGCTCACGCGTGTCATTGATGCGGTCCGTAACAGCAATAACGATGTGGGGGGGCGCCTCATTGAGCTGGCGGGCACAGAGTATATGGTGCGCGGGCGGGGATATATCAAGTCGGTCAAGGATATTGAGGATATTGTGATCGGCAATGATGCCCAGGGGACGCCGATCCTTGTTAAAAATGTGGCGTCGGTGGTGATCGGCCCGGAGATGCGGCGGGGGATCGCTGATCTGGATGGGGAAGGCGATACCGTGGGCGGCATTGTGCTCATGCGTTCAGGCGAAAATGCCCTGAATGTCATTGAGCGGGTTAAAGAAAAGTTGAAGGACGTCAAGGCGTCCCTGCCGCCGGGCGTTGAGCTGGTGACGACGTATGACCGTTCGGATCTGATCCATCGCGCCATTGATACGCTCAAGCATCAGTTGATCGAGGAAATGATCATTGTGGCGCTGGTCATCATTTTCTTCCTGTGGCATTTCCCTTCAGCCAGTGTTCCCATTATCACGATCCCCATCGCGGTGCTCCTCAGTTTTATCCCGATGCTCATGATGAAACTGACATCCAATATCATGTCGCTGGCCGGGATCGCGATCTCGATCGGGGTGCTCGTTGATGGCGCTATCATCGAAGTCGAGAATGCGTACAAGAAACTTCAATTGTGGGATGCGGGGGGGCGTCAGGGGGATTACCGTGATGTCCTCCTTAAGGCCCTGAAAGAGGTTGGGCCGTCGGTATTTTTTTCACTGCTGGTGATCGCGGTGGCGTTTTTGCCTGTGTTCACCTTGCTCGATCAGGAAGGGCGGCTTTTTAGGCCGCTGGCGTTCAGCAAGAATTTTGCCATGGCCATAGCCGCGATCCTCGCTGTAACGCTCAATCCGGCGATGCGGATGTTTTTCACGCGCCTTGATCCGATTTGTTTTAAGCCTGTCTGGATATCTGCGGCGTTCAATAGCCTTTTTGTCGGGAAATATTATGCGGAAGAAAAGCATCCTGTCAGCCGGGTGCTTTTCAAGTATTATGAACCGGTATGCCGTTTTGTCCTGAAGTACCGGAAACAGACCTTGATCGCGGCGGGCATCCTAGTGCTGTCGACGATCCCGGTTTTCATGCGCCTGGGGTCGGAGTTCATGCCGCCGCTCAATGAAGGGGCTATCCTTTATATGCCGACCACCTTGCCGGGTTTGTCCGTGACCGGGGCGGGGGAGCTGTTACAGCAGATGGACAAGGTGATCAAAACGGTGCCTGAAGTGGAGCGTGTGTTCGGCAAGGCCGGACGGGCGGAAACATCGACGGACCCGGCACCGTTTTCCATGATGGAAACAACGATCATTTTAAAGCCAGAAAGTGAATGGCGGCATGTACCGCGCTGGTATTCCGCGTTGCCTGGTTTTCTGCAGATGCCTTTCCGTGCGATCTGGCCTGACCGGATCTCCTGGGAAGACGTGATCGCCGACCTCGACAAAAAGATGCAGTTCCCGGGGGTGTCCAATGCGTGGACCATGCCCATCAAAGCCAGGATCGACATGTTATCGACGGGCATCAGGACGCCGGTCGGGATCAAGGTCTATGGCGCGGACCTGGCGCAGATCGAGAAGGTCGGGATCGCAGTTGAAGGTATTGTCAAGGGGATCAAGGGGGCGCGCAGTGTTTACGCCGAGCGCGTGACCGGCGGGTATTTCATTGATTTTGATATCAAGCGTCTGGCCTTGGCGCCGTATGGTTTGTCTGTCAAGGATGTTGAGGATGTCATTGTGTCGGCGATCGGCGGGGAAACCGTGACCACGACGATTGAAGGCCGGGAACGCTATACGGTGAATGTCCGTTATGCCCGCGACTTCCGCGACGATTTGCCCCAACTGCGCCGCGTCCTCGTGCCGACGCCTTCGGGTGCCCATGTGCCGCTTGAACAGCTGGCGACGATCAACCTTACCACGGGGCCGGCCATGATCCGGGATGAGAACGGCATGCTGGCGGGGTATGTTTATGTGGACATTGCCGGACGTGATGTGGGCAGTTTTGTCGCGGAAGCCAGGAAGGCCGTTGAGGCGCAGTTGAAGGTGCCGACGGGGTATTCCCTGCAGTGGAGCGGCCAGTTTGAGAATATGCTGCGCGTGCGCGAGCGGATGCGTGTGGTATTGCCGCTGACGATCTTTCTTATTTTCATCCTTTTGTATATGAACACCCGTTCACCGGTCAAGGCTGGCATCGTCATGCTGGCCGTGCCGTTTTCTCTGGTGGGGGCTGTCTGGCTGTTGTGGCTGCTGGGGTACAATATGTCGATCGCCGTCTGGGTGGGCATGATCGCGCTGATGGGGCTTGACGCTGAAACAGGGGTCTTCATGCTCCTTTTTCTCGATATGGCCTATGACGATGCCGTGCGTCAGGGGAAAATGAAAACCCGGGAAGACTTAACGGAAGCCATTGTCCATGGCGCGGTCAAACGTGTCCGCCCGAAACTGATGACGGTTGCCGCCATGTTCATGGGCCTTGTCCCCATCATGTGGTCCACAGGCGCCGGCGCCGATGTCATGAAACGCATCGCCGCCCCCATGATCGGCGGGATCTTCAGCAGTTTCATTCTCGAATTATTGGTGTATCCGGTGATCTATTTCATCTGGAAACAGCGGGGGTTGATAAGAAGAGTTTCAGATCCTTGATCGGGCTGGCTTTGAGGATCACGGGGCGCAGGCCGGGGGCGCTTTCGAAGGCGGCGAGTTGATCGGGGGAAAACTGAAAATGCACGGTGCTCTTGTTGAGTGTTAACGCCGGGGCCCTTAGGTCAATACCGCCTGTATATTCCGGGTTGGCGGTGGAGCGTTTGGCGTCTTTTCCGGTTTGTCCGGCGGTATTGGTCGTATTGAACTTTATATTGTCACGGTCCTGCAGTAGAAACACATAGTAGATCCCGTCTTTGAACTCAACGGAGCCTTCCATATCACGGCCGATGGTCGCATCGCCCGTTATATCCCGAAGAAGCGCAAACAGATCCTTGATCCATGAAGGATTTTCTTCCTGGCTTAAAGGATCCTGCCGGTAATCATTCAAACGCACCTGCAAGACCCCAGCGTCGACGACAAGGCGGTAGCTCTTGTTGGCATACGCCAGGCGCTGGGCATTGCCTGCGCTGACGGAGTATCTGAAGCGGTGGGGGGATCCCTGGAATTCGGGTTCGCCGGACATGAGCGTCTTGCCCAGCCCGGGGATCATTTCCAACAGCATGGCGTTCCGCCGATCCGTTTCATTTTGAAGGGTAGGGTCCTGGCTGAAAGCCACAAAAGCATTGCCTGTTGCCATGATCTGGAAAATCATCGCGGCGTGAACGTTATCTTCCTCTATCTGATGCTGGCGCCTGTCCATGAAGGCCGTGAGGGTGTATAACGATGCGTAGCCACGTCGGATATGGTCGCCCAATTGAGCGCGTGCCACGTGTTCAAATGAGCCATAGACACCGGCGGCGGCATTCCTGGAAAGATCATCGACCGTGGGGCACAACCGCACCATGGAAGCACCGATGATGTGAGCGATCGTGTCAATCATTTCGGGATCGATATCAAGTTGCAGGATCAGTTGTTCAAGCTGGATCAGGATGCCTTTGGTGTCATTCTCATCGGGGGGAGCCTTCAACTGCTCCCGTAAGGTACGGATCTGCTGGCCCATGGCGCCATTGGCATCGAGGATCGCTTCAAAATAGCCAAAGGGCAAGGCAATGCTCTGGGGGACCGAAAGAATGAAGTTCTGGGGAATCAGACCAGCGGCTTTCAGGCGTTCGATGGCATCGTGCAAGCGTTTTAAGCTGTAGCCTTTGTTGCCGACAGTTTCCGGCGTATAGGCATTAATATCAGTGATCAGACCCCTGATGCTGAGATCAGCCTCGACGGGGATAGCGGCCTGGGGGGCGGTGGTCGTCATTGGATCAAGTGTATCAATCTTGTTGATAGCAACCTCGTTATCGGCGGCGGTTATCTGGAAGAATGCATCCGGCGATGCCTCGGCTGTGGCGATCAGTTCCGTGTATTTACTGCCGATCGCCTGGACAAGGACCACCGGCGCATTGTTGTCGGAACGTATGGCGGGATGCGACAGGACCCCCTGTTCTTCGCGCGTCACATAGCCGCGGACATAGGGGTTTAGCAGGATATTATTCGGGATACGTTCCGCGATCAGGATGGCAGGTTGGGTCAACTGGTCGATCACCTGCTGGAGATTGTCAGATTCTTTCACATGGATCAACTGCCCCTGGCCTGTTCCCGGACGAGCCACCAGCCAGGACAGGTGAAGTTCCCGGGCAAGGACAGCTTCGAGCTGTTGCGCGACCAGCGAAAGCTGATAAGGATTTTCCACGCGGATAAGATCAGCCGTAACGTCATCAATTTTTTCCTTTTCGAAGATATTTTGGCCTCGGGTTTGGTCGTTGACGATAGGCTGGTAGACCGCGCTGGTTTCCTGGCTGAACTGCCGGATCCGCCGCAGGAGGCGCTCGACAATGGCAAATACACGCAGGGGAGAGCCGTTGACGGTTGACCCCGGGGTTTTTTCAGCGTCGATGATCTGCCGTAATTCATCGCTGATCACGCCCAGTTCTTCCTGTGCTTGAATATTGAAACTCTCCCGGGCCAGGCCGATGACCGGATGAAGAATGGCCAGCAGGGTGGGGATCGTCATCTCTTGTTCCGGCGGTATTTTGGCCAGCAGGCGATAAAGGTAGGTCTCGAGTTCAACGTCGAGCAGGAGGAATAACAGTTGTTCATCCCGGTAGCGTTCATCTGCTCTTAAGGTGGCGAGGGATTCTTTCAGTTGCGTCATGAGTCGCAAGCCTTCAACAAGGCTGTCGTTGTTTAACGGTTGGGACAGAAGAGTGTCGAGGGTTTCGGATGTGGTCAATACAGCATCAAAGCTGTTCCGTAATGCGATGTTAAGGGGATGGATGGAAAGATTGTAGTTAACGATTACTTCTTTGGAATTTGTCCCACCGCCGTTAAAAATGATATTCATTTTCTCTATAAGCTCGTTGAGGATGGTTTCTACATTTGTTATGCGATTAGTTTGCATTAGGGACAGCTTGCTGAATGGAGCTTCGTCATCGATCGTGACTTCCATGGCTCGGAGCATGGTTTGATCGCCTGTCGATAGATAATGGGCGTAGGCTTTGACCTTGAACACGGTCAGAAAGTTGATGTGCTTATGAATCTCGTCGCGCAGGTCTACGATAAAATGTGCCCCCCCCTCAAGGATAAGCCGTCGGCCCCCGACGGCGTCCACCAGCTGGTCAGCAATATCCTTCACGCGCTTGATCTGCCGGTTACCTATAGGCAATCGGCGGATCAGGCGGGTCAGGGATGATTTGCAATTATAGGCGAGGTTAGGGGCGTTGGTGATGAAAAAGTGCAGGAAAGTGCCGATGGATTTCAAATTAGCAATGTTAATTGTTGATCCTTCTGCACCGATGCCATGGTCTAGAGACAACTGGATGCTCGTGGTCATCGATTGAAAAAGGCGATCTATCAAGGGGGTTAAGATGAGGGCGTCAGGTATTCTATTAAGTATTCTGAGGCTTTTGATGATCTCTTGATAAGAAGATATTTTAAAGAGGGTGCGGCAAAGATCGTTGGGGGCATCTTGTAAAGATTGTTTATCTGCCTCGGTAGCCATCATCTCTAGAGCGAAGGAAGGCGGAATGTCGTCTGACTTTAGGAGAGCAGTAATAAGGTTCCTGGGCCAATATTTTATGGTTGATAAGAATATTATTTTGCCGTTCTCATAGTCATTGTCGTCATCGGATTTATTCCAGAGATTTATCATATAGGGCAATATGACAGGTGTCTTTATTTTCCCGAAAGCAAGTATAAGCCAGGAGGCCTGGGATAAAGTGATCCCGGACTTGAATTGATTGAAATATGTCAACATATCCTGGGCGGCCGCTTCAGGATGCGTGACGCAAAAACCGGTCAACAGCTTGAATTTGTCAGGTTCTGATATTTGGGATGATGCCAGCAATGGTGTTATATCATCCTTGGACAGGGCACTTCCTATAAATGGATAAAAATTGTTTATACTCCGGTACTGGTTCCATTCTAAAAGTCGGTTTGATTCAGCGATAAAATCTTCTACGCTCAGGGGTGTTGTTTCAAGATGAGGCTTCATGAACGTGTTGATGAATACTTCAATCTCTTGAGAGGGGATTTCGTTTTTTAATAAGCCGGCAATAACAAGGATCTGTTCGATCGGCAAGCGATCCTTGAAGCAAGCGTAGAGGGCTGGCAGTGTTTTATTGTATAAGACATCCTGGTTGTGTTCATCGAAAGAGGCAATGTGTTTTATAAAAGGATAGAGATTAATCCAATCCTGTTGTGATCCCAAAAAACTTGCAAGAGCAGGGAGGTGGCTCAGGAGAAATGATCTGGGATGGAAATATCGGAGTTTTAATAATTGTTCCCAATCGTTCTTCCCCCGGCTCCATTCAAAAACTTTCTGGCTGATGGCCGGCAGTTTTTCCCAGGGCACGAGGGACGGCCATATGCTTTCATAAAGAGATTGTGCCTGCTGTTCATGACTGGCATTATCCTTGGTTTTAACCAATAAAATGCTTAACGTGGTGTTGTTCCCTGCGGCATCTGAAGGCGCGATCGATCCGCTGGCATCGATGATGGTGGAGATGGCGGACGCGTCAACCCCGCCGGCGAAGAATTTTCTGGGGATCGTTTCCATTGTTGCCGGATCCCGGGTTTCCTGGATATAGTTAAACACGCCCTGTTGGAATGCCTCGACGTAACGGCTCCAGATTTTCTCGGATTCCCGGGGGTCAGGGATACGGACGCCTGTAATTTTATGCCGGTCAACATAAACGCGTGACAGGAGAGAATTTTTTACTTTTTGTTTGTACCATGTAGCCAGGATCAGGGCTTGATAGATCTGCCGCAGTTGGGCAAAGTTTTCTCCTGTATTCACTTCTTTCTCGAGCGCGGGGATGATGAACTCGCGGAGGACGTTCTTGGCGATATCGGATGACATGCGGTCGACGCCTTGAGGTGTTGGCGTATCCGATAAAAGAGGGCGGGTCACGGACCCGCCCCTACGTGCGAATGACTCATTCTCTGTGATCGCCTTATAATCTGATTCCAGCATGACCTTGAGACTTGATCCCGTTATGTAGGCTGTGCCGGCGGCGGCATTTTCGTACAGGGCCGCTTTGGCGGGGACGATCCAGACTTTATTGAAGGTGTCGATCGGGATATCTGTTGTGCCGTATTTTTGCTGTGCCTGGGCATAGACTTTATGCCAGAATTGCTGGCCAAGGTCGCTTTCCGGATAAATGGCCGAGGCGGTTATCTGTTTCAGGAGATAATCCTGCGCCAGCAAGTCGCGCCCCATTTCGGTTTGCCCGAAAGTTTCGGGGACGATGCGGTTTTTTTCGTACGGAGACAGGTTAACCCAAAGGTCTTTTTCAGGGATCGTGAGGCTGGCAAGGAAATATTTGATGAGGCGTGCCGATGCTTCTTTCAGGGGCTGGCCTGCCAGGCTGGCATCGCCCGGATTGAGGATGAATTCAAACCGGAAAGGATTGTCCGGGTAAACCTTGAGCCCTTTGAGGAGCAAGGGATTAAACGGGCGGCTTAACGCGATCATATGCCCCGGGTCCGGCAGGAATGATGGGCCGGATTGCGCATAGAGGGGACCGATCATATTCACCCCAAAGGCAAATACCGTGATCATGGCATAGATGCGGGTTAAAATAGAATTTCGATGCATGCTCGAAGTATAAACTATATATTAGTGGTATGCTAATCAGAGTAAATTATTTTATCTGGAAACAGCGGGGGATAGGAAATAATGTCAGTTGATCCTCTTTTGCCTCAGCGCCGGGCGCGGTATGCGGGGAAGCATCCGCGCAGGTTTGACGAGAAATACAAAGAGCATGACGCGGCGCGTTATGCGGAAGAGGCGTCAAAGATCGTCCTTGGCGGGAAAACCCTGGCGGGTACGCACCGTTCGGTGTGTGTGGCGGAGATCCTGGCGATCCTTGATCCGCGGCCGGGTCAGGTGGTGCTCGATGCGACGCTGGGCTATGGCGGGCATGCCCGCGAGATCCTGGCACGCATTATCCCCGGCGGTTGCCTGTGGGGGATCGATGCGGATCCTGTCGAGATCAAACGTACCGTGGCGCGCCTGACGGCACTGGGGTATGGGGAAGAGGTATTCAAGGCGCGGTGCATGAATTTTGCCGGGGTGTCCAGGCTTGCGGCGGAGGCGGGGCAGGGGTTTGACCTGATCCTCGCGGACCTGGGGGTGTCGTCGATGCAGTTGGATGATCCGGCACGCGGGTTTACTTTCAAGCATGAAGGCCCGCTGGACCTGCGGCTGAATCCCGGGCGCGGGCAATCGGCAGCAGCCCTTCTTCAGTCATTATCCGAAAAAGATTTCGAGCAAATCCTCATCGCCCATGCGGATGAGCCGCAGGCCAAGGGGATCGCCAAGGCGGTGTTTAAATGCCGCCAGCCGATCCTGACCACAACAGCCCTGTGTGCGGCGGTGCGGCGCGCATTGCCCCGGCCGTCGACTGACGCTGCGGAAGAGGAAAATACCCGTTCGGTCCGCAGGACATTTCAGGCCCTGCGCATTGCTGTTAACGATGAATTTCAGGTGCTCGAGCAATTCCTGAGGCATTTGCCGTTCTGCCTTAAGCCCGGCGGTAAGGCGGCTATTTTGACATTTCATTCCGGTGAAGATAACCGCGTGATGCAGGCGTTGGAGGCCGGGTGTGTGTCAGGGGTGTATGCGGCCATCAGCCGTGAACCGATCCGGGCCGGGGCACAGGAGCGTCACGATAACCCGCGTTCCAGGAGCGCGGTCGTGCGCTGGGCGCAGAGGTCGTTATGAAACCATCTACTAGCAGGTCTCGCGAAGTGATGCGCAAGTGCCGCAAGGTATGGTTGATCAACCCCAAAGCCAAGGTGCACGACAAGTCACGCCCGGCGCGGGTGAATACCAGGAAGGTGAAAGATACGGAGGGGGATGCTGGCGGTGCGTAAGAATTTCCTTGACAAAAGCGTATGGCATGGTATATTTCCATAATCCCGATAGGGTTAGTGGGAATTAGATGGCGACACGGCAATGGAGAATAAAATGGCGACTCAGCCGGTGAACAAAAGTATTGTTAATGACGCGATCATCAAAGATATCAGTGATTCGATCCACGGGCTTAATTATGGAACGGTAACGATCACGGTGCATAATGCCAGGATCGTGCAGATGGAAATTTCTAAGAAGAGCCGTTTTGACGAGGTGTGGATAGTCCAGGATGGTGGCGGGATCTAGGGAATGTTTTATGGGCAAGTGGGATAATGGTAGGATTAAAAAGCTAAGAAGGAGATGGGGTTATGGCAAATGGGAATTTTAAGGATCATTTAAGGCGTGAAACACTCGCCTTGCATGCGGGGCAGGAAGCGGATCCGACGACGGGGTCGCGCGCGGTGCCGATCTATCAGACGACATCGTATGTGTTCAAGGATACGGATCACGCGGCCAGGCTGTTTGGCCTCACCGAGTTTGGTAATATTTATACCCGTTTGATGAATCCGACGAGCGATGTATTTGAAAAGCGCATCGCGGCACTCGAAGGCGGCGTCGGGGCATTGGCGGTGGCCAGCGGTCAGTCCGCGATCTCCCTGGCACTCTTAAACATTGCCCAGAACGGTGATGAGATCGTGTCGGCCGATAATCTGTACGGCGGCACGTACAATCTTTTTCACTATACGTTCCCCAAATTCGGCATCAAGGTGAATTTCGTAAAATCCAATGACCTGGCGGCGATCGACAAAGCGATCACCCCCAAGACCAAGGCGGTTTACGCCGAGTCGATCGGCAATCCCAAGCTCGATGTGGCGGACCTTGAGGGGATCTCCAGGCTCGCGCACAAGCACGGCATCCCTTTTATCCTCGACAACACGGTGTCGCCGTATTTGTTGAAGCCGTTCGATCACGGGGTGGATATCATTGTTTATTCCGCGACCAAGTTTATCGGCGGGCACGGGACATCGCTCGGCGGGCTGATCGTTGATTCCGGGAAATTCGACTGGACCAACGGGAAATTTCCGCTCATTTACGGGCCGGACCCCAGCTATCACGGGATCAAT
This sequence comes from Candidatus Omnitrophota bacterium, assembly GCA_903860135.1. Lineage (GTDB taxonomy): Bacteria > Omnitrophota > Gorgyraeia > Zapsychrales > Fredricksoniimonadaceae > Fredricksoniimonas > Fredricksoniimonas aquilentivivens. The sequence continues at coordinate 18,516 of CAIOPG010000002.1, read as the reverse complement.
TTTGTTGATGCGTTAAAGCCGATCGGCAATATTGCCTATATCATCAAGGCGCGTGTGACCTTGTTGCGTGACATGGGCCCGGCGCTGTCGCCGTTTAATTCATTCCTGTTCTTGCAGGGCGTTGAAACCCTGCATTTGCGCCTGCCGCGCCATGCTGAAAATGCGCTGGCGGTGGCGAAGCATTTGAAACAGCATCCGAAAGTCAGCTGGGTGAATTATCCTGGCCTCGACGACAGCCCGGAGAAAGAGCGCGTGAAGAAGTATCTGCCCATCGGCGCTGGGGCGATCATCGGCTTTGGGGTCAAGGGCGGGGCTGAGGCGGGGAAGAAGTTCATTAATTCCCTTCAACTGGTGTCGCATCTGGCCAACGTTGGCGATGCCAAGTCGCTGGCGATCCATCCGGCGTCAACGACGCATCAGCAATTGTCACCGGCAGAACAGCTGGCAACAGGCGTGACAGCGGATTTTATCCGCCTTTCCGTCGGCATCGAAAATGTGGCGGATATCCTTGCCGATATCGAGCAGGCGTTGGAGAAAGCTTAACAGGTATTTTCAATAACATCATCGGAAGGAGAACAACATGGGTGCTATTTTTAGTGATATTACCAAAACGATCGGCCGGACACCGCTGGTCCGCCTGAACCGCATTGCCGAAGGGGCGAGCGCTGAAGTCTTGGCGAAGATAGAATCGTTTAATCCTTTGTCGAGCGTCAAGGATCGTATCGGGTTGGCCATGATCGAGGATGCCGAGAAGCGCGGCGTCTTGAACAAGGATTCTGTGATCGTCGAGCCAACGAGTGGCAATACGGGCATTGCGCTGGCGTTCGTGGCGGCGGCCAAGGGGTATAAACTGATCCTGACCATGCCCGAGACCATGTCGATCGAGCGTCGTCAGCTGTTGGGGATCTTCGGGGCGCAGTTGGTATTGACCCCCGGACTTGAGGGCATGAAGGGGGCGGTGCGCAGAGCTGAAGAATTGGCTGCAGCGACGCCGAATGCGGTTTTATTACAGCAGTTTGCCAATCCGGCTAATCCCCAGATCCACCGTGAGACAACGGCTGAAGAGATCTGGAATGATACCGACGGCAAGGTGGATATTCTGGTCGCGGGTGTTGGAACCGGCGGCACCATCACGGGTATTTCAGAGGTCCTCAAGAAGCGCAAGCCTGGCTTCAAGGCCATTGCCGTCGAGCCCCTTGATTCCCCGGTGTTGTCCGGCGGGAAGCCAGGGCCCCACAAGATCCAGGGCATTGGCGCGGGCTTTGTGCCGGCGATCTTTAATGCCGGGATCGTCGATGAGATCATCCAGGTCAAGACCGATGATGCCGGTGCCACCGCACGCCAACTTGCCGTACAGGAAGGTATCCTCGTCGGCATTTCCAGCGGTGCTGCCGCCTGGGCCGCACTCGAAGTCGCTAAGCGTCCTGAAAACAAAGGGAAGACGATCGTTGTGGTCCTGCCGGACACCGGCGAGCGCTATCTGTCAACCTGGCTTTTCCAGGAGATCAAGGCGTAAGGCGTGTTGAAGACTATGCCTGCGTGGCATGATTGAATGTGTTAGTTTGAATGCGGCGTTGGTCCAGAAATCGGATCAACGCCGTCTTTTTTGATATTATTATGCTTGCGGATCAGAAAGAAAGTTATTGTGGGTTTCCTGGATTTCGCCTATTATCAAGCGCAGGTTTCAGGCATAACCTCGTCGATAATGAAAAGGAATAGGCTATGAAGGCAGTATTGTTACTTTCCGGCGGGCTCGATAGCACGTTGGTCGCTGAGTTGATGGTCAAAGAGGGGCTGGATGTGCTGGCGGTTAATTACAAGACGCCGTTTTGCCAGTGCGACAAGCATATCAATGGGTGCGCGCATACGGCCCAGACGGTGGCGGCCAAGCTGGGGATGCCGTGCCGTAGCATCAATGCCGGTGATGATTTTCTGGCGATGCTCAAGGCGCCCAAGCATGGGTATGGTTCTCATATGAACCCGTGCCAGGATTGCCGTATCCTGTTTTTCAAGAAGGCCAAAGAGATCATGCTCGAGATCGGGGCAGGGTTCATCATTACCGGCGAAGTGGTTGGTCAGCGCCCGATGAGCCAGTTGAAGCGCCAGATCGCCCTGATCGAAAAAGAGGCCGGGCTGGAAGGATTGGTGCTTCGGCCTTTGTCGGCGAAGCTGTTGCCGCCGAGCATCCCCGAAGAGCAGGGTTGGGTCAAGCGCGATCACATGCTGGCGATCTCAGGCCGTTCGCGCAAACCACAGATCGCCCTTGCCAAAGAGCTTGGCCTGAACGATTATCCTTGTGCCGCTGGCGGGTGCCTGCTGACAGATGAAGGTTTTTCCCGTCGTGTGAAAGACTTGCTGGCGCATGGCCCTGTGGATATGCCCAACATGCAGCTCCTTAAAACAGGGCGACATTTCCGTCTGGCTCCTTCGGCCAAACTTGTGATCGGGCGCGATGAATTACAGAACAACACGCTCCTGCGCCTGGCAAAGCCCGGGGATCATTTATTTAAGACCATTGACGTTGCCGGTCCTGTGGCGCTGGGCCGTGGCGTATTCACGCCGGAGCAGATCGCGCTGTCCATCAGGGCCCTATGCCGTTACGCGGACCTCAACGGCCGCACCGCCGCCGACATCCTTCACACATTGCCCGAAGAGGGCGTCGTTGAAACGCTGAAGGCCACGCCGATGCGCGAAGAGGAACTGGGGCGGTACAGGGTTTGATCAGTAATCGGGAACATCCGCCGTGCTGTTAGGGATAAGCGATGAGAGGACAACGTCATGCCTGATATCAGTGAACGTACCAAAATTTTCAATGAATCCATGATCCGCCGGATGACGCGTGTGGCCAATCAGTTCGACGCGGTTAATTTGTCGCAGGGGTTTCCTGATTTTGATCCGCCGCAGGCATTGCAGGAGGCCTTGAGCGCAACGGGGATCAAGGGGCCGCATCAATATGCGGTCACCTGGGGGGCGGCGAATTTCCGTGAGGCACTGGCGCTGAAGCACCACCGTTTCACCGGCATGACGATCGATCCGCAGGCAAATATCGTGGTGACCTGCGGCAGTACCGAAGCCATGATGGCGGCGCTGATGTCCGTGACTAATCCCGGCGACAAGGTGATCGTTTTTTCACCGTTCTATGAAAATTACGGGGCGGACACTATCCTGACAGGGGCTATTCCGATCTATGTGCCGCTGGTGCCGCCGGAGTTTAATTTTGACAGGAAGGTCTTACGGGCGGCGTTTGAACAGCATCCGAAGGCGCTTATCCTGTGTAATCCGGGCAATCCGACGGGCAAAGTTTTCAGCCGGGAAGAATTGATCGAGATCGCGGCGCTGGCCGAAGAGTTTGATGCCTGGGTTATTACCGACGAGGTTTACGAGCATATTGTGTACCCGCCGTTCAAGCATGTTTATTTTTCGACCCTGCCCGGGATGTTTGAGCGGACGCTCATGTGCAGTTCCCTGTCGAAGACCTATTCGATCACGGGCTGGCGCCTGGGGTATATCATTGCCCCGGCCAAGGCCATTGAGGCCGCACGCAAGGTCCATGATTTTCTGACAGTGGGAGCGGCCGCGCCCCTGCAAGAAGCCGCTGTGACGGCCTTGCTTTTCCCGGATGAGTATTATGAAGAACTTCAGGCGCATTATCAGGCGAAGAAAGATCTTTTTCTCGGGCTGCTTGATGCCGCCGGGCTTAAATATACCAACCCCCGGGGGGCGTATTATGTGATGGTTGACATCTCTGAATTTAAGGCCGAGAGCGACGTTGAATTCTGTGAATGGATGGCGCAGTCAGTGGGGGTCGCCGCGGTGCCGGGGTCGAGTTTTTTCAAGGAAGATGTCCGGCATCTCATACGGTTCCACTTTGCCAAAAAAGAAGCAACCCTGCGCGAAGCCGGGCGACGCCTGTTAAAATTGCGTGAATTGGCGATGAAGAGACGTCGCAAGATCGAGGCCACCCCCTGCGACTCTTGTTCCCAGGTGTTTTGATGCCGGGTTGTCCGCATTGACTTATTGCTGATCTTTGGATATACTTATGACACATGAGGTATAGTTTAGTATAAACTATAAACTATTGACGATGAAAACAGATACGGCTAATAAGATCGTAGCGTATGTTCAGCAAAAAGGAAATGTAACGGCTCATGCGTTGAGCGGTTATCTTGGCCTTTCTCCGCAGGCTGTCTTTCGACAGTTGGCTCGGCTCATCCTTCAAAACAAACTGAAGAAGATTGGAAAGCCGCCGAAGGTGTTTTATTCCATCGACGACAGGCAAGCCGTGGCTTTGGGCGTAGAAATTCCTTCTGCCATTCAGAAAAAGATCGAGGATAATTTCTATCTTATTACACCGACGGGGAATCCCTTGAGCGGGGTTCCTGCGTTTCGTTATTGGTGTGAGAAGCAGTCGCTGGATGTGCTAAAGACGGCGGCTGAGTATAGCGTTACGCTCAAGAAATATGAGGCGTTTAAGAAAGACGGTTTAATTGACGGGATGCGAAAATTCAGGGCGACCTTCAACAAGGTTTATTTGGATCATCTTTTTTATCTGGATTTCTATGCGATTGAACGGTTCGGGAAGACGAAGCTTGGCCAATGGCTCCTTTATGCCAAGCAGTCGCAGGACAGGCGCCAGATATTTGATCTGGTAGATACCATCAAGCCTTCGGTAGAGCGCCTGCTCGAAGAGTACAATATCAACGCTGTTGGCTTTATTCCGCCGACAGTGAAGCGGGAAGTGCAGTTAATGAAGGAGCTCGACCACCGGCTGGGGCTCAGTCAGCCACAGATTTCATTTGTGAAAGTGAAGACGCCGGTTATTGTTCCCCAGAAAACATTGAATAAACTGAATGATCGCATCGAGAATGCGGCAGCGTCCATCATTGTTAACGAGAAGCAGGTGTATAACAACATCCTCTTGATCGATGATGCTGTCGGTTCAGGGTCAACATTGAATGAAACTGCCCGCAAGATCAAGACTCAGGGCTTGTGCCGCGGCGAGCTTATCGGCCTGGCGATTACCGGAAGCTTCAAAGGATTTGATGTTGTCAGTGAAGTTTAGCCTTTTGGGTAAAAAGGGCTAATCATGATTGGCAAGATAGTGTCAAAAGTTTTATGAAGAATGTGCATAAAAAAGGATTTTGATATGAATTCATGGAAAAGGTTCACGCAAAGATTCACGCAAAGATTGGACATGGGGATGCGTGGCATTGGATAATCAGGATGTAGAAGAATTGTACGGCATATTGCCAATTGGTACTAAAGTTCAGATCAATCCTTAAAAGTAGAAACGATTATTTTCAATGAAGCTTAATTGGACGTTGGTTTTAATTTTTTCATTATTCTTTTACCCGCTTACGCAGGCGCAGGAGAAATTGGCGGAGAGGATCATTTCTTTGGGGCCGGTGTTGACGGAGGAAATTTATCTGCTTGGCGGGGAAGACCGGCTGGTGGGGGTGACGACGTATTGCACGCGGCCGGAAGCGGCGAAGTTGAAAGAGCGCGTTGGCAGTATCCAGGATATCAATATTGAAAAGGTCGTGGCGTTAAAGCCGGATCTTGTCCTGTCGACGGTGTTGACGGATCCCCGGGCTAAAGAGAAATTGCGGAGCCTTGGGATCAAGGTGGTGGATGTGCCCAATGCCCGGGATTTTAACGGGGTGTGTGAAGTGTTCAAAATGGTGGCGCAGATCCTTGGCAGGGACAAAGAGGCGGAAGCGATCATCGCGGCTTCCCGGCAAAAGGTTGTTGCTTTAACATCGAGCCTGAAGGCGGTGAAGAAGGTGAGTGTGTTTGTGCAGGTGGGGGTGAATCCGCTGGTTACGATCGGCCAGGGGGCTTTTGTGAACGACCTTATTACGATGGCGGGTGGGGCGAATATTGTGACGGAAGAGGGCTATGTGCAGTATTCCCGTGAGATGGTGCTTAAGCAAGCTCCGGATGTGATCCTGATCTCGAGCATGGGTTTTGACGGGGCGCGCGAGAAGGTGAACTGGGAACGGTTCAGCTCGCTTAAGGTCGTGACGGAAAAGAGGATCAATATCCTGGATGAGTATTTGCTGTGCAGTCCCACGCCGGTAAGTTTTGTGGAGACGCTCAAGGTGATCATGGGGTATGTACATCCGGAGATTAAATCATGAAATACACACACTGGGCATCCTGGCTTGGCTTTTTGATCGTGCTTTTGGCGGGGGTGATCGTGTGGTCATTGTCCGTTGGAGCTTCGGGTATTCCGGCGGGGAAAGTGATCGGTATCCTGCTCCAGGGTGGGAGCCCGGTGGAGCACAGCATCATTTGTGATATCCGCCTGCCGCGTATTCTGATGGGACTTGCCATTGGCGGTTGTCTGAGCCTGGCAGGGGTGATCCTGCAGGGACTTTTCCGTAATCCCCTGGTTGAGCCATATACGCTGGGTATTTCCGGCGGGGCGGCGCTGGGGGTGGCGGCCAATATTGCCCTGGGCATTTCCGCTGTTGGGGCATATACCTTGCCGGTGTCGGGGTTGCTCGGCGCAGGGGCGGTCATCGTGTTCCTTTATTTCTCGAGTCTTAGGACCGGGCCTGTCAAACTGCAGGGGCTTTTGTTGAATGGGGTCATGATCAGTTTTATCGCATCGTCCTTGGTCATGCTGCTGATGTCGATCGCCAGCAGTGAAAGCCTGCACGGCATTGTGTTCTGGATGATGGGGTCATTGGGCGGGGCGGATATTTCATTTATTAACTTCATGCTTGGCCTTGCCTTTGCGGCATTGGCGACGGGCTATGCGTTCTGCCTGCCGCTGAATGCGCTCGCGCTCGGCGAAGAAGAGGCGCGCCATTTGGGGATCCCTGTTGAACAGGTGAAAAAGATCCTTTTTATATTTTGCGCTATCCTGACCGGGATTTGCGTGTCCATGGCCGGGATGATCGGGTTCGTGGGACTTGTGGTGCCGCATGTGATGCGGCGGCTCGTCGGCACGGATCACCGGATATTGCTGGGGGCGTCTTTCTTGGGAGGGGCGATCTTTCTGGTTGCCAGCGATACCCTGGCACGCGTCGTCATCGCGCCGCTGGAACTGCCTGTCGGTGTGATCACCGGGATCGTGGGCGGGAGTATTTTTATTTATGCGCTTGCTAAAAAAGGAGGCGCTGAACATGCTTAAGGTCACCGGGCTTGCCTGTGGTTATGGGAAGAAAACCATTATTTCCGGCGTTGATCTTGATGTTCAGCGCGGTGAATTCTTCGGGCTTATCGGTCCTAATGGTTCAGGCAAGACCACGTTGCTGCGCGCCGTGTCACGGGCGATCAGGCCTATGGCTGGGGAGATCATCCTTGACGGGCAGAGGCTTGCGGCTATCCCCGGGCGTGATCTGGCGCGTCAGGTCACGGTGGTGGCACAGGTCCTTCCGGTGGTTGATCTGACGGTCGAGGAGTTCGTCCTTTTAGGCCGGTTGCCGTATTTTAAAGATATGCAGTTTGTGGAGTCAGCGCAGGATAGCGCGGTGGCCTTAAAGAGCATGGCGTTGACGGATTCACTGCGTTTGCGCGACAAGCCGATGAATCAGCTGAGCGGCGGCGAACGTCAGCTGGCCGGGATCGCCCGCGCACTCGCCCAGGAACCGCGCCTCTTGTTGCTCGATGAACCAACAGCGCACCTCGATATCACGCACCAAGTGGTGATCATGGATCTTTTAAGGAAGCTTGTCAGAGAAATGAATTTGACGGTGGTCATGGTCTTGCACGACCTTAATCTGGCCAGTGAATATTGCAGCCGCATGGCGCTGATGTCAAGCGGGCGTATTTTTACAGCGGGAACCCCCGAAGAAGTCATCAATTACCAGGTTATCGAAGAAGTTTATAAAACGATCGTGGTGGTGAACAAAAACCCTATTTCAGGCAAGCCCAATGTCCTGATCGTTCCCGACGACGAACTGCGCCGGAGCCGGGGGTTGTGAAAGGTCGTTGTTGACAGGGTGTTTTTAGCTTCGCATCAGGAGTCGTTGGACATCATCGTGATTGCCGGCGAGGATCGCAAAGAATGACAGGTCGTCTTTACGGAGCACAATGCGGAGTCTGCCTTCGATACCAGTTTCATAGAATGGCTTGCGCAGTTGTTTAAAGAAAAACCTGGGTGCTATTCTTTGGGCTTCTTCAAGATTGTTATTGGACGAGAAATAGATCAAAAGTGCTTGTAAGGCCAATTTGATCGTTGCTTTTTCATTAGGATCAAGCCGTTTGATAGCACGTTCGAAAGATGATAACAAAAGAAGTTCGTAAGGCATGGGTTAGAGCCTTTCGATATTTTCGCATGTTATCTTTTTGGCGGTATTTTTTTCTTTCTGAAAAATGTTTTCAAGTTTCAGGTATTCTTCATCGGTGAATGTCTTTTCGATGGTTTCCATGGGGACAAGTTCCAGCCGGTTGCCGTTGAGCCGGATGTCAAACAGTGATCCTCTCGATAGTCCGAGGTGTTTTACAAATTTTCCAGGGATAGTGATCTGATTTTTTCCTGTCAATGTAATCGTCATAACGATCTCCTTTTCTTCCATGAAGAATATCATAAATTCGGAATTTCCGCAATAATGATCAAGGGAACGCAGTATTTGCGCTAAACATGTCGAAAAGCCCCGCGTATATTATCCGTTACTCCTGCCGGAGAATACCTGAAGATTTTTCCGGTGAAAGGGTGAGCAGAGGATGTTTTCATTAATAAATAGTTTCAGCGTCGTCGGGTGTAAAAAATATTCTTGACAACTTTGTTGCGTGTGGTATATTTCTACCATCTCAGTAGAGATGGTCGTGATATTGGATTTGATGCGTAGACGGGACAACCCACTACTTATCGCTGGTTGAGCTGATAGAGTGGGTTTTTTATTTTAGGAAAGGAAAACTATGCCGTTCATTAACTTGAAGCTTGTTGGGAAATTGACCCGCGAACAGAAGCAAATCATTGCCAGGGAATTCTCGGATACCTTGTTAAAGGTGGTGGGCAAGGCCAAGGATAAGACGCAGTTGGTGATCGAGGAGTATAGCGCGGAAAATTGGGCCAAGGGGGACAACCTCCTGGGATGATGTAGCAAAAATAGTTGCGTTAGTTTTACCAGTCAACTGGAAGGCTAAAGATATATTCGGGACGACCCGGATGTTTTTTTAGCCTTTTTCTTTTTTTAAGAACTGGGCGTCACAGCACAAAGCAGCGCTGCCGTGAAGGTTGGGCGGGAACAGTTCAGGACATAGATAGAGAAGACGCAAATTAATAGAGGATAAGGGAGGGATTCTTATGAAGAAGTTGAAACGTATCGCCGTGGCATTATTGGCCGTTATTTTTCTGGCCAATTCATTTGATCCGGCATTTGCCGATGACCTGGCAGATCTAAAAGGAGAACTGCAGGCATTGCGCGATGAGGTTAAGTTCTTGAAGGATGAATTAAAGACGGTGAAGACCGCGCAGGGTAAATTTTCTGTTACGGCACAGGAACCTGCGGCGGAGGTGGCCACACAGAACGACCTTGATGGTGTCAGGAACGACCTTGACACCCTGCGCGATCAGTGGCAGAGGACCTTGGACAAGAAGACCGCCCAGACCAAACGTTCGCTCACGCTCGGTGGCACCGTAACAACGCGCGCCACTGTATCGCGCAGCGCAACGGCTACGACGAGCAACGGCTTCAGCGTGCCATCGGTGGGGTTGACGTTTAAAGGCAATCTGTATAAAGATAACCAGGAAGGCAAGAACCTGGATTATGCTTTCGGGTTGAGCAGTGCCAATGGTGCGGCGCCATTATTGACCGACGGTTACCTGACGTATAATTTTCTGGCGACCAAGGATATATCGACACCATTATTAGCGGTGGCGGTGGGGCAGCAGAAAAAGCCTTTCGGGCGTGACCCGCAGACGGGCGATGAATACAAGCCAACGATCAACACAGCCCTCACGGATACGAACCTGGCTTTGGGGACGCGTGACGTCGGTATCATTTTTCGCGGTGATCTTTTGCCGACGACAGATTATGCGTTCAATTACCGCGCGCCACTCGTTGAATATGCTTTTGGTGTTGTTAACGGCAAGGGTGTGGCCAGCGGTAACGGGGTGGATGACAATGCGTCCAAGGATCTTGTCGGGCGTGTGGGGTTGAACGCGCCGGTGGATTACAATTCCATTTTTAGAGGTTTGTCGGCAGGCGTTTCCGGTTGGAGCGGACCGAAGTCGGTGACATCATCGACAAGCACCAATCTTACGCGCCGGTTGAACAGGAACAGGTGGGGGTATGATGTGGCGTACAACCGCATGCCCGTCGGCCTTACCGCTGAATATGCCCAGGGCATTGATCCCACCTTGACAGGGACGACGCCAGCCAACGCCGTGGAACGCCAGACGCGCAGTGACGGGTATATTTTCACGGGATATTATAACTTCGGCCAGCAGTTCCTGAAGAACAAGGATCAGGAACGCTTTGATGACTGGTATCCGAAGACCTATCAGCCGTTCATCCGTTATGAGAAGTGGGATCCGAACAAAACGGTCAGCCATGACCAGATCGGCACCCGGACGCTGGGGCTGAATATATTTTTCGCCGAAACCACCAAGCTTCAGCTGAATGTGAATCATGTGACGAATCAGAACAAGGGCGTGGTAGCAGGGGCGGCGTATGACGAATATTTAGTGCAGTTTCAGTATGGTTTTTAATCAGTAATAACAAGGAGATGTATATATGAAAAGGTTATGGAGCATGGTGTTGGCAGGAGTATTTATTGTGAGTGCCGTCGGGGCCACAACGGCATCGGCAGAACCCCAGAAGCTTAAAGAGATCCGCTTCGGTTGCTCGGGCGGTGGTTACGGCAAGCCGTTCTCTATTTATCTGGTCGGGCTTGTTCTGGCCAAAGGGGCTTTGGAAAAGGAATTCGAGCCTGACGGGATCAAGATCAACTGGACGGTGTTCAAGGGGGCTGGCCCGGCGATCAATGAGGCCTTTGCCAATGGCCTGCTGGATATAGGGGCTTATGGGGATTTTCCGGCGATCATTTCACGGGCTGGCGGGGTACGGCACCATTTGATCTCGACAAGTTACAAAAGGACGTCGGCGTATATTGCTGTTCCCAAAGATTCGAATGCTAAAAGCATTGCCGACCTTCGCGGGAAAAAGATCGGGATTTCCAAAGGGACAACCTCACAGCTTGTTTTTAATAATCTGATCAAATCACAGGGGTTGCAGGAGAAAGATTTCAGGCTGATCAATCTTTCCGGCCAGGACGGTGATAATGCGTTATCGGGAGGAGAGATCGATGCTTTATTCGGCAGTACCAACTTGCTCAAGCTGCGCAATCAGGGGCTTGCGAGGCTCATCTGGAGTACCGGTGATAAAGGCGTGCCCGACGATTGGAAGGCGTTTGGCCAGGTGGTTGTCCTGGACCGTTTTTCCAAAGAACACCCGGAGATCATTCAGCGGATCATGAATGTGTATGTGCAGACAGCGTACTGGGCATCTTTGCCTGAGAATCGACAAGAGGTGCTGAGGCTCATGGCCATGACGGGCACACCGCTGGCATTTTACAAGGAAGACCTTGAGGGCCGTGAGGTTAAGGAGATTATCGATCCTCTGCTGGATCCGTTCGCGGTCCAGCACTACAAAAATGCGGTGGCCTTCGCCAAGGAAAGAGGGTTTATCCGCAAGGAATTCGACGTGGATGAGTGGGTCGACCGGAGTTACCTGAACGCGGCGCTCAAGGCGCAGGGGCTTGAAGACTTCTGGCCGCCGCATGATGTTGACGGGAATATTAATGTTAAATGAACGCAATAAAGGAAAAGAGGTTGTATGAGTGTCTTATCACCTGAGGTAAAAGCATTGTTAAAAGATCCGGATGTATTCAAGGTGTTGGCGACGGTCGACGATAAGGGGCATCCGCATGTGGTGTTCAAGAACCACAAGATCGATCTTCTCGATGACGGCACGATCGTTTACGCCGAGGTCATTGAGTCGTCGCACACCAATTCAAACCTGATCCATTCCCTGTGGTTTGACAAGCATGTGGCGATCACTGTTAAAGGTAGGGATGGCACGTCATATCAGATCAAGGGCAAGGTGGAGCGGTATGACTTTGTGAGCAATCTGTTCCGGGAGTATTACCGGAAATTGCGTGCCAGGAAAGGCCCTGATTCCGAGCTTTCGGGCCTGTGGTATATTCGTCCGGAGTCGGTCAAGGATGAAACTCCGTCGGTGCGAAGGGCTGAGGAAGATACGAAGCATCCGTTCTTCCGTCACCTGGACAGAGAACTGGTTGCGGCTTAATAGTTTTTACTTGAGAAAAAGGGAGGTTATATGGGTCAGGCAGGAAATGATTTGAGTGTTAAGGAACTTATAGTAAAGTATCCTGATTATCCCCGGATCACGATCATCAAGCTCGACACGGCGTACCGCGGGGTGCAGGTTACGGCGGCGGCGGTGGCACAGGCCGAGCAAGACGGGGCTATTTTCAGGGCACCGGAAGCAAAAGAAGATGACAAAGGTGAAGGTGAGCTTGTTTTTGGAGGGGCGCAGTTTCGCGACGGGTCGATCGTCCGCGGGCTGGAAGATTCTATCTCCGTCAAGAAATACCATCTTCAGCGCATCGGTAATCCGTACACCCTGGATATTGTCGACGGCAAAGCCTGGCTTTTGGATGGTGAAAAGAAGGTTGAACCTGTTTTTTTCACGCCGGTGCCGCAGTTTTATGGCAAAACAACAAGCCGGGGCATTCCGATGAACAAGGTGGTGCGCGGGAGCAGTAATGTTTTAGGCATTAACGTGTATAATTATTGCTATTTCTGGAAACACAAACTGGCTTGCCAGTATTGCGGCTCTGTGCAGAATTTCACCACCAAGAACGAGACGCATACCGAAGCGTCATTGCAGGATATTTATGAGACGGTGAACGAGGCCCTCAAGGAACAAGGCCGCTGGACAAGCTTTGCCTTCATTGTGGGTTCGGATCCTCAGGGTGAGCGCCCGTATGATCGCGAGGTCGAGGAGATCATCAAGGTGTCCCGGACGCTCCAGCGGGTATTCGGGAAGCGTCCGTTCCCGCTGCGCCTCATTTCAAGCGCGGTGCCTCAAGACCAGCTCCTGCGTTACCGTGACGCCGGGGTGACGGCCATAGAGCCGCACCTGGAAGTCTGGGACAAGCAGTTGTTCAATATCATTTGCCCCGGGAAAGCGAAATTCTTTGGCTGGGATTATTGGGTCAACAATGCGATCGCGGGAGTGGAGGTGTTCGGGCGAGGCAATGTGTGTTCGCAGTTTGTGTGCGGGGCGGAATTGTCACAGCCACACGGATTTAAAGATGAAGAAGCGGCGTTGAGGTCGAACTTTGAAGGTGCTGCATTCTTTGCCCGGCATGGCGTGACGACGTCGGCTAACATCCTGCGCCTGGCGCAGGGATCATTGTTCTATGCCCAGAAGCAGAAACACCCGTCGCTGGAGTATGTTATCCGGTTGACAAAGGGGTTGCACGATATTCGCCGGCAGTATCACCTGGGGGTTGACTGCAATGACTTCAAGCGTTGCGGCATTCATCCGGATACAGATCTCGCGCGTTTGTTTAATCATGAGGTGGAAGTATAATGGTGTGCAGGGGAGGGCTGTGACCCTCCCGAAAGGTCGAGCGTATGTCGGGTTGGCGTATCATCGGGGCGCATGTCAAAGGATATGCTGTGATCTACAGCATGGGGGCAGCGCTTTTGATCGGGTCCAGCCTCCTGAATGTGTGGATCCCCCGTTTGATCGGGCTGATGACCGATAGGTTACAGCGCGGTGCTATCGGTGCCGGGGATGTGGCGGTAGGTGCGGGGTGGATCATCGGGATCGGGTTGATCCGTGTGGTGGCGGGCTGGCTGGGCCGCACGTTGATCCATTCTCATGGGCGCCTGTTGGCTTATAAACTCCGGCGTGATCTTTTTGTGAAATGGGAGGCAATGCCCCCCGGCTATTATCACCGGCACAGCATTGGCGATCTTCTGTCGCATGCTTTGAGCGACGTCGAAGCGGTCCGCGAACTGATGACCATGGGGTTGAATGTGTCGATCGCGGGGGTGTCACTGCTGGGGGCGGCAGCTTTCATGATGGCGGTGCATATGGATTGGCGCCTGACTGTGGCCGGATTGGGCCCGCTGATCATGATCCCGGTGATCGTCCGTATCATGGGGCCCCGGATCAAGCACCAGTCGACGCGTTCCCAGGAGGCCCTTGGCCGGATGGCCCAGACGGTCGAGGAAGTTATCGGCGGGATCCGGGCGGTCAAGGCTTTTGGCAATGAAGCTGTATCCCTGGATCAGTTCGCACGGAAAGTCGACGTGATTGTTGACGAGAAGATTAAGTTTGTGCGCTTGTCAGCGCTTTTCAGTGCCCTGATCCCGCTCATGGCATCGCTGGGGTTTGTTATTGTCATGGGGTATGGCGGATCACTGACGATCTCCGGGGCCATTTCACTGGGCGATTTGATCGCCTTCACGTTGTATCTGATGATGTTGAAAATGCCCCTGGAACATCTCGGGCAGGTGTTTAATATGGGCCAGCGTGCCGCGGCATCACTGGACCGGCTTGCGGCCTTGTTGAACGTCGTTCCGGCGGTACAGGACCGGGCGGGAGTTTTATGCGATCGTCCTGTGCGGGGGCATATCAGGGCCGATAACCTGACGTTCCGTTATCCGGGTACTGATCGGGATGTGCTGACGGATATTTCGTTTGATCTTCAGCAAGGCCGGACGCTCGGCATTATCGGCTCCATGGGCAGTGGCAAGACGACGCTGGCTAATCTATTGCTGAGATTGTATGACCCAGCTCCGGGGATGCTGTTTATCGACGATGAGGATATTCTGCGGTATCCTTTATTGCGCCTGCGTCAGGGGATCGCTTATGTCCCGCAAGATGGTTTCTTATTTTCAGCGTCGGTCTTGAACAATATCGGTTTTTCGGATGTTCAGCCTGATCTTGGTCGGGCAGAATTGGCGGCGCGTGTGGCATCCGTGGATGAGAATATCCGGCATTTCCCTGAAGGTTACCGTACGGAGATCGGCGAACAGGGGGTGCGCCTTTCGGGCGGGCAGAAACAGCGGGTTGCCATCGCACGGATGATCTACAAGGATGCGCCGTTGCAGATACTCGACGACAGCTTGAGCGCGGTGGACACAAAGACCGAACGCATCATTGTGAAGAATTTGCAGGACATGGCCACAGGGCTCAACCGCAAAACAACGATCGTGATCGCGCATCGTTTAAGCGCTGTCCGGCATGCGGATGAGATCCTGATGCTCGAAGAAGGGCGTATTGTGGAGCGCGGCACACATGAGGCGCTGGTAGAGGCGCGGGGGCTTTACGCCCGTTTGTGGCAGAAACAATCCGGCGATACCACCGTGCCAGCACCGTCGCCTTCGGCGATGACCGGGACGCAGGGGAATATTCTTATGGTTGAGCAGGAAGTTGAAGCCGCGCAGTCAGCCGGCGTGGAAGAAGAGCCATAGCGTATGCCTATCCGCGAGATATTAAACCAGTCCAATGCGCATCGTGAATTGATGTTCCGGGCGCTCAAAAATGTCAATTACCGGCGGTATTATTTTGCCTGGGGATTTTCGTCGATCGGGACCTGGATGCAGGCGGTGGCCATGGGTTGGCTGGTGTATCGTTTGACCCATTCGCCATTGCTCCTGGGCGCCGTGGCCTTTGCTTCGCAGGCTCCGTCGATCGTCCTGTCGCCGTTTGCCGGGGTTCTTTCCGATCGTTATGACCGGCGCTGGTTGCTTTTCTGGGCGCAGGCATGCCTGATGATCCAGGCGTGCCTTCTGGCGGCGGTTGTCCTGACGGGAAAGGTGAACACGGCGACCCTGATGGGCCTCGGCCTCTTCCTGGGGATCGTCAATGCCTTTGAACTGCCGATCCGTCAAGCGTTCATCAAGGAATTGATCGATGACAAGAACGATCTGAGCAATGCCATTGCGCTCAATGCATCAGCGATGAACATTTCAAAGCTATTGGGGCCGGCACTGGCGGGTATCCTGATCGCGCTCGTGGGGGAAGGCTGGTGTTTTACCTTGAATGCCTTCAGTTTTATCCCGATCGTTATGGTCCTATTGTCCCTCAAGTTGCCTCGCGGGCAGGCCAAACCCGGCGGGAACGGCAGTTTTCTTGGAGAACTCGGGGAAGGCTTCCGTTATGCCACCAGGTTTTCGCCGATCCGGGCGCTCCTGTTGATGCTGGGTATCATGAGCCTGTTGCAGGGGGCGTTTCAGACGCTGATGCCGGTCTTTGTGAAAGAGCAATACCACACCGGGCCGGAAGCTTTCGGTCTTATCATTGGGGCCGCTGGTATCGGTGCTGTAGGCGCGGCTTTGTACCTGGCAGGGCGACAGAGTATCCGCGGGCTTTGGCGGCATATCGGGGTGGCACTGCCGGGGCTGGGGTTTCTTATCATGGCTTTTGGCTATGTGCATGATGTCCGTCTGGCCGCCGGGGTGTCCTTCCTTGTCGGCTTTGTGACCATGATGCAGGTGGCTTCAACGAATTCGATCCTTCAGGCGATCGTTGAGGAAGATAAAAGGGGCAGGATCATGAGCCTGTATGGCACGGTTTTGATCGGGGCGGGCCCCGTCGGGAGCGTGATCGCAGGGGCGTCTTCGGGCACACTGGGGTTGCCACTCACGTTTTTGATCGGCGGCAGCCTGGCTTTGGTGACAACATTGATCTTCTGGCAGAGTTTTGCGCGACTGAGAGCCAAGGTCCTGCCGATTTATATTGAGAAGGGGATCATTGCCGTCGAGCAGTGATCAGGTATCAGCATGCGGCAACAACCCCGGCACAAGAGTTCGCTCCATATTTTCTTACCGTACCTTCGGCTTTACCGGTGGCGCGTGGCGGTGTCATTATTGTTTGTGATCATTGTTGTAACCATTGAACTGGCCCAGCCTTACCTTATCAAGGAAGCCATTGACCGTTTTATTGTTGTCGCGCATCCCAATATCCAGGCGGTCATTTGGATGGCGGCGGGGTATCTTGGGCTGGTGATCCTTTCATTTGCCTTTTCCTACTATCAGGATATTGCCCTGCAGAAGACCGGGCAGGCTGTTGTCCGGGCCATACGGATGGACCTTTTCCGGCACATCCAGGGGCTGTCATTGAAATATTTTGACCAGCATTCCTCGGGAAGCATCATCACCAACATTGTCAATGATACCGAGGCGCTCAATAATTTTTTCACTCAGTTTTTATCGAGCACCTTGCGCGGGGCGTTGGCGCTGGTCCTGATCCTCGTTTTCATGTACAGCCTTAACGCGAAGGCGGCCTTCTTCTTTTCCTTGTGTATTCCGGTGATCATCATCATTTCAATCTTCTTCCAGAAAGCCCTGCGTCAGATCAACAATGAAATGCGGACGCTGTTATCACGCGGGATCGCGTTTCTCGCCGAGAACCTTAACGGCATGGCGATCATCCAGATCTTTCATCAGGAAGACAAGCAGGCGCATGAATTCGACACCCGCAACAAGGCCCTGCTCAAGGCGAATATCAGGGAGAACCGTATCAACTTGTTATTTTTCCTGGTCACGGAATTTTCCAGTGACCTTGGGGTAACGGCCTTGGTCTGGTTCGGCGGGCGCGGGGTTATTGAGGGGGCATTCTCCTTCGGGGTGCTTTATGCTTTTATAGGCTATATCCGCCGGTTTTTTCAGCCGATTGCCACCATCACCCAGCAGATGAATGCCCTGCAGTCGATGATCGTGGCGACCGATCGTATCGCGCGGACTTTTGATGAAAAGCCGTCGATCATTGAGCCGCCCGGGGCTATTGCTCCGACGGTAATGGGGCGCGTGGTGTTTGACCGGGTGTCATTGTCTTACAGGCCCGGTCATCCGGTCCTGACAGAAGTGGGGCTGGACATTCAACCCGGGGCGCGGGTTGGTTTTGTAGGAGCTTCGGGGGCTGGCAAGACGTCCTTGATGCATCTGCTGGCCAGATTCTATGATACCGCCGAGGGCGCGGTTGTGATCGACGGGAAAGATGTGCGGGAATGGCCGCTGGCGGCCTTGCGCCAGGCCGTCGGGATCGTTCAGCAGGATGTGATGCTTTTTTCCGGCACGATCGGCGACAATATCCGTTTCTTCAGGCCGGAAATAACAGCGGATCAGGTCCGGGCGGCCAGCCGCCTTGTCGGGGCCGAGCCGTTTATCCTGCGCCTGCCGCAGGGGTATGACACCGTGATCTCCGAGCGCGGCCGGACTTTGTCGGCCGGCGAACGCCAGCTGTTATCCTTTGCCCGCGCCATGGTCTTTGATCCCCGCATCCTGATCCTCGATGAGGCCACCGCCAGCCTTGATTCGCACAGCGAAGCGGTCTTGCAGGAGGCCATTCACCAGGTATCGCATGGCCGCACCCTCCTTGTCATCGCGCACCGCCTGTCCACTGTCGAGCAGATGGATTACATTGTCGTCCTTGACCAGGGCAGGATCGTGGAGCAGGGAACCCATGAGGAACTCCTGGCCCTCAACGCCTATTACGCCCGTTTGCATCGTTCGGG
>CAIOPG010000001.1 GCA_903860135.1 Candidatus Omnitrophota bacterium | reverse complement strand
TGAAGTTTGGAGCCTTTGTGCGATGTCCTGACTCAAGATGCCGTCGGCAGCCAGACAGATAATTTGAGCGCGTTGGATCATTCGTAGCGGAAATTTTCGTCCACTCGCCCAAGCGTTGAGTGTCGCGCGCTCTTCGGAAGACAATTGAATGGGTTCCGCTTTTCTCATCAATGAACATTATAATAGAACCCTTTTACAAATAAAGGAATAAGTAAACTTATTTAAGATGCATCACACTAGTTTCTTTTTCATCTTTGATAAGATTAAACGCACCTTTCTTAAACGCCTCGACGTACTGTGCCCAGATCTTTTCTTTTTCATTCTTGTCAACAATATCAATCCCGCCCGTCTTTTCTTTGTCAACATACGCCTGCCCCATGATGCTAGCTTTGATCTTGCGTTTGTACCATGTTGCTAGGATGAGGGAATTGTAGACCTGGCGCAGGGTGGCGAAGTTTTGGCCTGCGTTGACTTCTTTTTCCAGGATGGGGATGATAACGTCACGAAGGACTTGTTTGGCGATATCCTCCCCCCTCCCATGCCCTCCCCACGCTGTGGCGGGGGCGAGTGACGCTGTTTCGATTACACATGAGGCTTCGGGCATATTCTTTTCCATCGCCAGATAATCGGATTCGAGCATGACTTTCAATTGGCTCTCGACCACGAAGGCGGCGTCTTTGTTTTCATAGACAGTAGCTTTTGCGGGGGTGATCCAGACTTTGTTAAAGGTATCGACGGGGATATCGGTGGTGCCGTAGCGCTTCAAGGCTTCGGCGTAGACTTTAGCCCAGAATTCTTGGCCAACTTTATCGTCGGGATAAATGACGGATGCGGTGATCTGCTTGAGGATGTAATCCTGCGCCAGAAGGTCGCGGCCCATCTCCGTCTGGCCAAAGGCTTCGGGCACAATGCGGTCTCTTTCATACGGGCTTAAATTAACCCACAGGTCTTTCTCGGGAACCGTGAGCGAGGCGAGAAAATATTTGATCAGGCGCGTGGAATCGGTCTTAACCTGTTCATCCGTTGCCCTGCCATCGCCTTTATCAAGAATAAAATCAAATCGAAACGGATCATGACGATAAACCTTGATCCCTTTTAGCAAAGACGGTGCAAATGCCGGACTTAAGGCCAAGCGTGTGCCGGGAGCCGGCAACGGCATCACACCCTGCGCATAGACACGCACGTCTGATACCAGAAATACCAGTATCAGCAGGCTTGCTAGAAATCTCCGCATAAACCGTCCCATCATCAATCCTATATCCCGTTAGAATTAACGCCGGCCACCATTAATGTAAAAGATAACATATATTATTTTATATTGCCAAAACAGGTGGGAGAAATTAAAAAATCAATCCGGATACGATCCAAAATCTTTCAACATCAAATTCTTACTCAACCCCTGCCAGTATCGCCAGCAAAAGAGGCATGACTTGTGGCAAATCATGCTTGATCGTACGCCAAACCACATTTGGCTTCACACCAAAATATTCATGAATCAATTTATCACGCATTCCAGCCATTTCTTTCCAAGGAATATTCTTATGCTTTTGCCGGACCGTTGAAGGCACCTTTTTCACAGCTTCACCAATAACTTCCAAAGCCCGAACCACGGCGTATATCGTCTTCTCATCTTTTTCAAAATCTTGAAGCGTCATCCCATTGACAAAAGACTCTGCCTTAGTGATAGACGCTACAATGTCCTGCAAATAATCCTTATACGCGCGACTCATATAAAAACAACCTCACGCATCACATTCTTCCCGATAGCGGGCTTAAGAGAGCCTTTCATCACAAGATCCACCCGGTTGCCCAGCGCCTTGCTCAGGAAGTTTTCTGTTCTTATGAAATCAAACAACCCTGGCGTCTGGCTATATTCCACCAGAATAT
Source organism: Candidatus Omnitrophota bacterium (assembly GCA_903860135.1). Classification (GTDB taxonomy): domain Bacteria; phylum Omnitrophota; class Gorgyraeia; order Zapsychrales; family Fredricksoniimonadaceae; genus Fredricksoniimonas; species Fredricksoniimonas aquilentivivens. The sequence goes on along the minus strand of CAIOPG010000001.1, from coordinate 4,671 downwards.
CAACATCACTGCGCTTTGTCTGCTCACCTCGCACGCACGAACCAAAAACACCTAAAGATTTAACTTTAAAGTCTTTTTCCAGCAAGGGCTTGCATGACCGGAGTATTTTTTGAATATAGGCCAAATCTTTCATGATTTAAGTATATCCTTACATATGAACATTGTCGAGTATGCATCAATATTGCTACGTCAGGCAGTGTGAATATTCACATAAATAAAAATCACGCCCCGCGCTGGAAATCGGCCATGAGGAGGATGGAGTCGGCGATCTCTTTCATGGAGCGGCAGGAATCCATGCTCTTTTTGTGGATCAGGCGGTAGGCCTCGTCCTCGGAGATGTTCTGCATTTTCATGAGGATGCCCTTGGCGCGCTCGACCTGCTTGCGGGTTTCCAGTGCTTCTTTCGCCTTGAGCGACTCTTCCATCAGCTTGGTATTTTCCACCGCGACCGCGGCCTGGTTGGCGACCATCTGGAAGACACCAATCTCATCAACGGAGAAAACATGCGGCTCTTTGGTGTAGACACTGATAACCCCGACCACCTTATCCCTGACGATCATCGGCACGGCGAGCAGGGATGTGAGGCCCTCTTTGATCGCCAGCTCCCGGTGCAGATACCCTTTTTCCCGGCGGACATCCTCGATGGCGATCGCCCGGCGGGTCTTGACAACAGCCCCCATGAGGGTGGCATCGACGCGCAGGTTGGGTTTCTTCTTGTAATCATCGCTCAGGCTCTGGGTGGCCTTGATCGACAGCTCGACCCCTTTAGGGTCAAGGAGCATGATAGAACAGATCTTGGAATTGAGCATTTCAGCGGTGACAACCACGATCAGGTTCAGGATCTCGTCGAGGTACTTCTGCGAGGTGATCGTCTGGCTAACCTTGACCAAGGCATCGAATTGCAGCGCCTTGGCATGCGTTTCATCATAAAGCCGGGCATGTTCAATGACACCGCCCACCTGACGCGCGATCATGCCCAAGAGATCAACCGTCGTGGGCTGATACTCATGGACCTTCTTATGCTGAAGATTAATAACACCGATGGCTTTATCCTTATAAACGATTGGCAGGGCGAGGAAAGCTTCATAGCGATCTTCCGGCAGAACGTCAAAGGCTTTGAAACGCGAATCCTCATAGGCATTGGACGTAATGATCACAGGCTTATTATTGCGCGCGGCCCAGCCGGTCAACCCCTCGCCGACCTTGAGCGCGATACGGCCAAGCTCCTTGCGATGAGGTATTTTGGAAGCGCGCAGGACCAGATGCTTCTTGTCGCTGTCAAAAAGGTACACAAACACGGAATCCGCTTCAGCCGTTGCCGCGACCGTACGGACGATCTCATTCAAAACACCATCGAGCTCCAGTTCGGATGTCGTGATATCAACGACACGGCGCAAGACTTTCAATTCATCTTCGGACGAAAGGCGTTTCTTTTCCTTGGTCATCATGATCTCCGATTAAAAACAAGATATACCCTAGCATTTAAGGCGCACGCATAGGTCCGCCCCTACAATCAATTCTTCGCACCCTTATTCAACAACGCGCGAAATGTTTCCAGGCCGATCAATCCGTCAGGCTCCAGGTCATTGTCCTTCTGGAACCGCTTCAAGGCTTTCTGCGCCAGCGGGCCAAGGTGCCCGTCGAGTGGCCCGGGATCATAACCAGCCTCTTGCAGTACCTTCTGAATGGCCAGCCCGTTTATGGCATGCTTATTCACCAGCGGGCTCTGAATATAATACTGAATACGTTCCCAGGTTTGCTTGTCCACGAGGCGCGTGACCTTCAGGCCGTCTTCCTCCTGGAACTTCGCCACCGCATCCCGGCTGCTCTGCCCGAATTTACCATCGGGCCGATTGATCTTGTACCCCAAAAGCTTTAAATATTTCTGAAGCTCCTCAACACGCGCATTGTACTCATTATACACGACCGTTCCCAATAGCTTGCGCTCCTCAGCCGCCGGAGGGTGAAGAACGCCATAAATCCTGTCGCACCCCGCCATGGCGGGCACAAGAATCAAAAGGAAGAATAATATAAAATTGCGCATGAAGATATACGAATAATTCCCGTTTGTATTTGGGCGGACACAGGGATCCGCTCTGCCATAAAATATTTCAATTTACACACGCATGACAAAGTCGACGGCATTATACTTGAAAATCATCACCTGTACCCCTGTTATCCATGCTCAAAGGCCGAAGACATACGCTCCACTTCTTTCTTACTCAGGCCAAATTGTGCCGCAACATGCCGCCATTCTTTCACCGCTGCGACGACCTTTTTAATGATCTCACGTGCTCGGGGCTTTTTAATTCTGAAATCATCAATAACGGAAAGTGCCAGATCAACCGATGCCGTCGGGTCATCAAAATCAATAGATGTCGATAAAAACCGCGCTTTCTCTTCAAGGGGTGTCGGATTGACATCATAAGCCGGCGACAATCTCCAGCCTTTATAACGTTCATAGAGGAACCCATGATTTCTTAAATGGTCATCCGTATTTGAAATCAACACCGTAAAAACAATGCGCCGCCACAATTCCTCCATATCCTGATTGGGGCGCGCACCATACTGCGTCAACGCATAGGCCATCTCAAGATAACTATGACGGTCATTATCTTTCGCACCGAGCATGCTCATCGCCGACAAGAACGGAATGCGCTGTCCTTGCCGGCGATCAAACCGACGCAGGATCAATACGGATTTGCCCATCATGATCTCGAGGCGCCAGTCTGCGGTCGTGATGCCGGCCTTCCTGGCCAGGGTCAACGCCACCGCCTCCCAGATCACAACATTAAACACATCGTCTTTCTTAGGGAACTTCGCCAAGGCGACACAGCCATCTTTATCCCTGACAGACGCTTTAGGCCGCGCCCCTCCCAGAGAAGAGCCCGGTGCCAAAAGAATTTTCAGATCCGCTGGAGTCTCGTCATCATTTAAGTAACGCTCCGTTGCCGACAACAGTCGAGGCAGATCTATCAGCGGCGGGATGCTGCCTTCATTCTTAGGGGCAAGGTACGGGCCTCCCGGCTCAAGTGAAAACCTGAGCGCGCCCTGACGGGTTTCATCATTAACACCCAGCAGATAATCCACTTCAAGCAGTGTTCTTGCCCTTTCACCGGCCGTTCTGGCGCGGGCACTTTCCGCTCTAAGCATCAACATACGACCCCAACGGTCAGGGGCAGAATCTCCGATAGAACCAAATAAAACCTGACCGGGTGCTGTATGAAACGCCCCCTCAGTTAATTGAAGGGCCGGATCAAGTGCGAACTTTTCAGGCTGTTTGAGCCAGTTCTGATCATATTCAAAAGAGGCACCCTGCCTTGCGCCACGCTGATGAAACCATAGCTTCCCGACAGGGTGCGTTTGATCGTCAAGCTGGATTGAAACATAAATGCACTGACTACTCATCTGCCGCCCCTCTGCTTCCCCGGGGCATTCTTATTCGTTTTGGCAAACTTTCTTCTTCCAATGCCCGCCCAACAACATCATGGGTAATATCTGCCATTTGAACCAAATGATCTGCCATGCCCAAAACAAAGAGTGCGGAAGCATACGCGCCCATCGATACACCAGGATCGCCTTTTTCAATCTTAGCTAAGGTGATTCGCGAAAAACCGGCACGTTCCGCCATAAGTTCCATCGTTATGCGACGGCGGCGGCGCGCTTCACTTATATCCTTGCCCAACGCTCTCATGGCTTTCTGCACGGGGATTGGCAAATATCTTTTTCTTCCCATAACCAGACCTCTAATGTATCTAATACACATCCTTATGCTACACAATGTAAATAATAGTATACATTAGTAATGAAATCAAGCAAAATCCAGTGAACACTGATTTCACAACGAACATGTTTAGCGGGACCTCTGATTGACACCCTCCTCCGCGAGCGAAGCGAGTGTGGGGAGCCCGGCCAAAAATTAGGCCACGTTGGTATGACCCGCGCCATGCCGGATCATATTGACGCAATCATCGAAGAAACTCTCAAATGTTATTTACCGTAATCGTTCCTATGGGAATCGGTCTAACCGCGGGGCTGAGGCTCATGGCACGCTCAGGTCACTCATGCCGACATGGCGGCTTCAAGGTAAGAATGTGACTGAAAGTTTGCGGCTGGCCTTTTTACAACATCGCCAAGGTAATTCATCACCACAGCTCAGTTTTTAAAATCCCCCCACCCCGCACCGCCCCAGTCGCCGGTCATTGAGCCTTGTGCCAGAAAACCCACGCCTCCCAACCCAACAGCAAATGCTGTGCCAAAACCAGCACGTGCGGCATAATTACCCAATGACCCAAGAACAGCACCGCCAACAGCACCTGCAGCCGCGCCCATAGCCATCCCTGTCAATATCCCTTTTATGCCTCCCCCTGATAGCACCGCATTAATCCCGCCAGAAACAGCACCTGCTGTCGCGCCACCCGCAATAACCGCCATTAATGAAAATCCTGCACCTCCGGTCAAAACACCAACAACAAATGCCCCCGCATACATCCCTGCGCCATTACTGGCTATTCCTGAAAGGAATGAGGCCCAACTATGCCCGCTCCGATCTACGAGGCTGACGGGGTTGTTGTTGCAGTACGTGTACCTGTTCCACGTCTGCATGTTCGAGGGATCCTGGATGATCGTGTCGGGGGTGATGAACCTGCCGAGCTTCGGGTTATAGTACCG